>JAPPGE010000073.1:26387-28281 GCA_028821455.1 bacterium | reverse complement strand
GTCTGAATCCTCAAAACCAAAACGTCACCAACTCTTCAAAAGCGATTCCCCTGACGCGCCCGAAGGACTTCCCTTGAAGCCCGACGCGGACTAGGCTTGACTTTCGCATGTGTGCCCTTTGCGGCATGCCAATGAACAAGAACTGACAGGGAAAGCGCCAACATGAGCAAACAACAACTCGACTGGATGATTGACGAGATCAGGGCCGGCCGCCTTGACCGCCGGGAATTCATCGGTCGCGCCGGTCAGCTCGGCGTCGGAGTGGCTGCGGCAACCACCATGTTGAGCAGCGCCGGCATCGCCGAAACGCCGATCAAGGGCGGCGAGGTCCGCGTCGGCCCCGAGTACACCGGTGCCGAAGAGACCTACGATCCCACCAAGATGACCAACAGCACGGACATTCAGCGTGCCTACCAGGTCTACAACCGGCTGACCAACCTTGACCGCGACATGAACGTCGTTCCCAACCTGGCAACAGAATGGGAGGCGACCAACCAGGCGTCCGAATGGACGTTCAAACTGCGCGAGGGAGTCGAATTCCACGACGGAAAGACCCTGACTGCAGACGATGTCATCTACTCCCTGAACGAACACATCAAGGAGGGCTCCGAATCACCTTCCAAGCCCCTGCTGGCACCGATCGTGGACATGCGGGCCGACGGTCCCAACGTCGTCAAGATCACGCTCGATTCGGGGAACGCCGACTTCCCGGTCACCCTGGGGCACGACTACCACACGTCGATCGTCAAGGAAGGCTGGAAGGACGGTGACCCTGTTGTCGGCACCGGACCCTACAGGGTCGTGGAGTTCACTCCGGGGCTGGCCTCGGTCGCCGAGAAGAACGGGAACTACTGGAATCCGGATGCCGGTCACGTCTCGACCTTCATCACCCAGGGAATTCCCGACAACGCGGCACGGTCGAGCGCATTGCAAGCCGGTGACATCGATATCGACATCAATATCGAGCCCCGCATCACCTCGCTGCTGGGTCAGAATCCCGGTGTCCAGGTCTACTCGACCGCGTCGGGTTCCTGGTTTGCCTGGATCATGGCGACCGACAGGGCACCCACAGACGATCTCAACCTGCGCCTGGCGATGAAGCACGCCGTCGACAGGAATGTCGTCGTTGATAAGGTGATGGTCGGGCATGGCCGGATCGGCAACGATTTCCCGGTCAATCCGGGATTGCCGACCTATTGTGACGCCATCCCGCAGCACAACTATGATCCGGAAAAGGCCAAATGGCACTGGGACAAGACCGGTCTCTCGTCGATCGAGCTTGCTGTTTCGAATGCGGCGCATTCAAACGCCATCGACGCCAGTACCATTCTCCAGGAGCACGCACGCGAGGCAGGCATTCCCATCGAACTCAATCGTGTGCCCGATGACGGCTACTGGAGCCATACCTGGATGCAGGTGCCGTTCTGCGCGACCGGCTGGAATTCCCGTCCGACCGCCGATGCGATCTTGACGATCTCCCTTGCCTGTGGCGGATCATGGAACGAGACGTTCTGGTGCAACGAGCGGTTCGACGAACTGCTCGTCATGGGCCGACTGGAGACGGATGATGCCAGGCGCCTGGAAATCTACTGCGAGGCGTGCACCCTGCTGCACGACGACGGTGGACTGTTCCTGCCGTTCTTCACGAACTACATCGAGGCGACCACATCGCGCATCCAGAACTACCACGGCAGTCCCGCCTTCGCCGGCGGCGCCGGATGGCCCTACGAGGAGATCTGGATTGACGAGAGCAAGGCCTGATTGATCAGGTCGCCTGACGATCCGGGCAAGCGGGGGGGGGGGGGGGGGGCGGGGGGGGGGTTGGTGTGTTTTTGGGGGGGGGGGGTGGGGGGGGGGCCGCCGGCCGGGGCCGCCGGCGGCGTCGATGAAGAGG
>JAPPGE010000073.1:0-26377 GCA_028821455.1 bacterium | reverse complement strand
ACCCCTCGGCGTTTTTGAGCCGCGGGCGTCAGTCGCCGGCCCCGCGGGGGGGGGTGGCCCCGCCGCCGCTTTTCCTTTTGAAGGCCGGAGGAGTGCGATGCGGCGATCACGGCGGCAGGCCGCCGGCAGAAGGAAGGAACAGGGAGGATCCCGCAAGGTCCCGCAGCTGCCGTGGAGCGTTGTGCGCAATCCCTACCCGGCGGTGGACATTGCCGGAGCCGACGATGTCGAGGCCATACACGACGCCTCGATGCGCGTCCTCGAGGAAACAGGGATCAACATCCTCCTCGGGGAGGCGCGCGACATCCTCCGCGATGCCGGTGTCGCCGTCACACCGGGCGAGACCCGGGTGCGGTTCGAGCGCGGCTTCATCGAGGAAGCGGTTGCGCGAGCGCCGCGGCAATGGACCCTCCACGCCCGCAATCCGGCACGAAGCCGGGTCATGGGGGGCAACCACATCAACTTCTTCCCCGTGGCCGGCAATCCGAATGTCTCCGACCTCGAGGGCGGTCGGCGGGCAGGCAATCTGGAGGACTATCGCAACCTGCTGCGCCTCGCCCAGGTCATCAATGCGGTGCATGGCTGCACGCCCATGCTGGAACCCGTCGAGGTCGACCCCGATATCCGCTATCTCGACATCGTTGGCGAACAGCTCTTCCTGACCGACAAGATCGCCTTCGGCTACTCGCTCGGCCGCCGCAAGATCAACGATGCCATCGACATGGTCCGCATCGCCCGTGGCATCAGTGACTCCGTAATCCTCGAGGAGCCCAGCATCTGGACGGTCGTCAACTGCAACTCCCCACTGCAGCTCGACGTGCCAATGCTGCTCGGCATGATCGAGATGGCACGGCGCAACCAGGTCATCGTCGTCACGCCGTTCACGCTTGCAGGCGCCATGGCGCCGGTCTCCATTGCCGGCGCGCTGACCCAGCAGAATGCCGAGGCGCTTGCCGCCATCGCCTTCTGCCAGACGGTGCGGCCGGGAACTCCGGTGGTCTACGGCGGCTTTACCAGCAATGTCGACATGAAGTCCGGTTCTCCAGCCTTCGGCACGCCGGAGTACGTCAAGGCGGTTCTCCTCGGTGGCCAGATGGCGCGTCACTATGACCTTCCCTACCGCTCGTCCATCGTCAATGCGGCCAACTGGCCGGATGCCCAGGCAACCTACGAGAGCGCCATGTCGCTGTGGGCGACCGTCCAGGGTCACACCAACATGGTGATGCACAGCTTCGGCTGGATGGAAGGGGGTCTCAGTGCCTCGTTCGAAAAGATCGCCATTGACCTCGAAATGGTCCAGACCATGATCAAGGTTCTGGAACCGGTGGACTTCTCGGAGCCCGAACTCGCCGTTGAGGCCATTGCCGATGTCGGTCCGGGGGGACACTTCTTCGGTACACGCCATACTCTCGAACGCTACGAAACCGCCTTCTACGAGCCGGTGCTCTCGGACTGGCGCAACTTCGAGACCTGGAAGAACGACGGCGCCATCGACGCCACCAGGCGGGCCGCCAGGGTGTGGCGCCAGCTACTCGACGAATACGAGACACCCGACATGGACCCCGGCATCGCCGAAGAACTGACCGCCTTCATCCACCGGCGGAAGCAGGAAGGCGGCGCCACGGCAGACGACTGACTCTCGAGGGATCTGTGCCGCCGGTCACCTTCAGACGTGCCCGGCTGTCGGGGCATCGCCTCCCAGCGGCAATGACGGACCACGTGACGGGGGATCCGCGTGCATTCGAGGGCCTGCAATGCAGCGTGACGGACACGATCTGCTTCGCCTCGAACTTGAGGAGATGCGGGGATGCATCGACGCGGAGAAACTGGTATCGCCAGCGAAAGCCAACTGGCCCTCCACAAGGTCGCAGCACCCGGCACGGCGCGCTTCACGTCGTCAAGGACTACTGGCAGCCCGCCATCGATGCAGGCTGCGGCTTCGTTCATCTCGGGCAGGAGGGCCTTGATACGGCCGACATCGCGGCAATCCACAAGGCGGCGGCGTCAGCATCCATGACCATGCCGAATTCGAGTGCCGTCTGGCGCTCCGCCCTGTGCACCCGACAATCCTCAAGGCCATGAAACGAAAGAAACAGGGACTCGGGAGGGTGACGGAGTGGAAGCGGCGGATCGGTGCCCGTCCGCTCGAGGCCACAGGCGGCATGACCGTCGAACGCACGAGCGGTATCCTCGCGGCCGGCGCCGACATCATCTCGGTGGTAACCGACATCGCTCTCGACGTGGATTCCGAATCCCGGGTGACGGCATGGCTGGACGTGACGCACTGCAAGGAAAGGACGACATGATGACAACAGGCCCGACGCCGCTCCCTCGCACAATTCCGTATCCCCGCGACACGGAATCCCACGCTGCCAACGGGAGCGCACCATGACCGCTCCGGACTACGGCACGGCCTTCAGCCTGTGGCGAACCCGCACAAGCGACGCCTGGTCCGCCTATGTGCGCCATCCGTTCGTCGAGAGCCTGGGAGACGGCTCCCTACCCCACCAGGCGTTCCTCAACTACCTCAAGCAGGACTATCTCTTCCTGGTGAACTTCGCCCGGGCCTGGGCGCTCGCGGTGGTGAAGTCACGGGACATGCGTGAAATGAGGTCGGCCGCGGCAGCAGTGGACGGGTTGGTCAACCGCGAGATGGCGCTCCATGTCGAATCGTGTGCGGCGGCAGGCATTTCCGAGGACGACCTCCTCGCCTTGCGCGAGGCTCCGCAGAACCTGGCCTACACGAGGTTCGTCCTCGAGGCCTACACGAGGTTCGTCCTCGAGAAGGGGTATTCCGGCGACTATCTCGACCTCATGGCGGCCCTTGCGCCCTGCGGCATGGGCTACGGCGAGATCGGTCGGCGCCTTGCCAGGGAGGCCACCTCGTCCGTCTACCGGGAATGGATCGACACATACGGGAACGAGGCCTACCAGGAGGGATGCCGGGAATCCGGCGCGCTGATCGACGCGGCGCTCGAGAACCGCCTCGGCCCCGACTATGCACAGACCCCGCGCTGGAACGAGCTCTGTCAGGTCTTCGAGATGGCGACCCGGCTCGAGGCGGCGTTCTGGGAGACCGGCTCGGCAGACTCCGCCTGAGGCGCCGGCGATCACTGATATGCGGACTCGTCCGGAATCCCATCCCTGAAGATCTGCCGAAACGCATCAAGGGTCAGCCAGTTCCAAAAGCCCGATCGCCTTGACAACGCCAGGGCAAGATTGGAGCGGAGCAGGCATAGGTCCGACTTCGCGCGTTTATCAAGTGAACGTTATTCCTATATATGAATAGATAAATAGTCCATGAGAAAGGCCATGCGTACTATTGAAGCCGTCAAGACCCTGGCCGAGTGGGACCGCTACGGTTGGTCCGTGTTCACGCTTCGGGATCTGCGCAATCTCTTTGCGCACCAGTCGGACAAGACGCTCTCCGAAAGCCTGCGCCGAATGGTGCGACAGGGCGTGCTTGAGCGGGTGGCAAACGGGGTCTTCGTCAATCCCCTGTCGGGGCGCAGCCGTGCCGGCCTGTTCGAACGGATTGCCTGTGCGATCCGCTGCGGTGAGTACAACTATATCAGCCTGGAATTCGCCCTCTCTGAGTGGGGCGTGATCTCGCAGGTGCCGCATGCCTATCTGACCGTCATGACGACAGGCAGGAAGGGTACATTCAGGACCTCCTACGGCGTGATTGAATTCACCCATACCAAGCGATCCCCGGCGGATATTGCAAGGAACACGATCGAGAGGGATCGCCCCTTGCAGATTGCCACGGCGCCGGCAGCGCTGCGCGACCTGCGGCGTGTCGGGCGCAATCTGCATCTCGTCAATCTTGACGAGATGCAGGAGTACATCGACGTGAAGGAGCAGGCATCGTGAGCGAAGAAAACACCTTTCGTGAACTGGCCGAAGTCGCGCTTCAACGCAATCCTCAGCTCGCGGGCATGGAAGTCATCGTTGAGAAGGAACTGCTGCTCTACGAACTGCTGAACGTCCTTCAGCGCGGGCGTTGGCTCGATGGCCTGACATTCCAGGGCGGGACGGCACTTCGACTGTGCTATGGATCCTCCCGGTTGAGCGAGGACATGGAATTTTCGGGCGGACCGGATTTTTCGGCCACGACCATGGACGGACTGGCCGCGTATCTGGAGCAGGCACTTTCCGACCGAGGGCTGGGTGTCGAGGTCAGGCCTCCTAAGAATCTGGCTTCCCGTCGCCCTTCGGGCGGTGGCGTGTCCACCTGGCGCATCTCATTCGAAGTCCGGCCCCGCCAACGTGACGTCCCCAGACAGATGGTCAAACTCGATATCGACAATGCGCCAGTCCATACCGAAGGGCCGGGAGCAATTGCCCAGAAATCAGGTGTGAACCACCAGGTCAGCTTCAAACGCTGACAATCACTCGATTTACGCCCTACATGCCCTCTCACCTATTCTGCACACTATCAACGAGATGCGTGCCCTGTCAACGGCCTTGTGGCTCGATCTCCTTGAGCGCAATACGTCATTCTTACGTCACTCAAGAGTTGCATTTCCGGAAAATCCCGTAATCAATGGACTGCTCTCTGTAGGGACTTGTGCATCGCAAGCATCCGACATTGCTACCATGTGCATACCCATGGCAATATCAATCCACTCAAACTGATCAGGCACTCCGATCCTTCCGATTGAGGTCATCGGTGCCCGACCCTTGCAGGACTCCTTCAGACATCGCCCGGCACGCTCGACGGCCGAACTCAATCTGACCTCAAGACGTCTCGCTCGGGCACCATTGCATAGACCTCAACCAGACCTCAACGAGAGCCGAACGCAACCATCCACCCTGACCTCAAGATGACCTCAGGAGCAACCATGGCCGACGCCACAAGAAAGCAACGCACCGTGATGATGACCGACGCCGAATGGCAGGACCTGAAGGAGACCGCCGCGGCCGCCGGCATGCGGGTCTCGGCCTTCATCGTCCACCGCCTCGGCGCCGCCAACGTCGACGCCGACCAACTCGATGCCGACGACACCCTGGCCCGCATGGAACGCTCGCTCGTCCTTCTCGAGGAGATCGAGCGATTGCGCCTCATCGAGGAGCCGGAGACCTGGAAGGCCGTCAACGAGCGGGTCGAGACACGCCTCGCCCTGGAGCGGAGGCTAGGCTGATGACCGAAGACCGGGCCCGGCAGCGCTCGTACTACTGTTCGGCGAAGCAGCAGGCGATCATCTCCAGGAGGGCGAAGAAGGCGGGCATGAGCCGCTCGGCCTTCATGGTCGCCTGCGCCCTTCACGACGATCCGGTTGGCACAGAGACGATGGCGGCGCCGGACGAACTCAGGGCCCTCCTCGATCATCTGCCGGCCTCGGCCGAGGTGGTCACACGCCTCATGGCCCCGGTGCCGGATCTCGGCATGTCCGTCGTCGACGCGCTCGAGTTTCTGTGCCGCCTGAAGGTGCCGGAGTCCGGTCCATGAAGCGCCGTCCAAAGAGGCCGGGCAAGTACGCGCTCTCCTGCACCGACGAGGCGTGGGAGAGGATCTCCGCCAGGGCGTCGCGTGCCGGCATGCCGGTCTCGGCCTTCCTCGTGCGGGCCGCCCTGGCGGTCGATCCGACCCGTGCCAAAGTGGATGCCGCCCTTGCCCTGGAACAGCAGAAGACCATCGCCGAGGCCGCCCGGCGGATCGTCGCACATCTTCCTCGCGTGCCGGCGGAGACGGCGGTGCCGCTCTGGAAGAGCCTGCGCGACCGCCTCTCCTTCCTGGTGCGCATGACGATGAACGACATGCTGGATGAGGGGCGCCGCGGCGATCTCGAACGCCACCTCGACCGCCAGTTCGGCGCCGGCGAGGGCGCGCGCCTGGTCGCCGCCTGGCTGGAGCGCACGGGACGCGACGACATCCCGGAGTAATCGCACGCACGGGTCACATGGAGAACCCGCGACTGCGGCTCTGCGACCAGGACTGCCGGCGCCTTTCCTCCTCCTGGCGTTCCCGTTCCAGTCGCACGGAATCGTCCGGCTCGCCATGGGTGGTCCGCGTCTTCTCGAAGCGGGCGATCATCTCCTCCAGGACCTGCCGCGTATCCGCGCCGTCGTGGAGAACCACGGCAACGTCCCGGTCGCCGCCGGCCAGAATCGTGCGGACCCGGTCTTCCAGGTTCCGGGACTCGTCGCACCACACTTCCCAGGCCAGGCTCTGCTGCAGGGTGAGGTCCTCGCGCCGTGCCCGCGCCCCGAGGAACAGCGTGTCGCCGTCGTGGGCCTTGAGATCATCGAGAAGGCCGGCGACCTTGCGCCGGGCTGCCATGAGGCGATGGTACGCGTTGATCTCGCCGCGGAGCGCCACGCGACGCGGGTCGTTCTCCGTCAAGCCGGCGTCGAAGCGCTGCATCTCGGAGACGATCCCGGCGTATTCTTGCCTCATGGCCGGATGTATGGTGGAACCGGCTCTGACGGCGTTGTCGTGGAGACGCAGCAGCAGCCAGCCCGGCAGGTGATCGAGGCGGCCGCTGGCCGCAAATTCTCGCCTGACGCGCGATGCAACGCCCGTGTGATCGAGGTGAGCGAGCAGTGTGGCATCGGTGGCATCGATGTCGGCCGCCACCGGCGCGGCGGCATCCCGCCAGCGCGTCCAGTCCCTGTTGAAGCGGCGGTTGAGCGGCCGGGACTTCTTGCCCTCGCGCTTCAGCAGGGAGCGCCGCATGGCGTCGACCTCTCTTGCGCGGGCAAGAAGTTCGCTTGCCCGGGCATGGGCCCGCTCGTGCTCGGCCAGCCGTTCGAGCGCCGGCTTGAGAACCTGCGGCATCATGGCGTGGACGGGTGAACCGGCCTGAAGCGCGTTGAGCTTCGCCGCCAGGGCTTCGCCCTCAGGCCCCAGGAAGGGGTTCGTTTGCCTTATCGGACGCCGGGTGGTCAGCCATGCGTGGACAACGTCCCAGGCGCGCTTTTCGAAGGCGATGAGGTCCTCGAGGATCGCCGCCCTGTTCGACAGCAGCGGATCGGCCTTGTCGGGGTCCGCCGTCGCCCGCCAGCTCAAGAGGGCTTCCTGCGTCTCGCGGCTCCAGTCGGCGATCTTGGAGAGCTGACCGGCCGTCTTCCTGGCCGGCGCGTGACAGGCGCGGTAGTCGTCGAGAGCCCGCATGATCCGCGCCGCCGCATTCTCCGCCTTCGCGACCCGGGCCTCGTGGCGGTCGAGTTGTTCGGATGCCAGCTGGAGCCATGGCGGCAGCACGCCATGGCGGGGACGATCGGCCTTCAGGCTGCGCAGGTCCCGGGCCAGGGCTTCGCCGCCGGGGGTCCGGAAGGGAGAGGCCCGGAGGATGGATGCCGCATCGCCGGCGAAGCTGGCGCTGACGGCATCGCTCCACCTCAAGCGAACGTCGCGGGCGCGTTGCTCGAAGGCGAGGATGTCCTCGAGGGCCGCTTCCGTCTCCGCCAGCGCCGGATCCCTCGTTTCCGCCTCCGTCAGGGCCCGCCATGCGTCGAGGGCCTCCCTCGTCTCGCCGCACCAGGCGCCGAGGCTTCTCTCCTGCTCAAGGGGTCTCTCGCGGAGACGCTCGTGGAGAGCCGCATAGTCGTCGAGAGCGCCCGCCACGGCAGCGGCGGCGCGCTGGCGCTCCTCGTTCCGGGCGACCGTCGTCTCGTGGTCGTCAAGTTCCCGCGATGCCTGGCGGAGGACGGGCAGCATCACCGCGTGATCGGGACGATCGGCCTCGAGGGCGCGCAAGTCCGCGGCCAGGGCGTCGCCGTCAACCCCGGCGAATGGATTGGCCGTGCGATCATCGCCCAGGGCGTCGCGCAGCCTGCCGGCCACGTCGAGGGCGCGCTCCTCGAAGGCAACGATGTCCTTGAGGGCCTCCGCCGTTGCCGTCAATGCCGGATCCCTCTCGTCGGCCACCGTCATCGCCCGCCACGCGTCGATGGCAACGTTCACCTCGCCGCGCCACTCCCCGATGGCGGAGAGCTGGCCGGCCGCGCCCTCCATCGGCTGGTGGAGGGCGCGATAGTCGTCGAGACCCCGTGCGATGGCGGCCGCCGCAGCCTCCCGTTCCGCGCTCCGCGCCTGGTGGCGGGCGAGGATCGCGGTCAGAACCTCGGGCGGTTCCTCGCCCTCGGGCGGATCGCCGGCAAGGCGACGGACCCGCGCCAGCAGCGGATCGCCTGCACCCATGTCGACCGCCTCCATGCCCCGGGCGCGCGCCTCGTCCTCGAAAGCCGTCCAGTCGGCGATCAACCCCGCCACCTCGTCGTCATGATCGCAAGCCTCGCGGAGACGGAGCGTGTCGTCGATGCCGCGTTGTTCGTGTTCGCCGTCACGGACGACCGCCCGCGGAAAGGCGTCGCTGGCGGCGGCGGCCCGCTCCCGCCACGCAGCATAGCCCTCGGCTTCGTGAAGGAGCCCGCCCTGCGCCCTCTCCCTCAGCGCACGCCGCTCGTCCTTCACGGCATCAAGGTCCCTCATCACCCGGTCGAGCCTGGCCATGGCCTCCGCGTCGGCCCGGGCCGCAGCCTCCTCATGGTCCCGGATCGTCGCGGTGATCATCTCCAGGAAGGAGTGGTGGCCCCAGGGGACCTCCTCCGGACGCGGGGCGGTCTCCACAATGGCCTCGCCCCTGGCCATCAGCGCGTCGATCCCGGGAAGGAACGCCATCTCCTCGTCCGCCGCGTTGGCCGCTCTCGCATGAAGCCGCAGATCCCGGTTGAAGGCGCCGAGCTCGTCATCGAAGGCCACCAGCTTTTCGAGAAGATCGGCCTTGCCGGCGCCGTCGCCTCGCTCATCGCCCGTCTCGTCGCGCCATGCCGTCACCGTCGCCAGCGTCCTGTCGCGCCACGCATCGTGGCCTTCCGTGCCGGCAAGGGCGGAGTTCTCCTCCATGCGCGGATGGCGGGCGCGTTTCAGCAGGACCTCGCGTTCAGCGAGGCGATCGTCGAGGTGACGTTCCAGGGTGGCGCGCACGATTTCCGCCGGGTCCTGCACCGCGCTCAGGCCTTGTGGCGTCATCCCGTCCTTCTCCGACAACGTCACAGACCCGGAGTCCCGGAACTGGCGGCCGATCGCCTCGAGGGCCGAGAGTTCGTCGCCCGTGGCCGTCTCCAGGGCCTCCACCAGGCCGTCGCGGTCGTCGGTCAGCAGCACCGCGTTGTCGCGGGCCCGCGTCAGTTCGACGTAGAACGCCGCCTGGCCGGCGATGGCGCCCTGGTTCGCATCGAGGACCGCGATCACAGCATCGCAGGTGATCCCCTGGGCCGCATGCACCGTCGAGGTCCAGGCGTGGTCGATGAAGTGAAGCTGGGGATCGTCACAGGCCAGCTTCAGCGTGCGGCCGTCGGCCGTGCGGAGTTTGAGGGTCTTGCGGCCAATGGAGAGGATCCGCGCCTCCTCGCCGTTGATGAGCGCGCGGTCGTGATCGTTGCGGGTCCAGCGGATCCGCTCGCCGGCCTGGAGTTCGATGGCCTCCGTCTCGAAGAGATCCACCCGGTAGCGCAGATACTTCGACGGATCGGCCCGCCGGGTCTTGCCGTCGGGATGCCTCAGCAGAACCTTCTCGTCCTCGGACCCGATCACTTCGAAGATGTCGCCCGACTGCGCCTGGACGCCGTAGACCTGCGCATGGAACACCGCCACGTCGCCCTCGCGCCAGTTGGCGAGATCCCCTTTCTGGGCTCGCGTCAGATGGAGATTGACGTAGCGCTCCACCTCGATCGTGCGACCGTGAAGACTCCCCTCGGCCTTGAGGCCCTCGCGGATGCTCCCGGTGATCTCGCGGCGCCGGGCGTGGGTGGGGGCCAGCACCTTCGTCGTCTCGCGGGAGTCGGCATCGAGGTCGAGCCACAGGGCCGCGGCTCTGGGTCCCATCTCTTGCGTGTCCATCTCCAGGACGCCGGGACCGAGTTCATCAAGTGCCAGGTCCGGCTTGCCCGCGATCATGTGGAGCACCGCCGCCTTGAGACTCTCGTTGCGTTGCCGCAGCACCTCGTCCATCACCGCCGTCTCCATGCCCGCCTTCTGCAGCACCCTGAACGGCTGCCCGGCCTCCACCGATCGCAGCTGCGCGGAGTCGCCCACCAGGGCAACCCGGGCGATCCCCGTCACTTCGGCGATGCGTGCGAGGGCGTGCATCTGCGCCATGCTGACGAACGACGCCTCGTCCACCACCAGGAGCTTGCCCTCGAGAGCCTCGCGGGCCGTCTCGAGGGCCTCTTCATCGGCGCAGCCGTCACCGACGTCACGGTAGCGGGTGAGGAACCACTGCAGCGTCTTCGTGCCGAGACCGGTCTCGCGCTGCAAGGTGCGGGCCGCGCTGCTCGAGGGCGCCACGGCGACGATCCTCTCAGGTCCCGCCAGTTCCACCACCTCTCTCAGCATCGTCGTCTTGCCGGTCCCGGCGTGACCCTGGACGCCCACGAGGTGGTTCGACGACAAGAGCAGGGTGGCAACGGCTTCATTCTGGCCGGCGTTGAGGGCGCCGGCCGCGAGGTGGCGCTCGACGTCGTCGCCATCGATCTCGAAGAGGGCGGGAGCCCAGCTCTCCTTCTTCATCCAGGCGATGACGGCGCGCTCGGCCTTCACCGCGCGGTCCGTGACGAAGGCGAGATCGGAACGCGCCGCGGTGGCCTCGACGAGGTGGCCCTCGCGCCTGAGCCGGGCGATCGCGGCGTCGATCTCCGGCAAAGTCCACCGGCCCGGCGCCAGGACGAGAGCCCGCAGCATGTCCGCGGTGAAGACCGTGCGCCGCTCCTCGAGGTGCTCCACCGCCCTCCGCACCGCATGAAGCGCCGAGGGCGACTGCCGGTTCGCCGTCTCGCGGCGCTCCAGATGCCAGCGCTCGCGGTCGAGCCGGGTATGGGACGCGGGGCGGTTGCGGGAAACGCGCCGGTTGCGGGGTCCCAGTTCCGCCATGCGCGCCTGCCAGATGCGGTTCAGCTCCTCGCGCGACGGCTCGTCCTTGCGTTTGCGGGTATAGAGCACCGCCTGCTGCATGACCGCGGCCGAGGCCGAATCGAGGTTGCGTTCCTTCACCCACGCGAGGGCTTCGGCCCGGCGGGTGGAGAAGGCTCTCAGCGTCGCCCGGTCGTAGCCGGCGATCTCGAAACCGGGCACGCTTCCCACCATGGTCTCAACCGTCGCGTAGCCCAGGGCTTCCAGGCGGCGCTTGAGTTCGGCCCGGTAGTGGGCGCCGATCAGGTGCTTCGCGCGCTCTATGTGCAAGAAGTCGGCGCTGCGCCATTCGCCCTCCGCATTCTGCGTCATGTTGGCGACGACGCTGTGGGTATGAAGCTGCGGGTCGAGGTTGCGGCTGGCGACGTGGCGGAAGGTCGCCGCCACCAGGCCATGGCCCTTGATGCGGGGACGCCTGCGGGTCGCTGGATCCCAGCCGCGGGTCTCGAGCAGCTCGCTCTCGATGAAGTCCAGCGTCGCCGTCACCGCCTCGTCATGGGCGCGGATGATCCGCGCCGAGGCTTTCGGCGCGGCGTGGACCAGGGCCTCGAGGGAAACGGACTTCGGGGCGGAGAAGGTGATGTCGAGACCGGGGCGGTGCTCGTGCTTGCCGGCGCGCAGGCGGCCGAGGCGGGTGGTGGTGCCGGGGATGCGGCCGGAGAGCACCTCCTCGAAGCGCTTCGGTTTGACGGGGCCGTGGATGCCCAGCGCCTCGACGCCCTTGCCGTGCCACCGGCTTGCCTTCCTGTGCTCCTTGTCGTTCTTGGCGTAGTAGCCATCCGCCTCGAAGTAGTGGACGGTGGACGCGGCTTCGCTGAGGCGGGTGACCGTGGCGACCATGCGGGGGTTCTGGCAGACAACGCGATGACATTCAAACTCTACGGGCTCTGCACCTCACATGATGGTGACGAATGCAGGCAGTAGAAGTCGTGTCACGAGCCCTTTTGTTCGCTGTCTCTAATACGGCTTCCAGTCAGACAGAGACTGCGTTCTCTATCGTCGACCAAGTCCTGAAACAGGGGCACCATCGGATTGACTCCTCACTAACAACAGTGTTCCAATGCTCGTCGCAAACGTTGCAGGTGCCCGCTCTGTCGGGTCGCCCGCTGAATAGAACAGCCCTAGATCCGGCAAGGGGTAGCTCCCCGTGCTTGGCGAATAGGCGGGGCTTCACTCACCTGTGACGTTTGCAACGGCCCGGCACCCGGTCGGGCCGCAGCAAGCCGTGTGGGAGGGCCCTGCAATGACGACCCGCTTCTTGATCATGATCGTATCGGCAACGTCGATCTTGGCTGCCTGCGGTGGCGGAGGTGGCAGCGGTGAAACTCCCACCGGCAGCAGAGAAACTCTTCCCGATCCAGATTCGCCTGACATCATACAACCTGATTCAGCCCCGAGCCAGTCTGGTTTGCGCCAAGCTGCCAACTCCATTCCGCTATTGGGAAGACGATCGGTGTCGCAGTCCAGCAATGTCGATCGCGAAAACACCACGACTGATGCAGTTACAGGCGTGTTTGATCGCGGTCATTTTGAATTGGCCATAACCCAGCAAGACGGAACGAGCATCATTCTTTCCAGTCAGGAGCATGTTGCCCAACAGCTCGTCGCCGTCCCGGTACGCGCAAACCAGATAGCCGAGAGATGGACTCTGCAGTCAGGTTCAGCCGGCGTTACAATCACGGCTAAGGCGTTTGGCGAAAGTCCAGCAGATGAACCTTTCAGAATATTGAGAGCGATTCATGCAGGAGGAAATTGGGGAACTCACGGGCAAGTCGTGGAGGACTGGGAAGCTCGCAACCGCAGTGGATATCTCGTGCCGCAGGAACATATGCACTACCTAAAGAGCCTGAACGTAAACTGGGTTGGGCTATCTGTCGCGCTGCACTATGACGACAGCGTGGATAGCACGGTTGAGCGAGTGTATTCGCCGGATGGAGGCAACATTGCCACATTTCAGGATGATGTACTTCGGCAGTTCATTCGAGAATTCAGGTCGCAAGGCATAGACGTCTACCTTACATTGGCCTTCGAATCCCGTGACGCGGAACATTCCGAACGTCCGGTACACCGTTGGCAGCTTGGCAATCCCGATGTGCCGGACACGGGCATTACGCTCTCCAATTGGCCCTGGAGCCCGGATCACCCCGATCATGAGCGGTTCGTAGCAGAGTTCTGGAAGACCTATGCTGACCAAGCCGTACATTTTGCCCGCCTCGCGGAAGAGGAGGGCGCAAGGATGTTCTCCTTGGGTACCGAGACGGATAGTTTGTTCAGAACGCGGTCCGGCGATTGGCCCAACCATTTCCGGGAAGAACTGGAAGACATGGTCGCACGTGTACGTGAGGTATTTTCCGGCAAATTGACATACGACATGCACTATACGGTACTGACGGCGAACGATTACTATGGGCCAGGATTGAACAATTTATGGGAAGATCTGGGTCTTGATGTTGTGGGCGTCAGCAACTGGTTTCCGGTCGCAGAGACCGTGCCAACCACCGTTCCGAGTGTCGATGTTCTGCAGGAACGCTATGAGAAGATATTCCGGGAGTACTTTATTCCGTTGGCACAACGAAACTCAGGTCGTCCAATCGTTTTGCTTGAGCATGGAGCAACCGACGAGATTTGGTCGCCCGCCGATCCGGCGCGCTCGGATGCATCCGAGTTCGAGTTCACCGACAGAAACGGCAACGGTCTGGACGATGGGCGCGAAACTCAAGCCAACATGTACCAAGCGCTGCTGAACACTATGGCAAGATACCCCGGGACAGTTGACGGCGTCTTCCTGTGGGACAATTGGGTGTCCAGCGACGAGGGCTGGTATGAGTTCTGGACAACTCATCGTAGCTATCCAATTCGCGGGAAGCTCGCGGAGGATGTCGTGAGACATGCCTACGAGGCTTGGGCAGAGTGGCTGACTGGTGGACACTGGATGCAAGTGTCGGATGACGGAAGTGTCGATGCCGCAGGTGCCTTTGTTGATGCACCAGAGCTCGCTGGTACGCCCACGCTGCCCACAGTCGGGACAGCCAGCTACCAAGGCATTGCAACTGGAGGTTATGTGCTGCTTTACGGTGATGATTTCTCTGACGTGTCTCCGGGATCTCACGAGATTGGCGATTACGAAGGTGGACTTGAACTTACGGCTGACTTCACCACCGGACATATCGATGGCCGGGTTCATTCCATTGAGGTTAGTGGAATGCATACACCAGTGAATGGAGGGACACGGTCATTCAACGGCGTTTCGGTGCCATATGAGATTGTGCTGGAGACCACGACCTTCAATAGCGGCGGTTTCACAGGAAACACGAGTGTGACATCTAGCGAAGTAAACCACGGGATTGCCGACTCAAAGGGCAGTTGGGGTGGAAAGTTCTCGACCATACCCAATAGCGATGGGAGTCCCAGGTTGATAGCTGGCACTCACGGTGCTGAATTCACTGCCGTTGCAGGGACCGAGGGTAGCTTCATCGGCGTTTTCGTTGGAACCACCGATTAATGAAGCCGAGGCGAGCTGCCGAGAACGCTTGGCGCTGATTGTATTGACATGGGTTTCCGCCGCATTGTCCGGATTGCCAGCATTGTCCAGGCGACCATGCGCGGCTTCGAACCGTGGGGAATCTTCTTGGCCATTCTCGGTCTGCTGATCACCTTGACCGCCTTCCTGATCGAAATGGAGGATCGGCAGGCCGAGAGGACCTTCCGCGCTTGGGAATTCGTTCTGACGAACGAGGAGGCTGCTCAAGCCTATGGCGCGAGCGATGGTTCTTATCCGGGCAGGCAACATGCAACGTCTTGAACGAAAGATGTGGCGGGAAGACGTGCAAGGAAGAACGGTTCAAGGCGCTTCTCGAGCCCAAGGTCCTCCATAAGCACTACCTGGACGGCCTTCCGCACTAGAAGCCGTCTATCACTACCTCCAACTCAGGAGAAAGCAGTACAAAGGAGAATTGAACAATGGAATTGCCTCGAAGAAAACTCTTGTCGGCGATGGCCCTGGGAAGCGCAGCGACGGCAACTGGAGTGGCGTTACCCGCTCGGGCAGAGGACCACCCGGAGCGCAGGTTGACGTACGCGGAAAAGCGTGAAATTCATCGCGCATTGCTGCGGCGCGCAACGGACGACTTCCACGGTGTCTCATGCCTGTCCCTTGAGGGCATTACGAGAGCGCTGGCAGGATTGGTCTACGAAGATATTATTGTGGAGGAAGATAACGTCGCTATCAGCAGAGTAGTCGACCAGCTGTTCAACCTTGAAAATCTGGGTGAGCTGTTCGAGCGGATTGAAGGATTGATTGAAGAGATCGATGTATCGACGCTCAGCGAAGCAGCCGAAACCATCATTGCGGTTGCGCACGACAGCATCGAATACGCTCGCGAGTTGCTCTGGAATGAAGAGTACGAGGCGGTTCGAATGGTGATCGCCCACGACATTCAAGGGGCGATCCAGGGCGCCAGGGTTGCGCGATGGGTTGGATGGCCAAGTATCACGGTTGGCATTCTCGGCGGTGGTGCGGGAGGTTCAGTTATCGGGTATTTCCGCAATGCCGGATAAGCCGCGAAGTCAGTACGAGACAGACACAGACTTGGTCCTTCCGAGCCTCTTATCGCAGAGATCGTGGGAAACTCTCGATTCAAGTTGGGCGCCGGTCAGTCGCCAAGGCTAGGGTCGCGGAATTGTAGGTCCGACGGCGATAAGGGAACCTGACTGAATTCGGGCCGCCCTCGAACGGGTTGCACATTCCTTGCTCCAGAGAATTGGATGAGCGTGGTTTCGGACATAGCGCTGCCGGTCTCATGTTCTCAGGACGTATTGGAACCAGCGGCGTGTGGCTGGAGAATGGCTTCCCTGGCGGTGAATGTAGCTTCTGGACTAAGGATGGCATTGACGGCACAAGGACCTGCGGGCCGCTTTGGCTGTCGCGCGGATATCCGGCCATGCCGCTGCATCTGGGCATAGGTCCAAGTGCGTCTTGTCATCGAGGCGCATTCACGGCCCGCGGCCACCCCGCCAAAGGCCACGGTAGCCATTGGTCTCCTTTTCCCACACGACCTAGACCGAAGCCCGGAACTGCGAAGAGGCCGAAGATGATGTACTGATCACTACTGCTTCTCGCGGAGCGAACGACACTATTCCATCATACGATTTGCCTGTTTCCTAGTAGCCCCGAAATCACTTCACCGATCCGCTCCGCGGCAGCCTCGGTCTCGCGATCTCCTGTGTGAGCGTAGCGCAAAGTCATGGCCGTCTGGCTGTGACCAAGCAGGCGGGCCACGACGGGAAGCGGCGTTCCCTGCGTAACGGCATGGCTGGCATATGTGTGTCTCAGATCATGGAGACGGACGTCGTCCAGACCGGCCTCCTTGCGGATAGCGTACCAGTGATTCAGCATTTTGCCAAGCGGTCGCCCAGCGTCCTTTGGCGACGGAAACAGAAATCTCGTTCCTCCCGTCATCCTTCGTTCGATGATGGCCTGGGCCTCGGCGTTCAGGAACACGGTGCGCGGACCGGTCTTGCTGTCCTGCAACCGCAGACAGGATTCGGCAATTTCGTCCCGACGTAGCCGGACGATCTCGTTCTTGCGGCAGCCGGTAAGGAGGAGAAGCCGGATGATGTCGATTTGCTGACGTTGTGATGCTCGCACTGTTGCCGAGTGTTCATGGCGGTCAAGCACCCGGTGCAATCGGCCGAGTTCCTCCCGGGAGAGGAAACGGGTGATCTTCTTTCCCGGATTCAACTTGATGCCCCTGGCCGGATTGGAGGGAACGAGCCCGCAGGCGACTGCGTGATTGAAGATGTGACGCAGAGTATGCAGACACTGGTTAGCGTTGCCCGGAGCGGTTCCGCTGTAACTGTCAAACCACTGGTGCACCATCGTGTGCGTGATACGGTCAAGTCGTAACTCGCCAAACTCGGGAAGCAGACGAGTCTCAACGAGCCTGTCGCGCCACTTGACCGTCGACGGCTTGCACCGATGAACCCATGAGTCTCGCCAAGGACCGGAAACGAAGTCCCCGAAGAGCGGAGTTGTCTTTTTCTCGGGAACGCCGTCTGACAACTGCGCACGGCTCTCGGCGCGGGCTTCCTCGACAGTCTTGAATGCTGCCGGCCCCAACGACACCTTCCGTCCTTCACAGAAGTGGATGTAACTGCGGCCGCCGGAGGGATGCACGCGGATACCGAGCGAGGGTACCACAGTGTCGCGGACCGTGTATTCGCGAGGACCGGACTTGAGACGCCTGATCAAGGCATCGGTCAGTTTCTGTCGGCGGTTCATGGCGTAACCCCGGCGAGAACCGGGCCCATGGCCCGCGCCGCCTCAACGGCCGCGTCACTGGTGATGTGCGAGTACTTGAGGGTCGTGCCGGGATCGTTGTGGCCGAGAAGCCGGCCAACGGTGAGCACGTTCTCTCCCGTCATGATGGCAATGCTGGCGAATGTATGTCGCAGATCGTGCAACCGCACATCCTGCAGGCCGGCCTCCGAGCGGAGATTTCGCCAGAAACCGCCGACAGAAGACATGCTGACAGACTTGCTCGTCCAGGTTGACGGAAACACCCAGCATGAGGTCCGGGGTTGCAGGTCCAGGATTGCCCGTGCCGAAGTGCACAGCCAAACCATGCGTGGCCCCGCCTTGGAATCCTCGAGGTGGAGATGACCGTCCCGGTACTCCCTCCACCGTAGCGTCACGATCTCGCTGGTACGGCACCCGGTCAGCAGCAGAAGGCGGATAATCGACGCATGCATCCACGCGTTCTCGTCGTGATGGCTCAACGCTTCCCCGAGCTTCCGGACTTCCTCTGTAGAGAGGAAACGCTCTCGCCCCTTGCGCCTGTAGCGTCTGATGGCCTTGCAGGGGTTGCTGCCCTCCGGACGGTATCCATAGGTCTCCGCCTGAGCCATGATGACGGAAAGAACCGGAGCGGACCGGTCAGCCGCCACCGGCGTTCCATGGAGAGAGGTGAACCATGCCCTGACATCTGCGGTCGTGACGCCCGCAATCGGCCGTCCGCGGAACCACGGCAGTATCTGGTTGGCGAAGTAACCTCGATTGACCCTGAGCGTATCGGGTTTCCAGTTCCTGCCGTAGCGGCGGAAGACCTCCTCGGCCACTTCCTCGAACAGGATGCGCTCCGATGATGCATGAACGCCATTCCTGTCGGCCGCCAGCATGGACCGAGCCCTGATCCTGGCATCCTCTACGCTCAGGGATGCGGCATCGCCGACGATCTTCCAGACCCTCCTGCCCTCGTGCTGACTATGGACAAAGAAGCACTTGCGCCCCGTCGGATAGAGACGAACGCCGAATCCCCGGAGATCAGCGTCGCGGATGTCTCGAACGGTCTTTCGCGGTCGAAGCGCCTTGATACGCGCCTGGGTGAGTCGTGTCGTGGCCATGGATTCCCCCTTGCCTTGAGTTGCAGACGCGGGAGAATCCGTCGCGGAATCGTCCCGCAGTTGCACTGGAGAGAGGGACTTATGTTCGTTAAATCCATTGTTTAGCACCAAAGGTGCGTATTACGGTGTGACGCGAACCTCCGAGATGCTCGTGCGCGTCCAGAGCCGGGAGGAGATCCTTGCCAGCAAGCTCGTGGCCTTTCCCGACTCGGTGGCGAACCAGGACCGCCCACGCTATCGCGATGTTTGGGACATGAACTGGCTCACGAGGACCGGAACGGCAGTCCGGGAAGATCTTCTGCGCTTCAAGCTGGATGACCGGCGCCTTGACCGGCCCTGGCTGGAGACCGCAGCCATGAAGGCCGGGGACATCGTCCGTTCGTCAGAATTTTCTTCCGAGATGAGACGGTTCCTGCTGCCACATGTTGCGGAGGATACGCTCGACAACCCGATGTACATGGAGTTTCTCGCCACCGAGACCGCGCGTCTGATGCGGTTGGCCGATTCCTGTCTCGACGAGCAGAGCCACAACAATTCCGGCCGGAGCCAATCAGGCCGCCGCTCCCCATCGACTGCTGGCGAGGTTTCGCCTCGAACCAGCACGTTGTCCGATTGACGTCGCGGGAAGTCTGCCCGCCCGGAATGGACCTTGGCACGTCGCGGCGATGCGGCGACCGCTTGTCCCTCACTGAATGCCCCACCGCGGACTGGAGAAAAGCAGAGCCTTGCCTGATGGCATGCGCCTGCGGACGGTGGGAATCACTCGATGACGAGGTCGCCGAGTTCCGCCTCGATGAGGCCGTCGGTGTCATCACTATCGGCAGAGATGCCAAGACCGAGAAGGACGCCAGGCGGCATGCCGAAGACCCGTCGAAAGTCGGCGTCGAGGTCCACCAATTCAGCGAATGTGCCATTCCCGGTTTTCCTGAGAGGAATGAGAACGCCGCGTGGCTCCAGGTAGGGGCTGCTGACGATTGTGCCGGGTTCGTGGTTTCCGCCCCGGACATAGACGAGGATGCGCACCGCCTCGTGCTGGAAGACCCGATCGGGGGAAGCGTTCTCAAGGTCCTCTGCGAGTTCCCGCGGCGCGAACAGGAAGTAGAGGGCGATGTTGCGGTCGTCACCACCCTTGAGCGAAAGATCCGTGGGCGTCACGCCCTGCTCCACCGACCAATACCAGCTCGCCTGACGGGCATGGCGAACATCGGGCGGAGCGGAACGCCAGAGAACGGACACGCTGTCGTCGGACAGGATCTTCAGCCTGTTGCCTTCCTGGATGTACTCGTTGGCGGAACGGAACAGAAAGGACTGGTCCTGCCAGCTTCCGTCGAACTTGACCGGATTGGCCGAAGCCCACTCGGGCGTGAGGAGCAGGACGACAAGAACAGCGATGACCCTCATGATCCTGTTGGTCGGAAGAGGTAGACTGGGCTTGACCAGGCCCGGTGACCGTCCTCTGTCGTGACCCTGATCCACAGGGGATTGTCGCCATCGTCATGGAGGGCGACATCGAGGGTCTCGGTCATCCGCGTTACCGTCAGTTCCTCGGGCAATCGCGTCAGAGAGACATGACGTTCCAGTCCGCCGGCATCGACCACGAGAGGTTCCTTGCCGATATCCTGCAAGGGCATTGTGATGTCGACATGGCCCGCATCAAGTGCAATGTGGCCTGACCACGACTCCAGGCCCGCATCGAACCCGACAAAATTGCCCGTGGTCAGCACGTCGAAGACCACCTCGCTGTCCCCCTGGCGATGAAGCGGGCGCTCGTGGTTCCAGGCACAGACGGTGGAGAAACTCCGGATGCCGCTCCCATCGAACCGGGCCTTGCCCCGCCATCGCGTCTGCCGGCCGCGGCCGCGATACTCGGCGCCGTGAAAGAGAACCCTCAGCCTCGTGTCGGTGGCGCTTGACCGGTATCCCGGCAGCGATGCGACCACACCGGCGCCGTTGAGAACATCGACACGCAGAATCGGCGAGTGCGTGGCCACATCGAGATGGAGACGGGCAACCGCTTGGTCGGTCGAGGCGATGTCGCCCATGATGAGTGTCGAGGCAGAACAGGGTTCTACATGGCCGAGCCGGGGGTCGGTGTCGAAGCGGGAAACCGGTTCATCGAACGTCACACGCACATCCATGTGGAGACGGCACCCGGTGGTCCCGTAGTGATGCCTGCGGCGAAGAGACCGGAAGATTCCGTCCCGGGTCAGGTGATCGGCAAGAAAGCAGGTCAGGCCGCCGTAGGCGCCAAACTCAGAGGCTCCGGGATGGGACGCCCCTGGACGGCCCTTGTGCACATCGCTGTTGCAGACCAGGCCGTGGCGGTATCCGAGGGCAAAACTCTCCGCCATCAGCCACTCGAAGGTACCCCAGTTCGAGTGGATCTCCACCGCCGTGCGGAGTGCACCTCCGTCGGCTGCAGAGATGTCCGCCGGACGTCCGCCAATATGGGCAAACACAACGCAATCCTCGTCAGAAAGGGCTTCGAAGAGTTCGCCCGAGGTGTTGACGTCACTGGAGCGGCCGGCGCTCTCATGAAGCAACGCATGGGACGAACGGCGGATGGCACGTCCCTCGTGCCTGAAGAAGACGTTGTGGTCGCCTCCCATGGAGGTGTTGCCGGACCACTCGTAACCCGGGAATGTCACGAACCGCCCGTCCTCGTTGAAGGTCGCGGCAACGTCGTTGATGCGCTGCCAGAACAAATCGTTGATCTGGAAATCGTTGGCCTGGTGGCTGGTGACGTCGAGAAAGGCGCGGTCTCGGGCGAATGTGAAGTACTCCTCGATCGTGTTAATTCCGACGGATTCTCCGCTCTGGCCGTGGAGATCTCCCCAGAATGTCTCCGGAACGCCCTCCTCCACCACGAGGGGGTTCGACATGGCGAGCTTCCGGCCGTCCGGGGACAGGAGACTCACGGCCACGTCGCCTTCCGCCGGACTGGAAAGGCCCTCGATACGCAGGAACTCTTCGCCAGGGAGCCAGTCGATGACGGACGGCAGTCCGGTGATCGTTCCGGCCGCGACAAGGTGGAACGAGCCTTTCACTCTGCCGGTGGGATTGCTCCACGCATCCTCCGCCCGGATCGAAAGTGCGAAGGAAGACCCGGGGCGGCGCCTTGTCGGCAGAACGACATGCCAGGAAACGGCCTTTCCGGGGACCACGGTGACGAAAGGGCGATCGGGTACGGGAAGGAAGTGACCCGTGGCACAGGCATCGACAAGCACCCGGAACTCGTGGGCACTCTCGGTAAAGGTCTGCAAGCGCAGCCCGGGTGATCCACCCGAACGATCGCCGAACACCACCTCGATCCGGTCACCACAGGTCATGGACCCATGTGTGACAACAATCCTGAGCGAGCGGTTCCAGGGCCTCTGGTGTCCATCCGGTTCTACCCTGGTCACCAGGCGACAGCCGTTGCTGGCCCTTGCGGTGCAGTAGTTCATGGCCGCCGGATCGTCGGTCTGCCAACGCCCCCCATCGTTCGCAAAGCGCTGGACGATCTTGATGCCGCCCGTGTCGTCAAGGCCGAAGCGTCCGACCGTGTAGGTGAGGACAATGGTCTGAAAAGAGCGGATCTCAACAGGTTCCTGCCGCCCCAACGATGCCGTTCCCCGGTCTCCCGGATCGGCGCCCGGCTGCGCAGCCGGCCACACCTCACCCATCAGTTCCATCGCAATCGGACCCGACATGACGGACTCCTTCCTTACGAAACAGGCCCGAGTGGACACTGCCCCGTCCCGACAATCAAGGCGGAGGCTCCGGAGATGGGCGCAATCGCGGTGCGACACCCCGTACCCGGGTGCTATGATGACAGCGCAGGTTCCAACCGGGAGGAAATCGCCATGCCTGACTCTCCGCGACAGGCAGCGGAACGGCTCTTTCGTGATGCCATCATCTGGGATGATCACGCAGGGTTTGGTCCCGATCCCGGCGTTGACCTCTCCAAGCTGCGGATCTGGAAGGAGGCCGGCGTTCATTATCTCAGCGTCAATGTCGGCTACGACGTCATGGACTGGCGCGATTCGATCAAGTCGCTTGCAGCGTTCCGGCGCTGGATTCTCGCCAGCGACGGCTATGATCTCGTCTCCTCGGTCGACGGGATCCGCGCCGCAAGGAAGGCCGGCAATCTTGCGGTGAGTTTCGATCTTGAAGGAATGAATGCCCTCGATGGGTCTCTGGACATGGTCGAGATGTACCATCATCTCGGTGTTCGCCAGATGCTCGTCGCCTACAACAGGAACAACCTTGCCGGCGGTGGTTGCCACGACGAGGATATCCGCCTGACGGCGTTCGGCAGGGCGGTGATTGGCGAGATGAACAGGCTCGGCATGATCGTCGACTGTTCGCACACCAGCTACTCATCCTCCATGGAGGCGATGGAGATCTCCACGGCGCCGTGCATCTTCTCGCATTCCAACGCCCGCACGCTGCGGGATCACGAGCGCAACATCCGCGATGACCAAGCGAAGGCTTGCGCGGCAACGGGCGGCGTGGTGGGCATCGTCGGAATCGGCATCTTTCTTGGCGACAACGACATCCGCACGACGACCATGGCGGATCATGTCGACCACTACGTCGATCTCCTCGGACCCGATCATGTCGGCATCGGCCTCGACTATGCCTTCGAAAGCGATGATGACGGGGGCGAGGGCCTGGGAGGCGTCCTTGAGCGCAACACGGACTACTGGCCGAAAGCCCAGTACGACTACCCGGACATCACCTGTGCAGCGCCAGGCCAGCTCCTTGAACTCGCCGAGGAACTGTTCCGGCGCCAGTACTCCGAACGGGATGTCCGCGCCATCATGGGCGGCAACTTCATGCGGGTCGCCGAGGCAGTCTGGAAGTAGGGAACCTGCCCTGAACGCCGGCGATCCGGGAACGACCGGACCGGGCGCAACATCGGACGAGGTGGGGAGAGCGTGCCGACCGGTGGCCGAACCGGGTTGGCTGCAACGATTCAGCCGAGATCAAGTTCCTTCTTGCGCCGTTCGGCCCACGTGCGAACGATCTGGTCGACGGCAAGGCCGATGAAGGCGACGCACAGACCGAGCGTGAGACCGATGCCGGTTCCGCGGGGATCGGAGATCGCCCCGAGGATGAGCTGGCCGAGATCGGTGGTGCCGATGAAGGCGCCGATGATCACCATGAAGAGGCCGAAGATCACCGTCTGGTTCAATCCCAGCATGATGTGCGGAAAGGCGAGCGGAAACTCGATCTGGACCAGCCTCTGCATGCGCGAGACACCTGACATCGTGCCCGCTTCCTGAATCACCGCGGGCACGCTGCGCAGCCCTTCCACCGTGTAGCGGGTGGCTGGCACCAGGGCATAGACCACGGATGCGATGATCACGGACGTGTCAGTGATGCCGAACAGCATGATCACCGGAATGAGGTAGATGAAGGACGGAAAGGTCTGAAGGAAGTCGCAAACGAGGAGCACCGCCCTTGTCGCCAGGCGGTTCTGCGCACACAAAGTACCTACGACGAGCCCGACGACAGCGGCCACCATGACAGAAAAGGAGGCCATGTAGGCCGTGATGAGAGCCCTGTCCCAGTACTCCGAGAAGGCGATGAAGAGCAGGAAACCGCCGACGATGAGCGCGGATTTCAGACCATCGAGAAGGAAGGCAAGACCCATCATGAGCACGAAGGTGGCGATCACCGGCATGCCGAGATAGAGATCCCGCATCGGAAAGAGCACCTGGGTGATCAGGAACTCGTTGAAGCCCTTCAGCGTGAAGAAGAAGGTATCCCACGTCCAGTCGACCGCCGCCTGCCAGAAGGGTGCTGTGGTAATACCCTTGTTGTGCGGCACGACGTAGAGGTAGTTGCGGCCCTCCTCGAAGATGAACGACCCCGCCCAGGCAAGCAGACAACCAGCCACCAGGATGGCAGCGAGCATGATTACCAGGCGGTGACGCTCGAAGAAGGAAAGATCCGCAAAGTAGTCTGTCTGCTTGTGGGCCCAGGCCAGAGACATCCTGTCGAGAACCACCGCTATCAGCACGATGCAAAGGCCGATCTCGATGCCGGTGCCGACCTTGAGGGAGTTCAGGGCGATCAGCAGGTTCGATCCCAGGCCCTGGGCACCGATGAAGGATGCGATCACGGTCATCGCCAGGCACTGCATCACCACCTGGTTGACACCGATGAGAACATCGCGCTTGGCGGTCGGCACCAGCACCCGGAACAGCAGCTGGAACCTGCCGCACCCGTTCATGATGCCGGCCTCGACGACATCCGCCGGCACATTCTTCAGGCCGAGCAGCGTGAGGCGCACCATCGGCGGGGTGGCAAAGATGATGGTGGCGATGGCTGCCGCGTGATCTCCGACTCCGAAAAGGACGATGACGGGAACAAGGTAGGAGTAGTGCGGCATCGTCTGGGCCACATTGAGTAGCGGATTGAGAGTCGCCTCGACGGCCTTGTTTCTGAAGGCCCAGATGCCCAGGCTCAGCCCGAGAACCACGGACACCGGTGCCGCCACCAGAACGAATGAGAGCGTCTGCATCGACGGTTCCCACTGCCCGAAGACGGAGGCGTAGACCGTTGAGAAGGCTGCCAGGGCCGCCAGCCCGATTCCCTGGAGCCTGTAGCCCAGTACGATGGCCCAGCCCGCGATCACGGTCCATGGCAGGGCGGGCCAGCGCAGCCACGGATTCTCGTTGATGAAGTTCCAGTCCGTGAAGGCGACGATCGTCTTGACACCGCCAAGCATGACCTCGCGGACAACGTCAATGATGAAGAGAAGAAAGCTCGAGATCGCCCGTGTCATCTCGCGAAACAGGGGCTTGGTCTCGTAGTCGTCGATCGTCGGATCGTAGACCTCGATCGGCATCCACTCGAAGAGCAGGTTCTGGACCGTGTCATTGATGATGAACGGCAGGTCCTTCAGCAGCGGCGGAAACCGCCACAACCAGTTGGCTTCCGAAGGATTGACCAGCAGGCACAGCAGCACGAAAACAGCGAAGAGGACGCCGAACCCGATGGTCTTGCGGGATATGCTTGGTGCCGCCATGGCCACCCGGTCAAGTCCCCTGCTTGGTGCCGAAGAGGACGTTGATCACGTGGGAAGCGTGGAGACTGCCGACGAGCCGGTCGTCGGCATCGACCACGCCGACTGGCCGCGTCTCGTTCAGAATCGCTTCGGCAACCGTCTCGATGATCAGATCCTTGGAGACCCTGACGTCGGAGAGTTCTTCCGTCTCGTCAACCGATTCCATGAGGACCTCGATCTTCAGGACCTTTTCCCGCGGCACGTCCTGGGTGAACTTGCGAACGTACTCCGTGGCCGGCTCCAGAATGATGTTGGCCGGCGTATCGAGTTGCTCGATGATGCCCTCCTTCATGATGGCGATACGGTCAGCCAGACGAAGCGCCTCGTCGAAGTCATGGGTGACAAAGAGAATGGTCTTGTTCAGGACTTCCTGGAGTCTCAGGAATTCGTCCTGCATCTCCTTGCGGATGAGCGGATCGAGGGCAGAGAACGGTTCATCGAGGAACCAGATGTCGGGTTCGACCGCCAACGAACGGGCAATTCCGACCCGTTGCTGCTGTCCGCCGGACAGTTCCCTGGGAAAGTAGTTCTCCCGCCCCTGGAGGCCGACGAGTTCCGCCATGTCCCGCGCCCGTGAGACACTGTCACGGGTCTTCATTCCCTTCATCTGGAGCGGGAAGGCGATGTTCTCCAGCACGGTCTTGTGGGGCAGAAGGCCGAAGTTCTGGAACACCATGCCCATCCTGGAGCGTCGCATGTCCAGCAGTTGCCGGCCGTTCATGGCCAGAAGGTCCTGCCCCTCGATGAAGATCCTGCCCGCAGTCGCCTCTGTCAGCCTGGAGATACAACGAAGCAGGGTCGACTTGCCCGAACCGGACAGTCCCATGATGACCAGCAGTTCGCCGGCGTGAACTTCGAAGGAGGCGTTGTTGACCCCGACAATGCAGCCAGCTGCTTTCGCGGCATCGGCGTCAATGAACCCATCGGTACCCTCGAGCAGGCTCTTCGCATGGCGCCCGAAGATCTTGTAGACGGACCGGCACTCGATGACCGGCTTGCCC
>JAPPGE010000076.1 GCA_028821455.1 bacterium | reverse complement strand
GCGGCGCCGTTTCTCAGGGCATCGGTCGCCGGCCGGTCGACGGTACCGTCGCTGTCGAGGACCACGCCATAGGACCGGCGGGCCGCCTCGATGCTGACCAGGTCGTCCCTGACGTCGTGGGCGACGTCGAGGGCAGGGCGCCGGAAGAGATCACTCCAACCGCCTCGGGCGATGTCCGGTGTTGCCGCGCCCAGGGCGTGTCAGATGACATGGACGATGTGGCGCGTGACAACGACCGCGTTCATGGACATCGGCACCGGGATCGGGTCTGCGGACATGGTGGGAAGGCTTGGCGCCCATTGCGGCATCCGGCACGTTCTCCCGGAACGCTCGCTTTGGCCCCGCCAGCCGGCAAGATCCATGTAGCCGCCCCGCATCGGAAGGCGCGCCTCGTCCACCTCCTTCGTTTCTCCCGTACTTCTCCGCCCTGGTCTCGAATTGGAATGCCCGCGCTTCTACCGCACGAGACCAATTCTGTAGCGCTCCAGCATGTCCGGCAGTTCTGGGTGATCTTCCAGCAATCCGGTTCCCAAGGAAACGAGCTTTCCTGTCGAGCGGCCGAACACGGCATAGACGTCCTCCCCGGTAGGGCGGGAGGCGTAGACAATGCCATCGACATCGGCGTGTCCCGTATGGATGTCCCTTGCAAACGCACGACCGGCCGCATGGTTCCTGGCATTCACCGTGTCTGTCGTCGCACCGATTCGGGTACAGCCATCTCCGCGCAGAACGACCAGCGTCAGCGTTGCCTCCGGCTGTGTTGCGATACGCGCCCAGATCCGCGTTGTGATTTCTTTTAGCGTAATCTCGCAGTATTGCCGTCTCGTGAACTTGTCCCGCACCACCGTCTCAACGAAGGCCGTCAAGAATTCGGGTGCCGCGTAGAGCGTCGTGAAACCACCATTCCGCGTACAGAAACGAGAATCTGCCGGGCTCGTCCCCAGTGGGTTCCACCGATGGCGGCTCGCCATGATCCGGCAGCTGTGAGGCAAAGACATCGACACCAGAACGGGTGCGATTCGGTTTCTGCGCCAGGAACCTCCGCTCATGTGAACGTGGCGCCGAACCCGGGCGCCGCGTCCAGCACTTCGTCGATGCGACCTTGCTTGAGCAAATCGAGCGGCAGCGCGACCGATTCCTCAAACGCCCAATCCTGTGTCAGGAAGGCCCAGGCCAATTCGGGATCTCCAATCGCTTCCACAACATCCCTGAGACCTGGAATGACCTGCCCCGCACCAAGAATTTGTGCCGCCGGGATGCGTAAACCGCGCTTTGTTGCCCTCCACGCGATCAGCCTCGACATCCTCGCCCAATCGTAGACTGTCGTACGGGACACTTCGAGTCGCTGTGCAGCCTCAGAAACCCCGAGAATGCTCTCATCGGTGCCCCGCCGAACGAGAAAGGGTCGTAGCCGCTCCGGCACGTCCGCCACATCCTCGAAGTTCCTTTGGACGGCCGCTGCTTCCAGTGCGGCTGCGACTGCCATGCGCGCCTGCCGAGGATGGCGGCGAACAAAATTCCTGGCGTTTCTCGACAACGCGGGAATCTCCTTCACCAGAGTTCCCAGCGTTCCGCTCGAACTGACCATCTCATCCTCGTGCCTGCTGCGATACCGGCTTCATAGTTGCACAGAATGTACAGTTTGTAAACCACGCTTGTGTTCCAAGGCAACGTTGGCTGTGCAGCTCGGCGTTGTGGGATGCTCGCAGAAGATCGTTCCCTTCTGTGGTGACAGAAAGCGGCGCAATTGGGCCGTCACCACACATAGACCCGTCGAGGCACCCGCATCGGATGCAGTTCATGGTCGTCGGAGCCCACTGCCTGACCCGGGACGCCCTGGCGCCGCTTGTGGCACAATTGCCTGTCGCGGGCACCGAGACCTGAGATCGACATCGAGGCTGAGGTGCCCGGCGGGGCGGCGTCTTGCGAGCGGCTGCCCTTGGTGATGACGGTGCCGTGAATGCCGGACGCGCTGACTGTCATTGAGGTCGCGGGGGTGGAGCCGACTCTGGTCGGACCGCGGCGCCGTTTCTCAGGGCATCGGTCGCCGGCCGGTCGACGGTACCGTCGCTGTTGAGGACCACGCCATAGGCCTGGCGGGCCGCCTCGATGCTGACCAGGCCGTCCCTGACGTCGTGGGCGACGTCGAGGGCAGGGCGCCGGAAGGGATCACCCCATCCGCCGCCGCCGGGCGACAGGGCGTGGTAGGTACAGGGTCCGTAGGCATGACTGCCGTAGGCCGCGGGAAGGTGCTGGCGACCGTGGCGTTCCGTGACCGTCATGGCGCCGCCGGCCCCGTCCTCGCCCCCGGCGGCGCCGTGGCCGCTGGGCCGTCCCAGACCCTCGCTGCGGAAGTGGAAGGTCGAGGAATCCTCCACGTCGACGAGGTAGTCCACGCCGCATCCTCCCCTCCAGATTCCGGGCCCGCCGCCATCGCGGCGCAGTTCGTGCCTGATGTAGCGGATGGGGTAGAGCTGCTCGTAGTCCTCGAGGTTGGGAATGGTGAGACCGCCGAGCGAAATCAGGTGACCGATCTGCTCGAAACCGTCGCGACCCTCCACGGCGCCGCCGCCGGGCATGGCATGCCAGTGGTACATGATGAAATCGCGGTCCCGGGCATGGTCGTGCCCGGCCGCAATGGGATGAACGCTCCTTCCCCAGCCGGCACAGGCGAGGTCCGGCCTTGCCTTGCCCAGGGCGCGCCAGATGGCATGGACGATGTGGTGGGCGATGAAGACCGTGTTCATGGTCATGGGCGCCGGTGGCCGGGGATTGACGATCGATCCCTCGGGCATCACCAGGTGAACCGAACGGAAGGTGCCCTCGTTTCGCGGCAGGTCCACGGGAAAGAACGATCCAAGGGCCATGTAGGTCGCCGACATGGTGTTGGCGATTGAACTGTTCTTGAAGCCCCGGATCTGTGGTCCGCAGCCCGAGAAGTCGACCGTGATGCGGTCGCCGCGAACGATCAGCGCCACCTCGATTTCGGTCCGCCTGTCTTCGAAGCAGTCGTTGTCCGTCGCGTCACCGCCGCGCCACGTGCCGTCGGGAAGGCTGTCGATGCAGGTGCGTAGCATCCGGTCGCCGTGGTCGAGGATCCCCTCGAAGCAGGCAAGGGCGTCATCGCGTCCGGCGTCCCCCACCAGGGCCTGGAGGCGTTCCATGCCGATCCGGGTCGAGCCCAGCATGGCGCGCAGGTCGCCGTCGAGCAGGTCCGGGGTGCGCGAGTTGAGAAGCAGCAGATTCCAGACATCCTGGCGCATCACGCCTGCCTCGACGAGTTTAAGGGGCGGTATGCGCAGTCCCTCGTGAAAGATCTCCGTCGCCAGGGGATTGTAGGTTCCGGCGGCGCCGCCGCCGATGTCCGACTGGTGCGCCCGGTTGCAGGCGAAGGCGATGCGCTCGCCCTCATGAAAGACCGGCCGCGCGATGACCCAGTCCGGCAGGTGGTTGCCTCCGGCGACATATGGGTCGTTCAACAGGAACACGTCCTCGTCGTCGATGGCGTCGCCGAAAGCCGCGATCAGGGTTCTCAGCGCCAGCCCGCCGCCGCCCGTGTGGATGGGGATGCCGTCTGCCTGGCTGATGAGAACGCCGTCCGCGTTGCCCAGAAAACACGAGAAATCGTGACTCTGGCTGAAGATCGGGCTGCGTGCCGTGCGTGTCATGACCCGGCCCATCTGCCGGGAGATGTGGTCCAGGCGGTTCTGTACGAGAGTCAGCCGAACGGGATCGGGGGCAGGCATCACGGCTCCAGGGAGATCAGGTAGTTTCCGTAACGGTCGATGGTGACATGGTCCCGGGGGCCGGCGTGAATCGTCGTGGTTGCCTCCTCGATGAGAAGCGGTCCGTCAAGCGCCATTCCCGGCGCCAGAGAATCGGCCCGATAGACAGGCGTATCGAGAACACCCTGGCCGGAACCGGCGAAAACGGGCCGGCGCGCGACGGGTTCCGGCCGTGTTCCCCGCCGCCGGTCGTCGGCGACGACGATGCGCGGCACCACGCCGCGTCCGGTGACATGGAGGGAGGTGATCTCCAGGGTGCCCCCGGGCTGGATATGGCCGTACATCCGCTGGTGCGCTTCCTCGAAGGCGGCCCGCAGTTCGTCCCTTTCGAAGCGCGGCGCGTCAATCCTCACCGACCACTGCTGGCCCTTGTACCTGAGGTTCATGGAGCGGGTGATCGCAACATGCTCTGCGGCAAAGCCCTCGTCGGCGAGAACGCCGGTCGCCTCGTCCTCGAGGAGAGCGTATGTCCGGGCGACGTCCGCTTCCTCGATGTGATCGAGTTCGCCGAAGAGGACGCGCAGAAAGTCATGCCGGACATCGGTGTTGAGCATGCCAAGGGCACACAGCGCGCCTGCCTGGCGCGGGACGTAGACTGTGCGGCAACCGATGAGGCGGGCGATCGCCGCACCATGCATCGGTCCGGCGCCGCCACCTGCCACCAGGATCGAGGCGGCCGGATCGTAGCCGCGTTCGATGCTGATTCGTTCCACTGCATGGAGAAGGTTCTGCTCGAGGAGGGTGACGACACCGGCGGCGGCCTCCCGGGTGGTGATGGCCAGAGGCTCGGCCACATCCCGCGCCAGCGCCGTGGCAGCGCGCTCCGGGTCGAGCGTGATCTCGCCTGCCGCAAAGGTCTCGGCACTCAGGCGCCCGAGCACCACGAGGGCGTCGGTGACGGTGGACCGGGTACCGCCCTGGCCGTAGCAGGCGGGTCCGGGATACGCCCCGGCGCCCTGGGGCCCCAGCCTGATCATCCCTCCGGCATCCACCGACGCGATGGTTCCGCCCCCGGCGCCCACCGTGTGGACGTCGATGGCGGGAACCGCGACATGGTAACCGGCGATCATCAGATCGTCGCTGAGCGCCACCTCGCCGGCGTGCATCATGGCGACGTCACAGCTGGTGCCGCCGATTTCCATGGAGATGAGGTGGTCATGGCCTGTCTGTCCGGCCACGAGATCGAGAGCGCCGACGCATGCGGCCGGCCCGGAGAGCAGCAGGCCGACCGGTCGCTGACGCATCTGGGCGACGGACGCCGCGCCGCCGTTGCTCTGGACCAGGTGGAGCGGACGTCCGAGTCCACCCTGTTCCAGGGTGCTGTCGAGACGCAGGAGATGGGGGACGACTTTCGGTGCGAGGGCGGCGTTGATGACCGTTGTCGAACTGCGTTCATACTCGCCGATGATGGGCGCGACCTCGGAGGAGAGACTGACGGCATCGGCGCCGAATGTCTCCTCGAGGATTCCGGCCGCCTCACGTTCGTGGCATGGCTCCACGAAACTGTTGAGAAAGCACACGGCCACGGCGTCCACGCCTTCGGTCTTCATGAAAAGCGCTGCTTCCCTCACCGCGTCACGGTCCAGACCGGCGACAATCCTGCCGTCGCGATCAATGCGTTCGGGAATGCCGATGCGCAGGTAGCGCGGAACCAGGACCGGCGCGAAGGGAGTGCGGTGATCCCACATGTCCTCGCGCACGCCGCGCCGGATGACCAGGGTGTCGCGAAACCCCTCGGTGACCAGGAGGCCGACGCGGGCGCCGGAGCGTTCCAGCATGGTGTTGGTGGCGATGGTCGATCCGTGGACGAACATGCTGCAGCGTGCGAGCACGCTTCCGGAATCGATGCCAAGGCGCCTGGCAACCAGGTGAAGGGCCTGCATGACACCCTTCGAGACATCGCCTGGTGTCGAAAGTGTCTTGGCAATCAGCAGTGCGCCATTGCCGTCCTGCAGAACGAGATCGGTGAACGTTCCTCCGACATCGACGGCGATGCGGTAGACGTCAGCGGACCCGTTCGAGTGTGGATTTCCCTCCATGCATCATCGCCAGGCAATGGCGCGGTCCGGATCAGAACTTCCGGTCAATGCAGAACCCGATGAGATCCAGCAGCGCATCGCGATAGGCGTTCGCGGCAAGGTCCGCGAGGGCATCGCGCGCCATCACGGCATGGTGCCTTGCCTCATCCAGGGTGGCCTGCAGGGTGTTGTGGCGGGCGAGAAGGGTCATCGCGTGTTCCAGGTCGCCGTCGCGCTGATCCACCCGGGCGAACGTGCGCTCCCAGAACCGCCGTTCTTCCGGTGTGCCGCGATCGAATGCCAGCAGGACCGGCATGGTGATCTTTCCCTCGCGGAAGTCGTCGCCGATCGTCTTGCCAAGGTCGTTCTGCAGTGCCGAGTAGTCGAGAACATCGTCGACGAGCTGAAAGGCGGTACCGAGAGAAAGACCGTAGTCACGCATGGCCTTGCGCGACCTGCCGTCCTCGCCGGCAACCACGGCGCCGATCTCGCTTGCCGTGGCGAAGAGCGTTGCCGTCTTTGCCTGGAGCACGTCCATGCAGGCATCGGGCGAAACGGAAAGATCGTTGGCAATGGCGAGCTGCCTGATTTCGCCCTCGGCGATGACCGCCGAGGCCTCGGTAAGAATGCCAAGGATTTCCAGGGAGCCATCCCTGACCATCAGGCGGAAGGCGCGGCTCAGCAGGAAGTCGCCGACCAGGACGGGAGGCTTGTTGCCCCACAGGGCATTGGCCGTCGCCACGCCGCGTCGGAGCGTGCTGCCGTCGACCACATCATCGTGCAGCAGCGTCGCCGTGTGAATGAACTCGATGCAGGCTGCAAGGCTGATGTGGCGGGGGCCGTCGTAACCGAACATCCGGGCCGCCAGCAGGGTGAGCGTGGGGCGGATGCGTTTGCCCCCCGACGAAACGATGTGTCCGGCGATCTTCGGGATCATGGCCACGGGGCTGTCGAGGAGTCCGACAATGACGCGGTCGACGGCCGCGAGGTCGTCGGCAACCAGACGTCTCAGATCCTCAATCGAATGCCCGACGGGATCGGGGTGGGGGCGCGCTACGGACAATGGACGCTCCGGACTGCGGCACGATCGCCGGATGCGGTCCGCCGATGGACGAATCCTACCAGCATGGGGGTCTACAATAAAGGCGCACGTGTCATCGGGTGTCACAACACGCTATGGTCAACCGGCAAGGCAGGGGGCCGGAACCCATGAAGGAGATTCTGCGGACCAACGACGTGGTGACGCTCTCCTGGGCAAGCGCCGTCCTCAAGGACGCGGACGTTTTCCACCACGTGTTCGATCAGCACACCAGCTCTCTCCAGGGCAGCATTCTTGCCATCGAGAAACGCCTGCTGGTAAGCGATGATGATGAGAGTCTCGCCCGTGATCTGCTGCGTGACGCCGGGGTCGATGTCCGGGGAGACTGAACCCGCCGAAACGCTTCTGGGCGGCAGGGTGCGCATGTCCGGCCAGGAGCGTGGGCTGAAGACGACAACCGACACCGTCATGCTCGCCGCCGCCGTTGTGGCGCGGGAGGAGGCCCGGGTGCTGGATGCCGGATGTGGCGCCGGTGGCGCGATGCTATGCCTTGCCAGGCGCCTTCCGTCGACGCACATCACCGGGCTGGAACGCGATCCCGTTCTCGTCCACCTGGCGAGGTGCAACATTGCGCTGAACGACGTTGCAGCGCGTATCACCGTTCACGAAGGCGATGTTGCAGATGCTCACCACCTCGCTGAACGGTTCGATGTCGTCATGACCAACCCGCCCTATCTCCACGCGCTCCAGTCCAGGGCGCCACAAGACCCGCGCCGTGCCGGCGCCATGGTCGAGACGATGCCGCTGGAGGACTGGATCGGCCATTGCCTGAAACGTCTCGGCCGCAAGGGGTCGATTGTTCTCGTGCACCGGGCAGAGAGACTAGGCGACATCCTTGGCATCCTGGCCAAGAGGACAGGCGCCATCGACGTCATGCCGCTGTTGCCCCGCGACGACGGATCACCGGCGAGAAGGGTTCTGGTGCGCGCCACGAAGGGCTCTGCGCGTCCGCTCAGACTGCTGCCCGGCCTGGTGCTGCATGGATCGGACGGGAACTACTCGCCCCGGGCGCGGCGTGTTCTCGATGACGGGGCCGCCCTGGAGTGGTGCTGAGCCCTGAAAGCAACAGGGACCGGGAGTCGCCTCCCGGTCCCTGCCGATCCGGTGTTCAGGATTTCAAAGGGGTCTAGAGACCGGCCTTGACGTCCTCGAACATGATCTGGATCTTGTCTTCCGGCGTCATCGCAATCTGGAAGATTCCGGTAGACAGAAGCTCGTCCGGATTCTTCGAGAGGCCGCGCTCGGCAAGCTGTTGCTCCGACACCATCTCGTATGCCTTTACGTTGGCATGGCCGTACCCGTAGGACACGATCTCGAAGGCGCCCGCTTCGGCCGAGAGATAGGAGTCGATGACCTCGTGCGCCTTGAGAACCATCTCGTCACCGTGGTCGTCGTTCATCGTGCTGCGCGACAGGCCGCACACCCAGGTCATGGCGCCTTCCTTGGGTTTCATGAAGGCGACCGGGAGGCCCTGACCGCTCAGCGCCACGATGGAACTGTTCCAGGTGGCGGCCGCGACGAGTTCACCCGACGCCAGGGAGTTCTCGACGTCCGTCATGCTGTTCGAGTAGTAGCGCAGCAGCGGCAGCTGTTCGCGAAGCAGGTTGGCGACGGTCTCCATGTCGGCAGGATCCGAGAGATCGTAGGGATTCTCGAGCCTGGCGTAGATCCCGGCGACGGCGACGCCGTCGATCAGGCTGTCGATCATCGACAGACGGCCGGCGTACTTCGGATCCCAGAGAATGCCCCAGGAGTGATTTTCCTCGTCGACATACTCCGGCGCCAGGTCGGTGCGGAAGGTGACCGAAGTCTGGCCCCAGTCCATCGGCACAAAGATGCGCTTGCCATCGATGACGGCATCATCGACGTTCTTCAGCGACGGCAGGATGTCATCCCAGTTGCTGAGCAGGCTGGTATCAATGTTGCCGAGGAGCCCGGCGTCGTACCACTGGCGCAGCTTGTAGGTGCAGGGCGCCATGACGTCAGGCGAAAAGCCGGCCCGCATCTTGGCGAAGGCCTCTTCCTCGTCGCCCCAGAAGGCAAAATTGGAGGCGCAGCCGTACTTGTCGATGTACTGCTGGTGAAATTCGACCACGTCGTAGCCCGACCATGTGAAGGTCAGCGGCGTGTCGCTGCCACCGCAACTTTGCGCCGGCACTTCGTCCTGTGCCGAGGAGGCCAGAGGCACCATGACGGTGGAGATGCCGAAGGCTCCGAGGATGGCATTCATCTGGCGGCGGTCGTACTTGCCGCCGCGGATGCCGTCTGTGATCCGGTTGATGTCCAACCGGGTCGGATCGAGGTGTGTCATGGATGATGACCTCCCTGTGATGAATTTGTGGGATACATGAAGTCAACTGGTCGCCCATGTTCCACGATCGGCCCCGCCCTTTCAAGGAAAGATGCGCTGAATGACAATGGCCGGGCGCCCCGGTTGGCTCAACTGCCCTCGAGGCGTGCCCTCAATCCTTCCTCGAGCTTGAGGAGGAAGGCGTTCGTGGTGAGCCATGGGTGGTCCGGATCGATCAGGAGGGCGAGGTCCTTCGTCATGTGTCCCTGTTCGACGGTGGAAACGCAGACGTCCTCCAGGGTCTCGGCAAACCCGGTGACATCCGGCGTCCCGTCGAACTCGCCCCGTGACCTCAGTCCACGCGTCCAGGCGAAGATCGAGGCGATGGGGTTGGTCGAGGTCTCCCGGCCCTGCTGGTGCTGGCGGAAGTGGCGCGTCACCGTGCCGTGGGCCGCCTCGGCCTCCACCGCCGAGCCGTCGGGCGTCATCAGCACCGATGTCATCAATCCAAGCGAGCCGAATCCCTGGGCGACGGTGTCCGACTGCACGTCACCGTCGTAGTTCTTGCAGGCCCATACGAAACCGCCCTCCCACTTCAGGGCCGCGGCCACCATGTCGTCGATGAGACGGTGTTCATACGCGATGCCGCGAGCGGCAAACCTCTCCGCGAATTCGTTGTCGAAGACCTCCTGGAAGAGGTCCTTGAAGCGGCCGTCGTAGGCCTTGAGAATGGTGTTCTTGGTCGACAGGTAGACGGGCCAGCCGAGGCTCAGGCCATAGTTCATGCAGGCCCGCGCAAAGCCGCGGATCGACTCGTCGAGATTGTACATGGCAAGGGCCACGCCGCCCGCCGGGAAGTCGTGGACCGTCCGTTCGATGGCCTCGCCGCCATCGGCGGGGGTGAACGTGACGGTGAGCGTTCCGGCTCCCGGCACCACGAAATCCGTCGCCCGATACTGGTCGCCGAATGCATGACGGCCGATGACAATGGGCCTGGTCCAGCCGGGGACGAGGCGGGGAACGTTGGAACAGATGATGGGCTGACGGAAGACCGTGCCGCCGAGGATGTTGCGGATGGTGCCATTGGGCGACAGCCACATCTTCTTCAGTCCGAATTCCCTGACCCGCGCCTCGTCGGGCGTGATGGTGGCGCACTTGACTCCGACGCCGTGCCGCTTGATGGCCTCGGCAGCCTCGACGGTGATGCGATCGTCCGTTGCATCCCGTGATTCGATCCCCAGATCGTGGTAGAGAAGCTCGACATCAAGCCAGGGAAGGATCAGACGGTCCCTGATAAAACCCCAGATGATGCGGGTCATCTCGTCGCCGTCGAGTTCGACCACCGGGTTCTTTACCGGAATTCTTGTCATGGCCTTTGCCTCCGCCTCATGCTGCGGTGCAACATAGAGAATTCGCGTGACCGGACAACCGGAATGGGCGGCCTCGCACATTAGGCGGGTCGATGGTAGTCTTGCCGCCACCATGCGCCCGGTTGTTTGTCCGTGACATCTGCCTCGAGGAACGCATCCCTGCCGCCACCGTCCGCTTCCTCTCCTGACGAGGGAAGCACCCCTGATCGTCCGGGAACCCCGACATGAAGAAATTCAGCGCCGTGATTGTCGTGCTGGCCGTTCTGGTCCTCGCCCTGTGGCTTGTCATGCGCGACGACCGAGGACCCGGCGATGCCGTCACCACCGACCCCGCCGAGCCTGAGTCGGAGACCATCGACACCGCGACCTCCGACACGGACGCCGCACCTGAAGAAGACGCCACCGTCGTTGCCGTGAGCGAGGAAGATGCCGCGGTTGCCGAGGACGAGGAGCTCGTGGCGGACACGGACGCCGCGCCTGAGGAAGACGCCGCCGCCGTTGCCGTGAGCGAGGAAGATGCCGCGGTTGCCGAGGACGAGGAGCTCGTGGCCGACACGGACGCCGCGCCTGAGGAAGACGCCGCCGTCGTTGCCGTGAGCGAGGAGGACGCCGCGGCCGCCGAGGACGAGGAACTCGTGGCCGACACGGACGGCACACCTGAGGAAGACGCCACCGCCGTTGCCGCGAGCGAGGAGGCCGCCGCGGTCACCGAGGACGAGGAACTCGTGGCCGACACGGACGGCACACCTGAGGAAGACGCCACCGCCGTTGCCGCGAGCGAGGAGGCCGCCGCGGTCACCGAGGACGAGGAACTCGTGGCCGACACGGACGCCGCACCTGAGGAAGACGCCACCGCCGTTGCCGTGAGCGAGGAGGCCGCCACGGCCGCCGATGAAGAAGAACTCGTGGCCGACGCGGACGGCACACCTGAGGAAGACGACTCCGCCGTAACCGTGAGCGAGGAGGACATCGCGGTCGCTGAGGACGATGAGATGGTGGTCGACGCGGACGGCGCGCCTGAGGAGGACGCCACCGCCGTTGCCGTGAGCGAGGAAGACATTGCGGCCGCCGAGGACGAGGAACTGGCGGCCGGTGCGGACAGTGTGCCCGAGGAAGACGACACCGCCGTTGCCGTGAGCGAGGATGGTGCCACGGTTGCTGATGACGAGGAGCTGGTGACCGATGCGGACGGCACAACTGAGGAAGACGGAACCGCCGTTGCCCTAAGCGAGGAGGACGCCACGGCCGTCGAGGACGAAGAGGTGGCGACCGACGCGGACGGCGCGCCCGAGGAAGATGGCACCGCCGTTGCCGTGAGCGAGGATGACCCCGCGGTCGCCGAGGACGAGGAGCTGGCGACCGGCGCGGACGGCACACCCGAGGAAGACGGAACCGCCGTTGCCGTGAGCGAGGAAGACACCGCGGCCGCTGATGACGAGGAGCTGGTGGTCGATGCGGACGGCACGCCTGAAGAAGATGGCGCCGCGGTTGCCGCGAGCGAGGAAGACGCCGCGGTTGCCGACGGCGATGAGATGGTGGCCGCCCCGGACGGCGTGCCCGAGGAAGACGGCGCCACCGTTGCCGTGAGCGAGGAAGACCCCGCGGTTGCTGACGACGAGGAGCTGGTGGCCGACACGGATGGCGCGCCCGGGGAAGACGGCACCGCCGTTGCCGTGAGCGAGGATGGCGCCACGATCGCTGATGACGAAGACGTTTTGACGGAAGAGGATGTCGGAGAGGCGGCCGATCCTGACTTCGATGTGGTGAGGGTCGAGGTCACCGGAGATGCGGTGATGGCAGGTGTGGGAGAGCCCGGAGCGACCATCGTCGTGACGTCAGGCGACGACGTGGTCGGCGAGACTGTGGCCGACGACGACGGTTCCTGGGTGATCGTCACCGAGGACCCCCTGGATCCCGGGGCCCACGAGTTGAAACTCACATCCGAGAACGGGCATGGCGAGACCGCGCAGTCCGACACGGTCGTCGTGGTTTCGGTGCCGCAGGAATCGGCGGATGGCGAGGCCGGCGATGTCCTGACCGTGATGATGAATGATGAGGACGGTGGCGAGATCGAGGTCATCCAGGGGGGAGACGACGGGATCGGCATCTCCGGAGGTGGCGACCTGGCTCTCGAGAGCCTCAGCTACGACGAGGAAGGCAATGTTTCCATGGGTGGCCAGGCGACAGAGGGCGACACGGTCGTTGTCTACGTTGACGATCGCGTCGCCGGCGTGGCCGATGTCGAGGACGGAGAGTGGACGGTGGCGCTCGACGACTCTGTTGACGAGGGCACCCATGACCTGAGGGTCGACGAGGTCAACGAGGAAGGCGATGTCGTCGCCCGACTCGAGACGCCATTCGTGCGTGCCGTCTTCATCATGCCGGATGCCTCTGACCAGTTGATCGTGATCCAGCCCGGCAACAACCTGTGGCGGATAGCCCGCCGGTCTTACGGCCGCGGTATCCTCTATACCCTCATCTACGAGGCCAACAGAAGCCAGATCGCCGATCCCCATCTCATCTATCCCGGCCAGATCTTCGTCATGCCGCAGGACAGGGTGGCGGAGAACTGAAGGCGGCGCAGGCAATGGTCGAAAAAGTCCGCAGTGTCTACGAACCCGCCGGACCAGCCATCGAGGCGCTGTCATCCTGGTATGTCAGGAATCTTGTGCAGCGCACCATCGACCAGGCTTTCAAGGTGTCGCCGGCGGCCGATGACGGGTCACCGGAGGCCAGCGGGACTGGAAATCGCCGTCGCGGCAACGTATAGACACGCCACCGGTACAACGAAGCCACACCCGGATGGCTTGCGAGGACGTCATGACTGCACACTGGACACCGTCAGGCTGGCGCAACTTCCCTGTTCGACAGATGCCGGACTATCCCGACCGGGACGAATTGAAGGACATGGAGGACCGTCTGCACGACTGTCCGCCCCTGGTGTTCGCCGGCGAGGCACGCTCACTGAAGCAGGCCCTGGCGCGGACGGCAGGGCGCGAAGCCTTCCTTCTCCAGGGAGGCGACTGCGCCGAGAGCTTTGCCGAATTCCACCCCGACACGATCCGCGACACCTTCAGGGTGCTGCTGCAGATGGCGGTGGTCCTCACGTTCGGAGCGGCATTGCCGATCGTCAAGGTCGGCCGCATGGCGGGCCAGTTCGCCAAGCCGCGTTCGGCGCCCGTCGAGGTCCAGGGCGATGTCGAACTGCCGAGCTACCGGGGAGACATCATCAACGCCATCGGATTCTCTCGCGACGCCCGCCGGCCCGATCCCCAGCGCATGCTGCAGGCCTATCATCAGGCGGCCTCGACCCTGAACCTGCTGCGCGCCTTCGCCCAGGGTGGTTTTGCCGACCTGCAGAGGGTGTCGAGCTGGAACAACGACTTTGTCGCGGACAGTCCCCAGGGTCATCGCTACGCCGAAATCGCCGAGCGTATCCAGGAGGCGCTCTCCTTCATGAATGCCTGCGGCCTGACGCCTGAGAATGTGCCGCAGATGCGCGAGACCGACTTCTACACCTCCCATGAAGCGCTGCTGCTCCCTTATGAGGAGTCGATGACGCGCATCGATTCGACCACCGGAGGGTGGTACGACACCTCGGCCCACATGCTCTGGGTCGGTGACCGAACGCGCCAGAGCGACCATGCGCACGTTGAGTTCCTGCGCGGCATCAACAACCCGCTCGGCATCAAGTGCGGGCCGTCTCTGGAAGCAGACGACCTGCTGCGCCTGCTCGATATTCTCAATCCCGACAACGAGGCCGGCCGCATCACGCTGATCACCCGGATGGGCGCCGGTCAGGTGGCGGACCACCTGCCCAGGCTGATTCGCCAGGTCGAAAGGGAGGGAAGGATTGTCGTCTGGTCCTGCGATCCCATGCATGGCAATACGATCAAGGCGGCAAACGGCTACAAGACCCGGCCCTTTGACAGGATCCTGACGGAAGTGCGCGAGGTGTTCGCCGTTCACCGGGCCGAAGGCACTCATGCCGGCGGCGTGCATTTCGAGATGACGGGACGCGATGTCACGGAGTGTATCGGTGGCGCCCAGGCGATCTCGGATGACGATCTCTCGGACCGCTACCACACCCATTGCGATCCGCGCCTCAACGCCAGCCAGGCCCTCGAACTCGCGTTTCTCATCGCCGAACAGTTGAGAGCTGAGCGTGAACAGACATTCAGGGCGGTTGCAGCGGAGTGATCGTTCGCATGTCGGCCGCCTGAGGCCCCGTCCACCGGAAGGACTGCCGTGATGCCGGCCGTGGACCGGGAATTCCTGCAATGGCCTCGTGACGGGGTGGTGAGCCGGTGGACGGACACCTATCTCAACCGCACGAGAAAGGCCGTTGCCTCCTTTGGTGACTGCCAGGTGACCTATGCCGTCTTCATGCGCCGGCCGGTGGTGTCGGCCCCCCGCCTGATGACCGACTGGCTGTGTGCGATCGCCCGCACACGAGGCGTGACGATCGGCATCGACCTGGAGTACGAGGAAGGCCGCTGGATCGGTGCCGGTGAACCCATCGCCTACATCACGGGTTCCTTCGAGCACCTCGTGGATCTCGAGACCCTGTTCCTGCAGAAACTCGGGCCGGCCTGCGTGGCCGCCTACAACGCCTACACCATGTGCGTCGACATGCCGCAGACCGACTTCCTGGCGATGGATGCTCGCCACTGCGCGGGCACGGAGATGGCGGAGATCATGGCCTACGCTGCCGCCGTCGGGTCCATGCGGGCGCGCCGCAAGGTCGGCGCCCGGGGCTTTGTCGGCAACGCGACCGATGCCACGAGCCACTACTTCGGTAACGAGCGAGGCTTTGGCACCATGCCCCATTCGCTGATCGGCTATGCCGGCAGCACGGTGGCGGCGGCAGAGATGTTCCACGAGGTCCATCCCGACCTTCCCATGACCGTTCTGGTCGACTACTTCGGCCGGGAAATCAGCGATTCCCTGGCAGTCTGCCGGCGATTCCCGGACATGGCGGCGTCCGGCGACCTCGCCTTGCGCATCGATACCGGCGGTGGCCGTTTCGTCGAGGGTCTCGATCCGCCCCGCAGCTATGCCGTTCTCGAGCGCAACCGTCCCGACGCGATTCGCGGCTACCGATCCGAAACGGAACTGCGCTACCTGATCGGCACTGGAGTGTCGGCAGCCGCCATCTGGCACCTGCGCGAGCAGCTCGATGGCGCGGGCTTTGCGAAGGTCAGGATTGTCGCATCGTCAGGCTTCGATCCCGCCAAGTGCAAGGTCATGGCGGTCGCCGCTGCGCCGGTGGATGTCATCGGCACCGGAAGCTACCTGCCTGAACGGTGGAGCGAGACCTATGCCACCGCCGATATCGTGGCCTACAACGGCACGCCCCGGGTCAAGGTTGGCCGAGAATTCCTGTTGCGTCAGACGGGCGATCGTCAGGCGGATGACTGATACCCTGAGAATCGCACTCGCCCAGCTCAATCCGGCAGTCGGTGACGTCGACGGCAATGTGGCGAAGGTGCTGGCGGCGCGCAGCGAGGCCGCGGAGGCGCAAGCCGATCTCATGATCGCATCAGAGCTCGTGATTGACGGCTATCCGCCCGAGGACCTGGTTCTGCGCCCGGCCTTTCAGGACGATGTCGCGAGAGGGGTGGCCGCAGTCGCCCGCGAGACCGCGGATGGCGGACCGGCGGTGGTGCTGGGCGCCAGTCACGTGGAGGATGGCAGGCTCTTCAACGCCGCCCACCTGATCGACCGTGGAACGGTGCGCCACACGCGCCTCAAGCACGACCTTCCGAACTACGGCGTCTTTGACGAGAAGCGCGTGTTCTGCCCCGGGCCCCTGCCTGGTCCCGTCCCGTTCCGCGATGCCCTGCTCGGCATCATGATCTGCGAGGACATGTGGAGCGGCGAGGTCACCGAGTGCCTGGAGGAGAACGGCGCCGAGATCATGGTTGTGCTCAACGGTTCGCCCTTCGACGTGGAGAATGTGGCCCGGCGCATGAATCAGGCCGTGGCCCGCGTCACCGAATGCCGCCTGCCCCTCATCTACGTCAACCAGGTCGGCGGCCAGGACGAGCTGGTGTTTGATGGGGCCTCCTTCGTCCTTGATGCTTCCTGGGCGCTGTGCTCCCAGCTTCCCTCGTGGTCGCCGTCGGTGGTCACCACCACCTGGCACCGTCTCGAGACAGGATGGAGCTGCGAGTCGGGGCTGATCGCGGCGGAACCGGATCGACTGGAATCCATGTACCGGGCGCTTGTCACCGGTCTCGCCGACTACGTGGCCAAGAACGGTTTTGCCGGAGTTCTCATCGGCCTCTCGGGAGGGATCGATTCCGCGCTCTCGGCGGCCATTGCCACCGATGCCCTCGGGTCTGACAGGGTGTGGTGCGTCATGATGCCGTCGCGCTACACGAGCCAGGAGAGTCTCGACGATGCGACGGCCTGCGCCGGGCTGCTCGGGACGCGTCTTGACTCCGTTCCCATCCATGGCGCCGTGGATGCCCTGGACGGCATGCTCGCAAGCCACTTTGCCGGCCGCGATCCCAACGAGGCGGAAGAGAACATCCAGGCCCGCAGCAGGGGCATGGTCCTGATGGCGCTCTCCAACAAGTTCGGCCACATGGTGCTCTCGACCGGGAACAAGTCCGAAATGTCGGTCGGTTACGCGACCCTCTACGGTGACATGTGCGGCGGGTTCTCCGTGCTGAAGGATGTCTACAAGACGGATGTCTATCGCCTCGCACACTGGCGCTCTTCCCATTCGGGCGACGGTTTCCTGGGGCCGGCAGGACCTGTCATTCCCGCTTCCATCATCACCAAGGCACCAACCGCCGAACTCCGGGCGAACCAGAAGGACCAGGACAGCCTGCCGGCCTACGAGGTTCTCGACGACATTCTGGGTCGCCTCGTCGAACAGGAGATGACCTTCGACGAGATTGCCGCCGGGGGACACGACCGCGCCCTTGTCGAAGAAGTCTGGACCATGCTGATGCGGGCTGAATACAAGCGCCGCCAGGCACCGCCGGGGGTCCGGATCACACCGCGGGCCTTTGGCCGCGACCGCCGCTATCCCGTGACCAACCGGTTCCGCAGGTGATGCGGATGATCACGTCCGCCTGACGCCGGCGGGTTTGCCATCCAGCGTGGCGGCGGCTATTGAACAGCGGACCTGAGGGATCGGGCTGACGAGGGGAATGGAGCCCTCGATCCGGGGATCTGCTTCATGACGCTTTCGTTCCACAATACGCTCTCGCGGCGCAAGGAGACTCTGGTTCCCGTCAAGGCGGGAAAGACCGGACTCTATGTGTGCGGGCCGACCGTCTATGACCTCATTCATCTCGGCAATGCCAGGCCACTGGTGGTCTTCGATGTTCTCTTCCGTCTGCTGCGCCACCACTTCGGTGACGCTCATGTCACCTATGTGCGCAACATCACGGACATCGACGACAAGATCAACGCGGCGGCCATGGAGCGGGGCATCCGGATCAGGGACTTCACGGCCGACACCATTGTCGCCTTTCACCGCGATGTCCGCGCTCTTGGATGCCTTGAACCGTCGGTCGAACCCCAGGCGACGGACCACGTGGAGGAGATGATCACGCTCATCGGCCAGCTCATCGAAAGAGGCCATGCCTACGAGGCCGAAGGCCACGTTCTCTTTGATGTGCCGTCATGGCCGGACTACGGCCGGCTCTCCGGCAACACGATGCGGGACATCATTGCCGGGGCCCGTCTGGATGTGGCGCCCTACAAGAGGAATGATGCCGACTTCGTGCTCTGGAAGCCGTCCACGGGCGATCTTCCCGGATGGGAGAGTCCCTGGGGTTACGGGCGTCCGGGCTGGCACCTTGAGTGCTCCGCCATGAGCGCCTGCCATCTCGGACTGGATTTCGACATTCATGGCGGCGGCCACGATCTCGTCTTTCCGCACCACGAGAACGAGATTGCCCAGACTTGTGCGGCCCATCCCGAGGCCGGTTTTGCCCGGATCTGGATGCACAACGGCTTTGTGACCGTCGACGGCGAGAAGATGGCCAAGTCGCTGGGCAACTTCCACACCGTGCATGACCTTCTTCGGGACTGGTCTGGCGAGGTCCTGCGCCTGGCACTTCTCGGCACCCACTATCGCAAGCCCCTCGACTTCAGTTTCGATCTCCTGAAGCAGGCCAGATCACAGGTCACGCGCTTCTACCGCGCCCTCCAGGAGGCAGGGGACCCCCCGGCCACATCTCCTCCCGATGAGGTGATCGAGGCGCTTGGCGATGATCTCAACACGCCGCGTGCGCTTGCCGTGATGCATGGCCTCGAGAATCAGGCGCGCAAGGGGGAAAGCGGAGCCGGTGGCGCGTTGCGTGGGGCAGGGGGTCTTCTTGGAATTCTCCAGGAGCCGGTCGAATCCTGGTTCCGGGGGACGATGGAGGACGACATCGCCGAGGCGATCGCCAGGCGCGACGAAGCCCGGGCGAGAAAGGACTTTCGCGTGGCCGACTGCATCCGGGATGAGCTCAAGGAGAAGGGAATCGAACTCATGGACGGACCCGGGGGAACGACCTGGAGGCGGATCTGATGGGGGAGCGAATCTACCTGTTCGACACCACCCTGCGCGACGGCGCCCAGACTCATGGCGTGTCGTTTTCCCATGCCGACAAGATCCAGATCGCCGAGGCCCTCGATCGCCTTGGCGTCGACTACATCGAGGGTGGATTTCCCGGGGCCAATCCCGTGGATGACGCCTTCTTCGCCGCGCCGCCGTCGTTCGCCCGGGCGCGGTTTACCGCCTTTGGCATGACGCGCCGCGCCGGGCGCAGCGCCGCCAACGATCCGGGTCTCGCCGGCGTCATGGCCCCCGGAACGCCTGCGGTCTGCCTGGTCGGCAAGGCCTGGGACTTCCACGTTGACCTGGCCCTTGGCATCGCCAGAGACGAGAACATCGCCATGATCGCCGATTCCATGGCGCACATCGTCGCCAGTGGCGCCGAGGCCCTCTTCGATGCGGAGCACTTCTTCGATGGCTACAAGGCCGACAGCGGCTTTGCCCTGGCCTGCATCGAGGCGGCCCTCGAGGCGGGCGCGCGATGGGCGGTGCTGTGCGACACCAACGGCGGAACCCTTCCAGGCGAGGTGGGAGAGATCGTCGGCGACGTTGCGACGCGCCTGGGGGGCGAGCGTCTCGGCATCCACGCCCACGACGATGCCGGAAACGCCGTCGCCAACTCCCTCGTGGCGGTGGATGCGGGCGCCCGCCAGGTGCAGGGGACGCTCAACGGCCTGGGAGAGCGCTGCGGCAACGCCAACCTGGTGTCGGTCATTCCGACACTCCTGCTCAAGACCGACTTCGAGACCGGGATCGGCGATGACGATCTGAAGCACCTGACGCGGGTCTCGCGCATGCTGGACGAGATGCTCAACAATCCCTCCGATCACCACGCTCCCTATGTCGGCAGCGCTGCCTTCGCCCACAAGGGCGGCCTGCACGTCTCGGCGGTGATGAAGGATCCGACGACCTATGAACACGTTCCGCCGGAACGTGTCGGGAACCGCCGTCTCATCGTGGTCTCCGGGCAATCGGGGCGTTCCAACATCCTCGCCCGCCTCACCGAGGCGGGAATCGAGGTCGACGTCGACCATCCGCGGCTCGACAGCCTGGTCGACGAGGTCAAGGCCCGGGAGTTCGAGGGCTATTCCTATGACGGCGCCGGGGCGAGTTTCGAACTGCTGGCGCGGCGGATTCTGGGGACGGTCCCCACCTACTTCGAAGTCGAGAGCTTCCGGGTGCTCGTGGAGCGGCGTCACAACGCCCTTGGCACGCTCGTGACGAGTTCGGAGGCGACGGTCAAACTCATCGTCGGCGGCGAACGCCTGCTCTCGGTGGCCGAGGGCAACGGTCCCGTCGATGCCCTCAACCATGCCCTGGCGAAGGATCTCGGCAAGTATGCCGGCTACCTCGGTGGCTGGCGCCTGGTGGACTACAAGGTGAGAATCCTGTCGCCCAAGGCCGGCACCGGGGCGGTGACGCGGGTGGTCATCGAGAGCACCGACGACAGTGACGTGCCGTGGAGCACCGTCGGAGTCTCCGCCAACATCATCGACGCCTCGTTCCAGGCGCTGGTGGATTCCATCACCTACAAGCTGCTGCGCGAGAACGCGCCCGTCTGATGGCGCCTCCCGCCATCATTCTGGTGCGTCCCCAGCTCGGCTGGAACATCGGCGCCGCGGCCCGCGCCATGGCGAACTTCGGACTGGGCGATCTGCGTATCGTGGCGCCGCGTGACGGCTGGCCCAATGAAGACGCCCGGGCGATGGCGACGGGAGCCGAGGACATTCTCGATGCCGCCAGGCTTCACGCCACCACGCGTGACGCCGTCGGCGACCTGCATCGCCTGTGGGCCACCACTGCACGGCATCGCGACATGGCCAAACCCGTCCTCACGCCAGGCCAGGTGGCGCAATGCTGCCGTTCCGGGGATCTGCGGACCGGCATCCTCTTCGGGCCCGAGAGCACCGGCCTTGCCAACGACGAGGTGGTGCTCGCCGATGCCCTCGTGCGCATCCCCACCTCAGACCGGCAGCGGTCGCTCAACCTCGCCCAGGCCGTCCTCGTGCTGGCCTGGGAGTGCTCCGGATCCACCGAGGCAGCCACGCAATGGCGCACCGCCGCCACACCGGCAACCATGGCGGAGTTTGACGGGTTCTTCGATCAGCTCGTCGGCGCCCTCGATTCCTCAGGATTCCTGCGCAACCGGGAGCAGAGACCGGTGACGGTGCGCAACCTGCGCACCCTGTTCCAGCGCGCCGGTCTTTCCGGAAGGGAAGTGAGGACACTCAGGGGCGTGGTGAGCGCGTTGTCGGGACGTGCGGGCGGTGATTCGGTTTGACAAGGTCGACGCGCTTGACTACAAGGCGCCGGCACTCCCTCCGGGGAACGTGAACGAGAGAACTGTGAAGGCCGGATGACCAAGCGCCTGTCGTCGAAGTACAAGATCTGCCGCCGCAACGGCGAGAATCTCTGGGGCCGACCCAAGCGATTCCTGACAAACCGACTCTATGCGCCCGGTGAACACGGCCAGTCGAGACGCCGCCGGCCGACTGACTACGGTGTCCAGCTTGCGGCCAAGCAGAAGCTCAAGGGCTACTACGGCAACATCACGGAACGCCAGTTCCGCCGTGTCTACGAGGAGGCCTACAGGCACCGCGGCGACACCATCGAGAACATGATCGGCCTTCTCGAGCGCCGGCTCGATATCGTGATCTACCGCATGAAGTTCGTGCCGACCGTCTTTTCGGCCCGGCAGTTCGTCAATCACGGCCACATCCGTGTCAATGGACGCAAGGTCAACATTCCGAGCTATCGGGTGAAGCCCGAGGACGTGATCGAGATCAAGGAGGCCTCCCGCGAGCTGCCCCTCGTGCTCGAGGCCGTGGTGTCCGGCGACCGCGACGTGCCGGAGTACCTCGAAGTCGACATCGACCGCATGCGGGGCGTCTTTCACCGCACCCCGTCCTTCGCCGAGGTCCCCTATCCGGTCAGGATGGAGCCCAACCTCGTGGTGGAGTTCTACTCCAAGGCCTGATCCCCTGGCGCAGCGGGATCGTCCCGAGCCGCCGCCTTCTTCAGAATTGAGCATAATCCGCTGACCCCCGGCGCATGTCCCGACACCGGGACGCGCCGAAAGGTCTGTCATTTCCTGGCCAGTTGGACTGAGAACGAAGGGTTCCTCATGGAACAAGTTGCCCGCGAACTTCAATGTTCTGTCGCAGCAGGTGCCAGCAGCCCGCTACAGGGAGGCGAGTCAGCCGGCCTCTCCCTCGTCACCCGATAGCTGCCTTCGAAAAGAGCCGGGAGAGAGCATCGGTACGGCAAATGCGTCTGCGAGCACCAGGATGTCGGCATCGCCGGTGACGAGCACGTCCGCCTGCCCGGCTACGGCAAGGTTGAGGAATGCCCTGTCGAACGGATCGCGGCATTGCGGAATTGTGGCTTGCTTGCCGGAGACATCGACGCTTTCGCAATGTGGGAGCTCGTCATTGAGCAGTCCGCGTCGATCATTGGTATTCGGAGCGAACTTCGGGCAAGCGCGGACCTGGATCAGCACGCGTGGACGACGGCCCCGTTCATCATCGTCAGCCGCACGCCGGTCCTCAGCAAAGACGCCGGCCCGCCAGCGAAGAAATCCCGGTCGAGCACCACAATATCGGCAGCCAGACCCGGCTTCACCATGCCGGTCTCGTGTTCCAGCCATGCCGCCCACGCCGACTCGCGCGTGCCGTGCACGATGGCCTGCTCCAGCGGCAGCGCCCAGTCGGGCCTGAGCGCCGGGAGCGAGTCGTCGGTGGGCGACTTGCGCGTCGACGCCAGGTACATGTTCGGAAGGGACTCGTATGGCGCAGTGGGCGTATCGGTGCCGAAGGCAAGAGCCGAGCCGGCGGCAAGGTAAAGCGGCCAGGCAAAGCCTTGATTGCCCCGCTCGGGACCGATCACCTCGAGCCAGCGGTCGAGTAGCGCCGGGTCCAGATGCACCGGCTGCATCGAGGCGGTGATGCCGAGCCTGCCCATGCGCGCGATCTCTTCATCACGGACGTACTCCAGATGCTCGATTCGATGACGCCTGCCGGCAGTCCCGTTAACCTGCATGGCGTTCTCCAGGGCGTCGACAGCAATCCGCGCGGCTTCGTCGCCGATGGCGTGGATCGCCACCTGCAGGCCGGCGGCGTCGGCCGCCTCGACAACCGGGTTCAGTGTCTGCGCATCCCAGATGGGATCGGCGCTGATCCCGTTGGTGTAGGGCTCGCTCAGGGCGGCCGTGCAGCCGTCGATGGTGCCGTCCGCGATGATCTTGATGCCGCCAACCCGCAGGCGGTCTCCGCGATGCTCGTCTGCGAGGTCCGCGGCCCGCCTCACCTGGGCGAGCTCCGTCTCCGGATCGCCGGTCCTGAAGACGATCATGTGAGCGACAATGCGCGCGGTGAGCCTTCCGGCCTCGTGAATCTTCCGCATCGACCGCAACGCGGTCTCTTCCAGTGCCATCTCCACCACGCTGGTGATGCCGGCGCGGGCGAACGCTTCCAGCGCCGTGGCGATGTGCCGTTCCCTTACCTGGTCCTCGACGTTCGCGAGCAGCGGCCACACCCATTCGGCGCTGGCGGCCTCCAGCAGATGGCCGGTGGCCTGGCCGGTGCCCGGATCGCGTACGATCTCTCCACCGAGCGGATCGGGCGTGTCGTCGTCGATCCCGAGCTCGGCGAGGGCGGCGGAATTCACCCAGGATGAGTGGAAGTCATGGGCTTCGAGATACACCGGCCGGTCCGGGACAATGCAATCCAGCATCTCCTTGGTGGGTCTTGCATCGGGCACGTCCGAATACACCCAGTTGGTGCCGAGAACTCTGGGCTCGTCGGGATGTTCGTCCGCCCACTTTCTGACGCGGCGCTGGATCTCCTCGAGACTTCCCGAGCCGCGCAGATGCGCTTTCAGCATCGCCGCTCCGGTCATGGTGACGTGGACATGGCCGTCGACGAAACCAGGGAGGACCAGACCGCCGGCGACGTCGATCGTTTCCGCCGTATCGCCGGCGCGGGCACGGGCCGTCCGGGCGTCGCCGACGAACGCGATACGATCGCCCTCGATGACGACGGCCTCCGCCCACGGCCTGGCGGGATCCGCAGTGAACACCCGCCCGCCCGTCATCAACCGTCTCTGGCCCATCGCCCCTTACCTCCGATGCTGCGCCGGCCCGGTTCGAAGGCTGCGTGTGGAAGCAGGCCCCGCGATCCCGGCGACTTGGGCGGCACCGGCAACCCGCGGCGCCCGTCGCCCTCGAACTCCCGCACCAATGGAGACACTACCTCCCGACGGCCTTCCCGGGAAACGATCGATTCACATCCACGAACCGGGCTCGGCAACAGTATCGCTCGCGTCACCGGCCGCCTCGGCAGGGATGCCGCCATTACGGACGGAGACAGCCTCCTGCGGACGGGTCACCAGCGGCCCTTGCGAAGGCTCTCGCCAACACACGATCGGCGAATCCTGTCACCGCTTCGGCCCTGTTCCCGCGGCGTTTCGCGGAACCGGTGCACGGAACTTCGAATAGCCAGTTGTCGGGTACGATTTCGTTCTCGATTGCCGTTCGATCGTCAAGTGGTCCTGAACTCAAGAGGAAGCCTTCTTCGTGCATGTCCCGCCCACCGTGGTCGCCAATGAGGAGAGGGTGGCCTGCCGCCGGTGTATCCCTCCACCTTGCGTTAGCCGTCTCTATCGGGCACGGTTCGAGGTCTACTGAATTCGCACCGAAGGGGCACATCATGGCCAAGTTCGTCATGCTCGGAAAGTACACGCAGGGCTCGATGGAAGGGATCAGCGCGTCGCGCACCGACCAGGCGGGAGAGGTGATCCGAGAGAGCGGCGGCGAGGTGATCGGCATGTACGCGCTGCTCGGGGCCTTCGACCTCATCCTCCTCGTTGAATTGCCGGACATCGAGACCGCGATGCAGGTCTCTCTCAAGTTGACGCGCCTCACCGGAGTCGGGTTCCTGACCTCGCCCGCCGTCGACGTGGAGACGTTCGACACTCTCGCTACGGGCTAGCGCACGATCCTCCTTGAACTTCGCCGGATCCGGCGGTTTTCCCGAGGCGACCTCCACGATCGGCGCACCAACCAAGGCATCCTGAGTCACGGCGTTCAGCCAGCGCCGGGTTGGGTGGCAACGTTGCAAGAGACCGCAGGCAGCGTTATCGGTGAGGGAGGAGGAATCGGGCAACTACTGCCGTGGTGGAATTGCCATCTCACGAATACTGAATTGCCGCGGGATCGCCGTGCTCCCGGAACACATGGGCGACGAGAGATTCGCCTGGCTTGACCAGTGGGTCCTGCGCCCGGACAAGGACATCGTCAAGACCCACGGTTCGGAGAGCAACGTAAAGGAGATCTATGACAAGTGCGACGAGCTTGGACTTGATCCGGATGTCGTCGTTCTGAATCAATTCACCGAGTTCGCCAACTATCTGGTGCATCGCTGCGTCACTGGGCCATCCATCGAAGCCCTGTTCAACAGCTTGCCCGCGTCGGGTGAGAAGCGTCTGGCGGCCTTCATTGCGGGAACCGGGTCTGCGGGAACGCTGGCGGCGGGGGATTACCTCAAGGAGAAGCTCGGCACGAAGATCGTTGCGACAGAACCTCTCGAATGCCCAACGATGCTGCAGAACAGATACGGCGAGCACAACATCCAGGGTATCGGCGACAAGCACATCCCCTTGATCCAGAACGTCATGAACATGGATTATGTCATCGGGATTTCCGACGCCAACAGCGATCTCCTCAATGTCCCTTTCAATAGCGATCAGGGACGTTCCCACCTCTCGCAGTCCGGTCTCGCCCGAGGAGTCGACCTTGATGCGCTTGGCCATATCGGCCTTTCTGGCCTCGCTAACATTCAATCGGCGATCAAGCTTTCAAAGCACTTGTCCCTGGGCAGTGATGACATTCTGGTTTGCGTCGCCACGGACGGTGCGGCGCTGTATCGGAGTGAAATGAACAACACGATCGAGCTGCAGCTCAAAGGATCGTGCCAGGCAACAGATTTTGCGGAAATTCGCGGAAGGGCGCTCTCGGGATGCGAACCCGCCCATGTTCTCGAATTGACGTCCAGGGAACGCGAACGGATCTTCAATCTCGAGTACTACACCTGGATCGAGCAGCGCGGCGTGGATGTCGACGATTTCGACCGGCGCCGGGATCAAGGCTTCTGGAATGGGATCGCCGCGCAAGCTGGCGAGCTCGACGAGAGGATTGTCCAGTTCAATTCCGACACCGGGCTACGGCACTGACTTGCAACTGATGGAGGGGCGAGCATGACGACGACCAACCCCGAGTTGGAGTATGGGTTTCCTACGGAAGAATTCGAAATGCGCGTAGAGCGAGCTCAGCGGAAGATGAGTTCACACGAACTCGACGCAATCGTCCTGACAGTGCCGCCGAACTTTCGTTACTTCTCGGGCTTTGAGTCGCAGTTCTGGGAAAGCCCGACAAGGCCCTGGTTCATCGTCGTGCCACGTGAGGGAAGCCCCGTCGCGGTCGTTCCCGAGATCGGTGCTCCCCAGCTTGAAGAGACTTGGATTGAAGAGATCCATACCTGGCCGGCTCCTCGGCCCGAGGATGACGGCGTGTCCCTGTTGTCTTCAGTATTGTCCGACGTTCCGAGAAAACATGGCCGTGTCGGCATGGAGCTGGGACGTGAACACAGCCTCCGAATGCCGGTGGAGGATCTCGAATCGGTTCGGAACAGCCTTTCGGGTGTCGAAATTGTCAACGGTTCTCCATGCATTTGGGAAATCCGCATGGTCAAGACCGATCGCGAAGTCGACCGTATACGGCACATCTGCGAGATCGTCAGCGATGCCTATGCCAATGTCCCGACGTTGATCTCCGCAGGGGACTCGGAGCGGGAAGCTTGCCGAAAGTTGCGAATCGATATCCTCCGTCGCGGCGCCGATTCAGTACCCTTCCTGCCTGGCATCTCCGGTCCTGGAGGTGTTCCTCAGATCGTATGCGGCCCTCGCGACAGGGTCATCCAGGACGGAGACATCCTCTTCTTCGATTCCGGCTCAACCTTCGACGGGTACTTCAGCGATTTCGATCGCAACTACGCTGTTGGAGACGTCTCCGACGAGACGAAGCGTGCGCAGGAGGCCGTATGGCAGGCCACGGAAGCAGGTATTCAGGCCGCCGTCGTCGGCGCCAAGACGGACGACCTGCACCGGGTGATGGGAAAGGTACTCGAGGAGGCGGGAAGCCTCGGAAACAATGTTGGACGGTTCGGGCACGGACTCGGCATGCAATTGACGGAACCACCGTCAAACATGCCTGGCGACGGCACGGTCATCAAGGCCGGCATGGTTCTCACAATCGAACCCGGCATGGAATATGCGCCCGGGAAGATGATCGTGCACGAGGAGAACCTGGTGGTAACGGAAGACGGTCCGGTTCTCTTGACGAAGCGTGCGCCCCGCGAACTGCCAATCATTGGGTAAGGCCGCGTCCGGCACTTTGAACGAGTCGACGGCCATCGATCTTGCGCGGCATCCGTCGAGAATCGATGAGGTTGCGTCATTCGGCCGGACTCCCGAAGGAGTCTGTTCTCGAATAGCACTGACCGACGAGGACTTCCGTGCCCAGAACCTTGTCGCCGACTGGATGGGGGATTGCGGGATGGACGTCCATCTGGATGCCATCGGTAACTTGATCGGTGTTCTCCATGGCCTGGAAGAAGGGCCGCCGGTCGTCGTCGGGTCGCATATCGACACGGTCGAGAACGGTGGCAAGTTCGACGGCTTGCTTGGCGTAGTTGCCGGTCTTGAAGTTGCTTCCGTCTATGCGGACCTGGGAAAAACTCCGAAGCGACCGATCCGGGTTGTCGCCTTCACCAACGAAGAAGGCGTTCGATTCCAGCCCGACCTCATGGGTAGCGCAGTGTTCAGTGGTTGGCTTGAACTGGAGGATGCTCTTGGTTCGCGAGACTCAAACTCCGTAGCCGTTGGTGACGTCTCTTTCTATCCTGGAAACATCAACGTTGTTCCTGGTCGGGCAGTTGCGAAGGTCGATCTTCGCCACCCGGATCAGCGCACACTGGACACCGTCGTGGCTGATGTATCGAATGATGTGCGCGACGCGTGTGCTCGCATCAGTCTCACGGCGGATGCGTCAATCATCTCCGACGGACGGGTCACAACGTTCGATGCCGATCTTGTCAATACGGTTGAACGCGCCGCCTCAGACAGGCTCGAGAAACCAGGGGAAGTCATAGGGGATTACATACTGAACTTGACAGAATCGACTTGACACCATTTGGTGTTATCGGCTTGATTTCGTGACGTAAATCAGTATACGCAACACCGGAACGCCTGCATGTCGTCCTCTGTCACCTATCGACAGATCACCTTTCGCCTGCTGCCCGAGAAGCGCAGCACCTGGCGGCGGCTGGACGCCATGCTCGATGCACAGCGCTGTCTCTACAATGCGGCGCTGGAAGAACGGATCGACTGCTACCGGAAGACCGGCAAGTCACTCACCTACTTCGATCAGGCGAAGT
>JAPPGE010000084.1 GCA_028821455.1 bacterium | reverse complement strand
CTTCCTTCAATCTCGCCTAGTGACGGCGCTGCGGCCGTCACTAACCATGACATTGGGGACCCTGTTGTGCGCGACGAGCAGACCGTAATCGTCCGTCAGGCTGATGAGATGGCGATCGAACAGCCAGTGGCATGTGGCGGAGAGCGCCAGGCCATTCTGAACGATATCGGGGCCGCCATCCTGGACGGCGCGTATGTGCGCAGCCTGAACCTCTGCCCTGCCTCCGCCGTTCACGATCCGCAATCCGGTGACGGCGCAGGTTTCCCCGTAGGCGGTAATGACGGATCTTCGGAACGCCCGGTCTCTCAACGGACGGTTCACCAGCAGGTGCGCAATCCGGCGATTCTGCTCCTCCGGAGGCGCCTGCAGGAATGCCTGAAGGAGCCGGTCAGCCTCCGAAATTGCGTAGTCTGATCGGTGAGGACGGTCGTCGCTCAGTGTGTCGGCAAGGCCTGTGAGAACGATTTCCCCGAACTCTTCCTGCGTTATCGTCCTGACGGACTTACCCTGAAGAGACCTGCCGATCTGTTGTGGGGGGATCGAGGCGAGACGGGTCTCGTAGTACCGCGATCCACGACGGAGCGGGACGACCCTGTCGAATTCCAGGTAGTCGTGGACGTACGCATAGGAATGTCCCGAGTCCGATGGATCAGCTTGAATGGTGTCAACTCGAGCGACGGCAACATACCCCTTGCGTCCTTTGCCGCGCCTGGGTTCGCGATAGATGATCCAGTCATTCAGCGTGCGTTCGGCCTCGGCCAGGTACCGGTTGGGGAAGTGGTAGCGACGGCTGACATCATCGTCGTACTCGGTGAGGGGTCTCGTGTCGAAGACGCCTTTCATGAACTTCCCATTGCAGCGAGAGCGGGGGCGATCGCCAGGCGCTCAGAAGACGATGACGTTGCGCAGGGCCTCGCCGCGCTTGACGGCGGCGATGGCCTCGTTGATCTCGTCAAGGGGATAGGTGCGGGTGATGAGTTCGTCGAGCTTGAGGCGACCCTCGCGGTAGAGATCGACGAGCCTTGGCACGTCCACCCGGAGCCGGGTCGAGCCCATCTTCGAGCCGAGAATGCGCTGGCCGGCGCCGGCAATGGCCTGGGTCTCGAAGGCGGAGGTCTCGCCGACCGCCGGCATGCCGACGATGACCGCCGTGCCGCCGGGGCGGATCACGTCCATCGCCTCTTCCATGGCCCGGGCGCTGCCGACGGTGATGAAGACGTAGTCGGCGCCGCGGCCGCCGGTCAGGCGGCGCACCGCTCCGCCGACATCATCCTCGGCGCCGTTCACCGTCGCCGTGGCGCCGAAGGAAAGGGCCGATTCGAGTTTCTCGGCGAGAACATCCACGGCGATGACCTGACGGGCGCCGCAGATGGCCGCGCCCTGGATGCTGTTGAGGCCGACACCCCCGGCGCCGATGACGACGCATGTAGAGCCGGCGGGCATCCGTGCCGTCGAGGCGACCGCGCCATAGCCTGTGATGACGCCGCAGGCGAGGAGGGAAGCGCTCTCCAGGGGCATGGACCGCGGCACCGCCACCACCTGCGAGTGGTGGACGACCACCTCTTCGGCAAAGGCGCCGGTGCGCAGGCCCTGCAGCACCGGCGTGCCGTCCTTCCTGTGCAAGCGTCCCCCGCGGTCCACCGGGAATTCGGCTTCGCACAGGGTGGGCATGCCCTGGTCGCAATAAAAGCAGTCGCCGCAGGAGCGGATCAGGGACACGATGACGGGATCGCCGATGCCGGGAGACCCGACCCCCGGTCCTGCCTCGATCACCTCACCGGCGGCCTCGTGGCCGTAGACTGCCGGCAGGGTGCCGCCCCAGGCCCCTTCCGCGTAGTGAATGTCGCTGTGGCAGATGGCGCAGGCGGCGATCTTCACACGAAGTTCGCCGGCCTGCGGCGGATCAAGAACCAGATCCTCGATAACCAGAGGCTCGCCGAAGGCGCGGCATACGGCGGCCTTCATGGTCGGGCTTCGTCACACGGACCTCACCCTCCGGCCCGGACCTCCTGATAGAGGTTCTCGTACTTGCTCTCGAACTCGGGCTCGAGCGCCGGGAAGAAGATCGTGTTGGCGATCAGCGACTCCGGATCGGAAAAGCCGAGCTGCTCGAGGCGTTCGTCGGGCACCAGGTCGTAGGCGGCGAGATTGGCGCTGCCGTACCCGTAGTTGTCGATCAGCCAGGCACCCGATTCCGGAGAGATCCAGGCGTCGATGTAGGTGTAGACGGCCTCGAGGTCCGTCGCGTCCTTGTGGATGATGAAGCCTGAACCCCAGGCGAAGATGCCTTCCTTGGGCACCATGTAGCCGACGGGAATGTTCTCGTTCTGCAGGTTCACGAAGGACTGGTTCCAGGAATAGGCGGCGACGATCTCGCCGGCCGCGATCGCCTGCTCCATCAGCGTGACGTCCGACCAGTAGAAGCGTGTCAGGTCGCGCTGCTTCGACATCAGTTTGTGAACCTCGGCGAGCTGGTCATCCGACAGCGTCCACGGGTTGTCGTAGCCCAGAACGATGGCGGCAACCGCGACGGTCGCCGCCGCCGTGTCGTACCAGCCAAGGCGATTCTTGTAGCGTTCGTCGTAGATAAGCTGCCAGGAGTTCTCTTCCAGATACTCCTCGTCAACGAGGTCGGTGCGATAGAGCAGCGACGAATTGCCGAACTCCGCCGGCACGAACCAGCGGGTGCCGTCGATGATGGAGCCGTCGATGTCGGCGATGCCCGGAGCAATGGTCGACCAGTTGGTAAGCCGGCCGGTGTCGATCGGCTGGATCAGTCCGGCGTCGTAGTACCGCTGGATCATGTAGTTTCCGGGATGAATGAAGTCCGGCGCAAAACCGGCGCGAATCTTCTCGAAGGACTCGTCGTCCGACGCAATGTAGCTGAACTCGGGCGGGCCGCCGTACTTGTCGATGTAGCCGCCCATCAGCTCGGGCAGATCGTATCCGGCCCACGTGTGACCCGAAATTTCCCCGGCGGCACGGGCACCGCGCGACAGGACGGGCCAACTCACGATGCCGACGCCGACTGCGGCCATCGCCTTGGCCAGTTCGCGCCTGTTCATTGCCATGTCTTTCATGATCATCCTCCTTAAGTCCCGATCACATGCGGCTTGCGGGCAACCCCTGCAACGGTTCTCTTGCAAACCTGGAGCGGGCGATGGGATTCGAACCCACGACCCCAACCTTGGCAAGGTTGTGCTCTACCCCTGAGCTACGCCCGCCCGGTCACAAGCCGGAGAGCATCCCTACACCAGGGCCGCCCGCGGTCGCAAGCACATTGCGCGGGGCGGGGCAGTGGGGCGAAGATGGAACGGCAAGCAGATACCGGAGTGTGCCGCCCGTGACCGTTGCCAGGTCGAGACGCAGTTTCATCTTCATGCCCGGTCTCAAGCCCGGGATGTTTCCCAAGGCGGTCTCGTCGGGGGCCGATATCGTGTGCATCGACCTCGAGGACGCGATCCATCCGCGCGACAAGGCGAGTGCGCGGGAACGCACGTTCGATCTCCTCGCATCGCGCCCCGAGTCCGGCGCCACCGAGATTGTCCTGCGGATCAACTCCCTTGCCTCGGGCGAGGGCCTCAAGGACCTCGACGCCGTGATCGAGGCCGGCCGCTGCGGCCCTCCCTCCCTGATGCTCCCCAAGGTGGCCAACCGGGAAGAGGTCGCCCTGGTCGCCGACCACCTCGATGCGGCCGGTCTTGAGACCACGCTGCACGTCATCATCGAATCCGCCGAAGGACTGGAAAACGCCGCTGCCATTGCGCGGTCGGGTCCGCGGCTGCAGTCGCTCTTCTTCGGCGCCATCGACTACTCTTCTGACGTCGGGGCCAGCAACACGTGGGAGGCGATGCTCTTCGCGCGTTCCAGAGTCGTTCAGGCGGCGGCCCTGGCCGGTCTGGACGCCATCGACGTTCCCTGGCTCGATCTTGACGACATGGCCGGGCTGAAGGCCGAGGCCGAAGCGAGCCGGGCAACGGGTTTCGTCGGCAAGGGCGCCATTCACCCTCGCCAGATCCCTCTCATCCACGAGGTGTTCAGTCCGTCACCCGGCGACATCGAGGAGGCGCGGCGCATCGTGAAGGCCTTCGACGAGGCTGCCACGGGTCTGGTGGTGATCGACGGCAAGCTCATCGAAAGACCCGTCCTGAGGGCCATGGAACGCGTTCTCGAGCAGGCCCGGCGCATGGGCTGATTTCGGCCCGCGCGGGCGACATAATGAGCTCAATCGATCAGGGAGTGACCCCATGGCCGCAGAGATTGTGTTTTACACGCACCCCATGTCGCGGGGGCGGATCGTGCGCTGGATGCTGGAGGAAATCGGTGTCGACTACACCACCGAAGTCGTCCAGTACGGTCCGCCGATGAAGTCCCCCGACTACCTCGCGATCAACCCCATGGGCAAGATCCCGGCGCTCAGGCACGGGGATGCGGTGGTCACGGAAGCGGCCGCCATCTGCGCCTACCTTGCCGATGCCTTCCCCCAGGCCGGTCTGGCACCCCCTCCGGGTGCCCGTGGTCCCTACTACCGGTGGCTCTTCTTCGGCGCCGGACCGCTCGAGGCGTCCACCACGAACCGGCACTTCGGCTTCACGGTGCCCGAGAAAGGCATCGGCATGATCGGCTACGGAACCTGGGAGCATGTCATGGACGTGCTGGAGAAGGCCCTCGCCGGGGGCGGCCATGTCGCCGGAGGGGACTTCTCCGCGGCGGACGTCTACGTCGGCTGCCAGATCGGTTGGGGCATGCAGTATGGAACCGTCGATCGCCGCCCGGTCTTCGAGGACTACTGGAAGAGATTGAGCGCCCGGGAAGCCTGCCGCCGCGCCAATGCCATCGATGACGAGCTGATGGCCGACTTCAAGTCGCCGTTCTGACAACGCCATGATCGTCACCCGCCTGGAGACGTTCTCCAATCGCTGGGTCGGCTTCGTGAAGGCAACGACCGACACCGGCGACGAGGGCTGGGGTCAGATGTCGACCTACAATGCCGACATCACCGCCGCGGTCTTCCACCGCCAGGTGGCGCCCCACGCCCTCGGGCACGACGCCCGCGACTTTGCCCCGCTCATCGACCTGATACCCCTGCGTGAGCACAAGTTTCCGGGATCCTATCTCAGGCGTGCCATGGCCGGTCTCGATACCGCGTTGTGGGATCTCGCCGGAAAGCTCGAGGGCAAGCCGGTCACTGCCCTGATTGGCGGCAAGCCCGGTCCGTTGCGCGCCTATGCAAGCTCGATGAAGCGCCAGATCGGGCCGCGGGAAGAGGCCGACCGGCTCTGTCGCCTGCGTGACGAGAAGGGGTTCGACGCCTTCAAGTTCCGGGTTGGCGCCGAATGCGGCCGCGACGTGGACGAGTGGCCCGGGCGCACGGAGGAGATCGTACCCGTCGTGTCGCGGGCCCTGGGCGATGGCGTGGCGCGCCTGGTCGATGCCAACTCCGGATTTTCACCGGCGCGGGCCATCGAGGTCGGATCCATGCTGGAAGGGGAGGGCGTCTCCCACTTCGAGGAGCCGTGCCCCTACTGGGAAATCGACGAGACGCGCGAGGTGACGAGGGCGCTGGCGATCGACGTCACGGGCGGGGAGCAGGACTGCAGCCTTGCCCAGTGGCGGCGCATCATCGACACCCGCGCCGTCGATGTCGTGCAGCCCGACATCATGTACATGGGCGGGCTGACGCGCACCCTCGAGGTGGCGGCCATGGCGGCCTCGGCGGGGCTGCCCTGCACGCCGCACTGCGCCAACCTCAGCCTCGTGACCATCTGCACCATGCATCTTCTCCCGGCCCTCGCCAATGCCGGCAAGTACCTGGAGTTCTCCATCGAGGGCGCCGACTACTATCCCTGGCAGCAGGATCTCTTTGTCGGCGATCCCTTCCGGATCGAAGATGGCAGGGTGAGAGTGCCGGATGCGCCGGGCTGGGGCGTGGACGTTCACCCGGACTGGCTGGCACGGTCCGACCACAGGGAATGTTCACTGGAATCGTGACCAGCCGGCGTCGTCCGACCGCAGGACGGACATGTCGTTGGCAGGGATGTCCGGTCGTTGGTCGACACAGCAGAGGGCGGTGCGCCGGCGAGTACGTGCGGCACTTGCAGTCCATCAACGTCGACAACCTGCCGGCCGGACCATAGGGTCGTGCGCATGAGAACGTGGATCAGGTCCCCGCTGGCCATTCTCGCCGACGACTGCGAGGGCGGTGTCGTCGTCGAGGACGAGAGGATCGTCGAGAGCCTGGCTCGGGACTCGGTCCCCTCACGTGCATGTGACAGCGTCTTCGATGCCTCCCGGCACGTGGTCCTGCCGGGGCTGGTCAATGCCCATCACCACTTCTACCAGACACTGACGCGCGCCTGGGCCCTCGACCGTGGCCTCTTCGACTGGCTGCAGGCCCTCTATCCCGTCTGGGCGCACCTCGATTCCCGCCACCTCGAGCACGCGGCCCGCCTGGCGCTGGCGGAACTGCTGCTGTCGGGGACCACGACGGCGGCAGACCATCACTACGTCTTTCCCGAAGGCCTCGCAGAGGCGATCGACATCGAAGCCGCAGCGGCGCGTTCCCTGGGCATGCGGGTGACCCTGACGCGGGGGTCGATGAATCTTTCCGAGGAGGACGGCGGCCTGCCGCCGCAGGACATCGTCGAGGACCGTGACGCCATTCTCGCCGACAGCGAGCGGGTGATCGACACCCTGCACGACAGGTCCGAGGGAGCCTTCGTGCAGATTGCCCTGGCACCCTGTTCCCCCTTCTCCGTCACCCCCGGCATCATGCGCGAGACGGCGGAGCTCGCCGAGGAAAGGGGAGTCCGCCTCCACACCCACCTCGGCGAAACCCTGGACGAGAACCGGTTCTGTGAAGAGACCTTCGGGTGCCGACCGCTCGACCATGTCGAAGACCTGGGCTGGCTGACCGCGCGGGCGTGGTTCGCCCACGGCATCCACTTCACCGATGACGAGATCTCCAGGGTGGGCAGGGCCGGCGCCGGCATCGCCCACTGTCCGGGATCCAACATGATCCTGGGATCGGGGTTGTGCCGTGCCCCTGAACTCGAGGAGGCCGGATCTCCAGTCGGCATCGGTGTCGACGGCTCGGCATCCCAGGACGCGTCGAACATGATCCAGGAGGTGCGCCTGGCGCTGCAGGTCGAACGCCTGCGCTATGGAGCCTCAAGGGTCAGCCACCGGGATGTGCTGCGCTGGGCAACCGAGGGCTCCGCCGCCTGCCTGGGGCGCGATGACATTGGCCGGATCGAGGCGGGACGCCAGGCAGACCTGGCGCTCTTCACGCTGGAAGAGCCGCGGTTCTCCGGGGCCCACGATCCGCTGGCCGCCCTGGTGCTGTGCGGCGCCCACCGGGCCGACCGGGTCATGGTGGCGGGCCAATGGCGGGTCATCGACGGCGCCATCGTCGGTCTCGATCTCGAAGGCCTGATGGCGCAACACAACGAGGCGGCCCGCTCGCTCCTTCGCGCGGCCGACCTCTGACGTCGTCTCACGGGCTGTTGGCGGCTTCGCCTCCGGTCCAGCGGCGGTCTTCTTGCGCCACGCCGGAAAAGTAGGCGCCGGCGCGTTCGCCGGTCACCCTGTGCCACAGGGCGACCGCTTCCGGCGAGGCGTCCTCGCGGGGTCTTGGAACCGGCGTGTAGTGACCGAAGGCGTCCTCGCCGCAGACGAGTTGCGCATAGTCGCGTTCGATGACCACCGGACGCATGGCCGGCGTCGCGAATCTCACCACCAGGCCGACGCGTCGGCGCGCCGATCGATTGGGCTCGGACGCATGCATGGTGAGACCGTGGTGAACGGACATTTCGCCGGCCTTGAGTTCGCCGAGCCTCGTCTCGCTCTCGTCGATCTCCCACCTCACGTTTTGCCCCCGGGTCAGCAGGTTGTCGGTTTCGAAGGTGTCGTCGTGGTCGACGAGACCGGCCCGGTGTGATCCGGGAAGAAAGCGCATGCACCCCATGGCGCCCGTGGCGTCGGTCAGGGCGATCCATGCGGTGACGGCGTCGTGGGAATCGACCCCCCAGTAGCGAAGATCCTGGTGCCAGCTGACATATCCCTGCGAATGGGCTTCCTTGATGAAGACATCGCTGTCCCAGACGATGAGGTCGTCGCCCAGCAGTTGACGCACCACGTCGAGAACGCGTGGATGACGCACCATGTCGTCAACCGCGCGCATGACGAGGTGGCTTCCCGTGCGAAACATCTCGGCCACCGGCAGGTTGCCGGCATGGCTCCGCGCGAATGTGTCGACCTCGTCGAGAACGGCGGCAGCGGCATCCGCCTCGAGGACCCTCACACCGGCGATGAAGCCGTCACGCCGGAAGGCGTCGGCAATCGCCGGCCCCCCGGCGTCATCCATCACGCGTCATGACTGGCGCTTCATCTCGTACCAGAACACGATCGCCGAATAGGGAGGCACGGGCACCAGTCCCTCGATATCGCTGCCATGGGCAATGATGAGCGGGGCATCCATGGCGAAGATCGACACGGCATCCTCGTGGAGGATGCGCTGTGCCTCCACCCAGGTCGCGCCGGCGGCGCCGGCGTCCGTGGCTTCCTGGCCCCAGGCCTCGAACACGAGACTGTCGAATGCGGCGTTGTTGTAGCCAATGGCCGGGAACCAGCCGTAGGGCGAGCTGGTGAAGATGATGAGCCAGGCGTATGGCGACGGCACGTCACCGGAAGCAGCAACCACGAAAACGTCGTAGTCCTCGTTGTCGGGGTTGAAGGCACTGTCCCAGAAGGCGCCACCGGACAGCTGACGAATGTTGAGCGTCACTCCGACTTCGGCCAGGGCCGACTGCCAGAGGCGTACCGCTTCCGCCACTTCCTTGGAACCGGCCGACACCGCGAGATCAAGCTCGAACCCGTCACCGAAACCGGATTCGCCGAGCATCGCACCGGCGGCATCGAGATCCTGTTTCCAGGAGGGGAAGTCCGCCGGGGGTGTCCACAGCGCCGTCGGCCCGGAGCCGGCGCTTACCCGGCCGTGACCGAGAAACACTCCCTTGTGGACATCGTCATAGGGAAAGGTCATCGCCAGTCCCCGGCGCACCATCCGGTTGTCAAGCGGCGGATTGCTGTGATCGAAGGCGAAGATGAGCTGCGCCAGCGGCAGATAGGGAAGGACCACCAGATCCTCCACGCTCTCGAGACTGGCAATCGAATCGAAGGGAAGATGCGTTGTCAGGTCGACCTCGCCGGAACGGATGAGCTGATCGCGCACGGTCGGGTCCTCGACGATGAGGTAGACGACCTTGGTGAACTGGCCTTCTTCCCAGCCCCCCCAGTAGTCCGGATATCGGTCGAGAACGGCACGGGTTCCAGGTTCGAAGCCGGCAACGACATAGGGACCGGTCCCGGCATCGTTCCCTTCCGCCCACCACTCGGGCGGCTGGTCCACGGCTTCTGCCTTGTAGATGAACATGCCATACTGCGCCGACACGATGAGCGGCACGTTGCGCGGTTCGCTGGCGATGAAGCGCACCGTCATGTCGTCGACCACCTCGATCGATTCGATGCCGATGAAATCGTAGGCGACCATGCCGACGGCGATGTTGCGATCGAGCGACGCCTTCACGTCAGTGGCCGTGAAGGGTGACCCGTCGTGGAACGTGACTCCCTCGCGCAGTGCGAACGTCCACTCGGTACCCTCGGCATTGGACTCCCAGGACGTGGCAAGCACCCCGACGATGCCATCGTCTTCGGTCCAGCGAGTGAGTGTCTCGTAGACGTTGAAGCCAAGCGTCGTATCCCAGCTCAGCATGTAGGGGGGATCGAGCGAAGGAATCTCTGCGGGAATGGCCTGAAAGGCGATGTTCTCGCTGATGTCCTGGGCCTCGAGAGGCCCCGTGCCGACAGACAGTGCGGTGACGACGGCGATGACTGGTCCGCGGACATACCTGTTCATGACCCTGATCCTCCCTTGGCATCGACAGGTGTACGTTTCGAAGTGTGCACGTTGTCGATGACCGGCTCAACCGTCTCTGCCGACACGTCGTCCCGCAGCCCGCCTGCGGCGGGAATTCGTTGGTCAATTGAAGCCGGCGACCGCACAATCGCCGATGTCATGTCAAGCGTTTGCGCAATCATCGAGAGGGTGGGGCCATGAGCGGGGTCCGCTACCTCCTAAGGCGGCTGGTTCTGGCCCTCTTCGTGATGCTCGGGGCGTTGACGGTGACCTTCGCCATCTCCCATGTCATTCCAGGCGATCCTGCGCGCCTCTATCTGGGTGCGCGCGCCAGTGACGAAGCGATTGCCGCCGTGCGCGCCGACCTTGGTCTCGACGATCCCCTTCCCGTGCGGTTCGTGCGGTTCGTTTCCAACGCGGTCCAGGGAGAGTTCGGCTACTCCTATCGCACCAAGCGGCCGATCATCGAGGATCTGGCCGAGCGCCTGCCTGCCACCATGGAACTCGTGGTACTCGCCACTTTCCTGGCGATCGCTGTCGGTGTTCCCGCCGGCGTCCTTGCGGCTGCGCGCTTCGCCACCGGATTCGACCGCGTGATGCGGGTGGTGTCCATTCTCGGCGTGTCCATGCCTGCCTTCTGGCTTGCGCTGCTGTTGCAACTTCTTTTTTTCCTGTGGCTCGACCTGCTGCCGCTCGGCGGACGTCTGAGCCAGACCACCAGCTTCCTGCATCCGGTGACGACCCTGACCGGCTTCCATCTCGTCGATGCCGCACTCACCGGAAACTGGGTGGCATGGCGGGATGCGCTGGCCCACGCGATCCTGCCGGTGGTGGTGCTGGCGACCTTTCCGGTCAGCCTGGCCCTGCGCATGACCCGGGCGTCAATGCTCGATGTGCTTGCCGAAACCCACATCGCCGCCGCCCGCGCGGCGGGACTGCACGAGCGCGAGATCCTGTTCCGCCTGGCACTGAAGAACGCCATCGTGCCCACGCTGACGGTTCTGGGGCTGGTGTTCGCCTTCTCGATTACCGGCGCCGTCCTCATCGAGAGCATTTTCAAGTGGCCGGGCCTGGGGAGCTACATGCTCGATGCCATTCTCAACGACGACATTCCGGTGCTGTTTGCCGTCACTCTGGTCGTGACCGTGATCTACATCGTCGTCAATCTCCTCGTGGACTTGCTGCAGGCGATGCTTGATCCGCGAATCCGGCTCGGTGAGAGCAGTGTCGGCTGAAAGGCCGGTTTCGGGAGCGGCAGTGACGTTGCTGACGGCCCTCGTCAACCCGCCTGCGGGATCGGCACGCCGGCACGTCCTCGGCGACCGCTTGGCTGCGGGCGCCCTGGTGACCCTTGCGGTCATCGTCATGCTGGCCGTTGCCGCACCTCTCGTCACACCCCATGCCGACCAGGGGCGCGGAGCGACGAACATCGAGGACAAGCTCCTCGAGCCTTCGCTGGCCCACCCTTTCGGTACCGACGCACTGGGTCGTGACGTGCTGGCCCGCGTCCTCTTCGGGGCACGTACGGCACTCGTATCGGGTCTTGCCATCGTCCTTATCGGGGTTGTGGCCGGGACGCTGCTCGGGGCCACGGCAGGTTATGTCGGAGGCTGGCTCGACGAGGCCATCATGCGAGTCACCGACGTGTTTCTCGCCTTTCCGCCCCTGTTGCTGGCCATGACCGTCGCCGTGGTCCTGCAACCCAGTCTGGAGAATGCGATCCTGGCCATCTCACTCACCTGGTGGCCGTGGTACGCGCGTATCGCGCGGGGGCAGGCGATTTCGTTGCGCGAACGGCATTACGTCAAGGCGGCCCGTGGCATCGGCGTCAGTCACCCGGTGATTGTCCTTCGCCATGTTCTTCCCAATGTCATGACTCCGGTATGGGTCCAGGCGACGCTGGATCTCGGCGCCGCCATCCTGACCGTGAGCGCGCTGGGCTTCGTCGGACTGGGTGTGCCGCAGCCCACAGCTGACTGGGGAGCGATGATTTCGGAAGGACGAATCTACGTGCAGACGGGCCACTGGTGGGTGCCGACATTTCCCGGTGTGGCGCTCTTCGTGACCATCATGGCGTTCAATCTCGCCGGTGATGCGGTGCACATGGCGACCAGCCCGCGCGGCCGTGCCATGCAGGACGCATGAGCGCACCGCTCCTCTCCGTCACCGGTCTCAGGGTCGGTTTTCCCGCTCCCGGCGGGCGCCGCCTGGTGTTGCGCGGAATCGATTTCGAGGTCGAGGAAGGCACGGCCTATGGCATCGTCGGCGAATCGGGGTGCGGCAAGTCGATGACGGCCCATGCCATCCTCGGCCTGGTGCCTCCGCCAGGGTCGATCGTCGGCGGTACGATCGCCTACCGGGGTCAGGACCTGGTATCCGGAATCCGCAATGCCTGGGCCGGACTGCGGGGCCGGCATATCGCCATGGTCCATCAGGATCCGGCCGCCGCTCTCAACCCCTTGTTCACGATCGGCAGTCAGATCATGGCGATCATGCGACGTCACGGAAGGGCCCGGGCCAGGGAGGCACGGGAGCGTGCGGTGTCCCTGCTTGGAGAACTCGAGCTGGCCGATCCCGCCGCCCTGCTCGATCGCTATCCCCACGAACTTTCCGGCGGCATGCAGCAACGGGTTCTCCTCGCCATGGCCCTGGCCGGCGATCCCGATCTCGTGATCGCCGACGAGGCGACGACGGCCCTCGATGTCACCATCCAGGCACAGGTTCTGGCCCTGCTCGACCGGTTGCGCAAGAGGCGTGGCCTGACTTTGATCATCATCACACATGATCTCGGAGTGGTGGCCCAGACCTGTGACCGGGTGGCCGTGCTGTATCTCGGTCGGATAGTCGAGGAAGGCGATCCCGAAGATATCTTCCTCGAGCCGCATCACCCCTACACGAGAGGACTCCTGAAGGCACGACCGGGCGAACAGACGCAACGCACGCCGCTCGCCGTCATTCCAGGCTCCGTGCCCGCCGACGCCTCGGACATCCAGGGATGCGCCTTCCGCGAGCGATGCGCTGTCGCCATGGCCTGCTGCCGGATCGAGGACCCTGCGGCGCGGCGCCTCTCGGATCGCCATCGCAGCGCCTGCCACCTCGAGGACGGACGATGACGGCAGAACGCAACATCCTGCTCGACGTCAGGAACCTTGCGGTCGACTACCGAACGGGATCCGGCATCCTCGGTGGGCGGCGCGGGCATGTGCGGGTCCTCGAGAACATCAGCCTGCGGCTCCGACGTGGCGAAACCCTGGGCGTCGTCGGCGAATCAGGGTGCGGCAAGTCGACCCTTGCCATGGCCCTGGCGAGGTTCGTGATCGCCAGCCACGGCGACATCCTGTTTGACGGACGTGATGTGCTCCGGCTTGACGCCGCCGGTCTCAGGGCATGGCGCCGGGACATGCAGCTCGTGTTCCAGAGTCCCCAGGCTTCTCTCAATCCGCGCATGACCGTTCACAGCATCGTCAGTGAACCTCTGGTGACACACACCAGGCTAGACCGCGGCGAGCGCCGCCAACGGGTCGAGGAACTTCTTGGCGAAACCGGCCTCGATCCGTCATTCCTCTCCCGCTATCCCCACGAACTCAGCGGTGGCCAGGCCCAGCGGGTCGTACTGGCGCGTGCGCTCGCTCTCAATCCGCTTCTGCTGGTGCTAGACGAACCGACCTCCGCCCTCGACGTCTCTGTCCAGGCGCAGATTCTCAATCTCCTCATGCGCCTGCAGGCGCAGCACAATCTGACCTACATGCTGATTTCCCACAGCCTCGGCGTTGTCGAGCATGTCAGTGACCGCATCGCCGTTCTCTACCTTGGCGAGATCGTCGAGGAAGGGCCGCGAGACGAGGTCTTCAGGCAGCCACGCCACCCCTACACCCAGGCGCTCATGGCGGCGACACCTGTTGTCGATCCCTCGAAGAGACAGGTTCATCGGCCGCTGTCGGGAATGATCCCCGGTCCCGCGTCGCGGCCCAGGGGCTGCCGGTTCCACACCCGGTGTCCCCGCGCCTGGTCGCTGTGTCATGACACCAGGCCACGCCCGCAGCATGTCGGTGACGGTCATGTGGCAGCGTGCCACCTCTTGACGCCGTGAAACCACCTCCCGGCAGTCGCGGTGCGGGCGGTCTTCCGGATAGACTCGCTCATGCCATGCGGAGGAGAGACACATGAACGCACGCGACGGCCAACCCAAGGCGCCCTATGCCTGGTCGATGCCGGACTGGCCTTCCCCGGGGCAGTCCGCTGACGACAATGCCCTCGAGGTATGGGGATATACAGACCGTATGTCCTATGAGGCGGGTGACGTGATCAGGCTCCACGTCAGTGCGACACGTCCCTCCTGGTCGTTGACGATCTACCGCGATGGCGCCTCACCGCAGTGTGTCCTGCAGCGCCAGGATCTGCCCGGCGAGCGCCATGCCGTTCCCGACGATGCCTATGCCTCGGGCTGCGGTTGGCCCGTGGCTCTCACCATCCCTGTCGACGAGAACTGGCAGTCGGGTCTCTACATCGTTGTCCTTGGCATCGGCGACGGTTCAGAGCACTTCGAGTCCGATGCCTTCTTTGTCGTGCGCGGCCCGGCCCGGAAAAGGCGCAAGATCGGCTTCATGCTGACGACGAGCACACTGATTGCCTACAATGACTGGGGAGGCGCCAATCACTATCGCGGACTCGGGAACGATCCGCGTGACGATATCGCTTCGCCGGTGCTGTCGACACAGCGTCCCGTAGGCCGTGGCTTTCTGCGCAAGCCGGCTGAAGCGCCGCGCGAATCCCATGCCTTCTCCCCGCCGATCGGCTGGCAGCCCCGCTATCCCTCCTACGAGTGGGCGCGTCTCTACAACATGGGCCGGCATCATGCCGATGCCTTCTGGGCCACATACGAGAGACTCTTTGCCGTTTGGGCCGAGAACCAGGGCTACGAACTCGACTATCTCACGCAGCACGATCTTCACTTCGACGAGAGCAGCCTCGATGGCTTTGATGCGTTGGTCATCGTCGGACACGACGAGTACTGGACCTGGGAAATGCGCGACCGGGTCGACGACTTCGTCGATCGCGGTGGTGGTCTCGCCCGCTTCGCCGGGAACTTCTACTGGCAGGTGCGGCTCTCCGATGACGGGACCACTCAGTACTGCTATCGGGTTCCCGATGCCGATCCCGCCACGTCCACCACGCCGCACCTTGTGACCACCGCATGGGATTGCACCCTGACAGGACGTCCGGCGGCCACGACTATGGGGCTGACGGGCATGGCCGGGACGTACAACCGCTACGGCGTGGCGGCGCCCCGCTCTTCGGGAGGCTATACAGTTTACCGGCCGCGCCACTGGGCCTTTGCCGGGACCGATCTCTACTACGGCGATCTCCTGGGCGGCACGCCTGTCAATCTCGCGACCTTTGAACTTGACGCGGTAGAGTACACTTTCCGCCGTGGTCTGCCTTTCCCGACATTCGAGGACGGCGCCCCGGAAACTCTGGAAATCCTTGCCCTGGCGCCAGCGGTGCGCGGCGAGGAGGACCGTTTCGGTGGCACTGTCCCGCTCAATGGTCCGTTGCGAGAGGCCGAGCAGGTCATGGAGGCGCTGGGTGACCTGCTGCCCGCTTACTGCCGCGAGAACGAGGGGCGTGGCGCCGGCATGATCGCGACCTTCACCCGCGGCAGGGGAGAGGTGTTCAACGGTGGTTCGACGGAATGGCCGCGGGCGCTGGAACTGCGCGATCCCTTTGTCGAACGCATTGTCGCCAACGTTCTCGACCGGTTCACCGCATCGTGACTCCACGCCCGTGTCGTCCCGGGATCGCAGCCACATCGCCAGTTCACGCCGGTGACGAGGCGGTTGTCGCGCGGGCGGATTGACGCTCCTGTCAGGAGCAAGGGCGGTCCCCGGTCCGGACAAGCTCGCCCGCCACGTTGATCTCACCGTCAGGGCGCCGGCATCCGGATCTTGCAAACGGACATCCGGCGAGGGACGCCGTGTTCCGCACGGCATCAGGGCGGCGGTCAGGATGTGCGAGCGCCCCGGCGGACTGTTCTTGTCGGGATCGTCATGGCGGTGAGCGTGACGCGTCCGTTTGCGGCTTTCCCGCGGGGCCCATGCGCAGCCAGGCCCATCTTGCCCGGGCGCATTCCGGATCGAGGATTCGAACAGTTGTTGTGTGCGAAGCGATGATAGTGAATGATGCTGGATTACAAGAGAACATACGCGGGGGAGATGCCGCGCCAAGAGTCGGGTCTCCCCGAACCATCCAAATGGCAAGGAGGACAGATCATGACATTTGGCTCCATCGACAGACGCAAGTTCATCGGCACGTCGGCGCTCGCTGGCGCCGCTGCGGCCACCGCCGTTAATCCTGGGAGACTGCGCGCCGCGGAGACGGTCCGCATCGGATTTCTGGCACCGCTGACCGGTGGTGTCGCGGCCTGGGGGCTGCCCGGTCTCTATGGATGCGAAATCTGGGCGGAGCAGAAGAACGCGGCTGGCGGTGTCGACATTGGCGGGACCTCCTACAACGTCGAGATCGTCTCGTACGACAACGAGTATCTTCCCGACAAGGCGCGCACCGGCGCCCAGAAGCTGATCAATGAGGACGGTGTCTCGTTCATCGAGATGCTGGGCGGCGACACCATGCCCGCCGTGACCCCGATCGCCAATCGCGCCGAGATGCTTGTCTCGACGCTCCTTCCCTCGGACCTCTCGCCGGACACGCCCTTCCTGGTCGCGCCCGCGGAAGTCCATCCGATCTACAACCTCACTGGGGTCTGGTGGATGGCCGAGAACATGCCCGAGGCGAAGACGGCCGTGATCTGCGCCCAGGATGACGCTCTCGGCCGGCCCTCCGTGGCAACCTACCTCGCGGCCTTCGAAGCCCATGGCATCGAGGTCAAGGATACGATCTTCTTCGACATCGCGACGACGGACTTCGCGCCCGTCATGACCGCGATGCTGGCACACAAGCCCGATATTCTGTGCCTCGATACGGCCTATGCGGAGTTCGTCAACGAACTCTGCAAGCAGGCGTTCGTGCAGAACTACGGTGGCCAGATCATCTCCTGCACGGCGGACTTCTATGCCGACATCATCGCCAACACCTCCGAGGAATTCATGGAGGGGGTGATCTTCCAGTTCCCCGACTTCGACGATCCGGCGCTGAACAGCGAGGGCATCAACTTCAACGATCCCAACGGTTTCTTCCAGGTCTACAACGAGCGCCATCCCGGCCAGTGGGGCGCGGTGTCCTGGGAGTACGCATCGATCCTCGATCTGTGGCTGGACGGCGCCCAGAAAGCGGGTTCCATCGAGCCGGCAGCGGTGCTCGACGGCATGAAGCAGGGCGGCACGGGCGCCCACGCCTTCGGCGAAGCCAACTGGTGGGGCGAGGAACTGTTCGGTATCGACAATGCGCTCGTGGGCAACTGGCCCGTGGTGCAGATCCAGAACGGGAAGGCCGTGATCGTCGAGTTCAAGAACATCCCCGAGTGGTGGGGCGAGCACAGTGCGACCATGATCAAGCACTTCGAAGCGATGGGCGAAATGTGGTACCAGCGCGCCTGATCACCTTCCTCGCCGGCCCGCGTGGCACGGCGGCACGCAATACCGGGACCGGCCTCGTGCCGGGCCCGGTATCGTCTTTCCGGACAATCCGTTAGCTCATGGACTTCGGTGTCTTCCTGCAGACGTGCCTGAACGCGACCTATGCGTCGAGCTATCTGGCGCTCGTTGCGGTCGGTCTCGTCCTCATCTTTGGCGTCATGCGGGTGGTGAACTTCGCCCACGGCGAACTCTACATGGCCGGGGCCTATTGTCTCTTCTGGGTGTTCTATCAGAACGAGCTGCCATTCTTCGCAGGCGTTGCGGTCGCCGTTCTTGCCGTGGCCGTGGTCGGGCTTCTTCTGGAGAGAACGATGTTCCGGCCCATGAAGGACAACCCGCTTGGAGGCCTCATCTGCTCGATCGGCGCCCTGCTGGTCCTGCAGGCCGGCGCGGTCGCGCTCTTCGGCGTCCGCAAGAAGTCGTTTGCCGGTCCCTACAATGAAGCCGTGACACTGTTCGGGATCGACGCCCTGACCATTTCCGGCCAGCGCCTTGTCGTCATTGCCTTTGCCGTCATTCTCCTAGGCGCGTTGTGGATCTTCCTGCGGAGGAGCCGGTTCGGCTGGGCACTGCGTGCCGTTGCGCAGGATTCCGAGGCTGCCGCGCTGCAGGGCATCTCGATCAGCCGCATCTCGATGCTTGCCATGATTCTGGGCGCCGCGCTGGCGGGGGTTGCCGGAGCGCTGACCGCCACCATCGTGCCGACAGGTCCCTACATGGGACATCCCGTCATCATTGGCGCCTTCATCGTCATCATCGTCGGCGGTCTGGGCAGTCTCGAGGGTGCAGTCCTTGCATCCGTGCTCTATGCCTTTACCCATACCTTCGTCACCACGCTCTTCGACGGCACGATTGCCGACATCACGGGCCTCGTGCTGATGCTCATCGTGCTCGTCGTGCGTCCCCACGGCCTCCTCGGCAAGCCGGAGCGCGCCTGATGGGCGCCGTCACCTACGCCGTCTGGCTGGCGCTCATTGCCCTGTCGCTGGCGGCGGCGGCCCTCGCCCTTGATCCGCACCTCGGCGGTCCGCACCGTCGCCGGTGGTGGCAGGGGCTGGCTCTCGCGTCGGCTGCCGTGCTGGCACTCTCACCGCACGTCGTGACCTTCTCGCAACAGGAACTCCTCGTGTTCCTCACCATCAACACCCTGGTCGTGGTGAGCTACCGGCTGCTTGCGCTGACCGGCGAGTTCTCGCTCGGTCACGTTGTCATGATGGGGTTCGGGGCCTACGCATCGGCCTTGCTCAGCAAGCAGTTCGCCATTCCCGTTCCGCTGTCGATCATCCTCGCCGCCGGTCTCACGGGCCTTGTTGCCTTTATCCTGGCCTTTCCGCTGTTCCGCATGAAGGGATTCTATTTCCTGATCGGGTCCTTTGCTGCGGGCGAAACCATACGGCTGCTGTGGAAGGCCTTCATCGGGCCCAAGGGCATTTCCCGCATTCCCGGTGTTCCCGACATCGAGATCGGCGCCTACGAGATCAATTTCTGGGAACCGGTCGCCTCGTACTACCTGGTGCTCGTGATCGCAGCCGTTTCCATCTGGATCCTCTGGCGCATCGAACATTCGCACATCGGCCTGACCTTTCATGCCGTCCACTGGCGTGATCAGCTTGCAGGCGCGGTGGGTGTCAACACCTGGCGGACAAGGACGCAGGCCCTGGTGCTGGCATCGTTCTTCGCCGGTCTCGCCGGCGCGTTGCTGGCGCACTATCTCACCACCGTCAATCCCAACCGCTTTGCGGTCCACGAGATGGTGTTCGTACTGATCTGGGTGATTGTCGGGGGCACGGCTACGATCTGGGGGCCCATCATCGGGCTCGTCACGCTGACCGCCATCAACGAGGTGCTGCTGCGCGATATCGGATATGACGAATTGCGCCCGCTCTTCTATGGCGTGCTCCTCGTTCTCGCCATGCTGTTTCTGCCGAACGGTCTGGAGACCCTGCCGGCGCGCGTCGTTCGGCGTTTCAGGCGCGCGAGGCCGCTGACATCCCAGGGTTGAGCGCCAGCGGCACGAGGAGGGCCGCGGCGTAGAGGCGCGCTTCGTCGTCCCTCATCGTCGGCGGGTGTTCGGCGAAGCGGTCGATCTCGCGGCCCCGAACGGGTTCTCCCAACCAGTGCGCCATGGCTGCGGCGGCCGACTCGCGATGGCCGAAGGCATCGCGCCGGCACGCCAGGGCGGCCTCCATGGCGTGCCGGTCGCCACGACGTGCGGCGCGTTCGGCCTCGACAAGGGCCATGCCAGCATGAAGCATCTTGCGGCATCGCTGGCGGGCAATGCCGGGATAGACACCGCGATGCTTCGATTCGAGCCGCAGGTGAAACAGCGAACTGCGGGCACGGACGCCGGGCGCCATTCTCTCGACCCAGGGACCGGCGGCCTGCCACGCCTCGAGCGCGGCGGCAAGCCCGGCTTCGAGGCCGCCCGGCCCGGCCATCATCAGGGCACGCGCGTGCGCCGTTGCCGCCCGCCTCGGGTCGTCCGGCGCGAAGCCTGAGGCCATCACGCCGGCCTGACAGCAGCACGCCGCCGCATGGTCCCGATCGTCATCGAGCCACGCGGCGCGGGCGCCCGCCATCCAGTCCACCCACAGTTCATCTCCCAGGCGCCAACCGGAGAGGTTGTCCCTAGCCTCCGAGGTAGGCACGGCGGACGTGTTCATTCTCGCGCAGCACATCGGTCGGCCCGGAAAGCGCGATGCGGCCGGTTTCAAGCACGTAGCCGTAACTCGCGAGGTGAAGCGCGAGGCTGGCGTTCTGCTCGACGAGAACGACGGGAACGCCCTTGCGGTTGATTTCGCCGATGATCGCGGCGATTTCCTGGACCATCAGGGGCGACAGTCCGATCGAGGGCTCGTCCATCAGCAACAGCCGCGGCGCCGCCATCAGGGCGCGCCCCATGGCCAACATCTGCTGTTCGCCGCCTGACAGTGTCTTGGCGTACTGGCCACGCCTCTCGCGCAACCGCGGAAAATGGCCATACACCATGTCGAGATCGGAACGGACGGATGGGCCGTCGCGGCGCAGGTAGGCGCCCGTCATGAGGTTTTCCAGAACCGTCAGTTCCGGAAAGACGCGGCGGCCCTCGGGGACGTGGGCGATTCCGCGAGCGACAATCCGGTCGGGCTCGAGTCCGTCAATTCTCTCGCCTTCGAAGAGAATCGTGCCCGTCGTGGGGCGACTGAGCCCGGAGAGCGTGCGCAGGGTTGTCGACTTTCCCGCCCCGTTGGCGCCGATCAGGGTGATGATGTCGGCCGCTTCCAGCCTGATGTCGATTCCCTTGATGGCCTGGACCTTGCCATAGTGGACCTCGAGATTCGTCACCTCCAGGAGTGTCACGCCACGCCCTCGATCGGAGTTCCGAGGTAGGCATCGACAACCTCGGGATTGGTGCGGATCGCCTCGGGGTCCCCCTCGGCAAGCAGGCTGCCGAAATTAAGCACGGTGATGGTCTCGCACAGGCCCATGACCGCCTGCATGTCGTGCTCGACGAGAAGAATGGTGACCCCGCGGTCCCGCACCTGGCGTACGAGATCCATCATGCGTCGCGTCTCGTCCGGATTCATGCCCGTGAACGGCTCATCGAGCAGGAGAAGCCGCGGTTCCGCGGCGAGGGCAACGGCGACGCCCAGGGTGCGCTGCAGCCCATGGGGGAGGTTCGCGCACGACTCGCCCGCGACTCCGTCGAGTCCCATGAACGCGAGGATTTCCTCGACGCGGGCCTGGGCCTGTTCCTGGCGTTCCCGTTGTCGGCCGAGGAGGACGCTCGCCAGCCCGATCCTCGCACCGAGATGACAACCGGCGAGAACATTCTCGGCGACGGTGAGTTCGTGGAACAGGGTCGTCGCCTGGAACGTGCGAACGAGACCCAGCGCGGCGACGGCATGGGTCGCCATGCCCGAGATGTCGCGCCCGGCGTAGATCACGCGTCCGCTCGTCGGCCTGTAGAAGCCGGAAATCACGTTGAAGGTCGTCGTCTTGCCGGCGCCGTTCGGTCCGATGAGACCGTGAATCGCACCCTCCGTCACGGAGAAGGTGAGGTCGTCGACCGCCGTCAGGCCGCCGAATCGCCGGGTCAGTCCCTCGATGCTCAGCACGACAGCCTGCTGTCCCATGGACCTCCGTTGCCGCGCGGGGAATGCGGACGATCTTGTCCGTTCGGCTTTCCAGGCATGTCAGCCAGCGGGTCCTTGCATTGTCCAGCTGAGGACTATCCCGCACGCCAATCCCGTCATCAAGTGGAACAGTGCATATGGTTCCGGCGTGGACCGCCAGACGCCGCGCGACGGCCATGATGTGGTGGCCGGAAGTCGACGGATGAGCCCGGACTTGCACACGGCTCCGGGTGAACCCGCGCCACCGCCTGGACTGGAGGGTCCGCGAGCAATCGCAACGGAGTTCGCCCGTGATTGCCAAGGGGCGGGGACCCGCTTCCGGAACCGGGAACTGGCAATGCTCGGCTGATCACGCATCGACGACGCCACGGTCCAGCAAAGCCGGCAGATCGTCGATACTGTCGATGACGACGTCGAAGAGCTGCTCTTGATCCGGCGTCATCATGCCCCCGGTTCGCACACCGACGGACGCACCGTCGGTGCTAAGCAACTGAAAAAACGCTAACAATTCCCTCTCTCCACTGCAATTTCGGGACGATTCCACCACGGATTCTCCCGCGTCTGCAACTCAAGGCAAGGGGGAATCCATGGCCACGACACGACTCACCCAGGCGCGCATCAAGGCGCTTCGACCGAGAAAGAGCGTCCGGGACATCCGAGACACCGATCTCAAGGGCTTCGGCGTCCGCCTCTATCCAACTGGGCGCAAGTGCTTCTTCATCCATAGCCAGCACGAAGGAAAGCGAATCTGGAAGATCGTCGGCGATGCCGTTTCCCTGAGTCTGGAGGATGCCAAGGCCAAGGCCCAGTCCATGCTGGCAGCCAGCAGGAACGGCACTTCGGCAGCATCGGAACGCATCCTGTTCGAGGAGGTGGCGGAGGAGGTCTTCCGCCGCTACGGCAGGAACTGGAAACCCAGAACTCTTGCGGTCAACCGGGGTTACCTCGCCAACCAGATCCTTCCGTGGTTCCGGGGACGGCCGATTGTGGACATCACGGCCTCGGATGTCAGGGAGTGGTTCGCCTCTCTCCATGGCACGCCGGTGGCGGCCGACCGGTCCGCTCCGGTCCTTTCCGTCATCATGGTTCAAGCGGAGGCCTACGGGTACCGCGAGGAGGGAAGCAACCCTTGCAAGGGTATCCGGCGTTACCGGCGCAAGGGACGGGAGCGCTTCCTTTCGGCGGAGGAAATCCGTCGTCTCGGGAGAATGTTGCGCTGTCACGAAGCAATCGCCCCAATCCAAGTGGCGATCATCCGTCTTCTCCTGCTGACCGGCTGTCGCAGCAGCGAGATCGTGACGCTGCGCTGGACGGAGTACCGGGACGGCCATCTCCACCTCGCCGATTCCAAGACGGGACCGCGCACGGTATGGCTGTCATCTCCGGCACGGACGATACTGGACCGGCAACCTCGGTCATCACTATGGATCTTTCCGTCAAACCGGACTGGCAAGTCTGTTCATATGTATACGGTCGGTCGTTTCTGGCGACATCTCCGATCTGAGGCCGGTCTGCACGACGTCAGGCTCCATGATCTCAGGCACACATACGCCAGCATAGCCGTCATGACGGGAGAGAACATTCTCACGGTCGGCCGCCTTCTCGGCCACAACGATCCCGGCACGACCCTGAAGTACACGCACCTTGCGGATGACGCGGTCGCCAAGGTGGCCCAGGCCATGGGTTCCCTTCTCGCAGGAACTGCATCATGAACCGCCGGACGAGGCTGACCGACGCCTTGGTCCGGCGTCTCAAGCCCGGTTCTCGCGAGTACACGGTCCGCGATACCGTGGTGCATTCTCTGGGTGTCCGGGTGCATCCCTCCGGCGGCCGCAGCTACGTCCACTTCTTCGAGGGAAGAAGGGTGTCGCTGGGATCGGCGGTGTTCAAGACCGTGGAAGAAGCCCGCGCCGAGAGCCGGACGCACTTGTCAGACGGCGTCGTGAAGAAGAAGTGTAGCCCGCTCTTCGGGGACTTCGTCGCTGGTCCGTGGCGGAACTCATGGGTCCACCGGTGCAAGCCGTCTACAATCAGATTGCGAGGCAAGCATCTTAAGAGTCGTCTGCTTCCCGAGTTCGGCGACCTGCGCCTTGACCGCATCACGCCGATGTTGGTGCACCGGTGGTTTGACAGCTACAGCGAGACCGCTCCGGGCAACGCCAACCACTGTCTGCAGACCCTTCGCCAAGTTCTCAATCACGCGGTCGCCTGCGGGCATGCCCCCTCCAATCCGGCACGGAGTATCAGACCCAACCCGCGAAGGAAGATCACACGGTTCCTCTCCCGGGAGGAACTCGATCGGCTTCACCGAATCCTCGACAGTCATACCGGTGCCCGGAGGACCACTCCGTCGCAAAACTGTCAGATCGACATCATCCGACTTCTCATTCTGACTGGGTGCCGTAAGAATGAGATCGTCCGTTTGCGTCGGGACGAAGTTGCCGGCGACTGTCTCCGGCTTGCTGACAGCAAGACCGGCCCACGCACCGTGTTCCTGAACTCCGGGGCCCGGGCCATCATTGAACGAAGAATGACAGGAGGAACGGGGTTTCTGTTTCCGTCGCCGAATGACAGCGGTAGGCCAATCTGCGATGACCTTCCTCTCTGGTACGCGATCCGCAAGAAGGCCGGGCTCGAGGACGTTCGCATCCACGATCTTCGTCACACATACGCCAGCCATGCAGTCATGCAGGGAACGCCTCTCCCCGTCGTCGCCCGCCTTCTCGGTCATTCGCGGCCGACCATGACCCTGCGCTACGCTCACACAGGAGACCGCGAGACCGAGGCCGCCGCCGAAAGGATCGGTGGGATGATTTCCGAGTGGCTCGGATTGCAAGCGCCTTGTCAACCATGATGCGCCGGACATAGATGCTTGGCCTTACCCGAGCATCGTCCGCCGTGAACGCCTGACACAACAGCTCTCAGTGCGATTAACGGAATCACGGTGGGTGATTTGAACTCCGGACGCAAAGTGGTGAAGATGATGGAATGGACATGGGCCTCGAACCCCCGGGCCCGCTGTTCGGTAGTTCCCGGGTCTCCTCGGGAGGACTGCAGAGGCAGACATCTTCACGCCAATGCCATCGGGCTGTTGCTAGTGAGGTCGAGGCTGCAAGTTCCGACCATACAGTGAGTTCACGAATATATCGTTTCAGATAGCGAACGAATACTTGCCCGAAGGATCCACGAATGTACTTCTCGCCTGAGGTCACCGAAAATGAACTTCCCGGGCTCATCCGCCAATTCACGGACATTACCGGTTGGCGACCATGGGAGAAACGTCTGCGATGGCTGGAAGCGCAGGTGGCAACGTCTACCGCCATGCCGTACTTCTGGCACGAGAGGTTTGAGCTTGAACTCGCCTTTGCTGCAATGCGCAAACGACACAAGACATCTGGTAGATACCCGAGAAAAAATCCTGCCATCGAACAGCAACGATTTCTCTCTTTTGTCGCGATGTTGGTGCGTTGCCACAGCGTGTCCACTCAACCAGCTAAGACCCGTCTCCGAGGTATGATCCTCGATTCACTCAAGAAAGACTATGGACTTGGTCCCCTGGCGTATGAAATGAAAATCGCCGCGCACCTAATGAGCAAGGGCTTTGACGTGACTTTCCACGACTTGGAAACGGGTGGAGGTTATGACTTCCTTGCAGTCAAGGATGATTTGCAATTGCAAGTGGAGTGTAAGTTCGTATCTGGCGACATAGGAAGACAGATTCACCTGAAGAGACTTTACCAGTTCGGGGAATATCTTACCCCAAAGTTGCAAACCGTATTGGACCAACTTCGTGGCGGCGTGTTTGTTCATGTTAAAATCCCCGGGAGATTACACGGCCAGGAAACACAGCATTCCATCATCTCTCAGGAGGTGATTTCCGCAATTGGTGGCCAGAATAATCACTCAACGTCAAACCACAACCATGTGTTGGCATCCACCTTCTCGATTGACTCCAGTCCCTTCGCCAAGTTAAGGCCTCAGGATCTGCGAGCGGAACATCTTGATGAGTTTGCCCTTAGCAGATTTGGCATACGCAAGAAGAACATGCTTGTCCTTTTTCGGCCACACAGACACGCTGTGATCGTGGCCCTGCAAAGTGAGAAGGACGATAAAGTACTAACGGGAATTCACCAGCAACTTAAGGATGCGGCTTCCAAGCAATTCACTGGCGCCTTACCTGCAGTCATGTGTTGCCATTTGGCGGACATCGACGAAACAGATCTCCTAGGCCTCCAGCACAAGGGTGACCAAGGCATAGGATTGGACTACATGACTGCCGACCTCATTCAGAGAAGACCTCAGCTACTGGCTGTAACCTATACGGCACCTGGCAGCATTGAACGCTACCGACATTCTTCGGGTCAGTTTGAGCAACGGTCGCAGAGGGAGAGGGGACCTGCATACACCATTAGCAACCCTAATCATCCTCTTGCGGGCGATCCCCGTTACACAATTTTCTAGTTTTCCTGTTTCGGGCAAAAATCTTCCATTTTTTGCTCTTACTACCTTTCCGTCCAGAATCGCTATCAGCATTCTCAATAGATGATCTCTGCTCCGGTTCATTTTTCGTGTAGTGCATGAGAACTATCTACGCGTCGTATCTCTGGTAGTGGATCACTTTCCGCATTTTCTATCCATCTCACGACTGCATTGCTGCCGTGCCATCCACATTGCGACATCGCTACACTTAGCTGTGTACATCCCCAACGAAGTAGTGGAACGTCAATGTCCTCACTGTGCAGAACATTATAGCTCAACTCTTCCGCCAGATACTCAAGACCGTGTACACACAGATTACCGATTGCGTCCTTATGAACATCATTTTCTTCTGCAAACACGTCCTTTGCAATTCCTAACGCCTGGATTAGTGCCGCCTTTCTACGCGTGGCGATGACTACACCGACTTCGCGGATTAGATCTATGGGGACTTCCACTACAGATGAAAATCTGCTGTTTTTCGCGGCCAACCAAAACGCTAAAGTTTCTGCAGCATCGCTGGCTATTCGTGGATTGTCCGAGACCAGTCCAATCCGCAGCAACTGCCCGACTGCGGCTAAGCGATCAGGCAAGCAACGTAGCAGCCCAACAAGAAGAATGGTACCGGGCATCTCAGTGTCAACAAGGGAATGAACTTTATCGTACACGGTCTCTCCGATTGTCGTAGACAGGTCAATCTCCAGGAGCAGATACTGCAATCCCTGTATTGCCCTCTTTAACTTCACATCAGCATCGTCAACATAGATCTGTGCACCGTCGTCGGCGATCGAAAGAGGTACGGGAACTCGCTCCTGTGCCCAAGCTTCTATGATGCTCGTTAGGTACTCCTGTTCACTTTCTGAGAGCGCAAAGGTTACACTCCGTTGCTGCAGGTTTCCGAGCGCAGACCCTACCTCCCATAGTACTTCGCTCGTATCCCGCTGGTCCGAGTCCTGGTCACCACCAACGGATAGCCACTTTTCTCGGAACCGCCGCTCTGCAATCCCTGGGCTTGGTTCAGGCATGACCATGAAGGCCCAGTCATAGATGTCTGTGCCCTTTGGTAGGTCGCGGTGACTCTCATAATCATCACCCCAAAGCATCAATGCAAACTGCGCTTCTTCGCTAGGTGTCAAGATAGCGAAATCCACCACCCAGCTCATCCGTCTAGTAGCGCGCCTCCGTCCTTCATGTTCACCACGCATGCCCCATGCGATCGGCGACAGCACCTCACTCCATCCAGACTCGTTTTCCGGAGTTCGGACAACGCCGTTACAATCTTCCTTTGCCAATACATCGATGGGATCCGGATATCGTCGTGGGTCAAAGGCGTCGTTGCCGAAACCGCCCATGCCAAGAATGGGTGCCAGCAGGAGATCCAAAACGCGATCCTTACGCCGATCAACTGGGAGCGTTTCCCATACTCTTGCGATGAGATTCCCCAATGGGGCAGCCTGCAACATGTAACCGTGTATCACTCGATCCTCGTACCACCTAAGGGCCTTCGTCAAGATGCCGTCCACATAGTCGGCATCCAATCGAAGCACGAAACGAGAAAGGGCCTCCAATAGAACCGGCATTCGATCCATCCAATGTCTCCGCATCTCTGCAACCGAGCACCGCCGACGAATGAACTCAACACCACTAACGCAACTGTTAGCTAGTCGTTTGGCCTCGGCCTCCGTTATTCGTGCCACGAATGGTCGAGACACCACAAAGTCCAATGCCCCCCTAGTTTCATATCGTGCCGCCCGCAGGATTAGACGTGCTGCTAACTCGGACTCATGCATAACCAAGCGTCTTGCAGCTAGTGCAAGATTGTCAGACGCCACCGTTCTTCCCGGAAGTGTAGGTGGTAGACCGGCAACCTCCGCGCCTCTAATCGCCCTATGACCCGCTGCCCATAGGTTGTAGGTGTTTCTAGAGAATGAGATTGTCTTGCCCCAGGATCTCCCGAGATCAAAGGGCCTTCCCTCCTCGCCACGGATTTTGTCCCGCATAGCATCAGCATACCGGCGCATTTCCAGCGCTACATTACACTTAATGGAAGTTAATGCATCCCATCTCTGGCGCCATTCCATGGATGCATGCCAGAATTTCTCGTAGCTCATGGATGAACCCGAGCAGAGCAACGCCCAGGATTCCCTACACTGAATAGCAGCGCTGCCGTCTTCTGGTGAAACGCTTCTGATCGCTTCTAACGCTTGCATATTGAGATCATCAGCCTCTTTCGTTCTGCCAAGTTCAAAAAGTAACGCGGCTTTTCTCATCATCCACACAGGATCGCAGTTCCTAGTATCCCAGCCATCCACAAGGGTCTCTACAGAATCGAAGTCAACCGCATAGACAAACCAAAGCCCCTTTTCATATTGCATATGGTGATGAAGTTCTTCGTGTCGATGAAGAAATGGGCCAAGACAGGCAGACAATCGATCAAACTCATCTTGATCGAATTGAAATCGAGCCGAAGTAATCAGAGATTTTGCAACCGCGATCCACGATTCTTCAATCTCTTCCCAATCGTCGCGAGAAACTGATGAACCACTAATCTTCTTGCCGATACAATCGATGTCATTAAATGCACTTTGTGCCTTGGCCTTTAACTGAGAAGACGAGGGTTCGAGATCGGATATGGGTTCCAGCATCAACTCCCATTGCCATAGAGTTTCACGCACGATGTGAAGACGCTCTACTGAGTCAACTAGTGGAAGAGCTTCGAGTATTTGAACTACCTTCTCTCGACTTGACCACAGTTTGCCACGCACGTCGGCAGGGGCACTTAGCCAGCCTGGATAGGTCTCTGTTCGGTTATGACGCCAAACCTCCATGAGATCGCGTATGTACTGTAGTTTGCCGTGAAAGTACTGAGCCGCGGCGGCCGCATTCCACCCGTGGCGCCCATG
>JAPPGE010000071.1:110457-131028 GCA_028821455.1 bacterium | reverse complement strand
TTGCCGGTCTTCCGGTAGCAGTCGATGCGTTCTTCCAGCGCCGCGTTGTAGAGACGGCGCTGTGAATCGAGCATGGCGTCCAGCCGCCGCCAGGTGCTGCGCTTCTCGGGCAGCAGGCGGTAGGTGATCTGCCGATAGGTGACAGAGGACGACATACAGGCGTTCCAGTGTTGCGAATACTGATTTACGACACGAAATCATGCTGATAACACCACAGGATGTCAAGTCAATTCTGTCAAGTTCAGTATGTAATCCCATTTCCGTTCGTGTTGTTGCCGCGGTCCAGCGTCCGCAACAGTGCGGGCAGGAGCGTCAGGTCGGCAAGGAGTGCGAACGCGATGATCAACGCCGTCAGGATCCCCACCTGTGCGGTGGGAATGAAGGGAGAGAAGGCGAAGATCAGAAAACCGGCCACCAGGACGAGAGTTGTCGTGAAGACGGCCCGGCCGGCTGTGTCAAAGGCATAACGCACGGACTCCGCGGTGTCCTTGCCTTGGTCGAGGTGCGCCTTGCGGTACTTGCTGAGAAAGTGAACCGTATCGTCGACAACGATACCGACCGTCATGGCCACGACGACTGACAGGGAGAGTCCCACCTGCCCCACCGTCAACCCCCAGACACCGAATCCCAGCACGGCCGGCAGCAGGTTGGGAATGATGCTGATCAGGCCCAGCCGCAAGGATCTGAGAGCGACGAGGAGTATGGCGGAAATGGCAAGCAGCACGACCATGGTGCCGACCAGCATGGCGCGGATGTTGCGTTGTCCGATCCAGGCGAACAGGACCGCCGGACCAGTGCTGTTGACGCCGGCCACGTTGGGCGCGTTGTCGCTCAGCCAGGCCCTGGCCCGCGCGTTCAGTTCAAGCACTTCCTGCGAGCCGAGGGACTGGGCCTGAACCGACACGCGTGTCGCCGACTTCGACCAGTCGATCTGGTTGTTCACGTCCAGGCCCTGAGGCAGGGAGAGCTCGTAGAGCAGCAGGTACTGTGCTGCCAGCTCCCGGCTCGCGGGGAGGCGGTAGGCGTCAGGGTCGTCGCCATGCATGGTCTGATTGAGACGCCGGAAGGTATCGGTGATGACGGCCACATGGCGCACCCGGGGCTGTTCCCGGTACCAGTCCGCGAATTGGGCGACATCGGCGAGGAACGCGGGGTCCGTGACGCCGCCCTCGGCGGGAGCTTCCAGTGAATACTCGAGCAGGGTATTGCCGCTCAGCCGTTCGTCCATGAAATCCGTGTCCTGGCGGAACTCGACACTCTCGTCGAAGAAGTGGACCAGGACATCGTTGAGCTCGTTTCGCGGGATCGCGAGGATCATGGCAACGACGAGCACCAGCCATCCAAGGATGATCGGTTTTCTGTACTTGAGCACAAGGTCGGCCAGGTGGTGCATTGCCGGTCCTTGCGGCCGCCTGTTCTTCGGTGCACGAACGGGGAGCAGCGACAGCATGGCCGGAAGAAAGGTCACGGACAGGATGAAGGACGTCACGATTCCGATGGCGACGAAGCAGCCGAGCTGGCGATAGGGGGGCACCTCGGAAAAGTTCATGCCCAGAAATCCAAGAGCGGTCGTGAGGCTCGCGAGGAAGATCGGGTGCAGGTTGAGCCTGATGGATTCGACGATGGCATCATGCTTCGACTCGCCGGCGCGCAGGCGTTGCTGCAGGGCCACCAGCAGGTGAACGCAGTTGGCCACGACAATCATGAGGATAATGGTTGGCGCCGGGGCGATGGGCGGGGAAAACTCCAGGCCGATCCAGGCCCCCAGGCCCATGGACGCCAGTATGGAAAAGACGATGACAAGGCCGGTGGTCACCACGCCAGGCCAGCCCCGGACGAGGATGCCGAGAATCAAGGCCATGAGAAGGAGGCTGGCCGGCAGGAAGATCATCTGGCTTTCAACCGACGCCTCGAGAAAGGTCTGGTTGACCATCACCGTGCCGACGATGCGAAGATCAATGCCGGGAAAGCGCGTCTCTGCCTCGGCGGCTATCGTTCGGGCGAACTCGGCCACTTCGGCCACGGCTTCCAGCTGGTCGCCTTCAGGCATCTCCAGAGTGACGTTGACTACGCTGACATCGCCATTGCGGGCCAGCATGCTGCCGGCGATGCGGGGGTCGAGGAGGGCAATGTCACGGATGCGTGATCGTGCTTCCATCCGCATCAGTTCCTGCGGATCAACCAGGTCCTGAACCACGAGGTCATCACCGTCGGCCGTCGTGTACTGGAAATTGGCCAGGGAGTCGACGCGCCGCGACCAGGGTGTCTGCCAGGCAGCCTCGGTCAGCCAGACGGCGGCAGAGAGCGCTTCGACGGAGGTCGCATCGCCGTCGTCGGGAACAATCAGGAAGACGACGTTCTCGTTCTTGCCGTAGGTGTCTTCCAGGTCTTCCAGCGCCAGAAGCTGCGGATTGTCGTCATCAAAGAAAATGCGGTAGTCGGCGGAGAATTCCAGCAGGAGCATGCCGACGGAGGCGAGAGCGACCAGGATGGGCGCAACGAGGATGACGAGCCAGCGGTTGGCGAGCACCCGTTCCGCATAGCGTTCAGCCGTCATGTGGCGTCTCTCCAAGGTTGACGCCCGCCCTCACCGCGGCGTCGGACACAACCACTTTCGACGCTCGCGGACGAACCGTCTCAAACAGGCAGTCATGGGGAAGGGCACTCATTGCGGCAGGTCGCGGAACGAGGTTGTGCCTGCCCGCATGCCATGTCAACGGTCCGCTTCCCGGGTCAGGCGATCTGGCGTCTGACCAGATTCCGGAAGACCCCATCGATGTCCATGAGTTCGCTGAAGGAACCACTCTCCACAATCTTCCCGGCTTTCAGCACATGGATGCAGTCAGCCTTCTCCAGCGTCGACAACCGATGCGCGATGACAAGTCTCGTTGTGGTCAGAAGGGCGAGATTCTGCATGACCTCGGCCTGGCTGTCGTTGTCGAGCCAGTTGGTTGCCTCGTCGAGGAGCATGATTCGCCGGTCGCCGACCAGGGAGCGGGCAATGGTGACACGCTGGCTCTCTCCGCCGGACAACACCGAGCCGCTGCCCCCGACCATCGTCATCATTCCCATGGGCATGGCCTTGATTCCGCCTTCTATTCCGGCCGCCCGGGCAGCCTCCCAGACCTCTGCGGGGCCCACTCCCTCGTGGTGCGCGACAATGTTGTCCCAGATGTCCTGAGGATGCAGCCGCACCGCCTGGGGTACGGTGCCTATCTTGCGGCGCACCTGCTTGAGATTGAGGTGCTTGAGGTCACGTCCGTCGTAGTAGACGGCCCCGGACGTCGGCTGGTCGATACCAAGCGCCAACTGGAAGAGCGTGCTCTTTCCGGCACCGGATTCACCGGCGATCGCGACGAATTCGCCGGGACGGACATGGATCGTGACATCGTCGAGAACCAGGGGCCCCTCGGGTTCGTATCGAAATGACACGTGGTCGAACAGGATCTCGCCGCCGAGACGCTCGACCAACGCACCCTCCTCCCCGGCTTCAGGAACCGCGGCAAGCAAGGGGCGCATCTGCCTGAATGCAGGCGCCAGGGCAGCAACGGCGCCGACCGATTCACCAAGACGGGCCACAGCCGATTGAGACGCGATGAACACCATGAAGACGACGAGGAAATCGCCGATCGGAAGCGTCCGCGTTTCGAATGCCGCCACCGCGAACAGCAGCACCGCTCCGGCGAAGAACGGAAGAGCGGCGCCAAAGGCTCGGACGTGCTCCTCGATACGGTGGACTTCGAGCTCCGCGCGCTTTTGCCGGCGATAGTCTCCGGCCCATATAGCGAAAGCCGATCCTTCGGCACTCTCCACACGCAGCTTGGCGATGCCGCCGATGATCTGGAACAGCCGTCCGGTCACGCGTCTGGCTGCGCTGATCATTCTTCCCTGGGGTGCGAGCTGGCGCAGCCCCAGCACGACGGTCACGAGAAGCGAGAGGAGGCTGAAGGCGAGAACGACAAGACCCAGAGAGGTATCGTAGAAGAAGGTGATCCCGAGAACCGGAACGAGAAACAGGATTGACAGCAGACTGTCGGACACGACTCCCTGCAAGCCGTCACGAACGTTCTGGAACGTCATGCCCGACATCGCCAGATCACCGGTTGGCTGGCGGCGCAGGACAGCCGGTGGAAGGCGCATGAGGCGGTCCCAGAAGGCTGCTTCGACCCGCGATGCCAAGCGTCCTTCCAGGCGCATCAGAATGGTGCTTTGCAGCAACTGAAGCAATGCGCCGAGAAGGCCGAATCCCGCCAGTGTCAAAGCCACGACATAGAGGACACCGGCGGTCCCGCCGGCCATTGCCTGGTGAGCCACAAAGCCAAGCGCCAGCGCCGGCAACAGCTTGATCAGGCCGCCGCAAAGCCCGGTCACCAAGAGCCGGACAAGATCGGCGCCTGACCCCTTGAAGGCGATTTCCAGGAGGTCCGCCGGCTTGACGGGCCTTGACGGCAATGGCCGATAGAACATCCACGCTTCAGCCTTCAACCCGCCGGCGCGCTCGCCTGCGACCCGGGCGCTGCGTCCGCTCGCCGGGTCGACCTCGCGATAGTGTCCGAACAATCCCGGCAGCAGAACGACAGGCCTGTCGTCAGCGGACCGGAATGCCAGAATTGCGCTGCTGTCTCCACGCCACCACGCGTTGTCCGGAGAGATCTTGAGGCGGCGGGCACGGACACCCGACGCATCGAGAATGTCCGTGAGACCGGGCGGGGATCCGGAGGCGTGGCGTGGCGGGATCCTGAAATCGATTCCCTGGTGGCGGCCGATAATCTTCAGTGCGTCTGCAAGCGCCGTGTCGCCGACGTCGTCGCCGATCGGCGTATCGTACATGTTGAACAGCTTCTGGCGCGCGTCGTGCTCGGCCGTGCGCCGGCTGGCGATCCGCGCGCGTTCAAGGTTTGCCTCGTCGACCACCGCCAGTTGCCGGTTGAGGCGCTCAAGTGCGAGTGCGGCAGCATGAAAGGTGGCAAGCGCCGGCAACAGGGCGCCCTGTTCGGCCAGTGCCTGGCTCGATGCGCCGGAGACGGTGACCCCTGCACGGAAGGTGAGCCAGCTTGTCCGGGTCAGCGGTACCAGAATGTCGCCGTGACCGCCTGCCTCCGGTTCGACCATGTCCATATAGAGACCGGCGCCGTGCGAGGGGAGGGACACCCACACAACGCCCTGGCGCACGGAAAGAACGCAGGACTCCAGGGACCGCGTCACACCGGGTTCGGCGAGGGCAGTGGCGTGTGGAATGTTGCCGACAAATCGCGACAGGGTCTCGGTGATGGCCTGCAGCCATGTGTCCGTCTGTTGCGCCAGTTCGGCCGGATCGACTTCGTGGAGCAGGGATACCGGCAGACGCATCAGCAGGGTGTCCGGCAGTCCCTTTGCCAGCAGGCCCAGTGTCGTCTCCGTGTCGTCGCCCTCAGAATCCGGCGCGACACCGGGCAGCAATTCACCTGCCTCGCGGCGAAGCAGATGTTGTGGCGACGCCTGTTCCACTCCGTCCCTGAGTTCCACCAGGAAGAGATCGACACTGCCCTTGGCAATGAACCACACGTGATCGGGTTCATCGAGCGCCACCGGCAGGTTGCCGGCACAGGGACAGGCCTTGCCAGCGCGTGCAGCGAGTTCGGCAATCGATGTGTATCCGGGCGGCTGATCGCGCATCAGCCTGACCTTGTCAGGCGGGAGTAGACGCCATCGGAATCGGCGATCAGTTCGTCGTGGGTGCCACGCTCCACTTCATGCCCCCCGTCGAGCACGATGATCTCGTCGCAATCACGCACCGTGCTCAACCGGTGCGCCACGATCAGGCAGGTGACGCCGCGCCGCCGCAAGGCATCGTCGACATACTCTTCCGTTGCCGCGTCAAGGGCGCTGGTCGCCTCGTCGAGCACGAGCACGGTCGGATGGCCCACCAGGGCACGGGCAATCTCCAACCGTTGCCGCTGGCCGCCGCTGAAGTTCATCCCGCCCTCCTCGACAAGGGTGGCATACCCGAGAGGGCGTTTCAGGATGTCCTCATGGATGAATGCGTCCCGTGTCGCGTCGACGATGGCCTCGTCCGGAATGGCCGGGTTCCACAGGGTGATGTTGTCGCGCAAGGTGGCGGAAAAGAGCACGGTTTCCTGGTTCACCATGGAAATGGACCGCCGCAGCACCTCCTCGGGAATCTCCTGGCGAAGATGGCCGTCAAAGAGGATCTCACCCGACCAGGGTTGGTAGAGGCCGGCAACCAGACGCGCCAGGGTCGACTTGCCGGAACCGCTGGCTCCCACCAGGGCTACCCGCTGCCCGGGTTTCAGGATGAGGTTGAAGTCCGAGATCAGGGGTGGCCGGCTCCGATTGAAACCGAAGGTGACGTTTCTCAGTTCGACCTTTCCCGCAAGCTGGAGGCGCCTGTTGAACGTGGTGATGGAAACCCGGTTCGGTTCCCGGCGGCTGAACACGGGATCCTCTGTGGCTCTGGAAACGTCATCCAGCCTCTGCATGTCGGTTTCGAGAGCCTGCCGCCTGTCGGCGAACTCGAGGAATCGCCCGACAGGCGCAAGAAACATTTCCGCCAGGATGTAGAAGGCGACCAGTGTCCCCAGGGTCATGGAGCCGGTCATGACCATGGTTCCGCCGATCAACAGGATTGTCGCGCTGCGCAGCGCGGCGATCAGATCCGGCAGGGCGCCATTGAGCGCACCCAGTTCGAAGTGGGCCTGGCGCGCCCGAAGTTCGCGGGCCTGATGACCGCCCCAGCGAGCAAAGAACCGGTCATCGGATCCGGTCATGCGCAGGTTGTCGGCATGGTTGAGCATCTGCATGCCGATGCCGATCAGAAGTCCCTGCTCGCGCCGCATCGCCTGGCTGCGTACGGCGCGCCGGATATTGAAGACGTGGGCGAGTCCTGCATGGATGAGAGCCAGCGACAGCACGACCAGTGCCAGCAAGGGATCGTAGGCGAGCAACACCACGAACAGCACGGTGCTCATGCCCATGTCGATGATGAGCACCAGAAACTGCTCTGTCAGGGCTTTCGCCACCCGGTCGATGGATGACACCCGGTCCGTCAGGTCGCCGGCAAGCCGGTGTTCAAAAAACTCGACGGGCAGGCGCAGCAGCTTCGTCAGTCCACGGCTGTAGCCGGTCACCGATATCCGGATGGCTAGCCGCTTGAAAAACCTGTGTTTGAGCAGGGTCAGCAGGTAGACGAGCACACCGCCGCCGAAGAGCGCGGCCACAAGGCCAACCCAGGTTCCCTGGTTCAACATGACATGGTCGACGAAGGCGCCAAGAACTGCCGGAACAATCAGTGACAGCAGTGTCAGCATGAGTGCGCAGGCCGTCACTCCGGCAAGCGAACTCCACAGTCCGGTGACGATGGCACCGAGTTGTGCGTAAAGGCTCTTGCGCGTGCCGCCGGGAACAAACCCATCACCACGTGCAAACCGCAGGGCAACACCGCTGTAGCCGGCGGCAAACTCTTCGGCGGATACCCGGCGCCGCCCCGTAGCCGGATCATTGAGGTAGTAGCCGTGTTCGTCGAAGCCTTCCAGAACAACGAAATGGCTGAATTGCCAGAACAGGATCAGGGGTGGCTGCAGTTTCCTGAGCTGTTCGGCCCCGAGGCTCAGTCCACTGCATTCAAGGCCGTACTGTCGTGAGGCCCTCAGAATGCTGGCGGCGCTGCTGCCGTCCCGGCTCACCTCGCACTTTTCCCTGAGTTCGGTCAGCGGAACCCATCGCCCGAAGTGGCCGAGGACGCTGCCAAGGCAGGCTGCACCGCATTCGGACGCGTGCATCTGCAAGACGACCGGAGTGGTGACTCTTCGTCGACGGACCTCGGATGCCGTCCGGCTTCCGGCCTCCCGGGAGGCGCGCACCGGCATGTCAGGATGGCCTCATGCCCAACAGGGAGAACGGGGACTGCCTTGCGAGTTCGATGACGATCCGGCACCTGATGCCGGCGGGGATGGTCGTATCGAGATTCCGATCGATCGTGACATCAACCAGGTACATGGAAACCGGTACCGCGAGACCCTGGACGGGGGAGACGGCGGAGACCGACACAATGTCGCCCTTGAGCGCATGAGCGTTTCCGTCGGCCGTGGTCAGCTCGACAATTGCCGGCAGACCGGGTCCGACAATCGACGTGCTGTCGTTTCCCGCCCAGACAAGCAGTTGCAGACTGTCGCCGTTGGCGGGCTCGGCCACGATCCCGTCAACCACCCGACTGTGCGAGACGTTGCCAAGGAAGAGCCATGCGGCAAGGAGCGCCACGACGAGGGCGATGATGCCGACAACAAGTCGTTCCCGCGGTGTGGAAACGGTCAGCAGCTGGTCGAGCTGCTCACGTTCTTCCTTCGCTTCGGCAACGGTGTTGTGAAAGGAATCGAATGGATTGTTGAACACGGCGGGGCACAACCTCCCCATGGGATCGGGCCAGCAAGGCGTGCCCCAATTGACGTAAAGAGGGCAGTGATGACGAAGCTATGCATGTCCGCCCGGGAAAGGTCAAGGCTGTCCGGCCGTCAGACGATGCCGAGACCCTGGGACACCTGGGCGTAACTGGTGAGGGGTACAGCGCACATCCTGTACCAGTCCTCCCTGGCGATGAACGGCTGGTTCAGCAGGTCGATCATGTCGTCGAACTTGTTCAGTGCGGAGCACCCGACGACCTCAGGCGCGGCGGCCTTGCGGTGTTGTGGCCAGGCATGGTCGCGGGCGTGGCGCCAGAACGGCGTGTCATATCGTGAGCCGCAGGAGTAATGCCATCCGACAAAGAGGCCGTAACGCAGGACGGTGCTGATGAGGAAGCGATTGACCACCGGAGCATCGCGTTCGAGGTTTTCCGGCGCGCGACCGAGACGGATGTGGAGAACCATGCCGATCTGCAGTTGTGCGGAGACGATCGCCGTCGCCTCGAGGGGTTCCATGAAAGCCGCCGCGTTGCCAATGCGGGCGATGGCCCCGTCATAGATCCGGCGATGAACAAAGTTCGGGAAGGGGATGACGGCGCGCGGTTCGAATTCCGTGACGCCGTCGGCTTCCAGGAAAACGTCAAAATCCGCGTTGACCTCGTCAAGGCTGGAGAGGTTGCGATTGAAGATGTATCCGTAGGACGTGTGAACCGTCAGCGGAATCACGAACACCCAGCCATGCGGGCGGGCCACCGCGCGGGTGTAGGTCGGCTGCCGGAACGCTCCCGCGGACTCGTCGCGAATGACGGCCGGTGCGCGGCGGATGATCGCCGTATTGGTTGGAATGAACGGAATGTCAATGTGTTGATCGGGGTCCAGTTCCTTCGGGAACCCGCGGGCATCGAAGACGAGGTCATAGCGTTCCGGCGCCATGCCCTCCAGGTTCACCTGCGCGCCGCCGTCGACCCTGCTGATCCCCAGCACCCTGGCGTCGACATGACGTGCCGCGGTGCCTTCCTGCAGCAGGTCCGCCATCACATCGGCAGACAGGTGATAGGCATAGGACACCTGTTGCGGGGTGAAGTAGTGGGTGCAGTCCCGCTGAAGACGGCCCCATCCCTCGAAGGCGACGCCATACTCGCGGGTTCCATTCAGGCGCTTCTGGACGGACTCGTGCGGCAGGTTGGTCAGTTTCCGCAACTCGTCGACCAGGCTGGGCCAGCTCCCTTCACCCACTCCGCTGATCGGGATGCCGGGGTCATGGATGTGATGCAGTTCGCAGTCGCTGCCCTTCAGCTGATTCGTCACACTGGCGGCTGCCAGGGACCCTGCGGTTCCCCGTCCAATCACCGCGATCCTGTTGAGCGACGTGCTGCCAATCATCCTGATGGAGGCATCCACAGATTTCGGTTGCCACTCCATTAGCCGGGATGCATCGGACAGACAACACGCTACCATGAAGCGGCGTTCCTGCCCGGCCCTCTTCAGAAAGGTTCGGCACGTGACGATGCGCTCGATTTCGGCAAAGGTGTCTTGAGGAACGGGGCATGAACCGTTGAAGCCGCCGGCACATGCAGCCACCAATGGCTGGTACAACATCCTTCCCGCTCCTGCCGTTGCGCGGCGGGTCGAGGGCACGTTCCGTGTGCCCTGGGCCGTGGTCGGCGCCGGCTTCACCGGACTTGCGGCGGCGCGTACGCTTGCCTGCCACCTGCCCGATGAGACGATTGCCCTGATCGAGGCGGAACGGGTGGGTTTCGGCACGTCGGGGAGAAACTCGGGCTTTGTCCTGGAGTCCCACTTCATGCCGCATCGGTTGCCGTTTGCGGATCTGGAACGGACAAGGGCGGCGGCCCGGCTCAGCACCGGCGGCAGGGACATCCTGAAGAGCCTGGTGCGGCAACACCGGATTGCCTGTCACTGGCGCGACTGGGGCAAACTCTGGGTGGCCGCCTCGCGTGCCGGAGAGAGGGGTCTTCTTCTCCAGCGCCAGGGCAATGATGCCCTCGGCATCCGCCACGAGGCTCTCGACCGCGACGGGGTGGAGGCGCTCACCGGAACACGCTTCTACAACGCCGGCCTCAAGGTCGAAGGCACGGCGCTCGTCAACCCGGCTGCGTTGTGCCGGGGTCTTGCCGATACCCTTCCGGCCAACGTCGCACTCCGCGAGGAGTCTCCCGTGCTGGAACATCAAAAGGGGGAACCGCACAGGCTGGTGACGCCACAGGGCGAGGTTGTCGCCGACGGCGTCATCCTCTGCACGAACGTCTACTCGCCGTCCCTTGGTGTCGCCCGCCACGCGATGGCGCCCCTCGTTCTCTACGCCAGCCTGACCCGGCCCATGACGCCCGACGAGGCCGGGGCCGCAGGCGGAGACCGCGGCGGATTTGGCCTTCTTCCGGCAGCAAGGGGCGGTTCGACGATCCAGCGCACGCCTGACGATCGGCTGCTTGTCCGCAACACACTGGCATACGGTCCCGCTGCCGCGTCGCAGCCGAAGAAGCTGGACGCGGCGCGCTTGCGTCACGTCGATTCGATCCGCAGGCGATGGCCGGCGATTGCGGACATCGACATCGAGCACACCTGGGGAGGGTGCGTCGGCGTCACGCGCAACGAGGGTCACGTCTTTGGCGCCATTGGGGACAGGCTGTGGGCGTCGGTCGGCTGCAACGGTGCGGGGATAGCGCGTGGCACCATGGCCGGTACACTTCTCGCCGATCTCGTGGTCGGCCGGGACTCGGAACTGCTGCGCGATCAGCGACGGATCCCCGCACCCGGCTGGATGCCGCCGGAGCCCCTGCGCGGCCTGATCAGCCGGAGCCATATCCGCGAACACGCGGCCGACGCTGCCGAACGCTGAAGCGTCGAACCCACCCGTGCCCTCGTTGCGGCGCGGTACTCGAAATCAGGTGTGGGCTGCGGCGTCGATATCGAAGAGATCGCCGCGCTCGCGCAGCACCTCGTCGAGCCAGTCGGTGCGCATTTCCGGAGTCGAGGCGATGAGCTTGCGCGTGTAGGCCTCTTTCTGCGGTGGCGTGAAGATCTGCTCCGTGGTCCCCTGTTCCACCACCTCGCCCTGGTACATCACCACGGTCCGGTCGGCGATGTTGCGCACGATACCGAGATCGTGGGTGATGAACATGTAGGCAAGACCCTTTTCCTGCTGCAGGCGATCAAGCAGTTTCAGGATGCCCGCGGCCACCACCTGGTCGAGAGCCGAGGTCACCTCGTCGCAGATGATGAGTTCAGGATCGGCGGCAAGGGCCCGGGCGATGCAGACGCGCTGCTTCTGGCCGCCCGACAACTGGCCCGGGAAGCGGTCCGCGAATTCCCGGTCGAGATCGATTTCCTCAAGCAGGGCGAAGATCCGTTCCTCGCGTTCCTTGCCGGTGAGACCGAAGTAGAACGTGAGGGGGCGGCCGATGATCTCCGAGACCCGCTGTCTCGGATTGATGGCGACATCGGGCATCTGGTAAATCATCTGGATCTTGCGCAGTTCTTCCTTGTTGCGCTCCCTGAGGGCGAGCGACAGCTTCTGGCCGTCGAACTCGACATGGCCCTTGCGCGGCGGCAGGAGTCCCGTCACGACCCGGGCGAGGGTGGACTTTCCGCTCCCCGATTCTCCGACGATGGCGACGGTCTCGCCCCGTCCGATTTCGACACCGACATCCTTCAGGACGTCGACCTCGCCATCATAGGTGGCCGTGACCTCCCTGATGGCGAGAACCGGGTTCTCGGGCATGCCGGTAAAGATCTTGGTGTTGATGTCCTCGGTGCGCGCCGAAATCAGTTCCTTGGTGTAGGGTTCGTCAGGGTCGTGGAGGATCTTGGCGGTGTCCCCCTGCTCGATCAGGTCGCCATAACGCAACACCATGATGCGGTCGGCGACCTGCGCCACCACGGCAAGGTCATGGGTGATGTAGAGTGCCGCCGTGTTGTTGTTGCGGATGAGGTCGCGCACCGTGGCCAGCACCTCGATCTGCGTGGTCACGTCGAGGGCCGTGGTCGGTTCGTCGAGAACCAGGAGATCCGGTCCACAGGTCATGGCCATGGCCGACATGACGCGCTGCAGCTGGCCACCCGAAACCTGGTGGGGATAGCGTCTTCCGATGCGCGCCGGATCGGGAAGATCGAGCCTGGCGTAGAGCTCTTCGGCGCGTTTCGTCGCACTGGAGTGCGACATGACGCTGTGGCGCACCGCCGCTTCCGTCACCTGATCATTGAGCCGCTTGGCCGGATTGAAGGCGGCTGCTGCGCTCTGCGCGATATAGGACGCCCGCACACCCCTGATCTGACGCACGTCGTCCTCGTCCTGTTGGCGCAGGTCGGTGCCGGCAAAGAGAATCCTGCCACCGGTAATCCTGCAGCCCGGGCGGGCAAAGCACATCGAGGCGAGACCGATGGTGGACTTGCCGGCGCCTGATTCGCCGATCAAGCCAAGGACCTCGCCCCGTCTCAGGTTGATGTCGATGTCGTTGACAATGCGGAACGGATTGCCGTCCGCGCCAAGCGCCTCGACGCGCAATGCCTGCATTTCCAGCAGGGTTTCGCCAAAGCCGGTGCGGGCCGTTTCCTGGTTCACGTGACTATACCTCGAATTCAGTGGCCGCGGACCGGTTTGACCAGGCCAGCACGTAGTCGACCAGGAGGTTGGTGCCCACGGCAAGGATGGCAATCGCGCCGGCCGGATAGAGCGGGGCGACGATGCCGTAGATGATGGCTGACGAGCTTTCCCGAACCATGCCGCCCCAGTCCGCAAGGGGTGGCTGGATGCCCAGGCCCAGGAAACTCAGGGCGGCGATGAAGAGGAAGGCAAAGACAAAGCGCAGGCCGAACTCCGCGATGAGCGGCAAGGTGGTGTTGGGCAGGATCTCGCGGGTCATGATCCACCACAGGCGTTCGCCGCGCAGTCTGGCCGCCTCGACATACTCCATGACCGCTACGTCCATCGCGATGGCCCGTGACAGCCGGAACACGCGGGTGGAGTCCAGCACTGCAATGACAGCCACAAGAACGACAAGATCGGAGCCAAGAACGGAGATGACCACGAGCGCCATGAGGAGCGTGGGAATGGCCATCAGCGTTTCCACGAAACGCGACAGGATGCTGTCGAAGATACCCCCCAGCACGGCCGCCGCAAAACCGGTGACGATACCCATGAAGAAGGCAAGCACGGTGGCCACGAAGGCAATGGCAATGGTCGTGCGGGCGCCATAGATGATGCGCGAAAGCATGTCCCTGCCGATGTGATCGCCTCCCAGCCAGTGCTCGGCCGATGGCGGAGCCCAGACATCGGTCACGAGCTCGGTCTCGCCATAGGGTGCGAGCCAGGGCGCGAAGACCACGACGAAGAGGTTGACGATGATGATGGCGAGACCGACACGCGCCGTAAGGGGCATGCCCTTGAGGAATTGCTTGACGACCATCATCTTGGTCGGGCGGACCCACTGTGCCGTTTCCGATGTGGTGACCATCACCCGCCTCCTACTTGGGATGCCTGAGACGCGGATTGGCGAGGATCGACGAGATATCCGCAATGAGCGTGAGAAGGATCCAGACACCGGCGAAGATCATGACGCAGGCCTGGACCACCGGAACGTCCCGCTTCGAGACGGAATCCACCATGTACTGACCCATGCCCGGATAGGTGAAGACGACTTCCACGACGACCACGCCGACGATGAGATAGGCCATGTTGAGCATGATCACCGTGATGATCGGCGACCACACGTTGGGCAGGGCATGCTGGACGACAATGCGCCAGTAGCGCACACCCTTGAGGTGCGCCATCTCGATGTAGGAACTCGACATGACCGCAATGACCGCGGCGCGGGTCATGCGCATCATGTGAGCCAGGGTGACGAGCGTGAGCGTCACCACAGGGAGCGCCACGGACTCGATGCGCATCCACAGGGACATCTGGTCACTCACATTGGAGAGACTCGGAAACCACTGGAAGGTGACCGCGAACAGGATGATCAGGACGTAGCCAATGAAGAACTCCGGCACGGAGATTGCCATCAGGCTGCCGACAGATATGCCCCTGTCGAGAGGGGTATCCTGGCGAATGGCGGAGAGCAGACCCAGGGACACCGAAAGTGGAATGGCGATGACCGCAGCGAGTGCCGCCAGGAACAGCGTGTTCTCGAGACGGAAACCCACCTGCGGTGCGATGGGCCGTCGGTTTCCGAGGGACGTGCCCAGGTCGCCCTGGACGAATCCCACCAGCCAGTCCAGGTAGCGTTCATGGGGAGGTCGGTCGAGACCGAGTTGCGCGCGGATCGCCGCGGTGTTTTCCTCGGTTGCTGACTGGCCGAGAATGGCGGTGGCGACATCACCGGGAAGGATCTCCGTGGCGATGAAGATGATGATGGAAACGCCCAGCAGGGTTCCAATGCCGATGGCGAGCCGCCTTACCACCAGTGTCAGCATACCCAAATCCCGTTTCCACCCTGGGCATTCAAGCGGACCCGGCGCGACTTTGCAAATGACAAGGGAGTCCGGCAGTCCGCCGGTATCCGTGTCTGCCGGCGCAGCAAGACCTTCAGCGCCGCCTCTCCCGTAATGTCCGGCATCTGGATCTTTGGATACGGGTCGCTCATCTGGCGACCCGCCATGGCCTTCCGGACGAGCCGTGTGGCCCGCCTTGCAGGGTGGACGCGGCGTTTCTGGCAGGGTTCACACGACCACCGTGGCCTGCCCCATGCCCCTGGACGCGTCGTCACCCTGGTTGCTGCGCCACAGGCCTCGTGTGATGGGTTGGCCTATCTCGTCGACAGGGACGTGGTGGAGACGGTCTTCCGCAACCTCGACCATCGCGAGAAGAACGGCTACGAGCGTCATGCGGTCAGGCTGACGTTCCGTGACGGGGGTGTCGTCGACGCCATCGTCTACATCGCCGCTGTCGGCAACCATGCCTGGCTCGGTCCGGCTGGCGATGAGGAGATGGTCAGGCAGATCTGCCAGGCCGCCGGCCCAAGCGGCGCCAACATCGACTATCTCAACGATCTGGCAGCGGCCTTGCGGGACCTGGAGATCAAGGACCCGCATGTCTTTCGGCTCGAAAGCATGGCACGCGCCTTCATGGCCCGCCAGGAAGGCGGCGACGGTCACACGATACGGCAGGCCTCGTCGAAGCTGTAGCGGTAGAAGCGCGGTCCGAGAATTCCCTCAAGGGCGCCGTATCCGATGTTGCAGAGAAAGTTCGATTCCCAGGCCGTGCCGGCAAGAAAGGCCGCATCCACCTTCTTCCCGTCGAATCCCAGCATCGGCCCGGCGTCGAGGCCCACGGCACGGATGGCAAGAATGAGGTAGGCGCCCTGCAGCGTGCCCTGGTGGTGGGCGAAGGAACGCGCTGATTCGGGATCGTCGGCCCACTGGTCCGCCATCTCCGGATAGATTGGGAACAGTCTCTCGAATCCGTCGAAGAAGCGGGTGTCGTGGGCAAGCAGTGCGGTGGCCGGCGCTTCCATCGTCTTCGTCACATTGCCCGGCGACAGGCACGCTCCCAGTTTCGCCTTCGCCTGTGGCGAACGAATGAAGACGATGCGCGCCGGCAACGTGTTGGCGCTGGTGGCGCCGAACTTCATGATATCCCAGATCTCGCGCAACTGGTCGTCGCTCACCTCCCTTTCCTGCCACGCGTTATGGGTGCGGGCCTCCCTGAAAAGGAGATCGAGGGAGTCCTCGTCGAGCCGCGATATCTTCGCCCGGTATGCGGCGATCCGGTCTCGGGCTTCCTGAAGCAGGATATCCTGGGTCATCCGCACACTCCTCGTTCAGCCGCTGCCATCCTGCCATGCCGCCCCTTTCCCGGCATCTGCCATCTTGACGTCATGAAGGAGCGAGGGTCACCCTCCATCCGTTGATCGTCTCACGGGGGACCGATGCGGAGCATACGGACCATCCATGTCGTTTCGGCGCATGCGGAAGGCGAGGTCGGGGACGTCATCGTTGGCGGTGTCGAGCCGCCGCCCGGCGACACGCTGCGGGAGCAGGCAGAGTTTCTCGCCCGTGATCGCAGGCTCTGGACGTTTCTTCTCAACGAACCCCGTGGCGGAGTGTTCCGTCACGTCAACCTCCTGGTGCCGGCGAAGCATCCCGATGCCCGCATGGGTTTCGTCATCATGGAACCCGAGGACCTGCCGCCGATGTCGGGATCGAACACCATCTGTGTGGCAACGGTCCTCCTCGAGACGGGCATCGTCGCGATGCAGGAGCCCGAGACCACCTTCATTCTCGAGGCGCCTGGCGGGCTGGTACGAATCCGCGCGGCCTGCCGCGATGGCAGAGCACAGTCCATCGCCCTCGAGAACCTGCCTTCGTTCGCAGTGCGGACGGACATCCGCCTGGAGGTTCCAGGCATCGGTTGCCTGACCGTGGATACCGCTTTCGGGGGCGACAGTTTCGTGGTCGTCGATGCCTCGGAACTCGAATTGTCCATCGCCGCATCCGAAGCGGGACGCCTGGCCAGTTGCGGCATGCGGATACTCGAGGCCGCCAACGACCGGATCGGCTTCCGTCACCCGGAGATGGCAGAGAGGGACCGCCTCTCGTTCTGCCTCCTCGCCGAATCTCTGGACAGGGTCGAAGGTGTCCTTGAATCGCGGCAGGCCGTCGCCATCAGGCCCGGCAAGATCGACAGGTCGCCCACCGGCACCGCCGTGTCGGCCCGGATGGCCCTGCTCCATGCCCGGGGCATCATGAAGACCGGCGACATCTTCCGTGCCCGCTCGATCATCGGCTCGCGGTTCGACGGCAGGATCGTCCGCACCACGCGGGTGGGGTCGATCCCCGCCATCATCCCGGAAGTCACCGGGCGGGCCTGGATCACCGGGATTCACCAGCACCTTCTCGACCCCGACGATCCCTGGCCCGAGGGCTACCGGCTCGGCGACACGTGGGGCCATCCCGCATCCGGATAGCCCCACTCCCCTCCATGTGGGTCGAGCTGTCAATTCCGACTGAGAACTGCACACTATCGCCGATCGAAAGTCCCTCCCTGTGGCTCGGTCGCTCCTCAGCCGGGCTGCGAAGGGCATGTCGTGAATTCGCGGCGTTGCGGAGTGGAACGCATCGATCACGGCGGGCGGGCTGCGGCAAGGCACACCCAGCCAGGCTCGACATGATGTCGTCCTTCAGGACTTCCTCGCCCACCACACCACCATGGGATCTGAGCGAAAGGCCGGCGCCCACCCCAGCAGGATAATTCGAAAGCAAGATTCAGGCTGCACGGCAATGCTGAACCCGTCAGGTTGTCCCATCGCAATGCGCGGCCCACGGGGCCGGTCGGTACAAGGACAGCCGAAGGAGGAGATATCATGGTCGATGTGCAGGCATCGGGAACGACGATGGCACGGCAGTTCCGTAGCGATGATGAGCGCTGGGCGGCGGTCGTGAACCGCGAACATGCCGCCGCAGGAGAGTTCGTCTACTGCGTCACGACGACCGGCATCTATTGTCGTCCCGGTTGTGCGGCCCGGTGCCCGCGGCGCGAGAACGTGTGCTTCCATGCGTCCTGCGAGGACGCCGAGGCTGCCGGTTTCCGGCCATGCCGGCGCTGCCGCCCGAACGAGCGGTCACTTGCCGAACGGCACGCGCGGTCGGTGGCGGCGGCGTGCCGACTCGTCGAGACGGCGGAGGAGCTGCCGGATCTCGACGCGCTCGCGAAGGCCGCCGGCATGAGTCGGTTCCACTTCCACCGGGTCTTCAAGGCCGTCACCGGCTTCACGCCGCGGGCCTATGCCGCCGCTCAACGTGCGGATCGGACCCGCGAGGCGCTGCAGACGTCGCGAACGGTCACGGAAGCCATCTACGACTCCGGTTTCAACTCGAGCGGACGGTTCTACGCGGCGTGGCCGGAGATGCTGGGGATGGCCCCCGCAGTATTCCGGGGCGGCGGCGCGGGCGAAACGATTCGGTTTGCGGTGGGCGAGTGTTCGCTGGGCTCGATCCTGGTGGCTGCGACGGCCAAGGGGGTTTGCGCAATCCTGCTCGGCGGCGATCCGGCAGCCTTGGCGAACGAGCTGGAAGACCGTTTTCCGCGGGCTGAACTGGTCGGGGCAGACAGGGAGTTCGAGGCCCTGGTCGCACGGATCGTCGGTCTCGTCGAAACCCCTGCGTCCGATCTCGATTTGCCGCTCGACATCCGAGGGACGACATTTCAGCAGCGGATCTGGCTGGCGCTTCGCGATGTTCCGGCGGGAGCGACCGCCAGCTACAGCGAGATCGCCGATCGTGTCGGCTCGCCGAACGCTGCGCGAGCGGTGGCGCGCGCTTGCGCCGCCAACCCGCTCGCCGTCGCAATTCCCTGCCACCGCGTGATCCGCAACGACGGCACGATCGGCGGTTACCGCTGGGGCGTGGAGCGCAAGCGGGTTCTGCTTGCCCGCGAGGCCTCGTCCGGAGCTTGATCGTCGCCCGGTCGGTCATCCACGCAGGAGACGGGATCCTGCCTCGTGGTGCCGGATGGGAGCGCCGCCCTGGCACGCCCGGCTGCGCATTGAGGTGATCGCTTCTCGCGACCGGGGAATGCGGGTTCCGGATGGGTTCGGCGAGCAGGACGCGATGAGGTGGCCCACGGACCGGCCAGCTGCGTCCTGGTTCAGGGGTTGCGTCCGGGGACAGGAAGGTTGTCGAATCAGCCCTCGGAACGGCTGGCATCGAGGGAAGACACCCTAATTTTGGTGATGAAATCAACGACCTGTGCTGGCAGATGGTGCCGGCACCCGGGACCGGTGACCATTGACACCGGAAACCCCGGCGGGTTAAGAGTCAGGGGACCGGAAAACAACGCTGGACCCGGGTGTCAACACCATGGGTTTCCGGACAATCCGGTTCGCATTCGGTGAACGAGAATTCACTCCGACCGGAAGGACACTCCCATGAAAACCACCCCAACAGGACAGGAAACTGTCAAGGAAAGTGTTGCACAGGGACGCCGCAGGTTTCTCAGGCATGGCGTCCTTGCCGCAGGCGCCGCCGCAGCAGGCGCCAGTGGGCTCGCCACACCCTATATCCGCGATGCGCGCGCAGCCGAGACGACGACCTGGCGCATCCAGACCTCGTGGCCCGGCGGCATCGGCCTCGACATCTTCAAGAACTGGTGCGGCACCATCATCGAGAAAACCGGCGGCGAACTCGCCTTCCAGCCCTTCGGCGCCAAGGATGTCGTCGGCGACTTCCAGTTGTTCGATGCCGTCAAGAATGGCGTGATCGAGGCCATGAACCCGTTCACGCTCTACTGGGCGGGCCGCATTCCGGCATCGGTGTTCCTGAGTTCCTATCCCCTGGGCCTGCGCAACCCCCACGAATGGGATGTCTTCTATCTCGCGCTCGGCGGCCGGGAGATCGCGCGGGAAATCTTCGCCAGGCACGACATGTTCTATGTCGGCCATATCCACCATGGTCCGAACATCATCCACTCCAAGGTTCCGATCCTGTCGATCGACGACTTCCGGGGGCGCAAGATGCGGCTCCCTGGCGGCATGGTGGCGGAAGTCTTCCAGGACGTCGGCGCCAAGACCACGCTGCTTCCCGGCTCCGAGATCTTCCCGGCTCTCGACAAGGGCACCATCGACGTGGCGGACTATGTCGGACCCGCGATCAACTATGCGCTGGGGTTCCACAAGGCGACGAACTACATCTCCATGGGGCCTCCGGGCTTCATGTCTCTCTACCAGCCTGTCGACCTCATGGATCTCACCGTCGGTATGGATCACTGGAACGCGCTTTCCGACCAGATGAGGCAGTTCGTCGAGATGGAGGTCTGTGTCTATTCCGACCATCATCACGCCGAAATCCAGAAAGCCGATCAGGAGGCCTGGGCCAAGTTCGAGGAGGCCGGAACCGTGGTTACCCGGCTTTCCCAGGACGATGTCGAGGAGTTCACCACGTACGCGGTGCCCCGCTGGTTCCAATGGGCCAACAAGGACAAGGATGCCTCCCGCGTGTTCAAGATCCAGCTGGATTACATGATGTCCGGCAGTCTGGGATACGTAACGCCCGATATGATCGCCGGCCACACTCTGGACCTGTAACTCCGTTGTAACCACCTGCCGGGGGGCCCCCCCCCCCCGGGCGGGGCCCCGCCCCCCCCCCCCGGTGCGGGCCCCCCGGAGCCCCCAGGGGGGTGTGGGGTTTACGGGTTGGGGGCGGCGTGACGGCGCGGGGGGGG
>JAPPGE010000071.1:0-110447 GCA_028821455.1 bacterium | reverse complement strand
CCCGCCTGTTTTCAAAACAACCCCCACTATTCCCGCCCGCCCACACTTCGCAACCTAAACCCCTTTAAAACCCCCGCCGCGGCCCCCCCCCCCCCGGGGGGCGCCCCCCGGCAATCCGACCCTGTTCCGGACACCCTAGAGCGCCATGGAGTCTGTGCTGTATCCGGTTGCGGCGCTGCTTCACGGCGCGGTGCCGCAGTGGCTCGCCCTGCCGAGCCTCACGCTGACGCTGCCCCATGCCGTTTACTGGGCGGGGCTGGCGTTCTTTCCGCTGGTCGCAATGGTGCTGGTGCGTCGGGCGGCGCGGGCGCCGCACCGCAGGATTTCCGCGCCGATCGCCTGGATGTTCTGGTTCTGGGGCGGATTTGTCGGACTGCATCGCTTCTACCTCAAGTCCGGCCGCGCCGGCCTGGTCTTCCTGCTTCTCTTCGTGCTGCTCCTGATGGGCAACGACTATTCGTCGGATGCCCGAAACGACAGGTCGCTTTTCGACAACGAGCTTCGCATCGCGGAATTCAACATCACCCAGCGCCAGAAGGACGTGGACCGTCAGACCGAGGGTGCCGAGGAGCGACTTGCCAAGGCCATCGAGGAACACGACGCGGTCCGCAACAGGGCCGAAGCCGCGTCCCTGACAGAGGACGAGTGGCGCGCCTTCGTCGGCGCGGTGTTCTGGCTGATCATGCTGCTTCTGCTCCTTGACGCCTGGCGCCTTCGGCATCTGGTTCGGCAAGCCGAGGCACGCGAAGCCGGTCTCGCCGACTCAAGTGACATCGACATCCTGCAACGCGACGATGTCACCGATGAGCGCAGCCTCATCTCCAGCCCGGTCATCCGGACGATCGAGAAGATCAGCGACTGGTCCGGCACCTTCGTCGCCTACTGGATCGTGCTGGCGGTGTTCGTCTACTACTACGAGGTCATCGCGCGTTACGTCTTCAATTCGCCGACGAACTGGGCCCACGAGGCCATGTTCCTGATGTTCGGCGCGCAGTACCTTCTGTCCGGAGCGGCGACACTGCGTGACGGCAAGCACGTCAGGGTCGACGTGGTCTATGCCCGGTTTTCCGTTCGCACCCGCGCCTGGATCGATATCGTGACGTCGCTCGCCTTCTTCATCTTTGTCGTCACCCTGATCGTGACCGGGTTCTTCTTCGCCATGGACGCCGTCGAGGTCATGGAGGTGTCGTTTACCGAGTGGGCTATCCAGTACTGGCCGATCAAGTTCGCCATCATGATCGGCGGAATCCTGATCCTGTTGCAGGGTGTCGCCGGACTGATGCGCAACGTGATCTTTCTCTCGCGATCCCGGGCGGACTGAACAATGGGCCAGGAAATGGATCTCCTGTGGTTGACCGTGCTGATGTTCGGCTCGCTGGGCGTGCTGCTGATGGCGGGGCTCCCGCTGGCGTTCGTGACCGGGGGGCTGGGTTGCGTGTTCCTGTTCGTCTTCGGCTCGGTCAACGAACTCAACATCCTTCCATCCCGCATCTTCCCGTTCATGACCGACTATCAGCTTTCGGCCATTCCCCTGTTCATCTTCATGGCCGTGATGCTGGAGCGGGCGGGAATCATCCAGGAGCTGTTCGATGTCGTCTACAAGTTGCTCGGCGGATTGAGGGGCGGCCTTGCATCGGCAACGATCGTTTCCTCGACGATCCTGGCCGCCATGGTCGGCGTGATCGGCGCGGCGGAGGTGGCCATGGGCATCCTGGCGCTTCCGGCCATGCTGAAGCGGCGCTACGACCCCCAGCTCGCCTGCGGTTCCATCCTGGCCGGCGGCACGCTCGGTATTCTCATTCCGCCCTCGATCCTTGCCATCCTGTTCGCGGTGGTGGCGCAGCAGTCGGTGGGCGACCTCTTTATCGGTGCGATCTTCCCCGGACTCCTGCTCTCCGGTCTCTATGTGATCTATGTCACAACGCGCTGCTACATCGACCCTGCGGCAGGTCCGGCCCTGCCGGTCGAGGAACGCGTCAGTTTCAGGGAAAAGCTGCTCCTCCTGCGCAGCATCATCACGCCTGTTCTCCTGATTGTCCTGGTTCTCGGCGTGATCTTCACAGGTGTCGCGACACCCGTCGAGGCCGCCGGAATCGGTACGTTCGGCGCTCTCTTTGTCGCGGCGATGCACCGCCGTCTGTCATGGGCGAACATCAGGGAGGGCGCGCTCACGACGCTGAAGGCATCAGCGATGGTGCTGTGGATCATCTTCGGCGCCAGCATCTTCGTCGGCTTCTACATACTCCAGGGCGGGCAGCAGTTCGTGGCCGACGTTCTGATCGGCACGGGCCTGGGCCCCTACGGCATCCTGCTCATCATGATGATCATCCTGGTCATCCTCGGGATGTTTCTCGACTGGGTCGGCATCCTCCTGCTGGCCGTGCCGATTTTCATGCCCATCCTCCTTCAGATGGAGTTCAACGGCCTCTTCGGCCTGCCCGGTCCGACACACGGGATCACCGATCCCGACAAGGCGGAGGAGGCGTTGCGCCTGTGGTTCGGCGTCGTCTACATCGTCAACATGCAGATGTCGTTCCTGTCGCCGCCATTCGGCTATGCGCTCTTCTATCTCAAGAGTGTCGCGCCACCGGAGATCGGCATGGGCACGATCTTCAGGTCCGCCGTTCCCTTCCTCCTGCTCCAGGCGCTCGGTCTTTTTGTCTGCATCGCCTTTCCGCAAATCATCCTGTGGCTGCCGGCACAGGTCTACGGCAACTGACCTCCGACGCCGTTGCGCAACCGCGCCGGGAAACCGGGCATCGTCCGGTGCCGGGCGGCCGTGCCAGCGGTTTCGGGCCTTCGTCGCCACGCGTGATGTCACCTCTGGCAGATCCCGTTCGTCCAGGCTGCCGCAGGCGTGATCATGCAGGACGTCAAGCCCTGAGCGTGGGCGCCGTCGATGATGCCTGACCGTTCCTGACGTTGACGAGGCACAGGCTCAGGAGGAGAAGGGCGAAGGCCGTCCAGATCCACGCGCTGTGCTGCTCCCCAAAGGCGACGATACCCGCACCGATGATCATCGGCGTGGCCGCAAAGGTCCAGGTCGCGTAGAACACGGGCCCGGCAATGCGAATGGTCTCGAACGAGGCAACCCAGAGCCAGACGTTCAGCCCGCCGAAGAGCGGGACGAGCCACCAGAGATGCAGGCGCTCGGCATCGAACCACCAGAACTGGTCCAGCCAGACGACAGGCACCAGCAGAATCGCCGCGCCCCCGGTCATCATCGCAAACGAGATCGCCAGCGATTCCGTCTCGGGCGGCCAGTCACGGGCCATCCAGTTGGCCCACAGTGCCCAGCTGACGGGAACGACCAGCGCCACCGCGACCCAGGGAACCATGGCACGCGACGGCAGACTGGTTTCCGGCAACACCGTGAGCATCAGGCCTGCGACCCCGATCAGGAGCCCGACAAAGCGAATCCAGCGGTATTTCTCGAGCAGCAGCACGAGTGCGACCAGGTAGGTGAGGGCCGGCTCGATCGCCATTGCCAGACTCAAGACGCCGACAGGCAGATGCGGCGAGGCCAGGGTCATGGCGACATAGGGGACCACGAGCCCGAGAAGCGCCGACACCGTGTAGTAGCGCAGGTGAGGCACGGTCAGCGGCACGGACCGTCGCCTCGCAAGGAGCGCGGCCCCGGTCATCGCCGCGCCGGCGAGGCACTGCCAGAACACGAAACCAAGGAAAGGAACCCCGCCCTCGGTGGCAACGCGCAAAAGGACGAGAAAGGCGGACGCGGGGAGCGCGACCATCATCAGCAGGAACAGGCGCAGCGGAAGCGAAGGATGGGCGATGGACATCATGGCCTCCCGGGCCTGAAGGCCGGACGGTTCGTGATGCCGCCCTCGGGTCCGGCGGTCGCAGCCGGGATTGCGAGGATGGTGGAGGCGTGGTCGAACGGCAAAATCAGGGATCCGCTTCGTGTCGCCGGCGCGACCGATGCGGCCTTATGCTCCGCTGCAGGCGGAATGTACAGCCATGCGGCATTGGACGGTGCGCCTCCCGACCGCCACCTTGCCAATCCCGTCGGATCCTTCATGATCCTCGTTCGCTCATGCCGGAGGAATGCACGCGGGCCCTTTCGGTCGACAGCCCGCCCTTCAGACGCGAGCTCAGTGGAACTGTCGCCGGACTGGCCGTATCCGGTTTGGGAGACGACCATGTCCCGTGATCCTCGTTACGACATTCTCTTCGAGCCCGTGGAGATCGGACCCGTTACGGCGAGGAACCGCTTCTATCAGGTGCCCCATTGCAACGGCATGGGGCGCACCTTTCCTTCCAGCATGGCGGCGATGCGCGGTGTCAAGGCCGAGGGCGGCTGGGCGGTGGTGTCGACCGAACAGATCGACATCCACCCCTCGGCCGACGTTACTGGCGCAACCGAGGGACGGCTGTGGTCGGACCAGGATATCCCGTACCTGGCGCGCATGTGCGACGCCGTCCATGAACACGGCTCCCTCGCGCTGATCGAGTTGGCCCACAATGGCAAGTTCGCGCCGGCGGCCTACAGCCGCGAGGTGCCGCTCTTCCCCTCCCACATGCCCGTGGTCGGCAACGCGCCGGTGCAGGCCCGCGCCATGGACAGGACCGACATCAGGAATTACCGACGCTGGCATCTGGATGCCGTGAAACGCGCCAGACGGGCCGGCTTCGACATCGTCTGCTGCTATGCCGCCCACAACCTATCGCTCGCCGGTCAGTTCATGCTGCCGCGCTACAACCAGCGCACCGACGAGTACGGCGGCAGTCTGGAGAACCGGGTCCGCCTGTTCCGCGAGATCGTCGAGGACGCGAAGGAGGCGGTCGGAGACACGATGGGCGTGGTCGCGCGCTTCGCCGTCGACGAGAGGCGCGGCGCCGAAGGCATGGAATTCGACAAGGAAGGGCGCGAGATTGTCGAGATGCTGGCCGAGCTGCCCGATCTATGGGACGTCAACGTGGCCGAGTGGGAGAACGACAGCATCACCAGCCGCTTCGCGGAAGAGGGATTCCAGGAACCCTTCATCTCCTTCGTCAAGCAGGTCACCACCAAGCCCGTGGTGGCCGTCGGCCGCTACACCACGCCTGACCGCATGGTTTCGCTCGTGAAGAACGGCGTTCTCGACATGATCGGCGCGGCCCGCCCCTCGATCGCCGACCCCTTCATGCCGAAGAAGATCGAGGAGGGCCGGATCGAGGACCTCAGGGAGTGCATCGGCTGCAACATCTGCGTTGGCTGGGACCACATGTTGTCGCCCATGCGCTGCACTCAGAACCCGACCAAGGGCGAGGAGTGGCGCAAGGGCTGGCATCCGGAGCGCATCCCGCGCAAGGCGGGCGACGACAAGGTGCTCGTCATCGGCGCAGGCCCCGCGGGTCTCGAAGCGGCACGCGCTGCGGGCCAACGCGGCTACGACGTCACGCTGGCCGAGGCGGACGAGGAGCTGGGCGGCCGAGTCGCCCGGGAAAGCCGCCTGCCGGGACTCTCGGCCTGGGGCCGGGTGCGCGACTATCGGGTGCACCAGATTCGGCAGATGGCCAACGTCGAGGTCTATCCTGCCAGCCGGCTGACGGCCGGGCAGGTGCTCGAGTTTGGCGCCGACCGCATCGCCGTGGCGACCGGCGCACGCTGGCGAAAGGACGGCTTCGGCCGGGTGCACCAGTTCCCGATTTCCGGCGCTGTCGGGGCAGGCGTGCTCACGCCGGACGACATCATGTCAGGCGCGACGCCGGAAGGTCCTGTCCTGGTCTACGACGATGACCACTACTACATGGGTGGCGTGATCGCCGATAAGCTGCGTGGCGACGGGATCGAGGTGACGCTGGTGACGCCCGATCCCGTCGTGTCGTCATGGACTACTCTGACGCTGGAGCAGCACCGCATCCAGGCGCGCCTGATCGAACTCGGCGTCGGCATCGAGGTCAACGCCAAGCTCGCCGCCGTCGGCGACGGAGTGGCCACGCTTGCCTGCATCTTCACCGGCCGGCATCGAGAGGTCGCCGCCGTCTCGGTCGTGATGGTGACGTCGCGACTGCCCGAGGATGCGCTCTACCACGAGCTTGCCGGCGACGAGGAACGGCTGTCGGACGCCGGCATTGCCTCTCTCCACCGCATCGGCGACTGTCACGGCCCCGCCACCATCGCCGCGGCGGTCTATGAGGGCCACCGCTTCGCCCGAGAACTGGGCGCGGAGCCTGAGGACATCCCCTTCAAGCGCGAACTTACGGAACTGGCGGCGGAGTTCGCACTACCCTGATTCGATGGCCCGTGCCGGAAGGAGCGCGGCAAACTCCCGGAACTGCGGATTCTGACGAGAAAGGCCGGACGTTTCCGTCCGGCCTTCCGGTTCGTTCCCCTTGAGGGGCGTCTACATGGACGCGTGGTCGATCCAGCCCTGGAGCGTCTCCGAGTTGTTGTCGAGCCACTCGTTGATGACCTCGATGAGGTCGCGGCCCTTGTCGTCGATCTCCGACATCATCTGCGCCTGCTCGAGGTTGGTGATCGAATAGGCCTCGATCAGACCCCAGGCGCCGGGGTGGCTGTCCTTGAGACCCGGATTGGCAACCTTCCAGATCTCCGCACCGGCCCAGTCGCAGTCATGGGTGGCGTCGGGGTTTATGCCCAGCGATGCGTCGGTCTCGCAACCCTCGAAGTACTCGGGCAGATAGACACGCTGCATGTCGTACTGGGCGTGCATCCAGTGCGGCTCCCAGAACATCGTGAGCAGCGGCGCCTGGCGCTCGTAGGCCGACTTGATCTCGGCAATGATCGCACCCTCGCCGCCCGACGGGATGTTCACGAAGTCAAGCCCCAGCGCGGCAATGCGCGGCGCATTCTTGTCGCCCCATTCCGCCGGATAGTCCAGGAAACGTCCAGACGGCATCGTCTCGGGCGTCGCGAACATGTCCGCACAATCGTTGAGCGCCTCCCAGCTCGGCAGGCCCGGACACATGTCGACGACGTAGCCCGGAACAAACCACGCTTCCTGCGGCTTCAGACCGGACAGCGCCACAATCTCCACCGCACCGGAATCGAAGTGCTCGTCCCAGCCCTCGCCGATGTTGGAACTCCAGATCTCCAGGGTCAGGTGAATGTCGCCGTCGGCGATGGCCGAGACCTGTGGGTAGTATCCCGCAGTCACGTACTCGACGTTGTAGCCCATGCGCTTGAGCGCCTCGCCAGCCACCGCCGTGCTGACGTGCTGGCCCGTCCACTCGTTCATGGCAAGCTTGATCGGCTCATCCGATTCGGGAATTGACTGGGCGCCCGCTGTCGCTGAAACACCGGCAATCATCGCACCGGCAGTGACGACCGACAGGAACTTCCTTGCCAGGTCCATGGTGTGTGTCTCCCTAGGTTGACATTCAGAAGCACCCTTGCCGGGTGTTCCGGAACTATTCTATGCGACACGATGCGGCGGCGTGCAAGTCGCATGAACGACGCGTATGGCGGATCCGCTTGCGTGATGGTCTGTCAAGCCGCTTCAAGGCAAGGCGTCAGGACTGTACTGTCGGTCGGGACCGAATTGCAGGCGATCAGATCCAATGTTCTCCTGAGTTCCAGAACAAACCACCGAGGCAGCGTGATGTGCCTGCTTGTGTGGGCTCGCTCCGGAGATGAGATGGGATCACAGTCCGAAACACAGAGGAATCCCGCGACAGGATGATTCCCATGTCCCGGGAGCTATTGCGTGGCGATGGCAATTGCCTCGGCGAGTTCGTCGCGTTCCTCGCAGCCATCCGGGCATGCGATGTCGAGGGCCGCAAGGCGCTCCCTTGCCTTTGCGACGTCGCCGACTTCGAGCAGGAGTTCTCCCAGGTACTCGTTGGCCCCTCGATGCAGTGGATCGAGGTCCAGAGCCATCCCGTACCACATGAAAGCGTCGTCAAACCTGCCGATCAGACGAGATGCGTAGCCCAGCATGTTCAGAGTATCCGGATTGCCGGATTCCCTGCGATTGAGATCCTCCAGGAGAACGAGCGCCTCCTCGTAGTCGCCGGACTCGACGAGGTCTATGGCGTCAGACAACGTTGCCGTGTTGCCGGTTGTGACGCTGCCTGCTGCCATGGCGCAGCCGGCAAACACCGTCAGGATAGCCATCACGCGAAGAACCATCATCGGTCATCCTCCTCATCCAGTGATTCGGGACGGTCCTCGGGCACGCCGGACAGCCATTGCCGCAATTCCCGTATCGCCCATGTGATCCCTTGAATCCCTCTCACCTCTCGACGCAGGTGACACTACAATGCAGCACGCGGAGCCGGCAAGGAGACCGGACGTGCATGGCAGCGTGGCGATGGTCGGACTACGCAAGCGAAGCGCGAAGCGAATCGTCTCGATGGAGGTATGGCAGGCACCAGGCGAATCTGGCAGATTTGCCTGGTGACGCGGGATGGCGGCGATGCAGGACAATTCCCGGGACCTTGTGTCCGGCATGCTGGGGGAAGAGGCTCTGAAACGCCTGAATGCCGGGAGTGCGCTTCCCAACGTGGCGTACACGAGCCGCGAATGGCTCGAGCTTGAACGCACGCGCCTGATGTGGTCGATGTGGATGCTGGCGGGATTCGACAGCCGAATTCCCGAGGCCGGCGATTGCCTGCCGGTACAGGTCGCCGGCTGTCCGCTCGTTCTCGTGCGGGGCCACGACGGCGGTGTCGCCGCCTTCCACAATGTCTGCCGGCACCGGGGCGCGGTCATCGTCACGGAGTGCCGCAAGAGACTGGGAGCCCTGACCTGTCCCTACCACGGGTGGAGCTATGGTCTCGATGGCAGGATCCGGACCCGCCCCCACTTCCATGGTGGCGGGCGCCATGACACGTCGCCGGACAACCGCGCCAGCCTCGCCAGAGTGCGCTGTGAAAGCTGGCGGGGCATGCTGTTCGTCAACATCGATGGCCGCGCCGGTCCGCTCGACCGCCACATGGCGCCGGTCGACGAACACTTCGCAGGCTGGCGCCGGGCAACCCTGGCATGGGGTGGCAGCCTGGTCTTCGACATCAACGCCAACTGGAAGCACGTCCACGAGAACTTCATCGACGTCTATCACAAGTTCGCCATCCACCCGGCGCTGTGCGACTTCGCGCCCCTGGAAACCAGCAATCCGATGACTTTCATCGCCCCCCACCTGGCGATGACCTGGCATGTGATTGCGCGCCCGGAGGAAGGCCGGGGCCTAGGCCTGCCGCGGTTCCGTGACCTGCCGGACGTGCTTCACGAGGAGGGCCGTTCCTTCACGATGATCCCCACATGCAACATCAATCTGTGGCCCGATCACATCGCCGTTCTGGTCGCGGAACCGGAGGCCCCCGGGAGGACCCGGGAGACCATTCACTTTCTCTTCGATCCCGATGCCATGGAGGGGGCCTACGACAGGGTGCGGGGCCAGGTTCTCGAGACCTGGGATTCCCTCAACCGCGAGGACGTCGCCGTTCTCGAATTGATGCAGCGTGGACGCGACTCGCCAGGGTTCGACGGCGGCTCGCTTTCGTCGTTCTGGGATCCCGCCACCCACATGTTCTCCAGGCAGGTCGTGGACCTGATGATCAACGGCAACGGGAGCGTGACGTGATGCTGGACCGTTACATCACGCAGGAGGTTGCCGACAGTCTCAGGAGACCGCCAGGTGAGGGAGGGTCCTGCCTCCCCAACGGCTGCTATACCGATCCGGCGTGGCTGGAGCTGGAGAACGAACGTCTCTTTGCCCGCTCCTGGATGTATGCCGGCTCGCTCGACAACATTCCCGGTCCCGGCGACATCTTCCCGACCACGGTGGGGAACCGCCCGGTCGTTCTGGTGCATGGTCACGATGGCACGATCAGGGCCTTTCACAATGTCTGCCGCCACCGGGGCGCCATCCTGGTCGAGCACCCGTGCCGTCGCCGCAGGCACATGACCTGCCCCTACCATGCATGGTCATACGGGCTCGACGGCGCCCTGATGCAGCGCCCGCATTTCGACGGGGCCGGCCGGCACGACAGACCTGCGGCAGGACCGGGACTGGTGGAGATCCGCCTGGCGCGCTTTCACCGGGCGATCTTCATCAACCTGGACGGCCAGGCCGAGCCGTTCGCAGACTACATCGCGCCCCTGGCGCGCCGCCTTGCCGGTCACGATCTCGATTCGCTGCGTCTGGCGAAGACCCTGACCTGGGAATTCAGGGCCAACTGGAAGCTCGTCTTCGAGAACTACTTCGACACCTACCATGTCTTCGCCATTCATCCTCGTCTCGATGCCTTTGCTCCGTCCGAGGGACGACAGGGATTCGGTTGGGAGGAGAAGCTCCTCCACATGGAGAGCACGTTCGATGAGCCGGAGCCCGGACGCGGTGTGGGCCTGCCGTACTATCCCGGTCTGGCGCCCGGACTCGAACGCCTCGAGGCGGCCTTCCATCTCTTCCCGAGTTGCTGCTACCAGATATGGCCCGACCAGCTCACGGTCTTCCAGGTGTTCCCCGTGGCGCCGGACCACACGATCGAGCACCTGCACGTCTTCCTCATCGGCGATGCGGCCCGCGATCCGGAATGGGAGGTGGCGCGCCACGGGGTCTACGACATGTGGGACGAACTCAACCGGGAGGACGTCAACGCCATCGAGTGGATGCAGAAAGGGCGGCAGTCGCCAGCCTTCGACGGGGGCGTGCTGGCGCCATGCTGGGATTCCTCGCACCAGCACTTTGCGCGACTCGTGGTGGAGACCATGGCATGACCCATCCCGTCTTCCCGCATCTCTTTGCACCGATGCAGCTGAGGGGGAGGGAAATCAGGAACAGGGTCTTCGTGCCAGGCCACAACACGGCGCTTTCGGAGGGGGGCCGCATCGGCGATGCCATGCTCGCCTATCACGAAGCGCGCATGAAGGGTGGCGTCGGCATGGTCATGACCGAGGTCCACTGTGTCCACGAGACCTATATGCCGCTGGGGCGCGCCTGGGCGACGAGTGATGACTGCCTGCCGGGTCTTTCCCGACTGGCTCGCCTGGGCCGCGATCATGGCGTGCGTGTGATCGGTCAGGTGTTTCATCCCGGCAGGGTTGCGGCAGCCTCCATCGACGGTACGAAGATGACGGCCTGGGCGCCCTCGGCGGTGCCAGACGAGATGTACAAGACCGTCCCGGCGCCGCTCACGCGCGAGCTGATCCGCGACATCGTCAAGGCCCACGGTGATGGCGCGGCGCGCATGGCCGAAGCGGGACTCGACGGAATCGAGATCATTTCGTCGATGGGATATCTTGCCAGCCAGTTTCTCAACCCCCGGCTCAACCGGCGTGACGACGAGTATGGCGGAAGTTTCACCAACCGCATGCGTTTCGTGCGCGAGGTCGCCGCCGCCATCCGTTCCCAGGTCGGGGACGATCTCATTGTCGGTCTGAGGATTTCGGCCGATGAAATGGACGAGGAGGGGCTCACCATCGCGGAGACCCGCGAAGCCGCGGCCGCCCTCGATGCGGATGGTGTCCTCGACTACCTCAATGTCGTCTTGGGTTCGACAGCGACCTACACGGGATGGCAGCACATCATTCCCCACATGCACTTCCAGGCGGGCTATCCGGGAGAGAAGTCGGCCGCGCTGAAGGAGGTGGTCAAACGCATGCCGGTGCTGGTGGCCGGACGCATCAACCAACCGCAGATCGCCGAGGACATTCTCGCAAGGGGCGGAGCCGACATGGTCGGCATCGTGCGGGGTCACATCGCCGATCCGGACTTCGTCAAGAAGGCCTTCGAGAACCGGGTCGAAGACATCCGCGCCTGCATCGGCTGCGATCAGGCCTGTATCGGCCATCGCCTGAAGGGCTTTGCCATCTCCTGCATCCAGTTCCCCGAGACCGGGCGGGAACTCACCTACGGCACCAGGCGACGGGTGACGCGGCCACGCAGGATCGTTGTCGCCGGCGGCGGACCGGCGGGACTCAAGGCCGCGGCGGTGGCGTCCGAACGCGGTCACGAGGTCATCCTCCTCGAGGCGGCGCGCCAGGTGGGAGGTCAGGCGCTCCTGGCCCAGGCCCTGCCGGGCAGGGCAGAGTTCGGCGGAATCGTCACGAACCTCCTGCGCGAGTGCGTGATCCACGGCGTCGATGTCAGAAGAGGTGTCAGGGCGACGCCAGAAACGCTGATTCCTTTGAAGCCGGACGTGGTGATCTGTGCCACCGGTGCGGTCGAGGAGCGCCCCGAACTCGAGGGCATGGACCAGGCGCACGTCGTCGGGGCCTGGGCGGTGGCGGCCGGGACGGCCAATGTCGGAACCAGGGTTGTGGTCTACGACTGGCATGCCAACTGGATCGGGCCCGGCGTGGCGGAAAAACTGGCGCGAGACGGCTGCTCCGTGCGCCTTGCCGTCAACGGGCCCATGGTCGGTGAGCACCTGCCGATGATGGTGCGGGACGGCTGGATGGGCGAGCTCCACAAGCTCGGCGTCGACGTCATCACCTACGCACGGCTCTACGGGTGCGACGAGGACAGTGTGTTCATGCAGCATGTCACGAGCGGCCAGCCGATCATCTGCGACAATGTCGAGACCCTTGTGCTCGCCACCCCCTTGAGGCGCGAGGCGGGGTTGTGGGAAGAGTTGACCGACACGGGAATGGAGTGCCATCTCATCGGTGACGCGCTGGCTCCCAGGACAGCCGAGGAGGCCGTCCTGGAAGGTCTCCAGGCGGGATCCGGAATCTGATCCGGAATGTCCTTTCCCAACCTCTTCCGGCCCATCGAACTGGGCGGCCTGGAAATCGCCAACCGTGTGGTCTTCGGTCCCCATGGCACCAGCCAGGGCCGCCAGCCCGGAACCATGGCCGACCTCGTCGCCTATCACGAGGCCCGTGCCCAGGGAGGGGTCGGCCTCATCATCACCGAGGCCCACACCGTTCACGAGAGCTACGAGGTGCGTCACAACCTTCTGGCCGTGAGCGATGACGACGCCATTCCCGACCTGAAGATGATGGCCGATGCCGCACACCGCCACGGCGCCCGCATGTTCGGCCAGCTCTTCCATCCCGGCCGCGCGGTCGCCAACCGGAGGAACGGCGCGCTGCTGGCTGCCTGGGCGCCGTCGGAAGTGCCCGACGAACGCCATCACGTCATGCCGGCACCAATGTCCCTCGCCCTCATCCGCGACATCGTGAAAGCCTATGGTGACGGCGCCCGGCGCATGGCCGAGGCCGGTCTTGACGGAGTCGAGTACATGGTCTCCATGGGCTATCTGCCGGCACAGTTCGTCAACCCACGGACCAATCGGCGCGAGGATGACTACGGTGGCAGTTTCGAGAACCGCTTGCGTTTCCTTGTCGAGTCGCTGAGAGCCATCCGCGATGCCGTGGGCAGCGACCGGGTAGTGGGCATACGCATTTCGGTCGACGAACTCGACCATGGCGGGCTGTCGCCCGACGAATCACGGCAGGTGGCACGGTCCCTCGCGCATGATGGTCTGGTCGACTACGTCAACGTGATCGGCGGATCGGGTGCGTCCGTCGGCGGCGCCATCCACATCGTGCCGCCCATGGCGGTGGAACCGGCCTACCTCTCCGGGGCGGCCGCAGACCTGCGGCGGGATCTCGGCGTGCCGACCATGCTGGGCGGGCGCATCAACCAGCCCCATGCGGCCGAGCAGGTGATCGCTTCGGGCGCGGCTGACATGGTCTGCCTGGTGAGGGCGCTCATCGCCGACCCCTGTTTCGCCCGGAAGGCGGCCACGGGCAAGGCCGACTCGATCCGCGCCTGCATCGCCTGCAACCAGGCCTGCATCGGCCACCGCCACATGGGCGCCGTTGTCTCGTGCATCCAGCACCCCGAGACCGGTCGCGAGCGCCGGTTTCCCCACGTCAGGACACCGTCGGCATCGACGCTGAAGGTCGTCGTGGCAGGAGGGGGCCCGGGGGGCATGAAGGCGGCCGCCACGGCCGCCGAGTGCGGGCACGATGTGACACTCTTCGAAAAGGAGAGCGAACTCGGCGGCCAGGCCCGCCTCGCGCAGATGCTCCCGGGGCGTGCCGAGTTCGGCGGCATCATCACGAATCTCGCTCGCGAGGTGAAGGAGGCCGGTGTCAGGGTGGTGAAGGGAAAGGCCGCAAGCGCAGGCAGCATCGGGCGCCTTGCACCCGATGCCGTGATCGTGGCGACGGGAGCGGTCCCCTACCGGCCCACCCTCGAAGGGGACATGCAGGGGATCGATGCATGGTCGGTGATCAGGGGCGAGGCCAATGTCGGTTCACGGGTTGTCGTCGCCGACTGGCGCTGCGACTGGACCGGACTGGGTGTCGCCGAGTTGCTGGCGCGCAAGGGTTGCCATGTCCGCCTCTACTGCCAGGGCACGCAACCCGGGCAGAATCTCCAGTCCTATCTCAGGGACCACTGGATCGGCATCCTGGACGGTCTTGGGGTCGAAACCCGCGCCTACGCACGGCTGTTCGGCGCCGACGGAGATGCGGTCTTTTTCCAGCACATGACCAACGGCGAAGCGCTCATTGCCGACGAGGTCGATACCCTGGTGCTGGCCCAGGGACACCGACGCGTGGCGACCCTCCTCGAAGAGCTCGAGAACGAGGGGCAGCGCGGCCTGCACGTGATCGGCGATGCCCTTTCGCCGCGGACGGCCGAGGAAGCGGTTCTCGAGGGGCTCGAGGCCGCCATGGCGCTCGCTGCCTGACCGATGGCAGAGGGGCCACTTCTTGTCACGGGTGCTGCAGGGTGTATCGGCGCCTGGATCGTGGCGCGGCTCAGCCAGGCGGGCCGCGAGGTTGTCGCCCTCGACCGCAGCGATGACCGCCGTCGCCTCTGCCTGGCAATGGACGAAGGGGCAGCCCGTGCCGTTCCCTGGCTGAGTCTCGACATCTCCGATGCACCCGCGCTGGATGATGCCGTCATGCGCTTGCGGCCCGCGGTAATCATCCACCTTGCCGCACTGCAAATTCCATTCTGTGCGGCGGATCCGCTGGCCGGCGCCACCGTCAACGTGGCCGGACATGTCGCTCTCTTCGAGGCGGCCCGCAAGGCCGGTGTCCGCCATGTGGTCTATGCCAGTTCGGTGGCCTCCCTGCCTGCCGCGGGGAGGCAGGGGCCCAACACGCTCTACGGAGTCTACAAGCGCGCCAACGAGGGCGTGGCGGCGATCTACTGGCAGGACTGGCAGGTCGCCAGCATCGGCGTCAGGCCGCACACGGTCTATGGCCCGGGACGCGATCAGGGCATGACGTCGTCTCCGACGAAAGCGATGCTGGCGGCGGCCCGCGGCCAGCCCTACCAGATCGCCTACGATACGACGATGATGATGCAGCACGTCCACGAGGTGGCTGACGCCTTCATCGCCTGCGCGGACGCCACCGTCTCCGGTCACCACGTCTGCAACCTCGGTGGCGAGAAGGCTTCAACTCCCGAGATCGCCGCCATCATCAACCGGATCGTCCCCGGCGCCCGAATCAGTGTCGCCGAGACCCGGATCGACCTCCCCCTCGACCAGGACGACAAGGCCCTGCGCGCCCTCGTGGGCGACTGGCCCGCCGTCTCTCTCGAGAACGGCATTCACCACGCCATTACCGCTTTTCGCGACCTCGCCAGTCGTGGCCTCGTGGAACCCTGACCTGTGTCCCGCCTGATTGCCGATGGATCGCGGTCATGACCCGTCTACCCGGGTATCACCGGCAAGAAGCAACCGTTGCCGACGTGCCGGACCAGCCGCTCCGGCAGCATCCATGGAGGCGATGAGCATCGCTTCCGGTGCCCTGGACGACAAAATCCTGCCTGCCGTCCTCGATCGAAGGGGATGGCGGGCAGTCAGGCGCCGTCATGCACCGTCAGGATCGGGAGCCGGGGTCGAGACATCGCGTTGGCGACACCCTTACGTGCCGGGCGTCTTCATGTGTCCGGGCAGGTGGCCGATCACCACCTGCTGCGTGGCGTTGTCCCAGGAGAAGTAGAGCCGGAAACAGCGCTTCGGATCCCGCGTGCCCGATCTGTTCTTGAGGTGCCGGTCGAGCGTCAGCCGATGCTGATTCCATTCAATGACGAAATCGTCGCGCGCCTTGCCTTGCTGGCCGGGGCGAATGCTCGGTGTTTCCAGAAGCCGAAGATCGCGCAGCGCGCCTTCAAAGGCGTCACGCAGATCCAGCCCTCCCCCGGTCTTCATGTCCCAGTAGGTTGTGGCAAGCAGGTGGATCGCCTCGCCGACAAGACCGACATTCTCGAACTCGGCGCCCTTGAGCGCCCTCATGGCGCGGCCTGCGAGCGCCACTCTTCCGGAATAGTGCTCCGAAACCCATGCTGGCAGTTCCTCGTAGCTCCCGAGAGAAGGGGCAGCCGCGCCGTCCGTCGGACAGCGGCGCTCTCCTCCTTCGATGGCGGCGAGACGCTCGAGCAAACGGTGCTGTTCGCGGCGCAAACCGTCGTTCTCTTCCTTGGCGTGGTCGAGTTCCGCCTGCAGCACCGCCACCCTCTCGTCCGCCTCCCGGTTGGCGGCCTTCAGCCCGGAGATCTCGTGGTTCAGCGTACGCATCCTGTCGCGCGGTCCCGGGAGAGGCGGCGGTTCGTCCTCATCGGTCCACCGCCCGAACCGCTTCGTCAAAGCCGTGAGGCACTCGACAATCCGGTCGAGTATGTCCGATGCGGGTTCGATCGAGCGTGGGCTGTCGCGTTCGGCTGCCATCGCCGCGTGAAGTGCGTCGCGATTCTCGGCGCTCGGATCATCGGCATATCGACGTGACGCGTCACGCAGCGCCAGTTCCTGTTCGCCGGGATCGACCAGAGCCGCGCGGAAGGCCTCTGCCAGTTCCCCGCAGAACTCCCATTCGCGATCCGGAAAGACAAGCGGCAGAAGCCCGTCCTCTCCGATCGTCGCGATGGTTCCCACCAACAGGGCCGTGTCGCCCTCCATCGCCTTCGGCACGTCGTTCATGGCCTGTTCGAGCAGCGCGCGCAACGCCGCCTGGCGGAAGCGTGCGCGGGCGCTCTCGCGCACATCGTCGATCTCCATGAGCTGAGCGTTGAGCCATTCGACCTTGAGGACGTGAATGGAAAGTTCTCCCAGGGCCGGCGCGTAGTCATGGTGTCCCGCGACGTACTCCTGCAGCTTCCTCCAGCTACAGACAACATCCTTTTCGAGCGCCGCGTACTCCGTATCCGCGCGCTCGACCAGCCTCTCCGTCCGGGGTCCGGTCGGTTCGCGCTCGAGTCTCTCCAGCAAGTGGCGCCGGTCGGGCCGGTCGATGAAGCGGGCGTGCTGAACCGCGTCCCCGATGAGGTCGTCGATGGCCGGCTCCGCCGTCCAGTCGGAAACCACGTCACGGCTGTCCGCATCATTCAGGCAGGACATGGCCCATACGACCTGGGCGACGAGAAGATGTTCGTTGGCCTGCCACAGAGTCTCGAGGTCCTCGATGAGGTCCGGTTCCGGTTCGTCCCGGGCAAGCGGATGTATCGCCCGCGCGCGGTCGCTGGCGGCAGTCAGGAGTCGTGGGACGAGTTGTTTCCTTCTCCCCTTCACACCGCCGAAGATCTTGAAGATCCGGTCCTCGAACAGCCACAGGAACCAGGTCCAGCGTTCCGCCTGATCGTAGACGGCGCACCAGAACGCCTGCGTATCGCTCCCGTCCGCCGTCCAGTCCGGGTACTCCTCCGCCAGGGCCGCCGCCAGCTTGCGCAGATCGGCTTTCATCAGGTGATGATTCTCCTGAAGCCAGTCGGGCGTCGCGAATCCAGGCAGCACGCATGGCCGTGACTCCTGCCCGGCCTCGACTGGATCAGCGGTGCTGGACACGTTCACGACTTTCCGTTCCTCCCCTGTGCCTGGCGCCCCGCCTGCCTGAGACGGCAAAATGCGTTGTGATCGACAGGATGAAAACAAGCCTCCGCCGGTTCAAGTTTCGCGAACCGGTTTGTGAACATCATTGCCGAATGCGCGCTCTGCGTCGTGCCGCCGATGGCAGCCGGCGTCTGCGTGACGGATTGTTCGGGCCCAACACGACGAATGCCGGCAAAGCGGTGTCGTCAGTGAAAGAACTCGACGCGGAACCTTGTCTTTCCCAGGGTGGCGACCTCGTGCTGCACTTGAGGTTCGATGATGCCCGGGGTGTCCGGGTCAAGGATGTGCTCCTCGGCGGGCGAGGTGTGGATCCGGTAAAGCAGGCGTCCCTGCAGGACGACGATCCTGCCCCAGGTTCCCGCCTTCGTCCGGTGAGCTCTGAGCAGGCCCGATGGCACAGTCTCTTCGGTGAAGACCGGGGTCGTGCGCTGGAACTGCAGGTTGGCGGGAAGCGTCTTCAAGAGTCGGGAGGGCTGTGGTAGCGGGGTGGTGGTCATTTGACCACAAGGGTGTGCAGACTCAAGCGGAACGATCGGGGAGCGGGACCATGGCCAGCAACGTACTTGTCATCTGTTCGGACCAGCACTGGCGTGACGCGGCGGGGTGCTACGGGCATCCGCTGGTTCTCACGCCCAACATCGATGCCCTCGCCCGCCGCGGCACCGTCTTCGATGTCGCCTACTCGGCGGGGCCCATCTGTGTTTCGGCCCGCGCCGCCATGCAGACCGGCCGCTGGGTCCACCAGCTCGGCACGTGGTCGAGCGCCGAACCCTACGACGGTTCGCCCGGGGGCTGGGGACACCGGCTCCAGGAAGCGGGGCGCCGGGTGGTGTCCATCGGCAAGCTCCACTTCCGGTCGAGCGATGACGACAACGGCTTTACCGAGGAGATGATCCCGGTCCACATACTGAACGGGATCGGCTTCACCTCGTCCATGGTGCGCGACGGCCTCGAACCCTATGCCAGCAACGCGGACTTCGCCCTCGATATCGGCCGCGGTGAATCGCGCTACACGCGCTACGACCGCAAGGTCACCGAATTGGCCTGCGCGTGGCTTGACGAGGTCGCTCCGGCAACCGATCAGCCGTGGACGCTTTTCTGTTCGTTCGTGGCGCCGCACCATCCCATCGTGGCCCCCGACACGTTCCATGATCTCTATGACAGGCGACGGGTCGACCTGCCGCGTCTGCGCGCACCGGGAGAACGGCCGGACCATCCGGTTCTCGACGTCTGCCAGGCGATCTGGGACTACGACCGGCACTTCCGGGACGATGACCACGTCATCGAGGCGCGGCATGCCTACTACGGTTATGTCTCCTTTCTCGATGACAATGTCGGGCGCGTCATTGCTGCTCTCGAGGCGTCGGGCGAGGCCGACGACACCCTCGTGATCTACGTGTCCGATCATGGCGAAATGCTCGGCAACCACGGCATGTGGGCGAAGATGAACATGTACGAGGAATCGTCGGCTGTCCCCCTCATCGCCGCCGGACCCGGCATGCCGGCGGGACGGCGCTGCGCCTCACCGGCCTCCCACATCGACCTTCAGCCCACCATCCTGAAGGCCCACGGACTGGAGAGCACAGGTGGCCTCGATGGCATCGCCCTGCAGGACCTTGCGGCCGGCGGGCACGATGACCGGGCCGTCCTCTCGGAGTACCACGAGCGCGGCGCCGTCACCGGCATGTTCATGATGCGCTGGCGGAACTGGAAGTACGTCGCTTACCCGGGATACCCGCCGCAGCTCTTCGACATGGCCGACGATCCCATCGAGTCCGCCGATCTTGGCCGGCATCCTGCCCATGAGGCCACGCGGACTGCCTGCGAGGCGCGCCTCCATGCCGTGGTGGACTGTGAAGCAGTCAACCGGCGCTGTTTCGCCGACCAGGCACGCAAGATCGCCGCGCTCGGAGGCCGCGAGGCGGCTCTGGCGGACGGCAATCATGCCTATACGCCCATGCCCGACGTGAGTCTGCAATAGGGCGGAAAGACCGCCCCGTCAGGGTGGGCCGTCGTCGATCAGGGATCTCAGCAACGCAATGTGGCGGGGCAGGGTGCCGCAGCATCCACCGACGATGCGGGCGCCACCGGCGAGCCACCGGGCGACGTGGTCGCGGTAGGATTCCGGATCGAGGTCATGGCGGTGGCCGATGGACGTGTTGCCGGAATGAATTGGTGCGAAGGTATTGGCGTAGCCGCCGGTGGGGCGGCCGGCGGCCAATAGCTCGGGCAGCGCCCGTGTCACCGCTTCCGGTGTGCAGCAGTTGGCGATGAAGGCGCTGACCGGCAGGTCGGCGACACTGCGGGCAGCCTCTGCGACACTGGTGCCGTCCTTGAGTGACGCCTCCCGGTCTTCGTGGAGCGACCAGCCAATCCACACGGGCTTGCCGGTGGCCGCCGCAGCCGCCGCGGACGCACGAGTCTCGGCCACAGTCGTGAGCGTCTCGCAAATAAAGAGATCGACGCCGTCGGCAAGGATGCCCGCCTGTTCGGCATAGCGTTCCGCCAGGATCTCATCGGATTCGACCTCATCGGGGAGATAGCTGTCCGACAGCGGCGGCAGCGAGCCGGCGATCAGGATGTCCCGTTTCTCGGCGTCGACGGCCTGACGGGCGAGATCGAGAGCCTTGAGATTGAGTTCACGGAACCGCTCCTCGATGCCGAGATCCGCCATGAAGGACCGCACGACACCATAGGTGTTGGTGATGATGAGATCGGCACCGGCACGGATGAAGTCCCGATGCAACCCCAGGACGGCGTCGGGCGCCTCGATGAGCGCGCGCCCAGACCAGAAGGGTGAGCCGGGCTGGCGCAGTCCCATGCCGGCAAGGGCTTCCCCCATGCCCCCGTCGGTGAGGATCGGGCGATCGTTATCCATGGCGAGGGCCGTCATGGCGTTCACTCCATTGAATTGCCTGAGCATCTTGCGCCACTATGGCCAAAACCGTTCAAGGTTGCGATCCCTCGAAGGGGATCATCGGGAAGGACATCATGAACCGTTCACCGGTCACCTATACATTGTGGCTTGCCAGCGCCAACGCGGCCGCCGTCGAAGCGGCAAGGATTCACGGGTGCCAAGGCGTCACCCTTGACATGGAGCACGGCGTCTTCGATCGCAGCGATGTCGACCGGCTGATCCTGCTGGCTCGCGAAGCGGGCCTTCAGTCCTTCGTCCGGGTTGCCGAACCGACGCGCATCGCGGTCCAGAACCCGCTCGATTCCGGAGCGACCGGAGTCATCATCCCCCACGTCGACAACCTCGATCATGCACGCGAGGTCACGTCCTTTGCCAAGTTCCCTCCCATGGGCGACCGCAGTGTCGGAGGCGGCCGAACCTTCGGCTACGGCGGTGGCGACGAGGCCTTCTATGCTGCCGAGAACGCCCGCGTGCGCTGCTTTCCCATGGTGGAGACCGTTGGCGCTCTCGAGGATGTCGATGCCATACTGGCCCTCGACTGCGTGGACGGGATCTTTCTCGGGCCGGCGGACCTCAACATGGCGCGGGGACGCAAGGGCGCGTTCGGCGCCGCCGACGCGCACGACCGGAGCCACGTTGCCGAAGCGTGCCGCAGGTTCGGAAAGGACTTCGGCATGAACGTCTACACGACCGGGGACATGGAGGCATCGCGGGAGATCGGCCTTAACTTCGCCGCCCTTTGCGACGATGTCGCGGCCCTTATCGATGGCTACGGTCGCGTCGTGAGCGATGCGCGGAGGATCATCGAGGGCGCCTGACAGAAGGGAAGGGAGATACGGCCATGACAACGGGGAGCTGTCTGTGCGGTGCGGTGCGCTGGCGTATCGACGGCCCGCTTGCCGGGATGACCCATTGCCACTGCACCATGTGCCGCAAGGTCCATGGGGCGCCGTTTGCCACCTACGCCGCGGTGGATCCGGAATCCGTGACCTTCCTTTCAGGCGAGGACCATACCGATTCATTTGAATCGTCTCCCGGGATTCATCGCGCGTTTTGTTCCCGGTGCGGGTCCGTGGTGCCGGTTCCCGGTGATCCGGAGATGCCGGTGGGTGGCCTTGATGGTGATCCCGGCGCCAGACCCGAGGCGCATATCTTCGCCGCTTTCCAGGCGCCGTGGCACATCATCGCCGATGATCTGCCGCGTCACGACATCTGGGACGAAGGCACGGACGGCCCGGTCATCGACATGTCGGCGCGGGCCGCGCCGGAGGCGGATGTCCTTCACGGCAGCTGCCTGTGCAACGCCATCGCCTACGAGGCGCCGGCGCGTTTCACGCGGGTGCACAATTGCCACTGCTCGCGGTGCCGCAAGGCGCGGGCAGCGGCCCACACGACCAACGGCTTTCTCGATATCGCCGACTTGCGGTTCACGCGTGGCGAAGACCACCTCAGGATCTGGCATCTGCCTGGTGCGCGGTACTTTGCCCAGTCGTTCTGCGCCCGTTGCGGTTCCGTCATGCCCCGCCATGACCGGGGGCGCATGGTTGCGGTGATTCCCTTCGGTTCTCTGGACAGCGACCCGGGGCGCCAGGCCGATGATCATGTCTACGTTGGTTCAAGGGCGCCCTGGTACGACTTCTCCGATCACCTCGCGCGGCACGACGAGATGCCTCCGTGAAGGCCGCGACGAGAAACAGCTGGGCGCCGGAGATCGAGCTCAAGTTCGCCGTCTCGCCGGAAGCCGCAGGGTTGCTTCTCAACCTGCCGCCACTCAAGAGGGCGCGGGATCTTGGCGAGCGCTGCATCGATTCACGCTATTTCGACACGGCGGGGGGCCGTCTGCAACGGGACGGCATTGCACTGCGCGTGCGGCGTCAAGGCGATTCCTTCGTACAGACCGCCAAGGTGTTCGACCCCGCCGGACACACCGCTTTTCGCCTTGAACGGGAAGATCCGGTCGCCGGGCCACGACCATGCGCCGCCCTGCTGCGCCAGGCGGCCGGTTCAGGCTATGCGGACATTGCCGATGGTGATCTCGTCCCGGCGTTCCGCACCATGATCAACCGCCGGGTGCTGATGCTGGAGGATGAGGACAGGGGATCGAGAGTCGAGGTGGCGATCGACAACGGCTTTGTGGAAGCGTCGGGTGCCCGGGAGCCGCTGAGCGAAATCGAGCTCGAACTCATGGAGGGTGGAATCGGCGATCTCTACACCCTGGCGCTCGGGATGCATCGTCAGACGCCTCTGGCCATCGAGGCCTTCACGAAGTCCCAGCGCGGCTATGCTCTCGGCGGCGGTCTGCCACCGGCCTGGAGCAAGGTCGGCGCCTTCGCCCTTGACCCTGGCACGAGTCTCGATGACGCCATCGCACTGACGATGGGACGCTGCTACGGGCACTGGATGAACAACCAGGCGGCAGCCCTCGACGGCCGTGATATCGAGGGCGTGCACCAGATGCGTGTGGCCCTGCGACGGCTGAGGGCGGCTCTGGAACTGTTCGCGCCCTGGCTCGATGAAGGCAGCCGGACGCGCTTCGCCGCGGACGTGAAGTGGATTGCCGCCAGCCTTGCTGCAGTTCGCGACCTCGATGTCCTCCACCATGCCACCCTGGCGCCCCTGCGCGAGGCTTTTCCCGGTGACGATGACCTCGCCCGTCTCGAGGAGTGCATAGGAAACCGCAGACAGGAGGCCAGCCGCCGGCTTGTGCTGGCCCTTGGTTCGCCGCGCTACACGAGCGCTGTCCTGACACTGGGCCAGTGGATCGTTGAGCGCGGCTGGTCTGATGGCGATCCGGTTCTTGATGACCCGGCAAAGGCCCATGTCAGCGGTGCCTTGAACCACGTCCATACGCAGGTTCTCTCCCACGGCGAGGGTTTCGACAGCCTGAATGCCGTCACGCGTCATAGACTCCGCCTGCGCATCAAGCGCCTGCGCTATGCCATTCAGTTTGTCGGCCCGGTCTTCCCGGGCGCGGATCCCTGGCTCCAGGCGCTTTCTGAACTGCAGGATGCGCTGGGTGCGGCCAACGATGCGGCCGTGGCCGGTGACCTGATCAGAGGCTGCGCCAGGCCGGCGTCCGGCAAGCGCTCCCTTGCCCGCGCCAGGGGCCTCGTTGCCGGCTGGTGGGCGGCGAGGAGGGAACACCTCGAGAAGGATGCACGGGCCAGGTGGCGCGCGTTCACGGAGCTTGAACCGTTCTGGGGAACCGCTCCGGATCGCCCTTGAGAGCGGGTGAGAATCTCAGCGTGCCACGGCGCCATGTGATGCCCGTGTGATCCAGGTACTCCAGAAGATCCACCGCATGATTGCGCCCGATACCCAGGGCGTCGCGAAGATCACCCACGCCGATGCCATCCGGGTTCGTCCGCAGAAGGTCTTGCACGGCGGACTTCGCCTCGGCGATCTGCCGCGGCGTGAGGTAGCGGTTGCGCGCGATTCTCACCACAAGGCCAAAGGCGGCCATCCGTTCAAGAAACCGGCGCAGGTCGTCCGGCGTCGTTTCCAGGGTGGCGGCAAGAGGGTGAAGCGATGGCGGCGAGCCCGACGCGACTTCGATGGCCGCCTCGGCCCTGGTCCACAGGGCCCGGTCCCTTGCTGCCGGTTCCACCTTCCGTCCCGGCCGGTAGACCACGACCCCGCGCCGCATCAGCGTGCCCCTGTGGCAGAGATCGTCAATGATCGCGCCCACGAGAACGGAATCGGCGGATCCGGGAACCGCCAGGCGGAGCTCCCGGGCATCAGGCCCGAGCCGGTCCTGCCGGCGTGCGTGATCACCATCGACTGCGTCGAGCAGCTGGTCGGCCAGAGCGTTCCAGTGACGTTCGTGGATCACGTGTTCGTGTCCGTCCCGGGTGAACCGGCGCACATGTCCGGGAAGCGGACAGGCGCCGGAGTCCAGATTGCGTGACGAGAAAAAGGTCACCGGATCGAACCCGGCAGCCGCGATGTCGACAAGGACGTCAAGAGCCTCTTCGTGATCATCGCGATCGACTGCTCTCAGGAGTGACAGGCGTTCGCGGCGGGCCCGTCCGCGTGCCGGTCCTGCGGCGTCGAGCACCCGCGCTCCGCCGATCGTCCGCCGCGCCGAAACATCACGCAGGAGCAGGCGATCATTCCAGGCCGGCACCAGTGGTCCGTCGAGGCGCAGTTGTGCAAGACCGCTGCCGCCCGGGGCAATCGCGGATTCCTCGAGAAGGGCAACGCGCCCGGTCACATGGCCGGTCCCGTGGTGAACGTGCACGGCCTGCCAATGGCTGAACGCACGGCGTTCGCTTTCCAGGATCGTCACCATCGCGTCGATCCGGTGCGAAGGCGCCAGGATGCCCGGCGTCACGATCCAGTCCCCGCGACGGACGTCGTCGCGGCTGAGCCCGGCGAGATTGATGGAAGCCCGTTCGCCGGTGACGGCCCGTTCTACCGGGCGGGCCTGGCCGTGGAGCGCGCGTGCCCGCGTGTTGAGTCCGGCAGGCAGCACGGTGAGAGCGTCACCGGTGCCTACTTCCCCGGCACAGACAGTCCCGGTCACCACCAGCCCGGCGCCCTTCATGATGAAGGATCGGTCGACAGCGAGCCTGAAACCGCCTTCCGGTGATGGCTCTGGCATGGCCCGCGCTGCCCGTCCGAGGTGGCGGCGCAGCACGGTGAGGCCTCTCTGGTCGGGCACGGACGTGGCGATCATGGCCCTGACATCGATGCCGTGACCGTGCGCCAGCATTTCAGCCGCAACGGCGGTGCGCGCGATCCGTTCACCAGCGGCGCGGTCGGCCTTGGTGATGGCGATCACCATCTGCCGAACTCCGAGAAGGGAGAGCACGGCCACATGCTCGACTGTCTGCGGCATGACTCCATCGTCGGCCGCGACCGCAAGAAGACCGAGGTCCACCCGGGAGAGTCCGGCCACCATGTTCCGCACGAATCGCTCGTGACCCGGTACGTCGATGAAGCCGACGCGCTGCCCGCACGGCAGGTCGAGCCACGCGTACCCCAGGTCGATGGTGAGACCGCGCCGTTTTTCTTCCGCCAGTCGGTCGGTGTCGACGCCGGTCAGTGCGGCCACCAGTGACGTCTTGCCGTGGTCCACGTGACCCGCCGTGGCGATGATCATGGACGTTCCAGCTCCCGCAGTCCGGCACGGAACGTATCGCTGTCGTCGAGGCAGCGCAGGTCAAGGAAGAGGGTGCGGCCCCTGAGAGACCCAATGACGGGCCGCGGCAGTCGGCGCAGGGCGGCCGCAAGTTCACGCAGGTTCCGATCCGAACCGCGCCCGGAGGCTGCCGGACGGATGGCAAATCCGGCGCTGGCGAGGGTGGTGACAGGCTGCGCCCCGCTGCCGATCTGGCTTTCCAGGGGGACGACCTCGGCAGTGAAGGCGGGCGCCAGGGCACTGGCGAGATCACTCTCGAGGTCCCTGGCCTCGCGCGCGATGTCCGCAGCGGATCTCGTCAGCAGGCTCAAGCCCGGAAGCGTTCGGGGCAGGCTGTCGGGATCCTCGTAAAGAGCCAGCGTTGCATCGAGTGCCGCCAGCGTCATCTTGTCGGGGCGCATCGCCCGCAGCATCGGGTTGGCCGCCATGCGGCCGACGAGATCGGCGCGCCCGACGACGATTCCGGCCTGGGGGCCTCCCAGCAGCTTGTCGCCGCTGAATGTCACGAGATCCGCCCCGTGTGCCACGACCTCGGCAACCACCGGCTCCCTCGGCAGACCCCAGCGGCTGAAGTCGACCAGAGCTCCACTACCGAGATCGACGGCGAACGGCACGCCATGGTCCCTGGCGAGGCGCGCGAGTTCGGCTTCCTCCACAGCCGATGTGAACCCCTCGATGACGTAGTTGCTCGTGTGGACCTTCAGCAACAGGCCTGTCCCCGGGCCGAGCGCTTCCTCGTAGTCGGCAAGGTGGGTCCGGTTCGTGGTCCCCACCTCGACCATCCGGGCGCCTGCCCTTGCCATGATGGCCGGCATGCGAAAGGCGCCGCCGATCTCCACAAGTTCACCCCGGGAGACGGGAACCTGGCGTCTCAGCGCCAGGGTGTTGAGAAGCAGCATGATGGCGGCTGCATTGTTGTTCACGACAAGCGCGCTCTCGGCGCCCGTCAGGCGCTGAAGACGGTGCCCGACGTCGGCCGCACGGTTTCCCCGGCGGCCGGTGGCAAGATCGTACTCCAGCGCTGAAGCGCCCGAGGCGACCCGCATCATCGCCTCGATGGCTGCGGGGCTGAGCGGAGCGCGTCCGAGATTGGTGTGAAGAACCGTGCCGGTGAGATTGAAGACCCGACGCGGGCCCGATTCCATGCGTCGCCGGCAGAAGGTCTCGACGAGGGCCGGGCCTTTGCCGGTCGTCCAGTCGACGGTGGAATGGCGGCGCACGACGTCGCGCACGGCTTCCTTCACAAGGCGCCGCCCGAAGAGATCCTGAATGCCGGCCACGGCCGGCATTCCCAGTATCGTGTCCACACTCGGCGGGCGTCGGGTGGCGTCCACCATCGCCGCTAACCTCCGGTGGTTGAAGGGCGTCATGCTAACTGGTTTGACCCGACGATGCAGGGTAGGTTCGCCGCCATGACGGAACACCGGCTTCGCCCCCTTCTCGAGCCCCGCTCCATCGCCCTGGTGGGCGCCTCGGCACGTCCCGATTCGTTCGGTTACGCCACCTTGCGCAACCTCGCCAGCCCGCACTACCGGGGCGGGATTCATGCGGTCAATCCTCGCTACGACAGGATTGACGACATCGACTGCCATCCCTCGCTTGGCGATATCCCGGGAGGTGTCGAGCATGCGGTTCTCTCGGTCGCAAACGCCCGCATCGAGGCGGCCCTCGTCGATGCGGTCGAGGCAGGCGTCCGTTCGGTAACGATCTTCGGCAGCGCCTATCTCGAGGGAGACACGGCCGGATCGAATCTCAAGGATCGCCTGGAGGGGATCGCGAGAGAGGCGGGACTTCTCGTCATCGGCGCCAACTGCATGGGATTCGTAAACTACACGACGGGCGCTCGGGTAACGTGGATGAACGTGCCGGAAGACGGCTGGTTTGATCCGGGCCACATCACCCTCATCAGCCATTCGGGCACCTGCTTTCTCACCCTGCAGTTCGTCGACCCGAGACATCGCCACAACCTGTGCATTTCGGCGGGTCAGGAGCTCACGGTGACAGCGGCCGACTACATCGACTACGCACTCGACAAGGAGAGCACGCGGGTCATCGCGCTCTTCCTCGAGACGGTGCGCGATCCCGACGCCTTCCGGGCGGCCCTCGACAGGGCGGCCCGGTCGGACGTTCCGGTGGTGGCGATCAAGGTGGGCCGGACTGACCGGAGCGCCGAGCTGGCACGCAGTCATTCCGGTGCGCTCGCCGGAAACGATGCCGCATACGAAGCGGTTTTCGACCACTACGGTGTGCTGCGGGTCGACACCTGGAATGAACTCGCCGCTGCCAGCCGCCTCTTTGCGCACCACAAGGAGATCGCCCCGGGAGGCCTTGCAGGCATCATGGATTCGGGGGGCGCCCGCGGCATGCTGCTCGATCTTGCCGCAAGGATGTGCGTTCCCTTCGCCGATATCGGCGGAGGCACGGTGAAGACGCTCTCCGGTCTCCTGGAGTACGGCCTTGAACCGGTGAATCCAACAGACGTATGGGGCTCGGGCCGGGACTGGCAGGATGTCTACACGGGCTCCATGAAGGCGCTGGCCGATGACCCCGCGTCGGCCATGACGGGAATCTTCGCGGACCTCGGGGGCCTTGAGACCGGCGGTTCCATCTACCTCGAGCTCTGCGAGAAGATCGAGCGGGAGACGGCGAAGCCCGTCTTCTTCTGTCAGCACTGGAGCCGGGCCATGGACCCGGAGATGACGAGGAAGACGGCGGCGAGCCCGGTTCTCGTCATCGACGGCACCGAGACCTTCCTCGCCGCAGTCCGCCTTGCCATGCAGCGCCGCGACCGGGAGGAGGATTCCCCCGGCGACATGGCGCCCGTCCCCGAAGAGCCGGTGATCGAACGCTGGCGCCAACGGCTGGCCGGGGCCGAGGCGCTCGATGAGAACGAGGGCCTCGCCCTCCTGGAGAGCTTCGGTATCGCCGCGCCGGCGAGGCGGATGGCGGCATCGGCAGACGAGTGCGCCGCCGCGGCCGTCGCCATCGGCTGGCCCGTGGTTCTCAAGACAGCCACCGCCGGTCTCCTGCACAAGACAGACGTTGCCGGTGTCATCCTCTCAATCGACAACGAGGACGATGCCGTGCGGGCCTGGCGCGATCTCGCGGAGAGGCTGGGACCGCGGGTGCTGGTGGAGGCGATGGCTCCCCGTGGCATCGAGATGGCGGCTGGAATCGTCATCGATCGCCAGTTCGGGCCACTCGTCATGATTGCCGCGGGCGGGGTTCTGATCGAGACACACGCCGACCGCAGGTTCCTGCTTCCTCCTTCAGGACGGACAAGCGTGCGTCGCGCCATCGATCAGCTCGCCTGCCGACCGCTCCTCGATGGTGCAAGAGGCAGCGAAACCACGGATATTGATGCCCTCATCGACGCTGTGGCCAGACTCTCCGTCATTGCCACGACCCTGGGCGACCGTCTTGCCGAACTCGACATCAATCCCCTCATCGTCCATCCACGGGGTTGCTTGGCGGTCGACGCCCTCGTCATCCCGCGCACCAGTCCCTGATCCCCGGAACCGTCGGATCCCCTGCAGCCGGCGGCATCGAGGACATGACGACGTGTCACCGGCGTCCGGACCATGCATCGGCTCCGCGGAATCCGCGCAATCATGCCCGGAACACCAGCAATGTCCTCGTGCAGCAGTGCCGGAAACCGGTCAAGTCGGGGAAGCGAGTCGGGCTCCCGGAGATTACCGCGCTACGGCCGCGCACCGGAGACAGAACACTCGAGCGCTACACACGACCGCGGGGCAGACACATGCGCCCGAGCGGCAGAATGGACGGGTTGCGCCAGCGCCCGAGGGGGGAGACGGTCCAGAATGCCCCGGTCTTGCGCAAGCGATCACGGACGATGGCAGGCGGAACGAGAATTCGACGTCGGCATTGAGATCATCATGATGTCATCCATGCGAACCACACTGACCTTCGACCCGGATGTCGAACAGCTCCTGCAACAGGAGATGCGGCGCACGAACACAAGCAGGAAGGCTGTCGTCAATGATGCGCTGCGCATCGGTCTCGGGATGCTGACTGCATCGCCCCCAAGTGCCTCCATTCGAGGTGGAACCCCATGCTTTCGGCTTCAAGCCCGGAACCGATTCCGACCGGCTCAATCAGCTGGTTGACGAGATGGAAGCGGACGACTTCGCTCGAAAGCAGGCTCGATGATCGTTCCGGACGTCAATCTCCTGACGCATGCCCAAAGCTCGCGGTTCTCGCTGGACGTCGTCTCGGGGAGGACCGGCCTGAGGAACGCAATCAACCCGTTCCCGGTGACGGACTTTGCCTTGAACTCGAGTCACACTCTGGCAGCCAGTTCCGGGTTTCCATTCCTGAATTCGGGACAAGCTCAATCGCGCGATGTGCACGCAATGCGCCAGGTGCCGCGGAGGGGTGTCATGGCTGGAACGTCGGGTGTCCGGGATGCCCGACACGCAGGCGCAGGAAGGTCGTTTCCGCGGTGACGAAGAGATCGCGCATGTCGTCGCCCCCGAAGCAGAAGTTGGCCGGAAACCGGGGCGTCAGGATGACGCCGAGCAGGATGGCGTCCGCGTCGAAGACATGGATCCCTCCCGGCCCGCCGCACCACACGTTGCCCATGGCATCGACCTTCATGCCGTCCGGCGAGCCCGTTCCGAGCGTACCGTCGTCGTCCCGCGTCTCGGCGAAGATCTGGCCGCCGGAGACGCCGCCCTCGGCGTCGATCTCGTAGACCCTGATGTGCCGGCGTTCGCTGTCGTTGACGTAGAGGCGTGACCTGTCGGGCGAGAAGCACAAGCCGTTCGGTCCGTCGTAGTCGTCGTCGACGAGGTGAAGATCGCCCAAGCTGTCGATCCGGAAGACGCCGCGGAACGGCAGCTCCGCCTCGCGCACGATGCCGGTGCTGCCTTCACGGCCGTAGAGGGGATCGGTGAACCAGATGCCGCCCCGATCATCGACGACGATGTCGTTCGGGCTGTTCAGCTCTCTGCCCTGCCAGGTGTCCGCCAGCACCCTCACCGTGCCGTCGTCCTCGAGCCGGCTGACCCGGCTGGTAGCGTGCTCGCACATCAGCAACCGGCCACGGGCGTCGTAGCAGGTGCCGTTGGTCATGTGGCTGGGCTCGCGCAGGACTTCGATCATGCCGGACGAGGCGTGCCAACGGTGAATGCGGTTCGAAGGAATGTCGGTGAACGTCACATGGCGTTCCGTCGGATGCCAGGACGGTCCTTCGGTGAACCTGAACCATTCGGCCAGCGTCTCGAAGCCGGCATCCTCGACAATGAGATCCCGGAAACGCTCATCGGCGGCGCGATAGATGGACATGATCGACCCCCGCCTCAGACCGCCGCCCGACCGGCGACAGTGGCCGTCTTCGCGATACCCACCATGACGGTTCGGCGCCAGGTCACGAAACAACCCATGAACTCGGTCCGGGGACCATCGTCGTCGGCATGGTCGTCATGTCCTCCGGTCCGCGAGCGCCAGTGCAATGAGGCATACCATCACGCCCGACGACATGCCAGACAAGTCAGAACGCGCCAACGTTGTGAAGGGGCGGTTCCAGATTGCAGGTGAGGGCGGACAGTGATCGGACACGGAGAGGCGCCTGCACGACGGCTCGCCGCGGCGATGGAACAGGAGCTAGGCATACTGGTGCTCATGGTGGGCGCACATCGCGGGATCTCCGGCAGCGTGTCGCTTGCCCGAACCAGATTCGGGCCTCATCGCCCGGCACGAAGTGGAAGGACGCCGTCACTTCGATCTCGCCACTATCACCCGCAACACCGTGATGCCCCGCCTGCCGGGCGCCGAAACCTTCCAGGTCACCACGCAGCCCACGCCGCTTCAGAAGAAGACCTGGATCATCTCGGCGTGCGCCTGTAGCGTTCCCAGTAGCGACACACTCGATTCAATCGAACGTCAATACATTCAAAACGTTACGCTCAAGTGCGGCTGGAACTTCGCGTTAAGTGCAGGAACATGAGTACGAATCAATGCAGGCTTCAACGACGCCGTCCGTGGAGCATCCGTCTGATATCTCTTGAGTATCCGAACGGCCGTTCTTGAGTTATCCGAACGGCAGATTCCGGATTCCGGCTCCGGCTGACTTTGGTTTTCGCCCCTTGTTGATTTTGGTTTTCCGGCCTGCCTCTGGCAGGCCCGGCTGGCAGGGTATTGACGGTGATCCGAGGCGTCAAACGGGTCCTGGCGGCCGGTTCGTCATGCGGTGCTTCAGCACCGCCGGCTGCTGTTCGAGAGCGCGGCGGCCCGCCCTGGACGTCAGCGCGCCCCTCACGCTGGCGGGCGTCCAGGGCGATCAGGACGCCGCGTTGCTCGCGACGATGATCATGATCAGGCGCCGCAGGCGCCCGGCCCCCTCTCATCGGGACGACCCGTCGGACGCCTGTTCCGCTCTGCCGGCGTTCTCGACCGCAACCTCCTCGAGGGCCGGAAGCGCCTCGCGTTCCCGCATGGAGGGGCCGTCGAGCTGGATGCGCCATGCGGAGTTCACCAGCCGGTCGACGATGGCGTCCGCGATGGTCGGTTCTCCGATGATGGCATGCCAGCGATCGCTCGGCACCTGACTGGCCACCAGCGTCGACTTGCCGCGCTCGCGGCGCTCGACGACATCGAGCAGGTCGCGCCGTCCCTCGGCGGTGAAGCTGGCGAGGCCGAAGTCGTCGATGGCCAGCAGGTCGACCCGGGCCAGCCTTCGCTGCAGCTTCGCCAGGCGGTTGGAGACCCGGGCCGCGGCGATCTCGGCGAGGAGATCGCCGGCGCGGCGGTAGAGCACGGAGTGCAGTTGCCGGCAGGCCTGGTGGGCGAGCGCGCAGGCCAGGAAGGTCTTTCCGACGCCGGTCTTGCCCTCGATGATCAGCCCGTTGCCCTTGCGGATCCAGTCGCCGGTGGCGAGATGGGTGAGCACCGAGCGGGACAGCCCGCGTCCGCTCTTGCAGGAGACCTCCTCGAGGGTCGGCCGCAGACGCAGCTGGGCCTGGCGCAGACGGGCCTGGTAGCTGCGCTCGGTGCGGCGTGTCATCTCGCTGTCGAGCAGCATGGCGAGGCGATCCTCGAAGCTCAGTTCGGCGATGTCGGGAACCCGGTTCTGGGCCTCGAGGGCTTCGGCCATGCCGTCGAGGCCGAGGCGCAGGAGCAGCCGGTAGGTGGGGTCGAACAGGCTCATGGCTGCGTCCTCCCGCGACGGTAGTGGGCGCCGCCGCGCACATTGTCATGCGGCGGGATGGGTTCGTCGGGCGGCACCCTGGCTTTGGCCTTGCGTGCCTTGCCGAGCCAGTCCCTGACGTAGCCGTAGCTCGTGTTGGCCTCGAGGATGGCGTCTTCGCAGGCCGCGTTCACCAGCTCCCTGGGGTGCTTGTCGGCGAGGCTCACGACGCCGCGGATGGTGCGGAACGACTGCTCCGGGAAGTCCCATGCGTCCATGCAGCCCTGGGCCCATCCGAGCACGGCCGGACCGGTCTGGGAGGCCTTTGCCAGGAGCCAGCTTCCAAGGTCCGGCACACGCAGCTCGAGGGCTTCACGGTGGTGCGACGGCATGTGGTCGCGCTCGGTGCAGAAGCGTCCCTTGAACGCCCCGAGCCGGTGCACGGCCAGACGCGTGCCGCCCTGCTCGCTGAAGATCTCCAGGGTGCGTTCGCCGACCCGCACCTGCACCCGCTTGCCGGCATGGCTCCAGGGCACGGAGTAGTGCCGCTTGTCGTAGGTGACATGGTAATCCAGTCCGACCTTGCGGGGGTGCCACGTGGCCCATTCCCAGCGTCGTGCCGGCAGGGACTTGAGCAGGACGCGCTCCTCGGCGAACAGCTCGTCACGGCTCTTGCCGTACGCCTTCATCGGCCGTCCGTTGAGAACGCCCAGACGCTCCCGGAAGGCCGCGTTCATCTCGTCGCAGGTGAAGAAGTTGCGCCTGCGCAAGGCGGCAAGGAGCGCGCTCCCGACAAAGCCGACGGCGGCCTCCACCGCTCCCTTGTCGCGGGGTCGCGCCTGGCGCGCCGGCAGGGACACCGTGTGGTAGTGCTCGCAGAACATCCTGAAGTCCCGGTTCAGGGTCAGGCCGTCAAGACCGCGGTTCTCCGTCACCCCTGCCGGAAGGTTGTCATGGATGATGAACGTCGCAACGCCACGGAAGAACTCGAAGGCCGCGCGGTGCGCCAGGGTCCAGTCCTGCGCCGTCTGTGACGCCACCGCATGGGCGAACACCTTCTGCGACCACGGCAGGACCGCAACGAAGATCTCCGCATGGCCGCGTGGGCTCCCCGGCCCCACGAGCGGCAGGGTCTTGCCGGAGAAGTCCGTCATCAGGTACTCCCCCGGCGGATAGTCGAAGCGCATCTTCAGGGCGCTCTGCGAGACCCCCACGCCGTCCGCCAGGCGGTCGCAGAACCAGGCGTAGGAGTAGGGCTCCTTGCCCGCCGCCCCGGCCTCCTCGCAGTACTCCTCCCACAACAGGGTGCGGGTCAGGCGAGGTCCGCGGCGCCGGCGCGGCTTCGTCAGCTCCGCCCGGATGCCGTCAAAGTCCGGCGCCAGGCGCTCGCACGCTCCGGGGGCCGGCTTCTTCGGGTAGAGCCGGGAACGGATCTCGTCCTCGTCCATCCCTTCGGGAAGCGGCCAGCCAACGCCGGCGGCATCGGCACGGCGAAGAATGTCGTGCACCGTCGCCTTGCCGATGCCTGAGGCCGCCGCCACACGGGACATCGACAGACCCTGCTCCAGCTTGAGCATCAGGACACGTGTAATACTCTGCATGTCGGTTCTCCTCATCGATCGTCACCCTCTTCCACCCTGGTCGATGGAAGAAAGAGTGCCGGAACCGATGACGGAGAACCGCCTGGACCCTGCCCGGCGGCCCTGCTCGCAAGAACCCCTTCTGAACCCGAACCCCTGGCCCGAAGACAACATCGGACCAGCGTTCGAATGGTCCTGGAACTACCGTTCGGATGTCGCTGGAATCACCGTTCGGATGTTCCTGGAACCAGCGTTCGGATACTCTGGAATCACCGTTCGGATAATACTGGAACTACCGTTCGGATACCGCTGGAGTTTGCAATCCGTCTATTCGCCTTGGTCTTTGTCTTGGCGATGTGCCTGTATCCTGTTGTTGTTCAAGTCGGACACCAGACTTCGTCAGAGGGCGTCAAGGTGGGATCGTGGTTCCTGGTTGCACTGATGGTTATCTTGCAGCTAGGGGCACTTTGGAGGTTGTGGCGGGGGGCCTGGAGGAAAGCCCGATGGGTGGTGGTAGCGCTTCTTGTCCTAGACGTGCTGATGTATTGGGCGATTGTACCTGGTGCGGCAATATATGACGTAACGTATCTAGGGGTGAGTGGTGGGCAGTTTCTGTTGCACTTTGGCTGCGTTTTCTTGCTTTTTCTTCCGTCAAGCACGTCTTGGTTGGCGATTCCGCCGATAAAGGACAATCGGAGCACACGGTGAATCAAGCATTCTTGAAGAACCAAATGTTCGGAGAACGTGGAGTTGCGCTTAACAAGGCGCTCCAGCCGACGGCCAACCCGCTACGCAGCTTGTCCGTGGCTGAGCTTGGTCGTTAGGCGGCGTGATGGGAGCGTTAGATGGAGATTCCGATTCCCGAAGACGGAAACGGCCAGCTCTAGGTTGAGAGTGGAGCCAAGGGCGCGGCGGGTACAAACGGGCGCTTCCTGTGGAGCATTGTTCCGCCGCCGTTTACACGCGAGAGGCTGGTGTCACTGGAGGCGCTTCTCGAAGATGTCGGGCATCGAGCGCGAGTGGCACTTCGCCCGGCGTACTCCTGGGAGTGGCATGAGCAGGTGCTTGGAGAGCTGGTCGTTGCCGAGAACAAGTGGATTTGACGAGGCAAGGCCGGAGCGCGTTTGCACGAGTCTAGGGGAGGGGGTCGAGCGATGCCAGACGCGCCGGCCCGAGCGGAAGACCTGGAATGCGCAGAACGTACAGGGACGGACCCGAATCCATATCTGGGCACCCGTCCAGAACGAATTGGAACGCAGGGCACTGCGGGAGCTTGAACGTCTGCTCGTGGCAAATGGACGGCGATGTGTGGTGTTCGCAGGTCTCCCGATCGGTTCACACGAGACCGACCTGGCGGTCGTTGTCGAGAGCCTTGTGCTGACAATCGAGGCCGAGTCAGGGACCGGTGCCTGGCGGATCATGGGACCACCTTTGACACGTCTGCGGCAGGACGTACAGGATAGGAATGGTGCTTGACGGGAGAGACCTTCTTGAGCGGTTTTCCTTATTCGCGCGTGGCGGTCACCGGCGGCACCGGCCGCCTTGGTCGCTACGTGGTGAGGCATCTCGCTCCGGTCTGCGATGTCGCCGTCATCGATATCGAAGCTGGTGGCGACGGGGCGATCCTGTGTGACGTGCGTGACATCGGCGCCGTGCGGGGGGTGCTGCAGGGCTGTCAGGCGGTGGTTCACCTTGCAGCCCTGGATGATGGCATTGTCGAGGAGGAAGAGGCCTACATCGACGTCAACCTGCGCGGCACGTGGAACGTTCTGCAGGCATCCGAGGAACTCGGCATCTCGCGCGTCGTCCTGGCCTCGAGCGTGGCCGCCCTGGGAATTGACGCCGACAATCCTCCTTGCGTGCTGCCCTTGCCCGTAGAGACCGAACTCCTGCCCCGCCAGGCCTACGGCATGACGAAGAAGGTGGCGGAAGAGTTCGCCCGGGCCTTCGTTGACCGGGGCCATCTCGAGGTCATCTGCCTGAGACCGAGCCTTGTCGCCCAGCCGGACATCACGTGGTCCATGGCGCAGAGGGCCAGCGAGGCCGATGGCACCGATCCGCCGCCTCATGCCAGCGGAGTGAACTGGCGGATCCTGCGCGAGCCGCTGGCCATCACCAGGGCCTTCGTGTCACCCGACGATGCAGCGCGCGCCTTTCGCGCGGCCCTTGCAGCGCGCGGCATCCGGTGCGGCAGCTTCTATATCACCGGCCCGGACACCTGCTCGGCCCTGGAGACGGCCCAGGCCATCGAGCGCTCATGCGGTCACCGGCCGGCGATCGCAGATGCGGAGCTCTACCACCGCCATCCGCGTGCCAGCGCCTTCGACCTGCGGCCGGGCCGGGAGATCCTGGGGTGGCAGCCCGAGGACTGCTGGGCCGATCATCTGGCCCGTGTCATCGCCGCTGCCGGAACGTCCTCATGACCATGATCCTGAGAGGGGGACGCATCCTCGATGCCGAAACCAGGGATGCGCCGTATCGCGACCTGTTCGTCAGCGACGGCACCATCCTCGACGTGATGCCGCCCGGAGCGGCCGGGCCCGACGGAGTCCCGGTGAGGGATGTGTCCGGCCATCTGGTCATTCCCGGGCTCGTCAATGGCCACACACACGGCCACGGCAGTCTCGGCAAGGGCCGAGGTGACCGATGGTCCCTGGAACTGTTGCTCAACGCCGGCGTGTGGATCAGCGGGCAACGCACTGCCGAGGACATGTACCTCGCCACACTGCTCAATGCCGCAGAGATGATCCGTCGGGGATGCACGGCCACCTATGACCTGACACTTGAACTGCCTCACCCCAGTGTCGCCGGTATCCGCCAGGTGGCCAGGGCCTACGAGGATGCCGGCATGCGGGCGGTCGTCGCGCCCATGGTGGCGGACGTCGGTTACCACGACCTTGTGCCGGAACTTGGCGAGGCTCTCGAGCCCGGGCTGCGGGACACCGTGAAGGCGTGGACACCCGAACCCTGGCAGGTGTCGATCGATGCCTGCCGCGACATTGTCCGGGAATGGTCCCCTGCGAGGGACATGGTGCGCCCGGGCCTCGCTCCGACGATACCGATGCATTGCACGGATGCGTTTCTCGAGGCCTGCCGGGATCTGGCCAGGGAATACTCCCTGCCCGTGCACATGCACATGGCCGAATCGAAGTTCCAGGCCATTCTCGGTCATGAAACCTATGGCATGTCGCTCACCCGCCATGTCGACAGGATCGGACTGGTCGACGAGCACTTCACCGCGGCGCATGGTGTCTGGCTCGATGATGACGAGATGCGTCTCCTCGCCGATCGCGGCGCCTCGGTGGTCCACAATCCGGGCAGCAATCTGCGGCTTGGCTCGGGTCTTGCCGCGGTGCGCCGCATGCTTCAAGCCGGACTCAACGTCGCCGTGGGTTCGGACGGCTCCAATTCCTCGGACAACCAGAACATGTTCGAGGCGATGCGCCTTGCCACCTTCGTGTCACGGGTCATGACGCATGATCTCTCCCGATGGGTGTCGGCCGACGAGGCCTTCCGGATGACCACCCTGGGTGGCGCCCGCGCCATGGGCCTCGATGGCCGGATCGGACGGATCGCGCCTGGATACCTGGCTGATCTCGTCTTCATCGATCTCGGCGATCTCGCCTGGCTGCCTCTCAACGATCCGCTCAACCAGCTGGTCTATGCCGACGATGGCGGGTCGGTCGACCACGTGATGATCAATGGACGCATGGTATACGAAGGCCGGCGGTTCACGACCATCGACATCGACGATCTCGCGGCGCGGATCAACCGCGCCATGGAACGCCTCAATACGGCAACGGACGAACGGCGCAAGGCGGTGAAGGCCCTCGAACCCGTCGTGGCCGACTTGTGCGTCTGCTTCATGTCACGGCCGTGGCACGTCCATCGCATGTGCGACGAAGCGGCGGCGAGCGCGGACCGGTGATGATGGATCTCGTCATCAGGGGCGATCTCGTGACGCCGGAAGGCGTGGTGGATTCCGGCTGGGCCGGTGTGGTCGGCGGTGTCATCGCCGCGACCGGTTCGAACGAGCCCCCTCCTGCCCGCCAGACGATCGACCACAGGGGAAAGCTGGTGTTTCCGGGGGTCGTCGACGGCCAGACCCACGCCGGCTCGATTGCCGGATTCGACGGCCTCGAGGATCTGACCAGAAGCGCCGCCGCGGGGGGCGTGACGACCATTGTCGACATGCCTTTCGACGAGCCCGATCCGGTGTGGAGCCGCGATCTGCTCGACGACAAGATTGCCACCGCCAACCGTGTGGCCCATGTCGACGTGGCGCTCTACGGATCCGTGAAGAAGGTGGTCGAAACCGACGAGATTGCCCACCTGGCCGAGGGCGGCGTGTGTGCATTCAAGATGTCGACCTATGAATCCAATCCTCACCGGTTCCCCCGGATTCCCCACGACCAGATGGCGCGGGCCTTCGCAGCCATCGCCGACACCGGCCTCACGGTAGCGGTCCACAACGAAGACCAGGAAGTGGTCGATCACGCCATCGGCGTGTTCAGGGACGAAGGGCGCAGGGACGCTGGTTGCCACCATCCGAGCCGGCCGCCGATCGCGGAGCTCCTCGCCAACGCCGTCATTCTGGAACTCGGGGCCGTGACCGGCGCCCGGGCCCATATCGTGCACTCCTCGCTGGCGCGCGGGTTCGACATGGCGCGCCAGTACAGGGATCAGGGCTACCAGGCGACGGCGGAGACCTGCATCCACTATCTGGCGTTCAACGAGGCAGACGTGTTGACCATGGGCGCCAGGGGCAAGGTCAACCCGCCCGTCCGGCCCGACGAGAAGGAGGCCATCTGGCTGCGCGTGGCGGCAGGGGACGTCGCATTCGTCTCCTCGGACCACTGTTCGTGGCCTCTCGAGCGCAAGTCCGATGACGACATCTTCGCCGCGGCGCCGGGCGCCCCCGGGATCGAGTGCCTCCTTGTCGTCATGCTGAGCGAGGCGGAAAGACGCGGCCACGGTCCCGGTCTCGTCGCCTCCATGCTGTGCGAGGGCCCGGCCCGGCACTTCGGCCTGTGGCCGGCAAAGGGCGCCATCCGCAAGGGTGCCGATGCCGATTTTGCCGTCATCGAACGCGGCGGCCACCGCCATGATGACACCACGCTTCACTGTCGCATGGCTCCCTGGACGCCCTATCACGGCATGGAGCTTTCGGGACGGGTCCGCGAGACCTGGCTGCGTGGCCGCAGGGCCTTCGATGGCTTGAACGTCCTTTCCCGTCCCGGGGACGGCGCGTTCGTCAGACCGGTCTGAACCATGGACAGACGCATTCTCGTCATCAATCCCAACAGCAGTCGCGACGTTACCGCGGCGATGTCCCAGGCTCTCGATATCTTCCGTTTCGCCGGTGGACCCGTCATCGACTGCATCACCCTCGACGACGGCCCACCCGGTGTCGAGACCGATCGTCACATCGCAGAGGTTTCGGGCCTCGTCGTCCGCGCAATCGAAGAGGACGAGGCCGACGCCTATGTCATCGCCTGCTTCAGCGATCCGGGCCTCCATGCCGCCCGGGAGGTGTGCGGCCGGCCGGTCTTCGGCATCGGCGGCTCGGCCTACGCGGCCGCCCTGGCCACGGGTGAACGCTTCGGCATCATCTCGATCCTGCCAGTGGCCCTTCCCCGGCACCGGCGCCATGTCGCCTCCCTGGGGCTTTCCGCTCATCTGGCGGGTGACATGGCCATCGACCTTGCCGTGAAGGAACTCTCGGCCGAGGACCTGGTGCTCGAACGTATGGTCCGGGCCGGCATGGCCCTGAAGGACGATCACGGCGCCGGCGTGGTCATCATGGGTTGCGCCGGCATGGCCCGCTACCACGCCCGCCTCGAGACCAGGCTTGGGCTGCCGGTCATCGAGCCGACGCGGGCAGCAACGGCGCTGGCGCTCAACGCCCTTGCGACAACGGACTCCCGGCCCGGACAGGAAGGAGGATCCACCCTTTGAGCAGGCGAATCATGACAGTTGGCGGCGCCCAGATGGGACCGGTGCCACGCGCGGATCCGCGGTCGAGGACCGTGGCGCGCATGGTGGATCTCATGCACCAGGCCCATGCCCGAGGGTGCCGGCTGGTGGTCTTTCCGGAACTGGCGCTGACGACGTTCTTTCCGCGCTGGCTGATCGAGGACGAGGAGGAACTGGCTGCGTTCTACGAGACGTCCATGCCGGGACCTGAGACCATGCCGCTCTTCGAGACGGCGCGCGAACTCGGCATCGGCTTTCACCTGGGCTATGCCGAAATTGCCGAGGATGGCCGGTTCAACACGGCGATCCTGGTGAACCCGGACGGCAGGATTGTCGCCAGGTACCGCAAGATCCACCTGCCAGGCCATGCGGAGAACGATCCCGGACGCCAGTTCCAGCATCTCGAGAAGCGCTACTTCGATGTCGGCAATCTCGGGTTCAGGGTATGGGACACCATGGGCGGGCGGATCGGCATGCTGATCTGCAACGACCGGCGCTGGCCCGAGGCCTTCCGGGTCCTCGGCCTTCAGGGAGTCGAACTGGTCCTCATCGGCTACAACACGCCGACACTCAATGGCCAGACCTTCGAGCCGCCGCACCTGCGCATCCATCACAATCTCCTGACCATGCAGGCCGGCGCCTACCAGAACGGAACATGGGTGGTCGGCGTGGCGAAGGCCGGCCTCGAGGATGGAGTCCACATGATGGGTTCGAGCGCCATCGTCACCCCCAATGGTGAAGTCGCGGCCCAGGCCAGCAGTCTCGATGACGAATTAATCGTGGCCGACTGTGATCTCGACGCGGGCGCCTACATCAAGGCCAACGTCTTCAATTTCGCCGCCCACCGGCGCACCGAGCACTACCGCCTGATAGTCGAGGCCACGGGCGTGGTGCCACCGCTGGGTACATGAGGGCAGCGGTTCTCGTTCTCCCGGTCGTCCTTTCTCTCCTTGCCTGCGGAGGCGCGGCGGCCGGCGAGTCGGCCATGAAGGCCGCGACCGATTCGCTGGCGCGTCTCCATGGCTGGACAGCCTCCTGGCTGGAAGCGGGCCGCTTCAGTCTCCTGACATACGCTCCATCCGCTTGGCGCGACACAGGCGACCTGACGGTCTACATCGAGGGAGACGGCCGGTCCTGGATTTCGCGTACGGAACTGGCAGCCGATCCCACGCCCCGCGACGGGCGGGTTCTCAAGCTGGCGGTGAGGGACCCCGGCAACGCGGTCTATCTGGCACGTCCCTGCCACTACCTCGACCCTGTCCAACTCGCGAGCTGCCATCAACGGTACTGGTCCCAGGCGCGCTACGGGGTGGACGTCGTCGAAGCCATCGATGCCGCCCTCGAAGCCCTAAAACGCCGTGCCGGCGCCGACAGGCTTCGCCTGGTCGGGTACTCAGGCGGCGCACAGCTGGCCGTTCTTGCCGCGGCGCGACGAAACGACATCGCCGGCATCATCACCATTGGCGGCAATCTTGATCACAGGCGATGGACGGCTTCCCAGGGTGTGTCCACGCTCAGCGGCTCTCTCAACGCAGCCGATGTGGCGGGTGTGGTCCAGCACGTTCCCCAGGTTCACTTTCTCGGGGCACTCGACACGACCGTGCGGCGGGAGGTCATCGACAGCTACCTCGCCCGGATGACGGTGACGTCGCAAAGCCGGGTGATCGAAGTGCCCGGCTACGATCACGGGTGCTGCTGGGCCGACACCTGGCCTGGTCTCCTCGCTGTCGCCACGAAGCTGATGGGTGTTCCGGGGAAATGATGCGTCTGCGCAGCGTCTCCGGAACTCCGATTCAGTTCAGCCGGGGGTCCCGGATGAAGACGAAGGTCGATGCAGTCGATGAACCGGAATCGAAGCGGAAGCCGTCGGCGTCGAAGGACTTGAGATCCTCGATGCTGTCGATCCGGTTGCGGATGACGTAGCGCGCCATCATGCCGCGCGCCACCTTGGCGGTGAATCCCAGGGTGCGCGCCACGCCTTTTCTCATCTCCTTGAACACCGGCGTGATGGCGGGAGCCTTCAGCCGGTCCGGAGGGATGGCGCTGAAGTACTCCTTCGACGCTGCATTGAGGACAACGGGTGACTCCATGTGCTTGAGATCACGATTGAGGGCGCGGGCAATCCGGTCGCCCCAGAAGTCGTAGAGACTGTGCCCCCGGGGCGTGTTGAGCCGTGTTCCCATTTCCAGGCGATAGGGCTGGATGAGGTCCAGCGGTCGCAGCACACCGTAGAGGCCCGAAATGATGCGCAGATGCGTCTGCGCGTGGTCGAGATCGTCGGATGACAGACTGGCGGCGTCGAGGCCGCGATAGGTGTCGCCGGCGAAGGCGAGGACAGCCTGTTTCCCGTTCTCCGGCGTGTGTTCGAGCCGGAAAGCGCGGAATCGGTCACGGTTGAGATCCGCGAGTTTTTCCGAGAGTCCCATGAGGCCCGCAAGATCGACGGCACTGAGTGTGCGCGTGGTCTTCATCAGTTCGCGGGTCTGGGCCATCAGCAGTGGCCTGGTCCAGGCGATCCCGGGATCGGGGTCTTCGAAGTTGAGGGCCTTGGCAGGCGACACGACGACGAGCATCTTCTTCCTCCCTTGAACCTTACTCCTGTTTAGTGCGCCTCGAGGCCGGCGGCAAATCCCGCCTCAGCGACCTTTCCACACAGGCGGACGCTTTTCGATGAAGGCGCGGGCTCCTTCCTTCGCATCATCCGATTCATGAACCCGGGACATCATGGTGAAACAGCCTTGCATGTCGAGTCGTGCCGCTTCCTGCGGCGGAAGATCGCCGGCCATGTTGACCATCTGCTTTTCCGCGCGCACCGACAGCGGAGCGGCGGCGGCGATGTCCCTGGCGATGTCCCGGGCCGCATCCATGACCTCGCCTTCCGGGGTCAGCCGGCTCACCAGGCGAAGGTCGAAGGCTTCCTGGGCGTCCATCCGCCGGCCGGTGTAGAGCATCTCGAGGGCGACGCTGCGCGGCAGCCTGGAGAGCAGGCGCGGCACGCTCGGTGCTCCGGTGGTCAATCCGACATTAACCTCCGAAAGGAAAAAGACGGCATTGCGGGACGCCACGAGAATGTCACCGGCAAGGGCAAGTTCGAATCCGCCGGCCACGCAGTAGCCGTTGATGGCCACGATGACGGGTTTCTCGAGATCGAAGTTGCGTGACAGTCCTCCGAAACCCCAGCGTCCGTAACTCCGGTCGGGCTCGTCCTCCGCGCCCTCGTTGAGGTCCCAGCCGGTGCAGAAGAAGCGGTCGCCCGCACCGGTCAGGATGGCGACGCGCAGGTCCGGGTCCTCGTGGAACCGCTCGAAGGCATCGTTCATGTCCCGGCTGGTCGCCGCTCCGATGGCGTTGGCCTTCGGGTTATCGAGCGTGATCTCCAGGATGTGACCGTCGATCCGTGTGTGAACGCTCCTTGTCATGACGCCCTTCCATCTTTCCTCTTCGCAGAACCTAGTCCTTTGGCGAAGTTGGCGACAGGCCCCGTTTTCTGGACCTTCGCCTCGCGCCACAACACGTAAAGGCCACTCGTCACCAGGACCGCAGCACCGATGGCCACGGTCCAGTCGGGCAGATCGCCCCAGATGAGATAGCCGAACACGACGGCCCAGATCATCGCTGTGTAGTCGAAGGGCGCCAGGACCTGGGGTGGCGCCAGGGCACAGGCCCGGACCGCGGTGAGCTGAGCGATCATGACCGTGACCCCGCACGCGACCATCAGGAAAAGGGCTTCGGCCGAGGGCATGATCCATTCGAAGGGAGCGAATACGGGCATCGTCAGCAGGTAGATGCCATTCAGCAGGAAGACCGTGGTGGTCGCGTCCTCGGTCCGGCTCACGATCCTCGTGACGATGATGGCAAGGGCATAGGCGAGAGCCGAGCAGAGCGCCCACAACGCCGCAATCTGGAAAATGCCTGTGGATGGATTGACGATGACGAGGACACCGCAAAGACCGACGCCGACCGCGGCCCAGCGGCGCGGGCCGACCCGTTCCCCGAGCAGCGGCACGCTGAGTGCCGTCATCAGCAACGGCGACGCAAAGGAGACCGCCGTGGCGTCGGGGAGCGAAATGTGCCGTACCGCCTCGATGAAGCAGCTGAGCGCGGCGAAGAAACAAAGGAATCTCAGGACATGCATGCGCCAGCGCCGGGTCCTGAACGGAGTGCCGAGGCCCGGACCGCGCAACAGCAGGAGTGTGGTGCCGGCCACCACGACGACCGAGCGCAAGAACAGGATCTGCGAAAAATGGTAATCCGCGGCGAGCCACTTCAGGGCCGCCATCTGCCCCATGAAGAGGATGGTGGCGAACAGCCACAGACCAATCGCCGTGACGGGCGCGTTCCGGTAACCGCTGCCCGGGTCTGTCGTTCCGTCGCCGGGGGAACGGTGCCGCATGTGCCTGGATAATCCCATGGCCTGAGGGCGAGGATAGGGACGTTGCCATGCCGCCGGCAAGCGTCACCGGAACCGCGCGCGATCCCTTTGCCCGGTCAGGTGAGCGGCCCTTCGCCGAAGGCAGTGATGGGTGGGAAGGCCTCGGGCTCGGTGAGAACGTCGATTACCGTCGTCACCCGGTCGGTCAGGGCGAAGGCTTCTGCCAGGGCCGGCGCATAGTCCCCAGGCTCGGTGATGCGCACGCCCCGGCAACCGGTGGCTTCGGCGATGGCGGCGTGATCGACGCTGGTGAAGGCGACAGCGTCAGTGTGGGCATTGTAGCGATGAAGCTCGGCGTGCTTCTGGTAGCCGAGGACTTCGTTGTTGAGCACGGTGACGACGACATGGGTGCCAAGCCGCCGTGCCGTTTCGAGTTCGGACCAGACATGGGCGAATCCGCCGTCGCCAACGAGGGCGAACACCGGTGCGGAGGGCCTGGCCAACCTGGCGCCGATCGCCATGGGCAGGCCCCAGCCCAGACCTGCCATCCCCCGCGGCGTAAGGAAGCGCTGGCCGGGCCGCCGGCTCGCAAGGTTGTTGCACAGCCAGATGGAGGCATAGCTCGCGTCCGCCACCAGGATGTGTTCCTCCGTCAACTGCCCGTCGATCTCGGCCATCAGGCGTTCTGGCCTCACCGGTCGTGCCGCCGAGGTGGCAAGGGGCAGGGTTTCCTCGCGATGACTGTGTCGCGCTTCGGCGATCCGTGATTCGAGAGCGGGCCGGCAGTGGGCCCTCAGGGCGAGATCGCCGGCGAGCAGGTCGGCTGAGAGGGCGGCGAGAGTCTCGCGGGCGTCGCCGACAAGGCGTAAAGCCTCATAGGAGCGGCCGATTTCCTGGGGATCGATGTCGATGTGAATGAGGGTGGTGTCCGGCGACAACAGCTGCCAGGAATCCGTGCCGTTCTGATTGGTGCGGTTGCCTACGGCCACGATGACATCCGCCTCGCTGATCAGCGGGGCGAGCCGGTGTGTCGCCGAACCCTTGCCCATGTAGTACCCGACCACGCCGATCGTGAGGGGGTGCGCGTCATCCACCGCGCCCTTTCCCATGGTCGTGGTGGCCACCGGAAGATGGGCCTTCTCCTGGAGCGTGGCGAGAATGTCGGCGGCACCGGAAAGATGCACGCCACCCCCGGCCCAGACAACCGGTCTCTCGGCGCCGGCAATCAGCTGCGCTGCCCGGGCGATCGCATCCCGGTTGGCGACCGGCCTGTCGAGGGGCACCTGGCCCAGAGACTGCTGGCGCCCGGAGCCCGTCGCCCGGGGCGCTTCCATGACATTGACCGGCGCCAGGAGAACGGCTGGACCGGGACGCCCGCCGGTCGCCTGACGGAAGGCCATGTCGACGTAGTCGTCGATGCGCCGGGTGTCCTCAATCCTGCGCACCCACTTGGCGCAGCCCTTGAACAGCTCGGGATGATCGAGCTCCTGGAAGGCATTGCGATCCCGCCACAAGGGGGGAGTGTCCTGGACCAGGGCCACCACCGGGGAGGATGCCGTCAATGCCTCGGCCAGCCCGGCGACGAGCAGTGTCGCAGCCGGTCCGTTCTGTGCGGCGACGACACCTACTTTGCGGGAAATCCGGGCGTAGGCATCGGCCATCACGGCACCGGCGTTCTCGGTGCGATAGGTCATTTGGCGGATGCCGAACTCCGGGGTGGCCAGAAAGAAAGCCGAAGGAATGGACTGGCCGAAGATGGTGTCCACCCCGTGGCGGGCGAAGGCAGAGGCGAAGACCCTGGAAGCGGAGAGATTGCTGTCGGTCATGGCGGCAGATGGAGCAGACCCTCGACGGTCCTGGTGGCCACGCCACCGACCTCGATGCTTGTGACGGCATCGTCTTCGATGTGGGCACAGGTGACAATCCTGCTTGTCCGGCCGATCTCGACACCCTGTTCGGCCCTGACGTCGACACGGGCGCCCGAGTCCGGCGACACGATGCGGTGGCGTACCAGGTAGCTGGCAAGGGCGGCGTTGGTCGTCCCCGCGGCAGCCGACTCGGCCACCCCGACGGCGGGACAGAAGTCGCGAACGTGGAGCGTCGACGCGGGGTCAAGCGTTTCGGTCGTGAAGAGCGCCACGGTCTCTATTGCGTGGTCGTGGCACAGGGCCACGAGTCCCGGAAAATCGGGACGCACACGCTCCATGGCATCGAGACCGGGCAGCGGCACGACGAGATGCACGAAATCGCCACAGACGGTTTCCAGGGGATGGTCCCTGGCAATGATGTCCGGCTCGAGACCAAGGAGACGGGCAAGGCGGCCCCTGTCGACATCATCCTGGCGGAAGGCGGGCGGGGTGACCTCGAGCATGACCAGCGGCCTGCCTCCCATTCCGGCCGAGATGGTGACGTGGGTCCGGGAGCCAGGAAGGTGAAGTTCCATCCTGGAGGGCATGGTGACGTAACCCTGCTCGATCAAGCGTGTCATGAGGGCGATGGTGCCATGGCCGCACATCGGGAGCTCCATGACCGTCGAACGGAATCGCGCCTCGACGCGTTCCTCGCCCGTGGCGCCGACGAAACACACGGCGGGGTACCCGAGTTCGCCGGCGATCCGCGCCATGGTGGCGTCGCCCAGGGATCCCGCGTTGGAAACGACGGCGGCCTGGCTGCCCCCGAATGCGGTGTCGCTGAAGGCATCGTAGAGGGCGAGGGGGAGGGACGTCATGCGGGGCCCTGGGCTCGTCTTGCCTCTTGTGTAGCACGGATTGGTCGATATCGTGCCCCCTGGAGTCGGCACGATCGCGGTGGCAGGCATGACGCAGAGTGTGCAGTCGTCTATCCGCCAGAGAGCGGCGAGGGCTCTTCCCGGCGGCACGTTCGGCAACGTCTCCAAAGATCTCGTCATTGCCCGGGGCAGCGGCAGCCGCGTGTGGGATGACGAGGGCCGCGAATACATCGACTATCTCATCGGATCGGGCCCCATGCTCATCGGGCATGCCCATCCCGAGGTCACGAGCGCGGTGCGCGGCCAGCTCGAGACAGGGACGACGTTCTTCGCCAGCAATCCCGAGGGCATTGCGCTGGCTGAAGCCATCATCGACGCCGTGCCGGTTGCCGAAAAGGTTCGTTTTACGAGCACGGGTTCCGAGGCTGATGCCTTTGCCATGCGCCTTGCCCGTGCCCATACGGGGCGTCCGAGAATCCTCAAGTTCGAGGGCGGCTACCACGGCTACAGCGACTACGCACTGATGAGCCTCGCGCCGAAGACGCCCGGCAACTCGCCCCGCCCGATTCCCGATTCCGCGGGCATTCCCGACGCGGTGAGGGACACGGTCCTTGTGGCGCCGTTCAACGATGCAGGTGCGGTGGAAAGTCTCTTGAGGGAGTACGGATCCGAGATCGCAGCGGTGTTCCTTGAACCCATGCAGCGGCTGATCTCGCCGCAGCCGGGATTCCTCGCCGCCTTGCGGGACCTGACACGAGAACACGATGTGCTCCTCGTGTTTGACGAGGTGGTCACGGGGTTCCGGCTGGGCATGGGCGGGGCCCAGGAGTACTACGGTGTCGTTCCGGACCTGTGTACGCTCGGCAAGGTGATCGGCGGCGGCTTCCCGCTTGCAGCCATTGCCGGACGCGAGGACATCATGGCCGCCTTTGACAGCGAGCAGGCCGGCACCGGGCGCTTCGTGCCGCAGGTCGGCACACTCTCCGGCAATCCCGTGGCGTCCGTGGCCGGTCTGGCAACGCTCGGCGTCCTGTCCCGTCCCGGCACCTTCGAGCGCCTCTTCGACACGGGCCGGCGCCTGATGGCGGCCCTCGAAAGGATCCTGGCCGCCAACGGGATCGATGCCCGGGTGGTCGGCGAACCTCCTCTTTTCGATGTCGTCTTCACCCATGGCGCCGTCAGCAATCACTGCGACATGCTGGCTGGCAATGCCGCGATGCTGAAGCGATTCAACGCTCTCCTCATGGAGAATGGCGTTCTCAAGGCGGACTCCAAGATCTACGTCTCCACGGCTATCGACGACGAGGACATCACCCGTACGATTGACGCAATGGAAGACGCCATCGGCCGCCTTGCCCGGGAATGTGACGCCGGTTGCCTGTCATGACGGACGTCAGTGTCGATGCCTCCGGGACATTCCTGACCCTGGGGTCCAGGCGCTTCCACGCCATCTGGCTGCGCGACAATGCGGCCGATCCCGAGACCCGCGACCCCGGCAATGGTCAGCGGCTGATTGCACCGGGCGCCATCCCGTCCGATCTTCGCATTGCCTCCGCGGCCGTCAGCGACACCACACTCATGGTCAACTTCGCCCCGGAGATGAGGGCGATCGCCTTCGACCTGTCCTGGCTCGAGCGGAATGCCTACGACCAGTCGGGGGTTGACGGGCGTGGCTGGACGGAACCGACAATCACCACGTGGACAGGCTCCCGGCTGGGCGAGGTGCCGGTCGCAAACCTTGGGGACCTGGAGATGCGCGGCGCGGCGCTGCGCGACTGGCTGGGCTGCGTCCGGAACTATGGTGTGGCGCGGGTGATCAACGGGCCGGTGGCGCCCGGCGCGCTCTTTCGCATCGTCAATCTCTTCGGTCACGTGAGGGAGACCAACTATGGCCGTCACTTCGATGTCCGTACACAAGTGAACCCGGTGAATCTTGCCAATACGGGACGTGCCCTTCAGGCCCATACCGACAATCCCTACCGGGACCCGGTGCCGACGGTTCAGGTGCTCTACTGTCTCGAGAGTTCGCTTACCGGAGGCGACAGCATGGTCATTGACGGGTTTGCCGCCGTCCGCCGCTTGCAGGAGGAGAACCCGGATCACTTCGATGTGCTCGCCGATCACTGTGCACGCTTCGCGTTTGACGGCGAGGAGGGTGTCTCACTCGCCGCCCGCCGTCCGCTGATCGAACTGGCGCCGGATGGAGAACTCCGGTGCGTGCGTTTCAACAACCGGTCCCTGGCGGCAGTGAGGGATGTGCCCTTCGAGCGCATGGCCATGTGGTATGCCGCCTACCGGCACCTCGGCGACATCGTCGACGACCCGTTGATGGCGATCTCGTTCCGCCTGGAACCCGGCGAGTGCTTTGTTGTCGACAACACCCGCGTTCTTCACGGACGCACGGCGTGGACAGGCGCCGGCAACCGCTGGCTCCAGGGCTGCTATGCGGACATGGACGGGCTGCGCTCGACTCACGAGGCATTGATGCAGGCAACATCGCGGGAGCCGGTCTGATGGCCCAGGCGATCATCGATTGCCTGGCTGCCATCTTCGAAGACGTGGCGACCGTCGAATACCTTGGCGAGGACGTGACGATCGCCGAACACATGCTGCAGAGCGCCACCCTTGCCCAGAGAAGCCGCAGAAAGAACGCGGTCATTGTCGGGGCGCTGCTTCACGATATCGGCCATATCGCGGGCGATTCCGGGATGTTCTCCATGACAGACACCCGCGACCGACACCACGAGGTGGCCGGCGCCCGACTGGTGGAGCGTTTCTTTCCCGCCGTCGTGACCGACTGCATACGCCACCACGTGGCTGCCAAGCGCTATCTCTCGGCCACCAGGCGTGATTACCTGGAGAGGTTGAGTGACGCGTCGCGCCATTCGCTTTCCCTCCAGGGCGGCCCGATGGAGGCACACGAGGCCGAGCAGTTTGCCCAACACCCGCATCTCGGCGACATCATCGCCGTACGACTCCTGGATGACGCCGGGAAGCGGCCCGGCATGAAGACACCAGGATTTTTTCATTTCGTCCCGATCATCGAGAGCCTGGTGGAGGAACACCGGCGAAGCCAGAACAAGGAGACGCATGATGCTGCTTGACGTGCGAACCTACACCTGCCGTCCCGGCATGCTGAAACGACACATGGAGCTCTATGAGGCTTTCGGCAAGGAACCGCAGACGAGGCACCTTGGACAGCCCTTGGCATGGCTGGTCACCGAGACCGGCAATCCCAACCAGTTCGTCCACATCTGGGTCTACGAGAATGCCGGTGACCGCGAGGCGCGCCGGCAGGCGATGCAGGCGGATTCCGACTGGCAGGACTACCTGGCCCGGAGCGCCGAACTCGGTGCCCTGGTGAGCCAGGAGAACCGTCTCATGACGCCGGCCAGCTTCTTCCCGCCCCCCGTCCGCCGGTCGTGACCATGTCGGTCGTTGCCGGCGTCCCGCTGCCCTTTCCGCAACGGGGCGCCCTCGAGCCATCGCGCACGGCGCTTCTTGTCATCGACATGCAGCGGGATTTCTGTGCGGAGAATGGCTACATGCATCGTCTCGGGGTCGATCTGGAGCGCCTGAAACAACCCGTCGAGCCGATTCGCCGTGTCCTCGGCGCGGCGCGGCGGTGCGGGCTTACGATCATGCACACGCGCGAGGGCTACGCGCCGGATCTCTCGGACCTGCAGCCCTGGAAGGTTGGCGGCGCCGCCAACGAGGCGATCGGCAGCACCGGACCTCTGGGACGGGCGCTCGTCCGTGGCGAGGAGGGGTGGAACATCATCGACGAACTCGCGCCGTCACCAAGCGAGGACGTGTTCGACAAGGCAAGCTACGGGGTCTTCGCAACGACCGCGATCGACGCTGATTTTCGGGCGCGGGACATCCGGGCGGCGATCCTGGTCGGGCTCACAACCGACTGCTGTGTCACGTCGACCCTGCGCGAGGCCCTGGATCGCGGCATCGAATGCGTGGTCGTCGAAGACTGCACGGCCGCGGCAAGCCAGCGGCGACATGACGCTGCCATCGACCTCATCCGCTCGTCCGGTGGCGTCTTCGGAACTCTCGCGAAGAGCGACGATGTCATCGAGGCTCTTGGAACGGCGCATCGCGAGCGCTGACATTGTCGCCGGTGTCACTTCACGGTAGCGTTCCGTCCTGGAGGCTTCCATGGTGACGTTGACGCCGCTCGATGCGGCCTTCGGAGCGGAGATTCACGGAGTCCGGCTTGCCGACGACTTCGCCGAGCCGGTCATGCGCACCCTCGTGGACGCGCTTCATGCCCATCGCGTCATCGTCATCAGGGACCAGAATCTCGACAAGGACCGGTTTCTCCGGTTCGGCAGGCTGTGGGGCGATCCCATCCCCCATGTCCTCGACCACATGCGCATGGACGGCTATCCCGAGCTCATGACAGTGGGCAACACCGAAGAGCGGGACAGGGACGCCAAGATCCGCAACGGCGCCGCTCTGTGGCACACCGACCAGTCTTACGAGGAGGTGCCGGCAAGCGTCACCATGCTCTATTCGATCCTGGCGCCCCGGGAAGGCGGCGAAACACAGTTCTGCGACATGGCGGGCGCCTATGATTCCCTTGACGCCGCCACCAGGGAGAGGATCGATTCCCTCGAGGTGGCGCACAAGTACGGGCGTGGCCGCCGCATTGCGGGCGAAGCCGCGGTCAACCCGATCATCAACGACGACCAGGACCGCCGGGTGCCACCGGTCCATCACCCACTGGTGATGCGCCATCCGGTCACCGGCAGGAAGGCACTCTATGCAATCGGTCACGGAGCCTACGCCATCAGGGACATGGCCTCCGGGGAGGCCGGCGCGTTGCTCGACTCGCTGAAGGCTCATGCCTTGCGCGAGCAACATATCTACCGCCACCACTATCGTCCGGGCGATCTCGTCATCTGGGATACCCTGCAGACGATGCATGCGGCGAGCCCCATCGCATTTGCCACGTCGCCGGAGAACTCCCGCCTTCTCTGGCGGATCAGCGTGCGCGGCCTGCCGCAGGTCCTGTCAGGGATCGACTGATCGATGCCGCCGATCAGCGGAGGGTGCCTGTGCGGCGCCGTGCGGTATTGCATCGATGCACCGCCGCTGTGGACGGCCTACTGTCACTGCCGGAGTTGCCGGCGCGCTACCGGCGCTCCCGTTGCCGCCTTTGTCGGGGCAACCGCCTCGTCCGTGACCTTCACCGCCGGCCATCGGGCCATCCACAAGTCCTCGCCCGGTGTCAGGCGAGGGTTCTGCTCTTCCTGCGGCACGCCGCTGACCTACGAATCGGACGAAGCCCCCGGTGAAATCCACTTCTTTACGGGGACCTGTGACGATCCCGATTCCCTGCCGCCCGCCCGGCATGTCTGGCATGAGGCGGCCCTTGCGTGGTTCGATACCGACGATTCGCTTGTCCGCCACGCGCGAGGCAGCGGTCGCCTGGACGACAGGTGAGGGCGTCAGGCAAGGAGGGCGAAGACACCGCCGATGGCGATGATCACGAAGCCCGTGACCATGAACTTGGCCATCGAGAGCCTGAAGCGCGGGTTCGTGATGTCCGCATGCTCCCGCTGGTGTTCCGTAAAGCTCATGTTGAGAATATTGGCGAGCGAAAGCAGCCCGAATCCGACGATCATGATGCCCAGAGTGATGAAGATGACGGCTGCCACGTCCATGGATGCCGATGGTACACGAAGGACGAGGCGATACAATCAACGGCCGGTCACTCCGCGCGAACCGCGTCATTGCCGCTGGAGAAGACGAACACCTCCCTGGTCAGTCCCATCCTGTTGATCGCACACTCACAAGAGCTGCAGACCGCTGTCATCTACGGCATCGCGGCCCGCGCACGTCTCCTGAGTTTCCAAGCCACCTTGTCCCCGTGGTGGGAAGCGCCAATCACCAGGGAGCGCCGATGGTTCCGATCGAGGCATTAAGGGGACGCCAGCAGCCATGACCGAGATCTGGAGAGGCTTGGGTCTCGGGCGCGGGCCGTGGTATCCGTAGGTCATGCCCTGCAACTCTGGCAAACGCGCTTCCCCAATGGTTGCAGTGCTGTCCCGAAATCCGGAGGGCTGCATGGCTCGATCACTCCCCAAAATTCCACCCGGCAGACAAGCGCGTCTCCCGCAGTTCGCGACAATGGTGCTCGCCGCCGGACTGTGCCTGGCTTCCGACTTCGCCGTTGCGGGAGACTATTATCTGCGCGGCGGCATTGGTCTCGACAGGCCGGAGACGACAGCCTTTACCGATACCGATTGCTCCACCACCACGCCGGCGGCTCTCTACGGCTGCGGAACCGGCGGCGATGGCGCGCCCTATCGTTCGGCGGGGGACTTCGGGACAATGCCCTCGGTGGAACTCGGGCTCGGCTACGAAACCGGGGTGGTCCGGTTCGAGGTGCTGGTCGAATACCGTCCCGACTTTTCCTTCGATGGCCGCGCGAACTTCCTGGCGCCGGAGCGCCGGCAGGAAGTCTCGGCAGACCTGTCGTCTCTCTCCGGGATGATCGCCGGTTTCGTTGATCTCGACGCCCTGGGAGTGCCCGAATTCGGTCCCTTCGTACCCTTCATCGGTGCAGGAATCGGAGCCGCGCACACCCGGATCGGGCAGACGACCATGACGTTTCCGGCGACGACCACCACCGTGCCGGGCGGCAGCCACACCGGACTGGCGTGGATGGCGACGGCCGGGGTCGCGCTGGCGCTCAGCGAGCGCGTCAGCCTCGATCTGGCCTGGCGTTACACGGACCTTGGCGAAGTCCGCACGCCGCGCGGCCCGGGCCGGGTCGTCTGGCGCGACGGAAGCCGGGCACCATTGCCGCTTGATCTCGCGCCGACGAAGGCGAGGCTGAAGAGCCACGGCGTCCGGCTGTCACTGCGCTACGCATTCTGACGACAACGCCTGTCTCGTGGTCGAAGTTGTCTCACGAGCCACAGGCTTGCAGCACCGACGCGTCATGTGCTCCTCCTGATTGACGCAGATGCCAGCGGTCATGGGAAGATCAGGCCCACAGGAGATCAGGCGAGAGACAAGCGTCGACGCACCGCCGCCGACAAGCCGACCCCGACACTTGCGCCTCAACTTCGGTCTGCTGTAAGCCTCCAATTCCCCTCCGGCGAACATGCCTCCGATCGAAACGGCGCCTGCCGCCGCTGACGTCACCGATGTTTCAGCTCATCAAGAGAAACGCCCGTTTCCGGGTCTTCGTGCTTGCGCAGTGCGTACTGAACTCCGCGGAGGCCGCAGGCAACGTCATCATTCCCCTGGTCGTTCTGGACCTCACCGGATCCGCAACCCTTGTGTCCTTCGTCGTCGTCCTGGAGATGGTGCCGTATTTCGTGTTTCACCTTCCCTTCGGCGCCCTTCTCGATCGGCACGACCGCAAGCGATTGATGATCCTGGCCGATTTCGGCCGTGCCCTTCTGCTTCTCCTTGTCGTCATCGTCCACTTTCTGGACGGACCCGTTCTCATCGCCCTGTTTGCGGTTGCCGTACCGTTTGGAACCCTGGCGTCAGTCTCGGACGCAGCGCGATCGGCGATCGTGCCGCGGCTCGTCGAGAAGACCGAACTTGAAGGCGCCTACGGATGGACGGAGGCCACCGAGTCGGTTGCCTGGATTGCCGGACCCGCCATCGCCGGCTTCACCGTAGCGACGGTTGGTACCGTTGAGGCACTGTCGCTCGTATCCGCGTTTCTCGCCGCGTTCGCCCTTGCGATCTTCTTCGTCAGGATCGACGCACCGGTCCACGTCTCCTCGAGCAAGAGCTCCATTCTGCGCGATATCCGCGAGGGCCTGTCGTTCTTCCTGCGTCATACGCGCCTGCGCACCATGCAGTTGATTTGGACCGCCTACGGTGCCGTCGGTCACGGCGTTGTCTTGGGGCTTGTCTACGTGGGTTCCGGTGGCGATGCCAGCGATGCCCTTGCGGCGTCCTTCGCCGTGTCATCCTATGCGGCCGGATCGGTACTCGGAACGTTTTGTTCCGGTTTTCTCAAATTGCGGACTGGAATCATCCCGGCCTGGTGCCTGATTGTGTTTTCAGCCGGCGCAATGCTCATCGCCCAGGGAGGGTTCCATTTCCTTTTGACTGGCGCCTTCCTTATCGGAGCCGGCGAAGGATTCCTGCTGGTGCTCTACCTCTCGGCCAGGGCGTCGCACACGCCCGACCACCTCATGGCACGCGTCGTGAGCGCCTCCGCCCTCTTCGACAAGGGAGCAGGAATGCTGGCCGCGCTATGGATCGGATTCTCGCTAAGTGTCGTCGGCGGCAGCGCAACGTTCCTGGTGATTGCGGGATTCGGTATGGCCCTGGCGTTCCTCGCAGTGGCGTTAAGATCGAGGCTGGAACGCCGGACCGGTTCCCCCGGTCCTTGATGGCGCCGAGCCTGCGGCATGCGTGGTCAAGATTGGGGGATTATATACTTGACTGAAAACCGGGGGTGCCGTATGACCGGTCATGTTTCCTCGTCGCCCTCATTGTCCTGCCTTCTTGGATGCAAGAGCGCGCGGGCCACCATCTCCGGGGTCGCACCCTTGTAGCGTGGATTCAGGACTTTGACTTCGGGTGGTGGTTGGCGCCGGTGCGTATTGTCTCCGTTTTCATCGACCATGTCTGGCTCCTGCCTATTGGATCGTCACATTAGCGTCTGTGATGTAGCGGAGGGCCTGCTGTGCATGCTCCCGCCTCTTTTCGATTTCCTTGTACGTGCGGGCAATCTCACGCTGTTTGTGCAAATCAAATGCACCATCATGCGACATTGGAACATCCACAGCGACGTTGCCAACATTGCGCAGGTTGGCCCGAAAGGTCCGGTCGAAGCCATTCCTGTCGCGAGTGTTCCTCAGTACGAAGTACAGATACTCTGGGTCAATGCCAGGGTGCACAACACGAAGAACTCCACAGTGGTCCGTGGGATGGAAAGGCGACCCGGCCGGAATGAAGTGCCAGTCGAAGGCCCCGTCAATGCCCCACGTCAGGGATGGCGCAGTAAAGTCTGAAAGGATATCTGATGATTTGATGTAACCGAACACATCCCGAACATTAGCGCTGATGCAGGGTATTCCGCTCTCTACGCAGTCCCTCCTGAGAACACGCTTTCCGATTACTAAGCAGAACAATTCCTCGTCGCCAAGCAACACCTCCCTATAGCTAATCGCGGCCCTTGCATGTCCCTGCCGCTGCTCCCCGATCCCTTGTATCCCGAGTGGAGTCAGGTATTCGTTGAATTCCTCTACGGTCACAGAGGCGCTGTGACTTGCGGACACGCCCATGGCCTCCAGTTCTTGCGTGTTCCAACAACGGCGGTCCAACATCCAATGCTCTAGTGCATCGAAAGTGTCCCAGGACACAGCTTTGCATCTAGACGACGAGGGTTGGAAGGAGAGGGGGTGTCCGACAAACTGGTTGTAAAGGCCCGTCGCCTCGATCAAGTGATTGTCGGGAATGGTCCAGCGATTTGCGTCCCTCGTTTCACCGGTCTCCGACACCAGATAGGCGAACACTGGTTCCGTTTGCATCACCCCGGCACGACGCTTCTTGGTAATCGCCAGTATGTACGTCTTCTTGGGGGTGGCGTAAAAGGTTCTCTCGGGCAAGGAGATGATGCCCTTGACCACACACTCTGCCTTGATGAACGCCAGCATTTCACGCTGATTCAGAAGACCATCCGGCACTATGACAATCCCGGTGCCGCCAGGTGTCAGACTTCGGATGACCCATTGCATGGCAAGGGCTTCCGTCCCGCGCCCGGACACGCTGTACCTGTCAGCAATACCGGCTTCCTCTATCGCATTCTTGAGGCTCGCCGACCCTCGGGTGACGTATGGCGGATTGGTGAGGATAAGGTCATGTTTCGACTCGTCGTCGACCTCGAAGGTCCCAAGGTTGCTGCGCAACAATTGAAACATCGGATTGATCAACTGCTCGGACACTTCCTTGGCGAAGTCGGGCGAGCTGTAGCGTGCCAGCAAGTCCGAGAAGTAGATCAGAGCATTGGCCTTTGCCAGGATGATGGTCCTCTCGTCTTCCTTCTCGTCACTTCCCCTGTCGTATCCAACAACAGTGACATCGGGGCTTATTGCACCGTCTACGGGTTGAAAGGCGGCGTGAAGACGAGGACATTGTAATATCGCCTCAAGGAGAAACCCGCCAACACCACAGAACGGGTCGCAAAGGGATGAGCCGGGCGCCAGTGAGTTCGCGCCGGACATGCGAACCACCGCTTGAACGACATTTCTTGGCGTGAAGAACTGCCCCAAGTGATGCAACCCGGCGCCCTGACGCAGGAAAGCCTCATAGAGTCGTGTCTTGAATTCCTTTTCGATGTACTTGAGAGAACCGTGTTGCCTGTCATATTCGCGAAGATCCTTGAGGACTTCGAAGAAAAGGCGAGACTGTGAACTGTTCGGCTCGCCCCTTTCGTTTACGAATATGGTGCCATTTATGATGCTGGTTCCGTCTTGACCGGCCGGGAAAAGATCGTAAATCGCGGGACGACTCAGTTTGGCGTAGGTTGTGAGCGCGTCCTCGTGACCCGACGTGTCTCCTACCTCACAGACATGCTCGAAGTTGTGGTGTGCCTTCAGAACGGATAGATCGGACAGGAACTTGAAAACAAACAACTCCACAACATTGTACAGGCACTTCTCAGGTTCTTTGCCTGTGTTGATCCATATCTTTTGCCATATCGATTGCGCTATTTGTGACGGATCAATCAACGACGGGCTATACAACTCATCATTGTCAGGTGAAAGAGAATGGTCGGCCCGGTCAACTATTTCCTCCAGCGACTGCAGGTATTCAAGTGACGCCCGGCCCTCCACAATCGACTTTGCGTTGAAGGGCGGCAGAGCGTCTGGCGATTGCACTTGGTTGCCAGTATGTGGGTTGATCCAAAATGTCTTTGCACCGCTAGTGACAATGAGCAAGTTGCAGAGTGCCCTGGCAGGCGCGATTTCCTGATTTATCGCCTTGGTTACTTGTCTTGGCGTTCTCAACTCGCTCGGTGTTTTGTATTCAATGTACGCCTTAACGAGCCCTTTGCCGAGTGTGATCAGCCCGTCTGGTTTCTTCGTCCGAAGGTCGGGCGGGACTAGTTTTGATACAATGCGGGCCTGATGCAACTGACCAAGCGTTGATGCGCCAAGGCGATGATACTTGTATCGCCCTAGTGGGAGCGGTGCCGTTTGTAGAAGTTCTTCACTCACGCCCGCGCCCCGGAGTCCAGCCCGTTATCAGCGATCAGGTCCCGGTACATGAGACGCTGGCCGACCATGCCGACGACCGCCGCGCCCATCTGTTCGATGGTGTCCAGTTCCCGGACGTTGTGACGGCCCGCGAACTCCCGCACGTAGCGGTCAAGGTTCTTGGCGCTGATCTTGTGGTAGACGCCCTTGTGCGCCCGCTTGAACGTGGACCAGAAGGACTCGATCCCGTTGGTGTGTGCCTGTCCCCGGACGTACTCGCCGACGCCGTGGTTGACGGCCTCGTGGCCGAAGTCCCGCGCCAGCCCCGCGTAGGCGCTCGCCTCATCTGTGTAGACCATCGCGCCTCCCGCCGTGTGGTCCCGGACGAAGCCTTGCAGGGTCTCGGCGGTGGTGTCACCAACAACTTTCGCGCGGACGCGCTTGGTGGCCCTGTCCTTGATCCCGGCGACCACTGACTTGCCGACCGGACCCCGGCCCTCAAGCTGCTTCCGTTTGGCCTTGGACATGTTCTTGCGGAGGCCCCCGACGTACATCTCGTCTGCCTCTACCGGACCGGTAAGGGCCATGTCCACGCCCTTCCACGCTTCGCGGATGCGATGGAGCATGAACCAAGCGGTCTTCTGCGTCACGTCGATGTCCCGATGGAGCTTCATCGACGACACGCCCTTGAGGCTCGTCATCTCGAGGTAGATCGCGAACACCCACTTGCGGAGGGGAACCTTCGACCGCTCAAGGGTGCTGCCGATCCTGACCGAAAACGGCTTCTTGCAACCCTGGCAGTAGTAGGGAAGGCCAGACGTGGCGGACGCATTGACGGTCTCCGTGGAGCCGCAACGCGGGCAGTGACGACCGTTCGGCCACACGACGCTCTCAAGCCACGCGGCCGCGCTGGCCTCGTCCGGGAACATGTCGGCCAGTGCCATGATGCTGATGCCTTCGCGGTGCGATTTGCCCGGTCCCTTCTGCGCCATGTCCGACTCCATACGTTGATTTATCAGGAGTATACGGCACCCCCGGTTTTCAGTCAAGTATATAATCCCCTAAGATTGACGCAGCGACTCCGTTCCTGTCACCTGAGACCCGAAGCGAACTGTCAGAACACAAGGGCCAGCCGTGAACAGTTGACCTGTCTTGAGTACACCTGGAAAGACTGGCAAAGGGGCGAGTCTCCAGCCGAACCACGTGATTGGAGAGATTCACATGAAGCCGGCTGAAATGACGCATGGTGGATGCCTTTGCGGCAGCATTCGATACAGCATCGATGGAAATGTTGGTGACGCCAACTACTGTTATTGTCGAGATTGTCGACGCGCAAATGGCAGTGCGTTCAATGTCGGTGTGCGGGTTGAGAAATCGGCGTTCAGTCTTGAAGGTTCTTCACTCTCCTCGTTTACAACGTCTGGAGACAGTGGAGGAGAGGTTACGCGATTCTTCTGCAATGTTTGCGGATCGCCTGTTTTCACCAGCTCCTCTCACAATGACAAGGTCGTCCATGTAAAGGCTGGATCACTTGATGAACCCGATGTCGTTGTTCCCGGATATCAGATTTGGACTGTTTCAAGAGTGCCATGGGCGATGCCGCCGCCTGGGATCGTCTCATTTTGCAGGAACAGACCGGGGTGAAATCAGTGAGCAAGGTCGTGCGGGAAATGAACAGCGTCACCCCAGTCCTGCGGAACCTCTCGCCTTGTTCGGCAGCCGGAGCCTCTCCTGGCAAGACATCCGATAGAGCTGCCTGGCATTGATCCGCCAGCGCTCTTGACGGGATAGAGTGTGGATGCGCCGATAGCAGCAGCACACACGGGTCCCCAAGATGTTGCGGATGCGCTTCCTCGAGAAGGGGACCTGCGACAGACGGCTGGGCCGGTCAAGGCAACTCGAACAGCCCGGCTTCAGCGCAGCACAAAGGCGTGGCGCATTCAACCTGCTAGGTCCGCCACAGATCGGCCACCAGCCGCCGCGGTCGCCACGTCAGCGACGGCATCGGACTGCCATGCTTCTCTGGCTCGCAGATTGGGCACCGAAAGACCAACCGAGCTCCCTGGTCAGAACAAGGCGAAGCAGGTCAACGCATCGCACGTTCGGCACAGGGAAGGGCAGGGGCGGCGCACAGCCATTCGACATTGACGCGTCGTTCGATGGGCATGCGCGGTTCGCACTTCACGGCCAGTGCCATCGATCCGGATTTTCGGCTTGAGATCATGAAGGGTCTCGATCCAATGATTGGCTTACTCGACGTCACTTCTCAGGATGTGTGTCGCATCTCACTGAACTCGGTCGACAGCGCTTGTCCGGCGACGGTTGAAAATCGTCGCTCAACCGAAGAAAGTACTGACGGAACCAGGTACGACCCATCACTCACTCTCGTCACCCGGCGCTCCGGGAAGTGCATGGAGATTCACATCGAGGACAACGCACGCGGCGTGTCGCCCGACACCATCGACATGATCGTTATGCCACCTGCGGTACCGCCGTCGGAAGCGGGCAACGATGGAATCACGGATACACTGGACCACGGCCGGGAGCTCATCACATGACGTCAGCGACGAGACGGCACGTTCTTCAGTACGGGCTTGCCGGATGCCTGATGGGGCTCGGCTCGAAATCGCTTGGTGCAACGACATCATCTGGAGTCACCGACAGTGAGATCGTGCTGGGAATGTCTGCCGCATTCTCAGGACCGTCCCGTGGTCTCGGCATAGAGCTGTATCGCGGAGCGAGCGCCTACTTCGAGCATGTCAACCGACAAGGTGGCATCGCAGGCAGGAAGGTCGTCCTGAAGACCTATGACGACGGCTATCAACCTGATCCTGCGGTCAAGAACACGCTGACTCTCATGCTGGAGGACGAGGTCTTTGCCTTGTTCGGCTATGTCGGCACGCCGACGGTCACGCGTGTCCTTCCCATGCTCAAGAAGTTCCAGGAGAGACAGATCTACCTGTTTTTCCCATTCACCGGCGCACAACCCCAGCGGGAGCCGCCATATGGACCCTTCGCCTTCAATCTGCGCGCCTCCTACCGGCAAGAGACCGCCGGCCTTGTCCAGAACTTTGTCAACATCGGTCGCAGACGCATTGCGGTCTTCTATCAGGCCGACGCCTACGGCCGCAGCGGCTGGGCGGGTGTGCGCCAGGCGCTGAAGCAGTATGGAGAGCAGATTGTCGGCGAGGCGACCTACAGGCGGGGTTCGAAGTTCACCGGCGTCATGCGAGATCAGGTGGAGATTCTCAAGGCATCGCGCCCCGATGCCGTCATTTGCATTGGTGCCTACGCCGCATGCGCTGCGTTCCTTCGTGACGCCGTGGACCTTGGATTGCAGGTGCCCATCGCCAATGTTTCCTTTGTCGGGAGCGAAAATCTGCTCAATCTCATCACCCAGGGGCGTGACGACGGCGAGCGTTATACCGCTCTGCTGGTGAACTCGCAGGTCGTGCCCAGCTACCACGATACGTCGATTCCGGCGGTCAAGCAGTACCAGGAACTGATGGCGCTGTATGCTCCTTCCGCGCCGCAGGAACTGTTGACGGAAAGTTACACGCCGTTTTCGCACAGCTTTGTAAGTCTCGAGGGCTTCCTTGATGCCAAGATGATGGTCGAGATTCTGGGGCGCCTAGGCGAAACGCCGGAACGGGGTGCGCTGGAAGATGCCGTATTCAGCATAACGGAGTACGACCTGGGAATCGGTGAGGCGGTGTCGTTCGGGCCGGAGCGGCGTCAAGGCTTGCAAAAGGTCTATTACACCGTTGTCGACGAAGGTCGGTTTGTTCCGCTCCACAACTGGCAGACGAGGTTTGCGTGACATGAGTATGCCGAAACTCTTCAGTATGCCGAGACTCTTCCGAAAGACACTCTTTGGCGTTTTCTTTCTGTTCGGTGTGATCGGAGTGTCGACGTCGTTGCTTAGCATTTATGCGGTCGACACGCATCTGTCCAAGGAGTACGAGGCGAACAGCAAGGGCATCGCAAAGACGATTGCGGATGCCAGCGTGAACATCCTGTTGAACAGCAACCTGACGGCTTTGCAGTCCTTGATTGATCAGTTCATTGAGATTCAGGGGGTAAGCTACATCTACATCACCAGCGAAACCGGCGAGATCCTTGCCCATACCTTCGTCCCGGGCATTCCGGAAGAAATCAAGGCTGGCGATGTGAACAGCACGACGACGGTGGAACGCAGCCTGCCTGGAATGGGCGACTTCATTGAAGTGGGGAGTCCGATCCTGGCGGGCGTGGCTGGTACGGTTCGCATAGGCATGGACACCGGATTGATCGCCTTGAAAATTCAGAGAGCAATCGGTCAGCAGATCTATCTGATCTGCATAATATTTGTCGTAGGCGTCTTTGCCGCGATCTGGTTCGTCAACTATGCGGCCAAGCCGGTCGACGGACTTCTGAACTTCGCGGTCGGGCTCGCACGCGAACAGTCGTCTGACGGAGCGAAGAGTCAGGAGTTGCTGGCTCGAAATGACGAGGCCGGCGATCTGGCGCGGTTGTTTCTTCATTTTTCGCGACCGACAGACGGTCATGGAAAGGGACCGCAGTCAGGGCCGGATCGCAGCAAAGAGTAGTCCGAAATGACGCAATCACGGATAGTTGCGATCCTTTGCTGTACCCTGCTTCAGGTTTGTCTGGGTACTGTCTATGCATGGAGTTTTTTTCAGACACTCCTCGTCAGGCAGCTGGGCTGGTCGTTTACAGACACGGCGGTGGCGTTCAGCGTCACCATATTCTCGCTCGGCATGTCTGCCGCATGCGCCGGCATGCTCTTGCCAAGAGTCGGTCCCCGGCGACTGGCGCTCGCCGGGAGCGCGATGTTCTCGGGAGGCTATGTCCTGGCAGGGTTCGCACTGCACATAGAGAGCCTCCTGCTCTTCTATCTTGGTTACGGCGTAATCGGAGGTGCCGGCATTGGGCTTGGCTACGTCACACCGGTCGCCACGGTTGCCAAGTGGTTCCCGGATCGGAAGGGATTGGCGACCGGTATTGTCGTCATGGGCTTCGGGATAGGAGCGGTTGTCCTGAGCAAGGGACTTGCACCCTTGCTGGTGGTCGAGACGAAAGGCGACTTGCCACTTGTCTTCATATGGCTTGGAGTGGTGTTTGCCGTTGTGTTGCTCCCGTGCAGCTGGGCACTGAGGGATCCACCGCCGGAGTTCACGAGACGTTTCCGTGGCAGCGGGACGACAGTTGAACTGGAGGAAGACCCTGGGTCGACTGCGCGCTGCTTGCGTTCGAGTGAATTCGCAGTGATGTGGATTGTGTTTTTCTTCAATATTGCCGCGGGAATTGCGGTAATCAGCTTTCAGTCACCATTGCTTCAAGACGTCTGGGGGCTTGCCGATCCGTCGGTGGAACCGGAAACTCTCGCCGAGTATGGCGCAACCCTGATTGCTGCAAGCTCGATTTGCAACGGCGTCGGACGGCTTTTCTGGGGATTGCTTTCAGATCGAATTGGTCGTGTCCGCGTGTTCAGAATTCTGCTTGCCAGCCAGATGATCGTCTTTGGAATCTTGATGACCGAGCGTGATCCCTGGATTTTCTCGATCCTTGTCTGCTACATTCTTCTCTGTTTTGGCGGCGGCTTTGCGACGATGCCCTCTTTCATTCTGGATGTGTTCGGGACGCGGAGAATGTCGTCGGTCTACGGAGTGATGTTGACGGCCTGGGCGGCAGCGGGGGTTTGTGGCCCGCTCTACATCGGGTATCTCAAGGACCAGTATCCCGACCGCGCCATCATCTATTGCTTCCTCATCGGCGTGCTGATTCTGGGCCTCGGGTACGTGTTTTCCTACCTGTTGAATGACCGGAGAATTCGACTTCGACGGCCAAGCGTGGAAAGCACTTTGCGGGAGTACGGCATTGCAATACCACGTCACAGACCTGTGGGATGAACACAAGGCCTGAAGCCGGACGACATTTTTGCTCTATTGTGGAACGGCAAGAAACACCATGGTGCCTATGCCCCACAGCACCATCTGAAAATGCGTGTTCTGGGCCCACTGGTGGCAGAACCAGTAGGCAAAGTGATTGCCCACGATCAGGAACCCGGACCAGATCGAGGTGAAGCCGAGCGCACCGGCCAGCGCGGCGATCCTGGCCTGCTCCAGATCGGCAAGTCCGCACAGGGCAAGCACCATCCAGATGGTGGCGCCCCACAACAGAAGACAGACCAGCACCTCGCAGCAGACGATGAAGACAAAGGCCGCCCGCTGCAGCGCACGTCTGGTGACACGCCGGCCCTTGATGAGCGCATAGGCCTCGGGATAGTCCTCCCTGAGGCGCTTGAGTTCCAGCACATCCGTCGTACCCGCAGCGTTCATCGAGGGGTGGATGATGTTGTCCCGGACACCGAGCAGCAGCCAGGCTCCCAGATAGGCGGTCAGACAGGTTTGCGCGAAAGCGACCATCGTTTCCATGTCGATTCCCCGATTCACGTCCTCGACTTGGGTGGCGCGGTTGCCTCGACTTCCTTCATCAGTTCGCAGAAGCCGGCAACCATGGACGCGACGTCCCGTTCGCCCTTGTCGGCACATGCTGCTGAGGCGTCGCCCACTACGCCTTCGGGATTCAGGTCTTGCGACATCCAGGCAATGTTCGCATCCGATCCGTGGTAGCCGACGCGTTGGTGACGCGCCTTCATGTCCGACTGCGTGCTGTCGAAGTCTTCGGCCTTGGACATGTCAACCAGATCGGGGCGCAGTGCCAGCATAACCGAGGTTTCGCTGTTGCCGCCATGGATATCCGTGAAGACAGGACCATAGTCGTAGATTTCCTGCCACTTGCCGAGGCGCGACCAGCTCGTGGTGACTACGAGCATGCCGTGTCTGACCCGCAGTTCGCGCGCGACGATCTCCATCGGGTGGACGTTGCCTCCATGGCTGGTGACAAGGACGAACTTCCGGACGCCACCCCGCGCGACGGACTCTCCGATTTCGAGCCAGCTGTGGACCGTCGTGTCCCAGTCCAGAGTCAGCGTTCCGGCAAATCCAAGGTGCTCGTTGGACTTGCAGATCTCCTGCAATGGCAGGAATGTGACGGGGCTGTCCATCGGCAAAGCAGCGGCGCAGCGTTCGACCATGCCTTCGGCGATAAGGGCATCGACGCCGACCGGCAGGTGCGGCCCGTGCTGCTCGATCGCGGCTAGCGGCAGAACGGCGATCCATTCGGAGGTATCGCCGTCGAATTCGGTGGTTGGCATCTCACGCCAGAAACGTCTGCTCGGCATCCTAGTCCTCCTTGGCGGCGATGGCTTCGACTTCGACGAGAAACTCCGGCCTGCTGAATCCCGAGACGATCATGAGCGTGGAGGCCGGATTGTCCGGCCTGTTTGCCAGATAGGCGTCACGGGCCGCCATGTAGCCGGCCATGTGGGCGCGATCGGTCACGTAGGCGTTGAGCCGTACGATGTGTTCGCGGGTGACACCGGCCTCGGCCAGTATCGCGTCGATGTTCTCGAAGCAGACCCTGGCTTGTGCCTCGGCCGTTTCGGGGATGGTCCCTTCCGGTCCGATACCGAGCTGGCCGGAGGTGACCACCAAATGCCGGGCCCTGGCCTCGACGCCGTGGGAGTAGGCCGCGAAGGGCGGCTGAATCGCTGCGGGAGTCAGGCTTCTCATGGTGCAGCCCTGCGCAGGCCGGCGTATTCGTAGCTGCCGGACGGATCATAGGAGTACTCGGGGTCTTCCCAGCCGATCATCTTGCCGGGATTCAGGAGCCCCTTCGGGTCGGTGCGTCTCTTCAGATCGAGCCGTGCCTGGTCCGCATCGCAGTGATTGCCTTCCTCGTAAGTGTAGACATGCGGGTTGTAGCAGGGGCAGCCCATGGCTTCGAGGTTCCGAATGACCTCCGTCAGGCGCGCCTCGCTGCTGTAGCGGTAAAGCGGCAGCAGACTGGCATGGAGACGTCCTGCGGCCCGCACGTATTCGACGTGACCGATGATTTCGCCAGGAAAGCGTTGCGCGATTTCCTCCACCGCGCCAATCGGATCCTCCTCCGGCGTGCCGAGCTGCAGATAGGTCATTGCGGGGTCGTTCTTCAGCGCCAGCAGGGTCGTGTGGTTCCAGGTCAAATGATAGAGGTGCGGCAGACCCTTCTTGTCTTCGGCACTTGCCCTGTCAGAGTGAAAGGCGACGCGACCCCCATCGTTCTGCAGCAGGTCGAGCAGCGGTTGCACGGCGTTTGGTGCGGCGAGGATGCACAGCAGGTTGTCGCTCTCCCGCAGGAGCTTGCGATGGCGCGCAAAGTACTTGTAGGGAGCCGGTGCCTGAACGGCCGCGAGCTGTTTCAGCCACAGTCCTTCATGATGGGCGACCGCCCAGCCCGCCCGCACCGCAGTCAACCAGTCGTCGAAGGAGACCAGCAGTTCGACCCAGTTCTGGGCCGGCGCCAGGGGCAGTTCAACCTCGGTGATAATGCCGTTCACGCCGTAGGAATGATGGACGATCGCAACGTCATCGCCTGTCACGTCGATCAGACGAGGTTGTTCCTCGAGGGTCGCCAGGCGCAGGCGCAAGATGTTGCCGGGCTCACGCAGCATGCCCCAGCGGATCGATCCGACGCCGCCCGAGCCGCCGGCAATGAAGCCGCCGATGGTCGCGGTTTCACGCGTCGACGGATGCATGCGCAGCTCCTGCCCGCCGTGTTCGCGCGTTTCCGCCTCGATCCTGCTCAACACGGCTCCAGGCTCGACAACGAGAACGCCTTCGCCGATCGACTTGATTCGGTTCATCGGCTTCAAGTCCAGCACGACGCCGCCTGCCAGTGGCACCGCCTGGGCGTAGTTTCCGGTGCCGCCGCCTCGCGGGGTGACCGGAATGTCCAGCGCCCAGCATGCAGCCAGAACCCGCAGCAGTTCCTCCTCGTTGCGCGGCGAGACGACGGCTTCCGCCGTAACGTCCTTGAGCTTCTCCTTGAGAACCGGCGAATACCAGAACGAATCGCGACTCTTCCCGCGGACCACGTTCGCACGCGTGGTGATCGGGATGTCGCCGATTCTCTCCGTGAGCGCCTCGATGTGGCTCATATCCGCACTCCTTTCACATCGTCCAGGTGTCGATAGTCCGGCGGGGTTGCATCGATGGGATATCCATCGCGCAGGACGATGCGATCCGACAGCGGACGGGAGATGAACTCGCCCCAGTTGCGCGCAGTGAAGAGGACGAGATCGGCCGGTGCGCCTGGTTCCAGTCTGCCGCGACCGGGCAGACCCATGAGGTCTGCCGCGGTCGTCGTCACGGCCATCGCCCAGTCGCCGAGCGGATGATCGAGCTGCATCATGCGTACGGCATCGCGAAAGAGTTCCGGGACATCGTGATCGCCGTATGCGTAGAACGCGTCACGCACGTTGTCCGAAGCGATGGCCACCGGAATGCCGTGCTTGCGCATCTCGTGCACCGGAGCGCAGCCGCGATACCGCGGCGTTTCGCCGGTCCGGCGATCCATGAGATAGGCATTGCAAAGCGGCAGCGAGACGACGCCGATTCCGGCCTTCGCCACCCGCTCAAGCGTGCGGTCGAGCATCTGTGGCGGCTGCACCGACAGGGCGCAGCAATGCCCGACCAGCACCGGTCGGTCGAATCCGTTGCGCAACACCGCTCTGGCGATGGCGTCGAGGCCCCTGGATTCCGGATCGAGAATCTCGTCGGCATGTAGGTCGAGCTGCAGGTCGTAACGCCCGGCGATCGCCATGACGTTGTCGAGCGCGCGATCGAGTTCCGAATTCGCAGGCACGAAGACGCTCAGGATACCGGAATGATCGTGGCGTGCCCGTTCCGCCACGTCGCGAACCCAGTCAAGGTCCTCCTCTATGCCCACAAAGGGGCAGACCTGGAGCGTAATCCGATCGCGCCAGTCATCGGCCAGCTCGCAGAGGGTGGCAAAGGCCTCGCCGAACGAGGAACGGCCGGCATCCACATGGCTTCGGATTGCCGTGGTGCCGTGGGCAAAGGCCGTGCTGAGTGCAAAGCTGGCCCTTTGCCGGATATCGTCTGCGCAGTGATAGGCGGCCGCATCCCGACTGGCGCTGGCCGCGGCGCCGTCGAACGTGCCGTCCGCATTCGGCGAGCGCTGCGACACCAGCGCCTTGTCCAGGTGGGTGTGGCAATCGACCGGCCCCGGCCAGGCCATGACCCTGGCCATGTCGAGGCCGTCCGGCAGGTCGTCGCGGCTTGCCGGCGGACCAAGCCAGTCGATGTGCCGATCGGCAATCACCATGTCGGCGCCCAGCAAGCCGTCGCCAACCTGCGGCAGGCCGGCCTTCGGCACCGTTCCCTGGGGGAGGCGCAGGTTGCGCAGGGCAAAGGGCTGGCCCGTCTGCGCCGACAACAGCTGCCGTGGGGTGCCCTCATTCATGGACGCATCGTGGACAGGCCATCGCCCTCACCGGCCGATATGCAGCAGCTTACCAGCGTCCGCGCCTGATCGTAGGGCCAGGATGTGCCGCGGTGCAAAGTGGCGCGCTCATCCCAAACCAGCACGTTTCCCGGACGCCAGTGATGGGCATAGACATGGCTCGGCCCGGTCATGCGTTCGATCAGATCGTCGATGAACGTCTGGCCCTCGTCCTCGTCCATGTCGCTCGCAGCAAAGGCATGGGAAGCGACATAGACCGCCTCGGCGCCGGTCGCCGGATTGCGCCACACCGCGCGCCATTCGGTATCCGGCCACATGGTGAAGAGGTCCAGTTTGGCCAGGTCCGGATCGATGCGGGCTCGCGAGTGGCTGTAGCGATGGCGAAATGTCATGCCACGCAGACGTTGCTGCATGGCGGGTTCGAGCGCCCGGAACCCGGCTCTGGTCGAAACGAATTCGGTGGCACCGCCCTTCAGTGGAACGACTCGTGCCTGCAGCACGTTGGCCAATGCGGGTGTCGGCAGGAAGGTGCTGTCGGTGTGCCAAAGCATGTTGGCTTTCAGGCCGAGCAGGCGCAGGTCGTCTTCATCACAGACGCCGCCATCTTCGGTCTCGTTGCTGACGCCGTAGGATATGCGCGGCTTGCCATCCATGCGCGTGTTGGAACGGTCTTCGATGGGCCCGAACAGTCGACCGAAGGCGAGGTGCTCCCGGTCGTCGAGGTGCTGTTCGGCGAACAGCAACAGCGAATGCCGTTCGAACAGGGCACGGATTGCCGGGTACATGCGATCCGCTGTGACATCGCGCAAGTCGACATCGTGCACCTCCACGCCAAACTCGGGATGCAACGGGGTCGTCTTCAGTCGGTCCGCCGTCCGGCTCATCGCTATATTCGCTCGTCAAGGGCGGAGTTCCGCGAAATCCTTCCCCATGAGGAATGCGAAACCACAGGCCCCGCATGACGCCTGCGCGCCTGGCATGGCATCCTCAAGGGGCGTACGTGTCGGGGAAAACACCCGCACCGGTGATCTGCGTCCGTCGCCCGATCATTGCCGGGTGCAGAATCAGGAAGGGCAAGAGCGACCTGGACCATGCGTTCCTCCGTGAAGACGGAACTGCGGCCCTGATATAACCCTATCGCCAGTGGGTGCCCCGAAAGATGGAGCGACATCCCCAAGCTGTCAAGAGGTTTGCCAGGCGTTGAATGGGAGATGGATCGTGGCCCTCATCGAGTCCACTCAGGAACATCTCTTGCCGTAATCCGATGCAGTCCAGGGTTTCAGGGGAGGAGTTCTTCGAGGCGGTTCTGCGGCGCCTGTGCGATGCAGCCGAGGGCGTCGGCTAGCCACGCTGTTCACGCCCCAATGTCGCCAGCGAGACACCTCATCCACGACAGGGTGGCGAGCGCTCACAGTGGCCCCCCGGGTCAGGGGGCATCCCGAGGTGGATGCGAAGGCTGGCCCGTCAGATTTGAGCGACCGGGCGGCCGAGCGGCACCGCGGACTCCGGGAACCCGCAGGGAAGAAACTCGCCCCGTCCCGGCTCGGCACGTATCTCGCCGTCCGCCCAGACCACTTCCCCGCGCGAGAGCGTGATCGCCGGCCATCCCGTGATGCTCATTCCCTCGTACGGCGTGTAGTCGACGTTGTGGTGAAGCAGGTCGTTGCTGATGGTCACCTCTCGCGAATCATCCCAGATGACGATGTCGGCGTCGCAACCGACTGCTATCGTGCCCTTTTGCGGATACAGCCCGTAAAGCTTGGCGGGCGTCGTGGCTGTCAGTTCCACGAATTTCTCGAGGCCGATGACGTTCTTGCCGACTCCCTCCGAGAAGAGAAGCGGCATGCGGGTCTCGAGGCCCGGTACACCGTTCGGGATCCAGCGAAACGAGGCGTTCTCACCGTGCATCTTCTTTCCGCCGAGACCCTCGAAACGGGTCGGGGCATGATCGGAAGAAAACACATCGAAGGTTCCGTTGCGAAGTCCATCCCAGATCACCTGCTGGTTGGCCTTGTCCCGGGGAGGTGGGCTGCAGACGCATTTGGCGCCCTCGAAGCCGGGTTTGTCGAGGTCATCCTCGGTAAGGAACAGGTACTGCGGACAGGTTTCCGCAAACAGCTTGAGTCCCCGGGCCCGGGCCCTGTGGATTTCATCCACCACGTCACGAGCGGAAACGTGCACCAGCAGTATCGGCACATCCAGGAGTTCGGCCAGGGTGATGGCCCGATGCGTTCCTTCGCGCTCGACGGGCCGCGGACGCGAATGGGCATGGTACTTCGGCGCAATCTTGCCCGACTGCTCCAGCCGATCGGTCAGCCAGCTGATGCAATCGCCATTCTCGGCATGCACCATCACGAATGCCCGTTCGCGACGCGCCAACGCCAGTACGTCCAGGATCTCGCGGTCATTCAGCATGAGGCCGTCGTACGTCATGTAGATCTTGAACGAGGTGTAGCCGTCTCGAATCAGTCCCGGCATTTCCTGACCCAGGACGTGCTCGTTGGGATCGACGACGATCATGTGAATCGCGTAGTCGGTCATCGCACGGTTATCAGCACGTCCGCGATACTCGTTCACGGCCTCCCTGAGACTCTGGCCCTTGAACTGAAGGGCAAAGGGAATCACCGTGGTCGTGCCGCCAGCAAGCGCCGAGCGCGTGCCGGTGAGAAAGTCGTCGGCGCAGACCGATCCATTCCTGCTGGGCTGATCGATGTGACAGTGGCTGTCAACGCCACCGGGGGTCACTGTTCGCCCTTCGGCGTCGATCACACGATCGGCGCCTTCCAGCGAATCTGCGAGAGCCGCGATGCGGCCTTCGCGAATGCCGATGTCGCACCTGACGACGGCGGCTGACGTCGCCACCATCCCTCCACGAACGATGGTATCGAATCTGCTCATGGGTCTCTCCTCTCATTCTGTGGTACGGCGGACTGACCGGCGAGCCTAAGGCGGCGCTACGCCGAGCTGCCTGCCAATCTCCAGGCCATCCTCCCAGCAGTGGCGGTCGATCCGCACCTCGCCCTCTCCGAGTGCACGCCTCCGACGCACGGCGCTGCCCTCACCGGGATACCTGATTTCCGTTACACCGGGAGCCTTCCTGGAGGTCTTGACCGCTCCGAGGCGCTGACCCACGGAGCGTTTGAAGTCCTCGATGCTGCCAAAGATCTCCGGGTCGATCGCGATGAACAGGTGACCCTTGAGGGTCCCCTCCCTGTCCACGTGGTCCACGCCCATGTCACAACCCACCAGGGCGCCCGAAAGGAAATCGATCAGCAGCAGCAGTCCGTAACCCTTGTGTCCGCCCGGATCGATAGCGCCGATGTCTCGGGTGTGGTTGAGACCGTCGCATACCAGGCCGGGATCGCGCGTGGAACGCCCGTCCCTGTCGTGAGCCACCCCGTCGGGGAGCCTGCCCCGGTAACGCCGGGTATAACGCACGTAGGTGGGAAGTGTTGCGCAGGGTGTGAAATCGACCAGGAATGGCGTACTCCCGGTCGGCACCGAAAACGCCATCGGGTTGCTTCCGATGATGGGCTCGACGCCGCCGACCGGGTGGACGACGGGCACGACGTCATCGCTGAACACCATGCCGACCACATCCCGGTTCGCCATGCGCTCCGCATACAAACCCGCATGAAACAGGTCATGGCTGTTTCTGACTCCGACGACCGCGCATCCGGCGTCTTTCGCCTTGGCGGCTGCGGTCTCGGCCGCCAGGAGAGCGGCCAGCGGGCCCGGGCCAGAGTTTCCGTCTATGAGCGCAAAGCAGGCCCTTTCCCTGACGATGACAGGTTTTGCGACCGGGTCGGCCTGGCCCTTCCGGTAGTACTGCAGGTGGCTGTTGATCAGGTGATTGAAGCCCTGCATGCCCACGCCTCTCAGATCGGATTCAAGGTGCACGTCCGCCACCACGGCTGCAGCTTCCTGGTCGAACCCCACCGCCTCCAGGAGGCGTTGCATGAAGGTCCGCAAGACATCGATCCGAACCGCTCTCGTTTCGTGGCCAAGCATGATGTCTCCTCCCTCACGACCCGTATGGCTGCCATGGACGGGGGCAATGCCGGTTTCGAACATGCTAACCCAAAGCGGACAGACCGAAATCTCCGCCTCTCTCCACCCTCGAGGCTCTGCCATTCCGTCCCCGCAAGGACAGGTCGAATCGCGACAACCTGCTCGATCCCGGCATGGAACTCAATGCAATCGCCAGCCTCCGCATCGCTGGTCCCGAACACGCAATCGCCGTTGCGAGGTTTGATGGCGACCATGTAGAACAGGTTGGACTTGTCGTGGATCACGTGCTGGCCGAAGTCCATCATCGCCATTCCCGCGCGCAGGTAGCCGTAACAGGTACCTCGGGTGAACGCCGGCATGATGCACCCGGTGTTGTGCGTTGCAGTGTGCAGCGTGGGAAACATGGTCACGAGCATGATCGCCGTTGTCATGCCAGCGCACGGTGTCAGCCAAGCAGGTCCACAGGGACCTTGAACGCGGGTGCATTCCCCAAACCCGCGTGAACTTCGTGATAAGGCTCCCCTCAAGGGCGATTGGAGAGGCCGAAAAGCAATGCTCGGTCGGGTCGTCCGGGTTCGTCACGCAGATGTCCAGGGAATTCGTGCCTTCAACCACCGTGAGGCACCGCACTTGGACCGCGCCCACCCTGAATCCCCAGCGCTGCCGCGCGGCGTCTTAACATATTGATTCGCTTCGAATCCGAAGTGTTGGTCGACAAAGCCGAGCCATGAAACCGTTGGACTCTCGAAGAGGCGCAGGTCAAATTGGCCCGTTTGGTGGTGGAAAACCGAAGCGGGACGCCATGACCTTGGACTGGAATCTCGACGGCCGCGTGGTCGTCAATTGGAAGACCTGCGACTGGCAGCCCTTTTCCGCTCCCGGGGGCAGAGAGACCGGCCTGACGTGGCACCCGGTCCGCGCCATGTCCGGTTGCGGCGACGGCACCTACCTGATGAAGGTGGCGCCGGGCGGCGGTACCGGGCTCTACGTCCACGCGGGCCGGGAGTCGTTCGTCGTTCTCGAAGGCGCACTGGTGGACGGCGACGGCACGGTCCTCGTCGAGGGCGACGTGGTGACCTACGATCCCGGTACGCGCCACCGTGTCCACAGCCCCGACGGCTGCACGCTGATGGTCTGGAACGAGGCGCCGATCGACGTGGTCGAGGGTGATGAGGAGGTCGGGGCCATGAAGGCCGGGCGCAGGATCGTCAACTGGAAGACGACTGCCTACGAACGCTATCCCAGCCTGCCCGAAACCGTCGGCCAGATCGACTGGTGCAACGTCCGCGCCGACCCGGAGACAGGCCAGGGCCTGTCGCTCATCAGGTTCGCGCCAGGCGCCAGTTCGAGGCTCCATGAGCACAAGGGCTGGGAGGAGTTCGTCGTGCTGGATGGAATGGCCACCGACCCCGACGGCACGACCTACCGCACCGGCGACGCGGTGAGCCTGCCCCCCGGCAGCGCCCACGCCTCCCGCTCCGACACCGGCTGCATAGGCGCCGTCATGATCGAGAAGCCACTCATGAGGCTGGCATAGATTCGATCTGGCGCAAGGATCGAAAGTCGCGCGAGCGGTATCGATCCCGGTGCGGCGGGTCATGGTGTTTCGGGCCCTCGAGACCGCATGATGAGGGCGCCCGTCCCGACAACGGTGCCAGCTCGTCCACTGCCACGACGAACCCCTGAGGCTCGCGTCAACCTGCCGCACACGGAGGCCTCCGGACCACGGTGACGGCAGGCTGTCGCCGTCACGCGTGCCCGTTGCGCCATGACTCACTGCCCCGCCATTTCGACAAAACGCGACGACAACTGGACCCAAACGGTCGTGGACGGCATGCTGCACGACACGCAAGAGGAGGCAAAAGGATGGATGCAATCGTTACGGATCCCAGAGCGTTCATCGGTTTCGACGAGCCGGTGCTGGCCCATCTCGGGCAGAAACCCGAGATGGTGGTCTGGGACACCAGCGACGAGAGGATGTGGGTCGAGATTGAGCCGAACATCTTCTTCCGCCCGTTGATGTTTGACATGGTGACCGGCGCCCACTCTGAGCTTCTCAAGATCCACGGGCCCGCGACCCTGGGCCGCCATCGCCACACCGCAGCGGTGCACGGCTTCGTGATCAAGGGCGAATGGCACTACAAGGAGCACACCTGGAGAGCGAAGCAGGGCTCGTACATCTACGAGGCTCCAGGCGAGGTGCACACGCTGACCGTTGATGCTGACTGCAAGGAAATGATCACGTTCTTCTACGTTGGCGGGTCACTGATCTACACGGACGACGACGAGAACGTCCTCTCGATTGAGGACAACATCGGGCTGATCGAGATGTGCCGGAATCACTTTGAAAAGGTGGGCCTGGGCGGCGATTTCGTGCACAACTTCATCCGCTGACCGCAAAGCCGACTGGGCTCGGAAGGCCCGATGAGGAGCACGGGCGGAACAACCGCAGCGCGGCACAATGCCTGTCAGGGAGACAGGGTCCACGTGTTCCCCGGCGACCGGCGAGGTTCCCGTCACGCGAGTTGAAGAGTTGAGGGCGGCAGCGCGGCGGACGTGCGGACCGTCTCGTCAGCCGAATCGTGTTCCGGGTGACGTCGGTGCCGGGTTTGCCTCGCTGCTTGCCGCGAGTCACGTCCAGGAACTATGAAATCCGGGCAGGGCGCAACAAGGAAATCGACCAACGCTGGAGGGAAGGGTGGATAACACGAAGCTCTGGGGCGGAGAGCCCTACTATGGTCTGGACTACGAATTCGACCCCCAGTGGTTCCTCACCGATGAGCAGAAGAAGCTCCAACGCCAACTCATCGAGGTGTGCCACGATGTCCTTCGTCCCAACGCGGCCAAGTGCGACGAGTCGGGCGCCTACCCCTGGGAGAGCGTGAAGGCTCTGGCCGAATTGAGGCTGCTCGGCTGCATCGTGCCCGAGAAGTGGGGTGGGCGTGGCGAGAATCACACGGGCCTCGCGATGATCGGCGAGACCATCACCCGTTACGGCTGTCCATCGACCGGGGTGATCTTCATGATGCACATGGCCGGTCTCGCGGCGCTTCTGTTCCGGGCCGGCGGCAATCTGGCCATACAGGAACTCCTTGCCCGCATCGACACCGACGTCATGATCGGCTCGGCCTCCTACACCGATCCGGAGACGGGCGGCCATTTCTGGTATCCCAAGGTCTCCGGCGTCGAGAGGGTCGACGGGGGCTGGCATGTCAGGAAACGCTCCGCTTTCACCACCTCCTGCGGCGAGGCCCGCTGGATGACGACCCAGACGACAAGCCCCGGCTTTGACGGCGACTACTCCGACCTCTCTGTCTTCCTCGTCTACGAGGACGAAATGAAGCCCAACCCGGGCCTGTGGGACGTCATGGGCATGCGAGCCACCAGCTCCGGTCCTGTCGATTTCGACGTGGTGCTGCCCGAGGACCGTATGGTCGGTCCGCCGGGAGACGGTGCCGCGTCCAACGACGAGGCCGTCAACGCCGTGGGGATGATCATGTACGGCGCGCTCTATTGCGGGGTGGCCATGGGGGCCCTGGACATCGCCAAGCGCTATACGACCCAGCGCCGTCACGCCAATTTCGGTCAGTGCGTCGCAGACTATCCGACCACGCACGATGTCTACGGAACCAGCCTGGTGGATGCCCAGGCCGCACGCATGTTCCTCTTCAGCTTCTGCCAGCAACTGGACCGGACCACCAACAATGGCGACTGGACCCTGTACGAGGACGATCCCGATGCGCGCCCCCGTTCTGCCTATATCCTGTGGGGTTTGAAGGTGAAGGAAGTGGCGGCCCGCGCCGCCAGCGAGGTCACCGAGCGCATGTTCCGGCTGTTTGGCGGGTCAGGGTTCAGTCGCAACCTCGAGATCGAACGCCTTCTGCGGGACTCCAAGGCCGGTTGGGTCATGGGACCGAGCAACGAGGTGACCCGCGGCATGGTGGGGCGCTGGGCGCTGCACGGCGGCGAGGCCGTTGACTGGTGGAATCAACGACCGAACGTTGGCCTGCTCAACGCGGAAATCGGCAAGCTCGACCCTGAAGGCAAAAGGAAACTCATCGCGGAGCTTGAATCCACCCTTGCCTGAGACTTCCCGCTATCGAGGTTGGACGTCGTCGTCGTCGATCAGGCCCCGGACATCACGTGCTACGTGCTGACCTGAGAGGGATGCAGCCGTACCGTCCGGCACCTACTTTGGTCACACGTCAGGCGCCGCATGTCTCCACTTGCGCACTCTGGTGTGTCACTCACGTGATAGCTTGCAGGTACCTATCGCGAGATGGCGGAGCTGTCATGATCGCAGGTGTCGCACAGGCCAGTATCCGCTCTCGCTGTCGCGTGACCGGCTGGCGCGTGAGGTTACGCCCGCCGAATCACCGCGTCCCGCCGACGGGGTCCTGGAGGCCTTCCTCGGTGGCGTTTCGTTCATCCTCAGCGAACATCTCTTCGAGCTCACGAGTCCAGTGCTTCGCCTCTTCGGCCATGCGGTCGGTGTCGTGCGCGATCGCGTGCTGGCGGAGCAGGCGTTCGGTGTCGTGGTCGCGGAAGGTGTTGATGGTGCGCCGGCTTTCGAAGTCGTCGAGTCCCAGCTCCGTCAGGATCCCGCGGGCAAGCTCGAGGCTCGAATGAAAGGTGTCGCGCACGATGTGCGTGATGCCGAGGTCCATCAACGCATGGGCGTGCTGGCGGTTGCGCGCACGCGCGAAGATCGTGAGGTGCGGGAAGTGTCTGCGCACGGCGCGCGCAGTCACGAGCGATTGCTCGACATCCTCGATCGCAAGCACGAAGAGAACCGCCTTGTCGGCATTTGCGGCCCGCAACAATTCAGCGCGGCTCGCATCTCCGTAGTAGACCTTGTTGCCGAAGCGGCGCACGAAGTCGACCTGGTCCGCGCTCGTCTCGAGCGCGGTGAAACCGATGCGGCGCACGCCGAGGATGCGGCCCACGATCTGGCCGACCCGGCCGAAGCCGGCGATTATGACCCGGTTCTCCTCGTCAATGGGCTGCTCGTACGCCGGTTCCGCCTTCGGCTCCAGACGGACGTTCAGCCAGTCGCCCGCCCTGAAGGCCAGCGGCGTCGCCGCCATCGAGAGTGTCACCGCGACGATCAGCATGTCGGCGGTGCGCCCGTCCATCATCGCGGAAGACACGCCAAGCGCGAGGATGACGAAGGCGAACTCGCCTCCCTGCGAAAGCGCCACGGCGGTGCCGCGGATCGCGCGCCAGTTCGCCGTTTCGATACGCACGACGGCGATCAGGCAGAGCATCTTGACCAACATCAGACCGAGTGCGAGGCCCACCACGGCGAGCGGCGTTTCAATCACCAGACCGATGTTGACAGTCATCCCGACCGCCATGAAGAAGAGGCCGAGAAGCAGTCCCTTGAAGGGCTCGATATCGGCTTCGAGTTCGTGCCGGTACTCGGACTCGGCGAGCAGCACGCCCGCCAGGAACGCGCCAAGGGCCATCGAGAGACCGACGAATTCCATCAGCAGGGCCACGCCCACGACCGTGAGCAGGGCCATGGCAGTGAACACCTCGTGCGTGCCGAAATGTGCCACGAGCCGAAGCACATGGCGCAGGAGATAGCGGCCACCGATCACCATCAGCGCGATCATCCCGACCGCCTTGACGATATCGAGCCAGAGAGCTCCACCCCCGGCGCCTGCGGACGCGGGCGCCAGCAGGGGCAGAAGGGCCAGAATGGGGATCACCGCGAGGTCCTGGAACAGCAGGATTGAAAACGACAGGCGGCCGTGACGGGTCGTGAGTTCGTTGCGCTCGGCGAGCGCCTGCAGTGCGAAGGCGGTTGACGACAGCGACAGGGCGAGTCCGGCGACCACGGCGGCCTCGATCGGCAGTTCCAACGCAAAGGCGAGACCGGCGAGCGCTACGGTGGTCAGAGCGAATTGCCCTCCGCCCAACCCGAACACCGCCCGACGCATGGCCCAGAGACGCCGCGGCTGCAGTTCGAGACCGATGACGAACAGCAGGAGGACGACGCCGAGTTCGGCGAAATGAAGGATCTCCTGCTCGTCATCGACGAGATCCAGCGCCCAGGGACCGACGATCAAGCCCGCCAGCATGTAGCCGAGAACCGAACCCATTCCGGCCCTCTTGGCAAGCGGGACGACGACCACGGCAGCGGCGAGAAAAATGGCAACCTGTTCGAGAAACGCCATGTGATTCGCCCCCTTTTCTTCGAACCGCGCCGGCGGCGTCGGATCTTGTGGCCGCAACTCCGGAACTCTACCATGCCGGCCGCACGAGCCGGTGCCACGGGAGTGTGCTGAACATGCTCGACATCGAGAAGGTGGACCACATCGGTATCCGGGTCAGCGACAGGATCGTGTCCGTCGAGTTCTACGAACGCCTCGGATTCAAGACCCTCGCCGACGCGGGTTTCGAGAAGGGCCACCCCATCATCATGCAGCATCCTTCGGGCGTCGTGCTCAACCTGCTCGGCCCGGCAGACACCACGAACGACACCAACATCCTGATGGACGTGGACGAGAAGTATCCGGGCATCACCCACGTCTCGTTCAAGGTGGCCTCGCTCGACGCCGCCAAGGCATTCCTCGCGGAGAGCGGGATTCCGCTCAGCGGCCAGTTCTCGTTCAAAGACCTGCGGGCGGTCTTCATCCGCGATCCCGACCGCAACGTGATCGAGCTTGACGCCTACGCCGGGGAGGAGCCGGAGACGCGGGCTGACCCTGCCGAGGATGCCGGCTACCGGGCGCATCCATAGACGGCATACAAGGCTCGGTGCGCCAGCACCGCCGCGAGCAGCCCGCCGTCCTGCGCCAGGTGGCTGCTCGGCTCGTCAAGCGCGATACTCTCGACGCCGCCAGAGTGGACCCGCTCCCAGGGGCCGAACGCCCTGACGCCACCGATATGGTCCGGATGGGCATGAGAGCAGATCACGGCACGGACCGGCTTGACCGTGATCCGGCGGAGGCTTTCGACAACCGGCCCGGTGAACTCGGCGGTTGGCGACGGTTCGAGCCTGAGGTTCTGCCGGACCACGCTGGCATGGACGATCACGGGCCGGTTCAAATCCTGCGCTTTTGCGGTGGCGGCTCCGCAACGTCGCAGTTCGCCCCGGCCTGTCTTTCAGATCTTTCCGGCACTCGCGATGGCGGCGACGTTGAGCAGGCCGCGCACGGTGGCATTCGGTGTGACGATGTGGGCTGCGCCGCCATAGCCGAGCAGGATCGGGCCGATCGGCTGGGCGTTGCCAAGGGCCGACAGCGCGTGGATCGCCGCATTGGCGGCATCCATCCCCGGAAAGACCAGGATGTTGGCGCGGTCGGTGAGCCGCGCTTCGGGCAGGAAGCGGTCGCGCGCTGCCTTGTCGAAGGCCAGGTTGAGCTGCATCTCGCCCTCGAACTCAAAATCGGCTTGCGTCTCGGCAAGAATTTCGGTCGCGCGGCGCATCCGGGCCGCGCTCGGGCTGGAATGAGCCCCGAAGTTGGCATGGCTGATTAGCGCGACCCGCGGGACCTGGCCGAAGGCCTGGACCTGCGCCGCCGCGGCGCGGCAAATCCCGGCAATTTCCTCCGCATCCGGCTCGTAGTTCACATAGCCGTCGGCGATGAAGACCGTGCCGGAATCCATGATCAGCGGCACCAGGGCCGCAACGGTTTCCGCCTGGGTTCCCAGTATCTGGTCGACACGTTCCAGATGGGTCGAATAGTGACCCGAGGTGCCACAGATCAGGCAGGCCGCCCCACCTTCGCGGACGTGCATTGCCGCGGCCAGAGTGTCGCTAGTCCGGAACAGCTTGCGAGCGGCGTCCGGGCCGATCCCGTCGCGGGCACGCAGGCTGTGGAGCTTTGCGCCATAGCGCTCGATCAGCTCTTCGTCATCGTGGTCGAACACTTCGAAATCCCGGTCGGGCGTCACGCGCAGGCCCATCTCGGTGCACAGGGCAGCGATCCGGCCCGCCCGCCCGGTAGCGACGGGCGCTGCGATCCCCTCATCGAGGATGTTCTGGATTGCCCGGAGCACCCGACGGTCCTCGCCCTCCGCAAAGATCACCTTGCGCGGCGCCGCCCGGGCGCTGTCGAAGATCGGCCGCATCAGGAAAGTGGTTCGGTAAACGAAACTGGAAAGCCGGGTGCGGTAGGTGTCGAGACTCTCGAGCGGACGCGTCGCGACACCGCTGTCCATCGCCGCCCTGGCGACGGCCGGTGCGATCGCGCCGAGAAGCCGCGGATCGAAAGGCCGAGGCAAGAGATAGTTGCGGCCGAACTTCAGCCGCTCTTCGCCATAGGCCCGGGCGACTTCGTCGGTGATGCCGCCGCGCGCCAGTTCGGCCAGCGCGGTGACGCAGGCAAGTTCCATCTGCCTGTTGATGGCCGTCGCGCCGACATCGAGTGCACCGCGGAAAATGAATGGAAAGCACAGGACGTTGTTGACCTGGTTCGGATAATCGGTCCGCCCGGTGCAGACGATGGCGTCCGGGCGCACGGTGCGGACCTCTTCGGGCATGATCTCCGGCACCGGGTTGGCCAGCGCCATGACCATCGGTTCCGGTCCCATGCGCCGGCACTGTTCGGTGCTCAGCACGTTTGGCCCGGAAAGGCCGAGAAAGATCTCTGCGCCGTCGATCGCGTCGTCCAGGGTTCGGGCGCATGTGTCCCGGGCGAAGGCGGCCTTGTGCGGCTCCGCGTGACGCGCTTTGTGGACGAGCCCTTCGATGTCGACCAGCCAGACATTCTCGCGCTTCAGGCCGAGGTCCAGAAGCAAGTTCAGGCAGGCGATGCCGGCTGCGCCGCCGCCGGTCGAGACCAGCTTGACCCGGCTGAGGTCCTTGCCCAGAAGATGCATGCCGTTGATGACGGCGGCGGCGACAACGATGGCGGTGCCGTGCTGGTCGTCGTGGAAGACGGGGATGTTCATCTCCGCCTTCAGCCGGCTCTCGACCTGGAAGCAGTCGGGCGCCTTGATGTCTTCCAGATTGATGGCGCCGAAAGCCGGTTCGAGCCGCCGGATGGTGTCGGCCAGCGCGTCCGGGTCGCTCTCGTCGATCTCGATGTCGAACACGTCGATATCGGCGAATCTCTTGAAAAGGACGGCCTTGCCTTCCATGACCGGCTTTGCCGCTAGCGCCCCGATGTTGCCGAGCCCCAGCACGGCCGAGCCGTTGGTGACGACCGCGACCAGGTTGGCCCGCGTCGTGTAGCGCGCCGCATCTTCCGGTCGTTCGGCGATCGCGCTGCTTGCTTCTGCGACGCCCGGGGAATAGGCCAGCGCAAGATCGCGTTGGTTGGCCAGCGGTTTGGTCGGGCGGATCGCCAGTTTCCCCGGCCTGCCTGCTGCGTGATAGCGCAAAGCGTCCTGGTCCATGTCCTGCCCCTCGAACCGGCGGAAAGTGACCTTCGCAATCAGGAACCGTATCACACAAGCCGCGAGGTGGCCGCCGGCTTGGCCCCATGTCACTCCGCGGCGCACCCTTCCACTCGTGTTGGTCGATCGAGTCCCCGGGCCAACAGGAGCACGATAGCACCGTTGCTTTCGACGACTGTGAGGGAAGGACGTGATCCTGCGGCCTTCAGGTCACGAGAGGCGTTCAGGCGTTTTGATCTATGTCAGCGCATCGATGAGAGCGTCGAGTGTCAGGTTGGGACGCTCCGCCATCATCATGTGGCCGCATCCCTCGAGGACGATCATGCGGCCATCGGGGAGGGCGTCGACGAGGGCTTGGGCGTTGCGCGGCGGCGTCATCATGTCCCGGTCGCCGAGGATGAGCGTCGCCGGGCAGCGGACCCTGGCAGCCGCCTTGAGTCCGTTCGTGTAGTCGTTGCAGGACTTCATGTCATTGTAGAGGACACCGTCGCCGCCGCGTTCGAGCAGACGCATGCCGCCCCCGGTGATCCACAATCCCGGGACGTCCGAGCCTCCCATCTGGGCGGCGCGGCTATGCCCCCAGACCGTCACCATGTCGTAGGCGGCATGGCTGTTGATCCTGGCGTTGTCCAGCAAGGCGTCAGCCACGGGCATCGGAATGCTGGTACCCAGCAGCACGATGTGCGTGCACCGCGACGGGTAGCGGGAGGCGGCCTCGAGGACGGGCAGTGAACCCATGGAATGGCCGGCCAGGGAGGCCGTGGCCGCACCGGCGGCATCGAGTACACCGATGAGCCAGTCGGCAACGGCGCCGATCGATGGCAGGGGCGGTCCCTCCGACCGGCCGTGTCCGGGCAGGTCGACGGCGAGGACAGCGTGGCCATGGTGGGCAAACCAGCGGGCCTGGGCCGCCCAGACCGTGCGGTTCATGGAGGCGCCGTGAACGAAGAGAACGACCGGCAGCGCCGCATCGAAGGTTCGGCCACCGGTGGCGGCGAAGACGGCGCGGCCGTCGACGGTGAGTTCCAGCGACATCGCTTCAGGCCCTGGAAGCGGCGGCAAGGCCACGCTTGAGATCGGCAATGAGATCGTCCGGATCCTCGAGCCCGATGGACAGACGCACCAGTCCTTCGGAGATGCCGGCCGCCTCAAGGGCGGCCGCATCCATCTGCTGATGGGTCGTCGAGGCGGGATGAATGACCAGCGACTTGGCGTCTCCGACGTTGGCGAGATGAGAAAAGAGCTGCAACGCCTCAATGAACTTCGCGCCTGCCTCGCGGCCTCCCTTCAGTTCGAAGCTGAAGATCGCGCCGGGCCCCTTCGGCAACAGGCGTTTCGAGAGCTCGTGGTCGGGATGGGACGCAAGTTCGGGCCACAGGACACCGCCGACCGCATCGTGTCCGGCAAGGAAGCCGACGATGGCACGGGCGTTCTCGACATGGCGCGTCATGCGCAGGGGCAGGGTTTCCACGCCCTGGAGCAGGTAGAAGGCGTTGGCCGGGCTCATGCAGGCGCCAAAGTCGCGCAAACCCTCGGCACGGGCCCGCATGATGAAGGCGCCCGGGCCGAACTCCTCGGCGAAATCGAGGCCGTGATAGCCGGCGTAGGGTTCGGTGAGGGTGGGAAAGAGCCCGCTTGCCTCCCAGTCGAAGGCGCCCCGATCGACGAGCACGCCGCCGATGGCAACGCCGTGTCCGCCGAGGAACTTGGTAGCCGAGTGCATGACGAGATCGGCGCCGTGATCGAACGGACGCGACAAGAAGGGCGAGGCGAAGGTGTTGTCGATCATCAGCGGCAGGCCGGCCTCGTGGGCGACTCCGGCGACGGCGGGGATGTCGAGGACCTCGAGACCGGGATTGCCAAGGGTTTCGCCGAAGAGAAGCCGCGTGCGGGGGCCGATGGCCTGGCGGAAGGCATCCGGATCCCGGGGGTTGACGAAGGTCGTCGTGATGCCAAAGCGGGGCAGCGTGTAGTTGAACATGTTGTGGCTGCCACCGTAGATCGAGCCGGAAGCGACAATGTGATCCCCGTTGCCCATGAGCGTGGCCACGGCGAGGTGGAGCGCTGCCTGGCCGCTTGCGGTGGCGACCGCCCCGACGCCGCCCTCGAGGCCGGCGATCCGTTCCTCGAAGACGGAGACGGTCGGATTGGAAATGCGCGAATAGATGTGACCGGCGCGCTCGAGGTTGAAGAGCGAGGCGGCGTGGTCGGTCGACGGGAAGACAAAGGAGGTCGACTGGTAGACGGGAACGGCACGCGCCCCGGTCACCGGATCGGGCTTCTGTCCTCCGTGAAGGGCAAGGGTATCGAAACGCGGGTGTCCGGGACCGGCCATGGGTGCTGCTCGTTTCTGGGAAAGCCGGCGCACACTAGACCGCCCGTCATCAGGCGTCCACCGCCGGCGGATTGATCCTGAACGGGCTTGCGGTAATGTCAGCGCCGCTGACCGGAGGACACCTGATCATGGCACCACGCCCGCAATCCATGGCCGAAGCACTGCCGTCGGAAAAACGCATACGCGAGACCGGTGAGTGGCTGGCGGGTCACAACGTCAAGTACATCCTGTGCTGCTGGATCGATCTCCAGGGGCAGCCCAAGACCAAGCCGGTGCCGCTCAGCGACTGGGAACGACTCGCCCGGGGCATGGGTCCGCAGTTTGCCGTGCATTCGGTGTCGTTCGTTCCCGAGCTTGGTCCGGCGGATCCGGACCAGATCATGGTGCCCGATCTTGATTCCCTGACGCTGTGTCCCTGGGACAGGACCACGGCCTGGGTCTTCGCCGACCTCTGGTGGTCCGACAAGCCCTACAATCTGTGTCCCAGGGGAGCGATGAAGAGAATCCTCGCCGACTGCGAGGACAAGGGCTTCCTGGTCTATGCCGGGGTCGAACCCGAGTTCATCGCCATGCGCTGGAAGGATGGCAGGCCCGTCAAGGCGTTCGATGACGACCTGGAGGCGGGCGAGGGACTGCGTCCGCGCCGTCAGGCCTTCGGCTACGACGTCGAGTACTCCATCAATTCGTTGGGGTTTCTGGGCGAGCTGATCGACATACTCGACGGCGAACTCGGCTGGGACCTGCACGACGTGGTCTGTGAAGGAGCCTACAGCCAGTTCGAGCTTGACTTCGGCTACACCGATGCGCTCGCCATGGCCGATCGCCTGGTGTTCCTGCGAATCCTGCTCAAGGAAATCGCCAAGAAACACGACATGTTCATCACGTTCATGCCGAAGCCAACGACGGGCGACTGGCGCTCGGGTGCGCACATGAACACGTCCATGCGCCGTACGACGTCGCCGGACACCAATCTCTTCGAATCGCCGGATGGCTGGTCTCCGGAGGTCAGCCATGCCATTGGCGGCCTGTTGCAGCATGGCGGGGCGCTGACGGGGATCGCCTGTCCGACCGTCAACTCCTACAACGGACTGGTTCCCAGGGTCGGCGGATTCGAGGGCGGCACCGTCACCTGGGCGCCGACTCACATGACCTATGGCTACAACAACCGTTCGGCCATGTTGCGCATGCCGCAGAACCGCTACTGCATCGAGAATCGTGCCGCCGACATGTGCATGAATCCCTATCTGGCCCTGGGCGTGACCGCGGCCTGCATGACCGAAGGCATCGTCTCCGGCATCGACCCGGGGCCACCGCTGAACGAGGACCTCTACAGTCTCAGCGAACAGGAACTCGCCCGTACGGGCGCCCAGCGCCTGCCGCGCAATCTTTTCGAGGCGGCTGAAATCCTGCGGGACGATGCTTTCGTCAAGGACGTCATCGGCGAGCAGATGCACGCCTCGTTCCTTGCCTACAAGTTCGACGAATGGGAGCGTTACCACCAGGAAGTGACGGACTGGGAGGTTCGCGAGTACCTGAGGCTCTATTGATGGCCGCCTCCTTCGAGACGTGGTCCCTTGGTGATGTCACGCTGCAGTCGGGAGAAGTTCTCCAGGACGCACACCTTGCCTACCGCACCTGGGGCGCGCTGAACCCGGCCGGTGACAATGCGGTTCTCATTCCCACCTACTACACGGGCACCCACCGCAACAACGAGGCCTATTTCGGCCCCGGGCGCGCGCTCGATCCGGCACGGCATTTCATCGTCTCGATCGACCTCTTCGGCAACGGACTGTCGTCGTCGCCGGACAATCATCCCGCCCCCCAGGACGGCCCGCGATTCCCGCGGACCACCTTCTTCGACAACGTCGCCTGTCAGCGCCGCCTGTTGACGGAAGTGCTGGGAGTCACCCGCCTGCTCCTTGTCACCGGCTGGTCCATGGGAGGCTGCCAGTCCTTCCAGTGGGGCGCCCAGTATCCCGACATGGTCGACGCCATTCTCCCCTTCTGTGGATCGGCGCGGACATCGCCCCACAACATCGTCTTCCTCGAAGGCGTCAAGGCCGCACTCACCGCCGATGCAACGTGGTCGGGAGGCGACTACACGGAGCCGCCGGTCACCGGTCTCAAGGCCTTCGGCCGGGTCTATGCCGGCTGGGCCTACTCGCAGACCTGGTACCGCGAGGCCCACTACCGCGATCTCGGTTTCGACAGCATCGAGGACGTCCTTGCCGACTGGGAGGCCGACCATGTCGACAACTGGGACGCCAACAACCTGCTCCACAAGCTCTGGACCTGGCAGAAGGGCGACATCAGCGCCAATCACCTCTATGGCGGCGATTTCGCCCGTGCGCTTGGCGCCATCACGCCCCGGGCCATTGTCATGCCCTCGTCAACAGACCTCTATTTCCCGCCCGAGGACAGCGAGATCGAGGTTGAGGGCATGCCCGACGCCGAACTCAGGGTCTATCCGACGGTCTGGGGACACTGCGTAGCCAGCGGCCAAGCAGTCCCGGCATTCCACGACTTTCTCGATCAAGCCATCCGCGACCTCATCGACTGCTGACCGCCAGGAGGAGCCTCTTCAGCGGCAGTCGTCTACCAGGTGCGGCCGCGACCCTCGATGGGCCAGATGTCGACGAGACGGTCGCCGCGGATGCAGTGGTAGACGTCGTGGAGGTTGACCGTGGGATCGCAGTGTGGCGTGACGCACGTCACGACGTCGCCGACGACGGGTCCGTTGGCTCCCGGCTTGACGACGATCCTGCCGTGCTCGTCACCCATGAATTCGTAGAGAGATCCCTCTGGGACGCCGCCGGCAACGCCCGGTGCCGGTCCGTCCGTGGCAAAGGCCTTGATGCCCGCATCGATGGTGGCGGCGCCGGCCACGTTGGCCGAGATCACCGTCGACTGCACGAAGAGGGCGGTCCGGAAGGGACCGGGGGTGCCGTCCCGGCGCATTACGGCGTTGTACTCGACATCCATGAAGATCGCCGAGCCCACCTGGACGTCGGTAAAGACACCGCAGTCCGAATCGTGGTCATAGGTGCCGGTACCGCCACCGGTCACGATCCCGGGAGAACCGGCGACCGTGGTGACGGCGCGCTGTGCCTCGTCGAGGTAGGCAGCAACCTCGGCGGCCTCCCTCTCGCGCGTGGCGCAGTCGGCAATGTGCTGGATATCACCCGCGTAGCACTGCAGTCCGGCGAGATCGAGTGAGGGTCGGCGCACGATCTCCCCTGCCAGCGTGACGGCATCTGCAATGGAGGAGACTCCGGTGCGGTGGAGACCGATGCCGAGATCGATGAGAACCCTCATCGGCTTCTGGCGACCGGCCGCCAGGGATGCGAGACGGTCGACGACCGCGGTGTTGTCGACCACGAGGATCAGTTCCTCTGCCGTTTCATTGAGTGCCAGCACACGTTCGAGCTTGTCGGCCGTGACGATGGGCGAGGTGATGAGGATGCGGCCGATACCCTCGCCGACCATGGCGTCGGCTTCGCCGAGCTTGGCGACACAGATGCCCGTCGCTCCGGCATCGAGCTGGCGTCTGGCGATTTCCGCACACTTGTGAGTCTTGGAGTGGGGTCGCCAGCCGGCCGGTGTCCGGCTGAAGTGCGCTGCCAGGGTCCTGACGTTGTGTTCGAATGCATCGAGATCCAGCACGAGGGCTGGCGTCGCCAGGCGCCAGCGGCTCTCCCCCGTCAGGTGGCGGTTGATGGAAAGGCCGGTCATGGCGGTCTCCAGGTTCGAACGGTTGATGGTGGCTGTGAACTCTTTCCACGGCAAGGTGCGAACGGGCATTGCATCGGCGGATGATGCAGCGATACTTGCGATCGCCGTTGACGGAGCTGCGCGTGATTCGCGTTCTGCTTCAGGACCAGTTCGGTGGTGACTTTCGTCGGCCCCCTGCCGGGAGGCGCGGCGTCGCATGACCCGGCGGCGCGGTCGTGACCGCCGCATGGAGGAGCGCCGTCAGGCGCCGGTTGCCGCGGTGTCGCCCGGTTGTCCGGGCGGTTGCTACAGACCGCTGTCTGACAGTGATGTGACGGCGATCCATCGCTGCGTGATGCGCCTCATGGAGGAAGTCGGGTTCTCGGGCGCCATTCCCCCGATGGTCGAGCGCGTCACCCAAAGGGGCGGCAGGGTCTGTGGCAACGGACGGCTCCACTTTCCGGCAACCCTCGTCGAGGAGGTGCTGCGTTGCAGCCGGCGCTCCTTCGTCGCCTGGGGGCAGACCCGCGAACATGATCTCGACATTGCCGACGGACGGGTCCATTTCGGATCCGGCGGTGCATCGCCCAACATCGTCGATCTGGAGACGGGACGCTACCGGAGCGCCACGGTGCGGGATCTCCACGACGTCGCCCGCATCGTCGATACCCTCGAGAACATCCACTTCTACGACCGCTCGCTCGTTGCCTGCGACATCGAGGATCCGCTCGCCTTCGACATCAACACGGCCTACGCCATCCTCGCCGGCACCGCCAAGCATGTCGGGACGAGCATCACCGAAGCCCGCAATGTCGAGGCTGTCGTCGGGCTGTTCGACGCCATTGCCGGCGGTGAGGGACGGTATCGCCAAAAGCCCTTTGCCATGCTGCTCTCGTGCCACGTGGTACCGCCCCTTCGCTTTGCCGAGGAGGCCTTGTGGGTTCTCGAACGGGCCATACCTCTCGGCATGCCTGTGATGCTGGTCTCCGCCGGACAGGCCGGCGCCACGGCCCCGGCGACCCTGGCAGGTGCGGTGGCCCAGGCGGTGGCCGAGGCGCTTGCCGGCCTGGTGTATTGCCACCTCATCGATCCCGATTGCGTCGCCATCATCGGGCCCAAGCCCCTGGTCTCGGACCTGCGCACCGGGGCCATGTGCGGTGGCAGCGGCGAACAGGCGGTCGCTGCTGCCGCCGCAACCCAGATGGCGCGTCACTACGGCCTGCCGTGCAGCGTCATGGCCGGCATCACGGATGCCAAGGTCCCCGATGCCCAGTCCGGCTATGAGAAGGCCTGTGCCGTCACCCTCGCCGCCCAAGCGGGCTGTTCCATGATCACCCAGAGTTGCGGCATGCACGCAAGTCTGCTCGGCGCTGCTCCGGAGAGCTACATCATCGACAACGACATGCTCGGCGCCATCATGCGGACCGTCCGCGGTATCGAGGTCAACGACGACACGCTGTCGGTCGATACCGTGAACGAGGTGGTGACCGGAGAAGGCCACTATCTGGGCCACTCCCAGACTCTTGGCGCCATGACCCGGGACTACCTCTACCCCCGCCTGGCGGACCGGCAACCGCCCGGCGCATGGGAGGAGGCCGGTGCGCTCGACATCCGGGAAAGGGCACGCCATGAAGCCCGGCGGATCCTCCGGGATCACCGGACGGGGCACTTTTCCCGGGCGCTCGACCGGCACCTGCGCGAGCGCTTTCCGATTTACCTGCAGCCGGACGCCGTCCATCCGCCATGACGCTGCCCCACCTGTTTTCGCCCGTGACGATCGCAAGGACGGAGATCCGCAACCGGATCGTCTTCACCGGTCATCACACCCATCTTGCCGACGGCCTGGTGAGCGACGATCTCGTGGCCTACCACGAAGCACGGGCAGAAGGCGGCGCCGGTCTCATCGTCGTCGAGATCGCCACCGTCCACGACACCGGCGTCTTTGCCGGCAACTGTCTCGATGCCCGTTCGGCGGACTGTGTTCCGGGATACCGCCACCTCGCCGGTGCGGTGCAACGGCACGGAACGCGGCTCTTCGGCCAGTTGTTTCACCCGGGCCGGGAAATCCAGGTTCGCACCGATGGTCTCATGGCCACCGCTGTCGCGCCAAGTTCGGTGGCCAACGAGCGCTTTCACATCATGCCGCGGGCCATGTCCGGCGCTCTTATCGAGGAGGTGATCGAGGGATTCGCCCGGGGAGCCGGCTATCTCGCCGAGGCCGGTCTCGACGGTGTGGAACTGGTCGCCAGCCACGGTTACCTGCCGGCGCAGTTTCTCAACCCCCGGCTCAATCTCCGCAATGATGCATGGGGAGGGTCCTTCGACAGGCGCCTTCGATTCGTCGAGGAAACATTGTCGGCGATGCGTGCCACAATCGGTGATGCGGCGCTCGGCATGCGGATTTCCGGCGACGAACTCGACCCGGCCCAGGGCCTCACCGCCGATGATGTCGAAGCCATCGCAAGGGCCCTGGCGCACCGCCTCGACTACATCAGCGTCGTCGCCGGCATGTCGTCGACACTCGGTGCCTCGATCCATATCGCTGCCCCCATGGGCATTCCGGCGGGCTATATCGCTCCCCTTGCCAGGCGGGTGAAGGAGGCCTCCGGATTGCCGGTGATCGCCACCGGGCGCATCAACCAGCCGCAGATCGCCGAGGGCATCCTGGCATCAGGCGATGCGGATCTGTGCGGCATGACCCGGGCGATGATCTCCGATCCCGCCATGGCTCTGAAGGCGCGGGAGGGGCGCTTTGACGATATTCGTGCCTGCATTGCCTGCAACCAGGCCTGTATCGGGCACTCGCACAAGGGCGTTGCCATCTCCTGCATCCAGAATCCCGCCTCCGGGCGCGAACGCCGCTATGGCACGTATCTCCCTTCCCGTGTCGTTCGGTCCGTGATGGTGGCCGGCGGCGGTCCGGCCGGGCTCAAGGCGGCGGCGGTGGCCGCCGCGCGAGGGCACCGTGTCACGTTGCACGAGGCAGGGGGCGTGCCGGGGGGACAGGCGTCTCATGCCGCCATGCTTCCCGGCCGCGCGGAGTTCGGCGGTCTGGTGCAGAATCTCGAACGCGAGGCCCGCAGCGCGGGCGCGGAGATCCGCACCGGATCGACGGTGACCCCCCGCCTCGTCGAAGAGTGCGAACCCGACGCGGTCATCGTGGCCACCGGCGCCCGGCCGTGGAGGCCGCCCATCGAGGGCGAGGCCCATGTCGTGGAAGCCATCGCACTGCTCGACGGCGCCAATGTCGGGCATTCCGTCGTGATTGCCGACGGACGCGCCGACTGGACCGGGCCCGGCCTGGCGGAAAGGCTGGCCGAGGCAGGCCACAGGGTGCGTCTCGTGGTCAATGGCGCCATGGCAGGGGAACTTCTCCAGCTCTATGTCCGCAACCACCATGTCGGGCGGCTGCGCCGACTGGGCGTCGACATCATCACCCACGCGCGTCTCTTTGGCGCCGACGATGACGTGGCCTACTTCCAGGACACGCTGACGGGCGAGGCGATCATGCTCGAGGAAATGGATTCCCTGGTGCTGTCACTTGGTTCTGTTCCGTACGACGATCTCGGTCTGGGTCTCGAGGCTGCTGGTTGGCCCTTCGTGCGGATCGGCGACTGCCTCGTCCCGAGAAGCGCCGAGGAAGCGGTTCTCGAGGGACTCGAGGCCGCGTGGAGCCTGTGATGCCGGCGCCTTCGCGCGTGGGCGCCGGCGAGGCGGTGGCGCGTGTTCTCGAACGTGCCGGCGTCGGCACGGTCTTTGGGGTCATCGGCGGCTCGATGCTCGAACTCCTCGATGCGCTTCACGATTCTCCCATCTCCTACATCGGCTCCCGCGACGAGCGAGCAGCCGGTCACATGGCAGATGCTGCAGCACGCCTGACAGGCGGGCCGGGCGTGGTGCTCGGCGCCCAGGCCGGCCCCGGTGTTGCCAATCTGGCGACAGCTCTTGCGGAGGCTCACCTCGCCTATTCTCCGGTGGTGGCCATTGCCGGCGCCATCCCGCGCAGCCAGTCGGGGCGCGACACCTTCCAGGAAATCGACCAGGAGGCTCTCCTGGCGCCGGTCACCAAGCGCTCGATCCGGGTTCCTCATTCCGACCGGCTCTGTGAACTCCTCATCGAAGCGTTGCGTGTTGCCATGACCGGCAGGCGTGGCCCCGTCGTCCTCCACGTTCCGCGGGACCTCTTCGCGTCATCGGTTTCAGGGGAACTGCCGCGAGCATCCGGCCCCATCACGGCAGGGGCGCCGGCGGACTGGCACATCGAACAGGTGAAGGAGCTTCTTGCTGCCTCGGAGCGGCCGGTGATCGTCGCGGGTGGCGGATTGAAGTGGGCGAGGGGATCGGCTGAGCTCGATCGCCTCTCCCGTGCACTCGACATCCCAGTCGTCGCCGCGACCGGTCACCACGACGTGCTGGCGACGGACCACCCGTTGCTGGCCGGCCAGGCGGGCCCGCGCGGCAACCGTCTTGCCTCCCGGCTCACACGCGAAGCCGATGTCATCCTGGCACTCGGAACGCGCCTTGGATTCAATTCGACCTTTCACAGCTCCGACTACGTCAACCCGCACGCAGCCATCGTGCAGGTTGATATCGATGCCATGGCGCTTGGACGTCACTTTCCGGTGGCACTGGGCATTGTCGCCGATGCCGGTGAGGCGGCCCGCGCCTTTCTGGCGGCTGTCCCGGCGACGGCGCGTTGGCAAGCCTGGACACGAGCCTTTCATGACGAACGGCGCCTCATCGAGGCCGAGCGCGACAGCGAGGCCCGGCTGACGGGAATGCCGCTCTCGCCGAAGAGGGTGCTGGGAGAGATTCGCGACACGCTTCCCCGGGATGCGATTGTCACTCTCGATACGGGTGCCGTCTGCCTGCAGGCCGCCGATCGCCTGAGGTTCGGCCGTTGCCCGGGCCTTGTGACACCGCTTGATTTCGGCCTCGTGGGTTTCGGCTATGCGGCTGCCCTGGGAGCACAGGCGGCAGCGCCTGGTTCCCCGGTAATCGCCATCATGGGCGACGGCGGATTCGGCCTCACCATGATCGAGCTGACGACGGCCGTGCAGCACGATCTTCCGGTGATCGCCATCGTTCTCGACAACCGCGCCTGGGGCGCCGAAAAGGCCTACCAGCGAGACTTCTTCGGCGGACGATACATTGGCGCCGATCTCCTCAATCCCCCCTTCGCCGACTATGCCCGGCTCGTCGGCGCCAACGACTGGCGGGTCAGGCGGCTGGGCGAGACTGCCGAGGCCCTTTCGTCCGCCCTCGAGTCGGGTAAGCCGGCCGTCATCCATGTCGACGTCGATCCCGACGCCATCCAGAGCCTGAGGAAGGATCTCTTCTCGAAGCCCTGAGACCAGGCTGCCAATCGGTGAAGAACCGCACATCCGGTCATGCCCATTGTCCGGGTTCCGTGCGACGCTGGGCTCATGCGTTCCGTGACTCACCGCCGGCTGATCCGCGCTCTCGAAGCCGTTGCAGAACGCCTCGATCATCCATGGACGGTCGAGGAGGTGGCTGCCGAGGCGGCGTTCTCGCGCTTCCATTGCCAGCGCATGTTCCGCGCCATGACCGGCGAGTCGATTGCCGGACTGGTGCGGCGGTTGCGTCTGGAGCGGGCCGCCTGGCGCCTGCGTCACGAGAGGGTCGACGTGCTCGAGGTCGCCCTGGACGCAGGCTACAACTCGGCCGAGGCCTTTTCGAGAGCGTTCCGCCGCGCGTGCGGAATGAGTCCGGGCCGCTACCGCACCGTTTTGACGCCTCCGTCCCTTGCCGGTCCGGCGTCCCGGGTCAGGTACGACCCCGGCACCGGACGCCTTGACATCGATCTGCCAACTGGAGACATCAACATGGATATCCGCATCGAGACCATCGAAGACATCAGCGTGGCCCGCATCCGCCATGTCGGTCCCTACAACGAAGTAGGCCCGTGCTTTCAGCGCCTGTTCGCGTGGGCGGCGAGCGTCGGCGCGACGCCTGGACGCATTCTCACCCTCTCATTTGACGATCCCGGCGATGTTGTGCCGGAGAACCTGCGTTCCGATGCCTGTCTCGAACTCACAACCGACGCATCGCCGCCGCCGGACATCACCCTCGACACGTTGCCTGCGGGGCGCTACGCCATCCATACCCATCGTGGCTCCTACGACGGTATTGCGGAAGCATACCGGCGGATGTTTTCGCTGTGGTTGCCGCAAAGCGGCGAGGACATCGACGACCGTCCGGACATGGAGATCTACCGCAACTCGCCGCTTGATACCCCGCCCGCCGATCTGCTGACCGACCTCTGCGTTCCGTTGAAGCCAGCGTCCGGATCCTGACAGAAGCAGGTGTCGGTGGCACCCGATGACTGGCTGGTGGAGGCCGAAGCCAGGGCCTCGATCTTCCAGAACACCCTCTGTGACGAGGTCGACAGAGTCGAGACCGTTTTCGCCGACTCCCCGCGAAGCTGCATGGCACTGCAGGACAGAGTCTTCGCGTGTCGCGTAGGCCTCCATGTCGCCGGCGGAGCACCATGGAAAAGAGATCGCGAGCAGGCCCCAGAGGTTCCTCACATGATCGTGCAGTGCAGCGCAGGAAGTCCCGTGATCCGGGCGGCGATGCGGTCGCCGCTGACGACTGCGCCGACGCCGGCAGGCGTGCCGGTGAAGACGAGGTCTCCGGGTTTGAGTTCCACCAGGGTAGAGAGCCAGGCGAGTGACTCGTCGGGCTTCCAGATCATCTGGCCGAGGGTGCCCGACTGCCGCCTCTCGCCGTTCACATCGAGCGTGATCGAGGCGTCCCCGGACGGTTCCCGGCGCGCCGCGGGCACGAGGGCGCCCACCGGGCCGGAGGCATCGAATCCCTTGGCCATGTCCCAGGGCCTCCCCGACCTCTTGGCGATGTCCTGAAGGTCACGGCGCGTCAGGTCGATGCCCACGGCATGGCCGAAGATGGCCTCGCGGGCCGCCGACCGGGAGAGGTTCCGGCCCCCCGAAGCAAGCGCAACGACGAGTTCGACCTCGTGGTGCAGGCTGGCGGTGGCCGGAGGGTAGGGAAGCGATCCTCCCCCCGCGATGATCGCCGAGGCCGGCTTGGCGAAGAAGAACGGCTCTTCGCGTTCCGGATCGCCGCCCATCTCGATCGCATGGTCGGCATAGTTGCGCCCGATACAGAAGACACGGCCCACGGGGAAGAGCCGGGTCTCGCCGTCGATGGCAAGGCCCACGGGTGCCGCCGGTGGAAAGATGAAGGTCAGGGACTCTCTCCCGCTGGTCATCGACGGGACCCATGGTCCGGGACCGGGAACCTGTGTCAACCGAGCGCTTCGAGCCGTGCCATCAGGTCCACCAGAGGAACCGCGGTGGTCGTCCGGGACAGCGGGAAGGGCTCGCTGCCGGGGTGCACGACGAATCGCTCATCCACCTCGAGATCGGAGGCGGCGATTTCGAATCCCTTTCCGGCCCTGGGCGCGGCGCTTCGCTTCACCTCGACCGCCCACAGGCGGCGGTCGGGGAGGTTCAGCAGGAGGTCGATCTCCGCTCCCGCCCGGGTACGGTAGAACCAGGCTTCCGTCCCGAAAGGGGCGGCCGCGATCAGGTTCTCGATCACGTAGCCTTCCCAGCTCGCTCCGGTCACCGGATGGGAAAGCACGTCGTCGAGCGTGCCGAGTCCCAGCAGCGAATGCAGAACCCCGCTGTCGCGAATGTAGACCTTGGGGGTCTTGACCAGGCGCTTGCCGACGTTGGCGAACCAGGGAGGCAACCGGCGGACCAGCATCAGGTCCGACAGGAGGTCCACGTAACGCGTCACCGTGGGCACCGAGACGTCGAGACTGCGGGCAAGTTCCGAGGCGTTCAGGAGACCGCCCTGGCGGTGGCCGAGCATCGTCCAGAAGCGCCGCAGGGTTTCGGCCGGCACGCGCACGCCGAACTGCGGGATGTCGCGTTCCAGATACGTGCGAACGAAGTTGAGCCGCCAGCGGGCGCTCGCCGCATCGCTCCGGGCGGTAAAGGAGTCGGGAAAGCCGCCGCGGAGCCAAAGGGAATCGTGATCGGATCCAACTTCCAGAGCGTCCAGCCCCGGCAGCTCGTGATAGATGATGCGGCCGGCCAGCGACTCCGACGACTGCTGCAGCAACGTATCCGAAGCCGACCCGAGGAGAAGAAAGTGCCGCGAACGCCGGCCGCTGCGGCGGCGCTCGTCAATCTGCCCGCGAAGCACTCGAAAGAGATCGGGCATCCGCTGGATCTCGTCCAGAATCACCAACCGATCGGCGTGGAGCTCGAGATACCGCCCCGGATCCGCGAGGCGGGCGACATCCCGTGGACTCTCGAGATCGAGGTACAGGGAGTCGGGGGTTTCCGCCGCGATAGCGCGGGCGAGCGTGGTCTTCCCGACCTGGCGCGGCCCGAGAAGGGCAACGGCGGGAATCTCTTCGAGAAACTGCAGGACTCGTCGTGTGTGTCTACGAACAATCATCATTGCAAATTTAACTCGTTCCGTTAAATTAGCAAGGGTAATTCCGGTTCATCTCTGGATCGGGAATATGTCGAAACACGTCGCGTAACCCGGCAACGGAAGCAGGATGCCGCCCCAGCGACGTCTCCGATCTGCGCTGGCGCGGCATGGGCCAGCGCGTCATCACGCTCGGCGATTCGAAGACCGGGCCGGGCAGACAAGGGAGGCCTGCATGCGGTCCGGCGCGGAGCGCCGCAGATGGTGCGGCGAGGCCCCACGGGCTGCCGGTTCCGGAGGCCGCAGAGCTTCCGGTCACGATGCGCGGGCGGCTGCCGACTGGCCGGCCAGGCGTCCGAAGACCGCACCCGACGTGAGGCCGGTGCCGCCTGGATAGTTGAAGTAGAAGAGGCCGCCGACGAGTTCACCGGCTGCAAGGAGGCCGTCGATCGGTCTGAGATCGCTGTCGAGAACATTGGCGGCCGAGTCGATGCGCAGGCCGCCAAACGTGAAGGTGACACCGCAGGTGACGGCGTAGGCCTCGAAGGGAGGCTCATCGATGGTGTTGGCCCAGTTCGACTTGGGAATGGCCAGTCCTTCGGTGGACCGTCCGTCCCTAACAGTGGGGTCGAACGCGATGTCCTGCCGCACGGCGGCATTGAAGGACCTGATCGTGGCCAGCGCCGTTGCACCGTCGACACCCTCCATGCGTTCGACGAGATCCTCGATGGTCGAGGCGCGAACCCGCGTCACCTGGCGTATGCGGTACTCATCACGCAGCAATGCGGCCACCTTGGCATCGAAGACCTGCCATGCGAGCTGCTCCGGCTGGTTGAGGATCGCGGCCCCGTACTTCGCGTAGGTGTAGTTCCGGAAATCGGCGCCTTCGTCGAGAAATCTCTCTCCTCTCGCGTTGATCATGACGGAGAAGGGATAGGAGTGTTTCTGGAAGCCGTCGCCGACGGAAAGGTTGCCAAACTCCGGGGCATTGAGGTCCCAGGCGACGGCGTGGCACCCCGACCAGTGCCCAAAGGGTGCGGCGCCGATATCGAGGGCCATGCGGATGCCGTCGCCGGTATTGAAGCGGCTGCCGCGTACTCGCGCCAGATCCCAGCCCGGGCCGAGATAACGGGCACGCCATTCATGGTTCGCCTCGAAGCCGCCGCAGGCCAGCACCACCGCCCTTGCGGCAATGGTATGGAACGCGCCGCCGTGCAACACCCTGACGCCGGTGACCCGGGCATCCTTCCTGACAAGTTCGACGGCCCTTGCTTCGTGGATGAGGCGGATGCCCGATTTCCGGGCGGCTCGTGAAAGACCGTCGATGAGCCCCTCGCCGCCGCCCGCCACCTCGACGGCAAGTCCTCCCCAGAACCGGAAACGTCCGCCGACCTCGAAGGCCTGGCGTCCCCACATCGGCTGGAACCGGATGCCCTTGGAACGCATCCACAGGAGGGTCTCGCGACTTCTCGTCACAAGGCAGTCCGCAAGGTCGGGATCGCAGCGATAGCGGGTCACGCGTCCCATGTCGTCAAGGAAGTTCTCCCTGCTGTAGGTGCCGAAGTCGGACCGGGCGATCTCCTCGTCGGACAGATCAGGCATGAGTGTTCGGAGGTCCTCGATGCCGTCATAGACCGTTCGCATGGCGCCGGCCGTGAACCGGCTGTTGCCGCCGGCTTCCGCGGCGGGAGCGCGTTCGATCATGAGGACATTGCCGCCGGCATCGCGGGCACCGAGCGCTGCGCAATGGGCGGCGTTGCCACCTCCGATCACGATGACATCGGCCCTTGCCGGTACGGTCACGACGCCGGCCCTTCCTCGCGGTCGATGATGTGCATGAACGACGCGGCGACATTGCCGTTGACGGCGCCGCTTGCTCCGAGATCGCGACCGTTTGCGTCGCTGGCGATGAACAGGGGAGGCGCTGCCGAGGAGGTCTCGCAGGCGTAGTGGAATTCATGGCCGCGCCAGATGCTTCCGGCCTTGCCCAACGGCCCGCTGGACGCGAGGACCATGCGCCGGTACCCCAGGTGCCGGCGGGGCGCATGCATGGAGACGGTGACCGGCAGCAGACCGGCCATGGCATGGGTATGGCCTTCCATGTCCGTGAGGTGCCGGCCCAGCACCATGTAGCCGCCGCACTCGCCGTAGATCACGCAGCCCCGATCCGCGGCCCGTCTCAGGCCAGCCAGAAAGGTCTGGCAGGCGGCCAGCCTGCCGGCGTGGAGTTCGGGATAGCCGCCTGGCAGATAGACGGCGTCGGCGGTCGCGTCGGGAGGCTCGTCCTCAAGCGGGGAAAACAACAGGATCTCGGCGCCGGCATCCCGCCACGCTTCAGTCAGCGATGCATAGAGGAAGGAGAAGGCGCCATCGCAGGCGACGGCGATTCTCTGACCCGGAGGCGCCAGGGGAACCGGATCCGCGTCATCCGTCACCGCGATGGGTCGCGCCAGCGCGATCATGCTGTCCACGTCCACACCAGCCGCGATACGCGTGGTGGCGTAATCGATGACGCCGGAATTGCCGTCATGGGCCTGAACAAGGCCGAGATGCCGATGGGCCACGACGAGGCGGTCATCCCTGTCGATGTGACCGAAGACGGTCGCAACACCCTCGAGAGCACGGGAGAGCATCGCCCGATGGGTGTCACCCGCTGTCCGGTTCAAAATGACACCAGCCATGTCCATATCGGGACGGTGATCGCGGAATCCGGCGACGGTAGCCGCCACCGATTGCGCCTGTCCGCTGACGTCGATGACGAGAACGACCGGCAGGTCAAGGAATCGCGCGGCGTCGGCCGTGGACCCCTCGCCCGAGAGACTGGCGTCGAAGAGGCCCATCGCTCCCTCACCGATGACGAGATCCGCGCCATCGGTACAGCGCCGGAACGCGGCACGTGCCGTGCCCGGTCTCATGGCCCACAGGTCGATGTTATGGCTGGTGCGGCCGGATGCGGCGGCATGGTAGCCACCGTCGATGTAGTCCGGTCCGACCTTGAAGGATGACACCGCGTATCCCCGCCTGGCAAGAACCCGGATGAGGGCTGACGTGATGATCGTCTTGCCGGCGCCGCTTCGGGTTGCCGAGATGATGAGACCGCGCGCCGCCATCAGACGGCCTCCCTGGAGGTGTCCGTGCCAAGCGGGTCCGCTTCGAGGATGCGTCCCTCCATGGCGCCCATCCAGTCGAGACCGGCGCGCAACCGGACGAACGCGCCGATGGCGACGATCGCCGGGGCGTCGAGATCCCGCGAATCGGCAGCAGCATTGGCCAGGGTCGTCTCGATCACTTTCTGGTGACGGGTGGTGGCGCGGCTGATGATGGCTACCGGCGTGTCGCTGGCGAGGCCCGCCCCGACGAGGCGGTCGGCGATGGACGCGAGTCGCGCCAGAGCCATGTAGATGACGAGCGCGTGACCGGGAGCGGCGAGGGCGGTCCAGTCGAGACCGTCGGGAATGTCTCCGCCCGCCAGGCGCCCGGTGATGAACGTGATGGCATGATTGGTGTGGCGATCCGTTGCCGGAATGCCGGCCATGGACAAGCCGCCGATCCCCGCCGTGATCCCCGGGATGACACGAAACGGGATGCCGGCAGCAACAAGGGCGAGAGCCTCCTCGCCGCCTCGTCCGAAGACGAAGGGATCACCACCCTTGAGCCGCAGGACTTTCTTTCCCGACCGGGCGAGTTCGATGAGCCGGCGCGAGATGTCGGGCTGTCCGGGAGACGGTCTGCCGCCGCGTTTTCCGGCATGGATGAGTTGCGCTCCAGAGCGTGCCAGCCGCAGAACGCCATCGTCGACGAGGGCGTCGTGGACGATGCAGTCGGCCTCGCCCAGTGCATGGTGTGCCAGAAGAGTGAGAAGGCAGGGATCGCCCGGTCCGGCACCGGCGAGCCACACCCACCCGGGCTCGAAGGCAGGCATGGGCGGAAGCGGGGAATGCGGCATCGATCACCCCTCGCAACAATGGTGCGACAGACGATCCATAACCGCATTTTCTTGCGAATTCATCACCACGCGACACAATGTCCCCACAACCGATGTCCGGTGCGGCTGGAGACATGGCGAAGGATGCCTTGCGCAAGGGGTGGACCACCGGAGCCTGCGCCGCGGCGGCGGCAGCGGCGGCCTACGAGGCGCTGACCACCGGCACGTTCCCGGATCCCGTTCGGATCACCCTGCCACGCGGCAGGGAAGCAGGGTTTCCGCTGGCATCGCACCACCTTGGTCATGACGAGGCACGGGCCTCGGTGATCAAGGATGCCGGCGATGATCCCGATGTCACACACGGTGCGGAAATCGTCGTCACCGTGAAGGCCGGTGAAGCGGGAAGCGGCGTGGTCTTTCGTGCAGGAGAGGGTGTCGGCACCGTGACCAAGGCGGGATTGCCCGTCGCGCCCGGCGAGCCTGCGATCAATCCGCGGCCTCGTGAGATCATGACCGAGGCCATCCACAAGCTTGCCTGGCGCCATGGCGGAACCGCCGATGTCATTCTCACCATCGGCGTCGTCGACGGCGAGGCCCTGGCCAGCAGGACGTGGAACCCGCGACTCGGCATCAAGGGAGGGTTGTCGATTCTCGGGACCACCGGAATCGTCATCCCCTATTCCTGTTCCGCCTGGATCCATGCCATCCACAGAGGTATCGACGTCGCCCGTGCCGAAGGCCTCGAACACCTTGCCGGGGCCACTGGAAGGACCTCCGAGACAGCCGTCCGGAGTTTCCATTCCCTGCCCGAGGCCAGCCTCATCGACATGGGAGACTTTGCCGGAGGCATGTTGAAGTACCTGCGCCGCCATCCGGTTCCCAGGGTGTCGCTTGCCGGAGGGTTCGCCAAGATGACGAAGCTGGCACAGGGAGCTCTTGACCTTCATTCGGCGAGGAGTCAGGTGGACTTCGGCCTGCTTGCCACCATGGCGAGGGAGGCGGGCGCCGATGCCGGTCTGGCCCGACAGGTGGCCGCATCGACAAGCGCCGGGGAGGCCCTTGGACTGTCACGCGAGGCCGGGTTGCCCCTGGCCGATCAAGTGGCCGGCGGCGCCCGGCAGACGGCACTGGCCACTCTGGCCGGAGGCGTCGCAGTGGACGTGATCGTCATCGACCGTTCGGGCACCATCGTCGGTCAGGCGGGTCCGTGACCCGAATTCTCATCCTCGGCGGGACGGCGGAGGCCGTAGCGTTGGCGAAGGGCATCGCCGAAGGGGCGCCCGGGGTCGATGTCGTGACGTCGCTGGCCGGTATTCTCGACGAGACTCCGGATCTTCCCGGACGCCTCCGGCGTGGAGGGTTCGGGGGCGCCGACGGCCTCGCCCGCTATCTCGGCGATGAACGCATCGATGCTCTTGTCGATGCGACCCATCCCTTCGCCCGCATCATGGCGGCCACCGCCTGCACGGCGGCCTGCCGGTCAGGGGTGCCGCGAATCAAGCTGGTGCGGCCGATGTGGAACAGGATGCCCGGCGACTGCTGGATCGTGGTCGATGATCTCGATGCCGCCGTCGACGCCCTGAAGACACTCGCTCCGCCGGCGGCCCTGATCACGCTCGGAAGCAGGGCGGTGGACTCTTTTCGCCGCATCGATGGCGTGCGGCTCATCTTCCGCATGATCGCTCCCCCGAAGGAACCCCTGGCGAAACCGGCCATGGAGGTCCTGCTGCAGCGAGGACCGTTTGACGTGCAGAGGGAGAGGGCGCTGATGACGGATCGCCGCATCGGTGCACTGGTTACGCGGGCGAGCGGTGGCAGAGCGACCGAAGCCAAGATCAGGGCTGCCCGTGATCTTCACCTCCCGGTGATCATGATCCGTCGTCCCGCCATTCCGGAGGGTCCGGTGGCGGCTACCGCGGAAGGCGTGCTGGCCTGGCTGCGCGAGAGAGGATTCGCCGGATAGACAGGGCGGCCGTGACTGTCTATTCCAACAGGCGTTAACGTGGTGGAGCCGTCAACGGCAAGATGGGAGACATGTCATGCTGCCAACCGTTTCCAGGATCGTCGATCTCAGTCACCCGATGTATTCCAACATGCCGAACATCGGCGGCCAGGTGACATTCTTCCCGCTCGATGATCACGCCTATCTTTCGCAGATCACCGGCGGCAGGATGGCGATGGAGAGCCGCATGATCCTCATGCCCGAGCACTGCGGCACCCATCTGGACGCGCCGAGACACTGCGATGCCGACGGCCTGAGTGTTGATCAGGTCCCCCTGGAGCAGCTGGTGCTGCCCGGCCATCTGCTTGACCTGCGTCACCGGCAGAACGGGGAGGCGATCACCATCGCCGATCTCGAGGATGCGGAACGCAAGAGCTCACGCAGAATTGGTCCGGATGCAGCCTGCGTCGTGTGGACGGGAACCTCAAAGGACTGGGGCAAGGACGGCTTTGCCATGAACCGGCCCTTTGTTCCGGTCGACGCGGCCCAGTGGCTGGTGGACCGCGGCATCAGGCTCTTGTGCACCGACCTCATCGGCATGGACGACCCGTCCGAGTGGTGGTGGCCGACCCACGCGGTCTGGAACACCCAGGGCGTGTGCATGGTCCAGCAACTGTGCAACCTTGAGGCACTCGAGGGCGAGGACTTCCTCTTTGTCTGCCTCCCGCTCTCCATGAAGGACGGTACCGGGTGCCCGGTGCGCGCCGTGGCGATGATCTTCGAACAGGACGACCGGGCCGCGTCGTGAAAGCCCTGGACATTGACCGACTGTTCACCTCCCTGGCGCAGGCGATCCCCGAGCCGAAGACCGAACTCGACTACAGCAATCACTTTACGCTGCTGGTCTCGGTCGTTCTCTCGGCACAGGCAACGGACAGGAGTGTCAACGAGGCGACGCCGGCGCTTTTCGCTGTCGCCGATACGCCGGAGAAGATGGTCGCCCTCGGTGAGGATGGCGTCCGCGAGAAAATCAGGACAATCGGACTCTTCAACTCCAAGGCAAAGAATGTCGTCAGACTGTCGCGAATGCTGATCGACAGGCATGATTCCAGGGTCCCGGCAAGCCGGGAAGCCCTGCAGGCGCTTCCGGGAGTCGGCCGCAAGACCGCCAGCGTTGTCATGAACGAGGCGTTCGGCGCACCGACCATCGCTGTCGATACCCATGTTTTCCGGGTGGCCAACCGCACAGGACTGGCGCGAGGCAAGACCGCCGAAGCCGTCGAACGAGCTCTCGAACGCGATGTGCCCGAGAAGTGGAAGAAAGGCGCCCATCACTGGCTCATTCTCCACGGACGCTACACCTGCACGGCCCGTCGCCCGAAATGCTGGCAATGTGTCATCGCCAGCACCTGTCCATTTGAACCCAAGACGCCCCCTGGGGAGAAGAGCCTTTGACAGTCCATGAATGACCCCTTCGCGTTGCGGTGCCGGGCTGTCGGCAGTGGAGCGGGAACGTCCCGATGAAGATACCGGACGGCGCGGTCGCCGTGACGTTTACTGGAACGGCCGGCGAATACTTCGGAATCTGGATCGTCAACCTGATGCTGTCGATCGCCACGCTGGGTATCTGGTCTGCCTGGGCCAAGGTGCGGAACAGGGCATACTTGCTCGGCAACACGAGCATTGACGGCCGGCCGTTCGGCTACCATGCCAGGGGACTCCAGATACTCCTCGGGCGCCTTATCGTGCTTGCCCTCCTTGCTGGCGCCTATGCTGTCTCGTTGGTCTCGCCCGTCGTCAGCGGCATCGTCGGATTGCTGTTCCTCCTGGTCATGCCCTGGCTGATCAATCGTGGCCTCAGGTTCAATGCTGCCATGACAAGCTGGTCCACGGTCCGCTTCAATTTCCGGGGTTCCTACTGGCCGAGCCTGCTCGTCTTCGTGGTCTACCCGTTTCTCTCGATCATGAGCCTGGGCCTCTTCCTGCCCTACGCCACGCGGGCGAAGAAGCGCTACACGATCGGCAATCACAGGCTCGGCGCCTCGAAGTTCGCGTTCGCCAGCGGCATCCGGCCCTTCTGGGTGGCCTTTCTCCTGACAGGTGCCTGTGGCGGACTTCTGGTCCTCATCACCATAGGCGTGGCGTGGAGCGTGATCTTCGCCGGTCGGACGGAACCCCCTTCGGCTCACGTGGTTGCCCTGGTCAATGTCTTCCTGATCGCACTGTTCGCACTGATTCCCGTTTCGGTCGTCTATGCCGCGTTCCTGCGCAATGCCACCTATGCCGGAGCGACCCTGGAACACGGCCACCGCTTCCATTCCGCCATCTCACCGGCGCGCTACGTGTGGATCGCCGTCAGCAATGCCGTGGCGGTTGCCTGCTCCCTTGGCATGCTGCTTCCCTGGGCTCGCATCCGCATGCTGAGTTACCTGTGTTCCCGTACCTGGCTCATTCCCACCGGTTCTCTCGACGACATCATCGGCGAAGTCCGAGGTGGGGAAACGGCCGTGGGTGATGCGTGGATGGACCTCGAAGGTGTCGATGTGGGCGCCGCCGTCTGACCGTCCGGCTGCCAGGGGACATGCCTGGGTACCCGGGAGGTCGCAACGTCTGGCGGCCTTCATGGTGAGGTCGCCGCAGGAAGGGTTCGTCAATCTTGTTGCGGCCGATGACGGACGGGTGCTGGCGCGGGCGCGGCCTCCGTCGCTCAGCCGCGACACGCGGCTGGGCAACCTTCCTTCATGCCTCACCTTTCCTTCGGGTTGGCAGTTCCACACCGACGACCATGACACCGTCGACGGGCTTGTCGGCGCGGACCGCCGAAATCTGCTGCATCGTTGGGAAGCATGGCATTCCAGACTCGTTCTGGCGATGGTCCCCATCGTTGCCGGTGGCGTGCTGATCTGGCGCTGGGGTCTCGATCTGCTCGTTGCCCTCGCTGTGATCCTGACTCCCGCTGGCCTGCCGGAGACGATCGATGATGGTCATGTCGCATTCATCGATCAGGTGATGGCCGTTCCGTCCGCTCTGGACGAAGGGCAAACGGAGAGGGTCCGGCTCGTTTTCCAGGACATCGTTTCCGTCGCTCCGGAGCCGCCATTCGGTCCCTACACCCTTCTCTTTCGCGACATCGACGGACTGGGTCCCAACGCCTTTGCCCTGCCGGGAGGGACGATCATCGTCACCGACGCGCTCGTCCGGACCTTTCCCGATCCGAACGTGATTGCCGGGGTCCTGGGCCACGAAGTCGCCCATGTCAGCGAGCAGCACGGGCTCAAAAGGGTCTATCGCAGCATCGGAACCTTCCTGCTGGTGGCACTCATCGCCGGAGATGTCGGTCCGGTCGTCGAGGACATGCTGCTGGAAGGCGCCCTGCTGCTGTCACTCGCGCGATCCCGGGACCAGGAACTGGAAGCGGACCGCATCGGCATCGGCCTTGCCTTCGATGCCGGATACGATCCCGAAGCCCTGGTGCATCTCTTCGAACACCTGTCCGTCGACAGTGATGTCCCGTCCTGGCTGTCGACCCACCCGGCGCTGGACGAACGTATCCCTGCGATCCGCCGCACGGCCGATCGCATCAGCAAGACGGCTCACTGACGCCATGACCAGGGCACAGTCCCTGAAAGCGCTGCCGGACATCCTCGAGGATGGCGTGGATGCGGTTCCGGATCACGACCTTCAGTGCCGTGATGTCGCCCGCGGTCAGCTCAGCCTGTTCCCGGAGATCATGCAGCCCCGTCCATCGTCGGCAGCAGGCGACGACCGACATACCGGGCCAGATCGAGAATCGGGCCCTCCAGCGAGGGTGGCGCGAGTGGGCCGCTCTCGTGGTGGGCGCTGCGGTAGCCCTGCATCATCGGCTCCAGCACGGAGCGGTCCTCGGCCATGGTCTTGTGGAACAGTTCGACCGCGCGGTCGACCGCGCCCTGGGGCCATGCGTCCCCCCAGAAGAGGATGCCTGCCTTGTAGTGCACCCTGTCCGTGCCCTCGGGCTGCAGGCAGAGGAACGAACTGTAGTCTGCGGCGAGCCCGATGCCGCTGCCCGGCTGCACCATCGCCATGATGCAGGTGTTGGACTGTTTTCTTGTCAGGTCGGGATGACCCGCCGTCACGCGCGGCAGGTCCTCGGGAAAGCCGACCTCGTAGCCGAACCAGTGCTCGCACGCCGGGATATGCCTGGCGAGACTGGTGGGATTGAGGTTGTGGAGCGTGTTCTTGTGGAGCGGCGTGAGGTGGTAGCCCTCCATGTAGTTTTCCACCATGGCCTTCCAGTTGGTCTCCCAGACCTCCTCGCCGAGCCAGCCCAGCCACATCTCCTCCATGTGGTACGGTGCGACCAATGCCTCGAGGTCGGCAAGTTGCGGTGCAAGCGGCCGGGCGGCGGGATCAAGGTTGACGTAGACGAAGCCCATCCAGACCTCGCAGGGGAATTCCGGAAGACGGCAATCGGCGATGCGGAAATCCTCGCGTTCCGGGATTCTCGGCGCCGCGGCAAGACGGCCGTCGAGTTCGTAGGACCAGTGATGGTAGGGGCACACCAGACGGTGGCCCTGGTCTTTCTTGCGGACGATCAGGGTGCCGCGGTGTCGGCAGACGTTCGACAGCGCCCGAATCGCCCCGTCGCGGCCGTGCACGATGACCAGCGGTTCGTTCGCCAGGCGGTAGGGCATGAACCGGCCCGGCTCGGCGACCTCCTCAACGCGGCCGACACAGTGCCATTCCTTCTTGAACAGGTGCTCCACCTCGAGGGTCGCAAGTTCCGGGTCGGTGTAGAAAGGCGCCGGCATAGCCCGGGCCTCGTGGTGGCTGCTTGCCAGAGCGCGCCGGAGCGCCGTGCGTACCGTGGCCATGCCGTCCGTCATGACGGTGTCTCCCAAAGGCTCCCGGAGCTTGGAATCCGAGCTTGCGCCCCGTCAAGACGACGGGCCCGTCGCCATCGGTACCCGAATTCACGTGGCGCATGATCTGGACGTCGACCGGCACGCTGAACTGTTGACCCTGCTCGACGACAAGAGGTCAATGTCCCGTGCCGGACAACGGCCATCCACTCCCGACATCACTGGTGTCATCTTGGGTCGGTATGGTGCGGCAGTTCCGGGAGCGGGCGACACCCGGCTCAGAATGCGAGCCAACCGACGGAGAGAGGTCCCAACATGCGCACCATGGTCATCGGCATGGACTGATGTGGAACGATGGAGCGAACACGCTGCAGGAGCAACGGTCGCAGTGGCCTGCGCCGGCGTGCCTGCACTAACATCGGGCATGTTCGAGGAAGAGTGCGGCGCATTCCTGCCGCATCGGAAACCACAGAATCCGGCGGGTTGCTGTTGTCGCACGCCGACCGGGGAGAAACGACATGAGCCAAGACCTGACCGCCCCACCCGGCATGCCGCCGGCGACATTTCTCGATTATCCGCTGGCGCTTGATCTCGACGACCTCGAGGCGGACATCGCCATACTCGGCATTCCCTACGGCATGCCCTACAAACCCGACGAAATGGCGAACGACCAGAGTCGCGCACCCGACGCCATACGCCAGTGCTCCCACATGAGCGACTACACACGCAACCACTTCGACTGGGATCTCGGTGGACCCTTGCTCGATGATCGGCCCGTCCGGGTGGTCGATTGCGGCAACGTGACCGCCGACATGGGCGATCATGCCGAGCACTACCGGCGCGCCGAGGCCGCCGCCCGCAAGATTCTCGCGTCAGGAGCGGTGCTGGTGACGCTGGGTGGCGATCACGGCATCCCGATTCCGGTCATGCGGGCTCTCGAAGGGGAAGAAGAGATCACACTGGTCCACGTCGATGCCCATCTCGACTGGCGTGACGAGGTCAACGGCGAGCCGGAAGGCTACTCCAGCCCGATCCGGCGCGCGTCCGAGATGACCTGGTTCGGCCACATCACGCAGATCGGCATCCGCGGGATCGGGAGCGCACGCCGCGGCGAGGTCGAAGCCGCCCGGGCCTACGGCGCCGATATCATCACTGCCTACGAGATGCACGATATTGGCATGGACGCCGTACTCGACCGCATCCCCGACGGCGGACCCTACTACCTCACGGTTGATGCCGACGGACTCGATCCCACCATCATGCCGGCCGTCATGGCCCAGACGCCCGGCGGCCTCGACTGGATGCAGACCCGCAGGCTGATCCACGGTCTCGCAGGCAAGGGACGTGTACTGGGCATGGACCTGGTGGAGATTGCGCCCGGCCGCGATGTCGGCAACATCACGATGATCCACGCCGAACGGCTGATCTGCAATTTCATCGGCGCGACCGTTCGCGCCGGCTACTACGGGTGAAGTAAGGGACCGAATCGTCTCGTTCCGCACGGGACCGTACTGATGGCCGGCAGCCGCCGCTGAGTGGCCTAAGGGTAGCGCAGTACGGGGAAGGTCTCGCAGGTGATGGGGCCGCCTTCGACAAGGTTCTCGCCCCGGTCCGGCGGGTCCGATTCACCCGGCATGTCGAAGTAGGTCACGTCGTCGCCCGCGAAGTTGAGCGAGAGCGCCGCGCGGCGGCGGGCGAGATGGTTGCCCGGCGCGGAATGGAACGTCCGGGCGTTCCAGATCAGCGCATCGCCCTTGTTCATGGCGATGGTTACGATGTCGGCTTCACTGTCCCGGTCGAAGTCGGGCGGCAGCCGGCGCTCCTCCATGGGGCCGTCGTAGGCCCTGTCAGGGTCGAAATGGACCGATCGGAAGACCTCGCCCGTCCTGTGTGAACCCCGGATGAAGCGCAGGGCGGTGTCGACCGGGATGTCGTCGAGCGCGATCCAGCAGTTGATGATCTGCGTGCCGTGCAGTGCATAGTAGGACATGTCCTGGTGCCACGGCGTCGAGGCGCTGCGGCAGCCCGGATGCTTGATGAGCAGAAAGTCGTAGAAGAAATTGAGTTGGCGCGTCCCGAGCACACTGCCGAAGAGGTCGGCCGCGTGCGATTCGAAGATCACCCTGCGGAACAGCGGGTTGTGCTTCCACATCATCGAGGAGTACTGGAAGGCGCCGTCGTCGCCTTCACCCCGGACCACGACGTTGTGGTCGTCGCTCCCGGCCTGCTCGGCCTGGAACAGATTGATCGCGTCCTCGATGATCGAGAGCCAGTCCTCTCCCATTGCGCCGCGCAGGCAGATCACACCGTCCTGCCTGTAGGCTTCGGTTGCGGCCGGTCCCGCGCATTCGCGGGATTCGGGAACGAAGGTCGACACCGCGCCCATGGCGTCGGGCGGGCGAATGTCAAGCGGCGCCATGGCGCTTCTCCGGCAGTTCTTTGCCCTGCGACAGCAAGGCTGCCCTGTGCCGTCGCAGGCTGCAAGTCTTGCCTGCGGTTGCGTCCGGCAACTCCATGAGTAGTGGTACTTGTACCCCGGCCTGGCTCCCTCCCTAAATTTGGGGATTGACAAGCCGCCCGCAATTGTTTGTAAGTGAATCCCCACGTTCACAAACCAAAGGAGTAACGTTGTGAATCGAAATATAAAAGGTGGGATTGCCGGGATCGTGTCGGCGGCCGTTCTGGCGATTGCCGGGACGGCGGCTGCGGACA
>JAPPGE010000098.1 GCA_028821455.1 bacterium | reverse complement strand
CGGAGACGTATTGCTCATGGCCGTACGCGCGGACAGCGGCCAGCCGCGCAGCTATCTGGTTGACAGCATTCTCGGAGTCGAACCCACCCAAACGCCATTTACGCCGAGATACCCAATCGAGCTAACGCCATCGGGCCCTCAGAGCATTCCGAGAACAACCCGGTCTAGCGGTGGACGCACAATCAGAGTGGACCGCACTAGGACCGTTCGCCGTTCACCTGCACGCAGAGCGACCCGAAGCACGGGTTTCCGGGCCGCAAGTGGTCCAACATACGTCTTCAAGTGCACCGTCTGCGGAAAGACATTCTACAGGAAGAAGTACGATGCCACATTGAACAAACACAAACATAAGCGAACTGGCTACCAATGCTATGGCACGATCGGCAGGTACGTGAGGACAAAATACTAGCCGACTGCCACCGGAGAGGCCGAGCCTCTTGTGGACGACAACCGAATACCCTCCTCACATGAAAGTGAGCGGTTCCATCGTCAAGAAACTCGAGCCATGACAAACCGCATTCCCAAACTCACGAAACGCACCGTCGAGGCCCTCAAGGCAAGCGACGCCGATACCGTTTACCCCCTTGAAACAGTGTCGAGCCGCCGGAACTTTCACCGATTGCATTGTGTCCGGATGGGACGCCCACGGACGCTGGAGATCGATGAGCGGCTGAACGTTCACATCATTCGTTTTCTGGTTGCAATAGGGGCAACGATCGGTGTTCAACCCGATTGGATCAGCCATCATCAGTCCTTGGAGGCGCTCGTCGAACGTGGCAACGTCGGAGAAGCTGTTGAGGAGCTGCACAACGATCTCGACCTGGGGACGCTCCGCGTCCTGAAAGACCTGACGTTATGACGACCGCACGCCTTCACCCGAGCGAAATCTACGAGCGTCTCTCGGCGTTCCCGAAGGCAGAGTTGGCGCAACTGCCGACGCCAATCCATCCTCTCGCAAATTTTGGCCGGGACATCGGTGCGTCCGGAATCTGGATCAAGCGTGATGATCTGACTGGCCTTGAGGGCGGCGGGAACAAGACGAGGAAACTGGAATACCTGGTAGGCGATGCTCTGCAACAGGGCGCGGACATGCTGGTCACGGCCGGGGCGATTCAGTCGAACCACACCCGCCAAACCGCAGCGGCAGCGGCAAGACATGGCTTGCGCTGCGGCCTGCTTCATTTGGGTTGGACCGAAGATGCCGGTCCCACCTATCGCACGACGGGGAACATCCTGCTCAGCAGTTTGATGGGGGCAGAACTCTTCGTCGACAACGAAGTCAGGCCGATCGAAGACCAGAGCCCGCTCATCACCCTTGTCGAACAGCTGAAATCCAGGGGCAACAAACCCTATCTCATTCCGAATGGCGCATCCTTGCACCCACTGGGCGGTCTCGGTTATGTCGGGTGTGCAGCCGAGATCGTGATGCAGTGTCGGGAACGCGGCATGCGTTTTGATCACGTCGTGCATTGCACCGGCAGCAGCAGCACGCAAGCCGGTCTCCTGGCGGGCTTCGCAGCCATGGGCGAGACGATCGAAGTCATCGGCATTGCCGATGATGACGAAACCGACATCAAGACCGACCGGGTTTACAAGCTGGCCAACGGCACGTTGGCGGCAATGAAACTCGATTGCGAGGTCTCCATGGACACGGTCAAGATCTTCGCCTTCGATGAAACCAGGTACGGCAAGAGCGATTCGAAGACATACGATGTCATCCGTCAATTCGCCCGCGCTGAAGGGTTGGTCGTTGATCCCGTCTATGAAGGCAAGGCGGCAAGAGGACTGGTGGAGCTGGTCAGCCGTGGCCGCATTGCTCCCAACAGCAACGTGTTGCTCATGCATCTTGGCGGCAGTCCCGCTGTGCATGCTTATGCAGCCAGTTTTGACCCGGTCGACATGATACCCTTGACGCAATGACTTGATCTGCAATGCGCCGATGGCAATCGACAGTAAGCAGGCACGCTGACGTAACGTGAGGAAACGCAAACTGACGCTGCGACGCACGACGATCCGGCTCTGCGCATGTCTATCGCCGGGCACTGTCAGAGGAACCGGCGTCGGGAGCGTGATCCGGGAGGGGTGGAGCCGATGAAACGGAGGAAATGGGATGGACGCCTCCCACCCCTTGATGTTGGAGGCTTGGCGGGATGAGTGGATCCCTGCGGGCCGACGGCATCTAAAGTGCCAAAGGGGAAGAGCAAGCTCTTCACAGGCGAACCGGAGGATCCGAGATGAAGACTAGCAGAACCGTGGTTGGGGTGGATACGGCGAAACGTGTGTTCCAGCTGCACTGGGTTGACATGGAGACGGGCGAGATCGTGGATCTGAAGCTGCCGCGAGGGACGTTCCTGGAGCACTTCGCCGAGCGCGCGCCCTGCGTGGTGGCGATGGAAGCGTGCGGCGGCTCGCAGCACTGGGCGCGGCGGCTTCGGGATCTCGGCCACGATGCCGTGCTGCTGCCGGCCAAGGCGGTACGGCCCTTCGTCTTCGGCAACAAGAACGACGCGCACGATGCGCGGGCGATCTGGACGGCGGTGCATGTGCCGGGGGTCAAGAGGGTTGCGATCAAGAGCGAGGAGCAGCAGGCGGTCCTGGCGCTGCACCGCATGCGCCAGCAGCTGGTGAAGTTCCGCACGGCGCAGATCAACGGCCTGCGCGGTCTGTTGACCGAGTACGGCGAGGTGATGCCGCAGGGCCGGGCCGGCATGCGCCGTGACATGGCCGGGATCCTTGAGCGCGTGTCGGAGCGGCTGCCGGCGCTGGTGATCGACACGCTGCGCGAGCAGTGGGCGCGGATCGACCGGCTTGACGAGGAGATCGGCGAGATCGAGCGGCGGATCGGGGTGTGGCACCGCGGCAATGCGGACAGCAGGCGGATCGCGGGGATCCCCGGCGTCGGTGTGCTGACCGCGACTGCTCTTGTCGCCGCGATGGGCGATCCTTCTGCCTTCAGGTCGGGCCGCGAGTTCGCGGCCTGGCTGGGCCTGGTGCCGCGTCACGACGGCACCGGAGGACGGGTCCGCATGCTCGGCATCTCCAAGCGCGGAGACAGGTATCTGCGCACCCTACTGATCCACGGCGCGCGTTCCGTGCTCACCAACGCCAAGGCGCCGCCCGCATGGGCGGTGCGGCTGGCCGAGCGGCGACCGCCCAACGTGGCCACGGTGGCGCTGGCGAACAAGACGGCGCGCACGGTCTGGGCCCTGCTGGCTCATGACCGGGCGTACCGGGCGAACGTCGTAAGCCAGGCGGCATAGCCGCGGCTGACGACGGGGCAACTGACAGAGGAGGTGGCTGCTGAAAGGTTGCGCAAGGTTGAGACAGGAGTGATGGCAACAGGTCGGACCGCGATCCGCCAAGCCTGCATGTCGTTATGGGCACAAAGCCCACGGAGGAAATGAGGCGTGGATCGGCAGATTCCATCAGGGCCAGCGGGTCGAAAACCCCGCATCAACAGGCCGGATACAAAACTGCAATCTGCCTGCCCGTCACAACAAAATCGAACCTTGCGTTCCGGGAGGCGTCCATACAAACGACATGAACGCGAGACGGACTGTCTACCTTGCCAATCCATACGGCTTTTCCGAATCGTTGAAGACAGGACCGCTGCGTGACCTGTGCCGGCGTCTCGAGGCGCTGGGTGCCGAGGTGTGGGAGCCCTTCGAGTCGATTGAAAACCATGACCGGAGCGCGCCGCAATGGGCCTGGCGGATCGCCCGCAGCGACGCCAGGGGCGTGAGGGACGCCGACGGGGTCTTCGCCGTCGTCAACGGCTGTCCGCCGGACGAAGGCGTGATGGTCGAGGTCGGCCTGGCAATCGCCTGGCAGAAACCGCTGTTCCTGTTCCGCGACGACTTTCGCCGCTGTTCGGACAGCGAGGACTATCCTCTCAACCTGATGCTCTTCGCCGGTTACACGGCCGATGGCTGGCGGGAATTCTGGTACGACTCCATCGAGAGCCTCGCTTGCCCGGCGAAGGCCCTGGCGGGCTGGCTTAAGGGCGAGGACGTTGAGCCACTCGGGGTTTGATCTCAAAGGGGGGAGTTCCGATGAGCGGAACAGGTCGGAGCGGCGGCTGCCTGTGCGGCGCCGTGCGCTACGAGATCTCAGGAGAGCCGAGGTTCTCGCCGCTGTGCCACTGCCGCATGTGCCAGAGGTGGACCGGCAGCGCCATGCTGGTCACGGTGGCCTTCGATCGCGACGCGGTCGTGTTCACGCAAGGAGAACCCAGGGTCTACTGGTCATCCGATGTCAGCGAACGGGGATTCTGCCCGCAGTGCGGCAGCTCGCTCTTCACGCGCTACGCGTCGGGAGGGGCCTTTGACGGCATCATCTTCATCGCCCTGGGGACCCTCGACGATCCGGAGTCTGTCCGGCCGGACGTGCACTACGGGGCCGAGGCGGAACTCTCCTGGATGCGGCGCGAGGACGGCCTTCAACGCGTGCACATCGATGTCGATGATCCCGGCGAGCAGAACGCCCTCTTCGAGCGCCTGATGGCCGCTTCCGGCAATCCGTCTTGAAGGCGGGATGTGACGGGGACTATTCTTTTGGGGGATGCGGGAGAAGACGCCATGTTGAATCACGCGCCATCAACCACCAGCGCCGAGATGGTTGACCGGGTTCTGGATGAATCGGCGGTGGCACGGTTCCGGACGGCGACCGGTGACGGCAGCGGCCTTCCCAACGAGTGCTACACCAGCCCTGAATGGCTGAAGGCCGAGAACGAGAGAATCTTCGCCCGCACCTGGATGCTCGCCGGTTTCTGTCGCGATGTTCCCGAGCCCGGCGACGTCTCGCCGGTGGAGATGGCGGGCATGCCGCTCATCATCGTGCGCGATCACGACGGCATGATCAGGGTCTTCCACAATGTCTGCCGGCATCGCGGGGCGGTCGTGGTGGCTCAGCCGTGCCGGCGCCAGTCGGTCCTGACCTGTCCCTATCATTCGTGGGTCTATGGCCTCGACGGCAGCCTGCGCATGCGCCCCCACTTCTTCGGTGGCGGCCGCCACGACACGGACCCCGGAAAGGACGCGCCGGGTCTGGTGCCGGTGCGCCATGCCGTCTGGCATGACCTCGTCTTCGTCAACATCTCGGGCGACGCGCCGGCGTTCGAGGACCACTGGGAACCGTTCGCCCGGCGCACCAAGGACTACGACTTCGGTGCCCTCAACTATGCCGCGACCCTGGATTTCGACGTCAGGGGCAACTGGAAGCTCATCTACGAGAACTTCTACGACGCCTATCACGTGCCCACGGTCCACCCGAAGCTGGAAGTCTTCACGCCGCTTGATACCAGGGTGGCCGTCGATACCGAGGGTCCCTGGTTTCACAACACGTCGACGATCCAGGAGCCCCAGCCGGGACGCGGCATCGGCATGCCCATGTATCCGGGTCTCGATGCCGAGGGACAACGCACCGAGTGGTACTTCCATCTCTTCCCGACGACCGCCATCCAGATCTGGCCCGACCAGCTCGCCATCTTCCAGCTCCATGCCCTGGCGCCGGACCGGACCATGGAACACATCCACATGTACTTTGTCGGGGATGCGGCGACAGGCGACGCGTACGCCCGGCATCGCCAGGATGTCTACGACATGTGGAACGAACTCAACACGGAAGATTTCGAGATCGTCGAGAACATGCAGGGGGCAAGGAGTTCACCGGGATTCGATGGCGGCGTCCTGTCGCCCTACTGGGATCCGGCCACCCAGCACTTCGCGAGGCTGGTGACGGACTTCATGCACTGATCCGGCGCGTTACGAGCCCAGGAGGTCGTCGTCCCAGGGGAAGGGCGAGAGGAGTTCGTGGCCGTCCCGGGTTACCACCACCTGCTGTTCGAGCTTGACGCCCTCGCCGCCGTGTTCGGAGCCGATGAAGCTCTCGATGCAGATGACCATGTTCTCCTCGAGTTCGCCGTCGATGCTATTGGTCTCCCAGTCGATGGGCCAGGGAATGGCCGGCCATTCGTCGCCCATGCCGATGCCGTGGGCCATGACCGGGTAGCGATGCTTGAGGAACTCTTCCGGGTAGGGCCAGCATGCCTTCGAGAAGTCCTCGAAGGAGACACCGGCTCTCACCAGTTCGAGGTTGTGTTCGATGTTGTCGACGGCAAGGCGGTAGAGACGGCGTTGCGCGGGCATCGCCGATGCCGGACCGCACAGGAAGGTCCGCGACACGTCGGCGCTGTAGCCCAGCGGCCCGATCATCCCACAGTCGAACGCCACCAGGTCGCCGGCCTCGATTGCACGGTTCGACGCCTCCTCCTCCCAGGGATTGATGCGCGGCCCCGAAGCAAGCAAACGGTACTCCAGCCAGTCGCCGCCAAAGGATGAATTGGTCTGCTGCAGGATCGACCAGGCCTCATGCTCCGTCATGCCAGAGCGCAAGGCTTCGCGGAGCCGTCCCATGGCGATTGCGGCCACTCCACAGGCGTTGGCCAGGCAGCGGATTTCGTCGTCGTTCTTGATCAGTGTCGCCCTTTCGATGAGACGGTCGGCGGAGACGACGTCGAGGCCCCGGACGATGAGGGCGTGCACGAGAAGCGGATCGGCGATGTCGAGGGCCACCCGCCTGCCGCCCTGGGCGTGCGCGAGGTCCGCGATCTCGCCGGCGAACGACGCGACGTTGGCGGTGTTGCGTTCGCCGGCCGGGAAGTAGGCGAACACCGGCATCGGCCTCAGCTCACCGGTGGTTTCGGAGGTCTCGAAAGGCATGTCGGGATGAAACCAGTCGAAGACGGTGTTGAGGCCGCTTGCCGGAACGAACGCGGCGCTCGACGGCTTGTGGGCGTTGTAGATGCCCGCGCGCAGCATTCCCGTGGCATAGCGCCTGTTGTGGACGCCCATGAGAAGAAGGCCGCAACAGTCCTCGTCGACCATCGCCTTCTGCAGCCTCGCCAGGCGATAGTGCAGCATGCGGCTCATATCGATGAAGGACCCGGCCTCCTCGGGCGAGAAGACCGCATCGTCCGGCAGAGGAGAGGTTCGGGCGTTCATCGGCGCCACTATCGGCCGGCGTTGTCACGCCGCAAGTTTTTTTCTACGGTCGCCCCGCCCGGTCCCGTAGCTCAGCTGGATAGAGCGCTGCCCTCCGAAGGCAGAGGTCACAGGTTCGAATCCTGTCGGGACCGCCACGTATCCATTCGAGACCGGGAACGGGACCCTGGCGTCGCACTCCTTGAAGGGGCGTCTCTGCGGAACCGGGCCGGCATGCATGTAGGGAAGCATCCATGGTTCAATCGTCAGACATGCCCCGGCTCGCCACCTGGCGGGGCGGCGACAAGGTCTACCGGCCGTTTTCCGACGCCGAGATGAGGCGCCGCCAGGACGCCTTGCGGAACTGGATGGCGGCCCACGACGTCGATGCGGCGCTCTTCACGTCGTACCACTGCATCAACTACTACTCGGGCTGGCTCTACTGCGGTTTCGGACGCCGCTTCGGCATGGTCATCACCGGCGATGCGGCGACGACGATCTCGACCGGAACCGATGGCGGACAGGCCTGGCGGCGCAGCTTCGCCGAGAACATCGCCTATACGGACTGGCGCCGCGGCAACTACTTCGAGGCCGTGAGGAGCCTCACGAAGGGCGTGCGCCGCCTCGGCATCGAGTTCGACCACATGAACCTCGACTTCCGGCGCGAGCTGGAAGAGGCCCTGCCCGGCGTCGCCTTCGTGGATGTCGCCCGGCCGTCGATGTGGATGCGCACCATCAAGTCTGCGGAAGAGATCTCGCTCGTCAGGGAAGGCGCCCGCACGGCGGATATCGGCGGCGAGGCCTGCGTCCGCATGATGGCCGCCGGCGTGCCCGAGCACGAGGTGGCGATCGCGGTCACCGACGCGATGATCCGCGAGATCGCCGGCAACCACCCCTATGTCGAGCCGATGGAGACCTGGGCCTGGGTCCAGTCCGGTCTCCACACCGACGGCGCCCACAATCCGGTCACCAACCGGGTCATCGAGGCAGGCGACATCATCAGCCTCAATGCGTTCCCGATGATCTTCGGCTACTACGCGGCCCTCGAACGGACCCTCTTTTGCGAGCATGCCAGCGACGCCCAACTCGACATGTGGGAAAAGAACGTCGCGGTGCACAAACGCGGCATCGAGCTCATCCGTCCTGGCGCCAGGTGCGACGAGATCGCCGAGGAGCTGAACGAACTCTACCGTTCCTGGGATCTCCTGCAGTACCGCTGCTTCGGCTATGGCCACTCCTTCGGCGTGCTGAGCCACTACTACGGACGCGAGGCCGGCGTGGAGTTGCGCGAGGACGTCGAAACCGAGCTGAAGCCGGGCATGGTGGTCTCCATGGAGCCCATGATCATGATCCCGGAAGGCCTTCCCGGCGCCGGGGGCTACCGCGAGCACGACATCCTGGTGATCCACGAGGAGGGAGCGGAGAACATCACGCGTTTCCCCTTCGGCCCCGAACACAACATCATCCGGAACTGAAAGGACGACCCGATACCATGGACTACCGCGACGAGGTGTATTTCGAGGCCCAGCCGGAACGCGAGGTCGCGTTCACGCAGGACGAGTTCGACGCCCGCCTGGCGCGGATTCGCCAGGCCATGGCCAGGGAGGGAATCGACTGCCTCTTCCTGTCGTCTCCGGAGAGCATGTACTACGTCTCCGGCTACGTCTGCATGTGGTATCACACGGAAAGCCCCGTCGAATGGAGCGCCACCAACGGCATCGCCGTCCATGTCGACCATGACCGCTTCATCCATTTCGAGACCGAACGCGAGGCCGTCCTGACACGGACATTCACGGTCTCCAAGGACACCCGCTACTTTCCCAAGACGAGCTATCGCGACGGCACGGCGTTCATCGCCTCGGAACTGAAGGCCGAGGGCTGGCTCAGGGGCTCCGTCGGCCTCGAGATGCACGCGATGCGCCCCAACCGGGCGGTGAGCGACCGCTTCCAGGCGGCATTCGAGGAGGCCGGCGCGACGGTGGTCGACGGCAGCCGCATCCTGAGGGAGGTGCGCTGGGTCAAGTCTGCCGCCGAAATGGCCTGCCTGAAGGAAGGTTGCCGCATTGCTGCCGCCGGTCTGGAACGGGCGCGGGAGGTCTTGCGCCCGGGAGTGACCGAACTCGAGGTGCAGGGAGAGGTGATCAGCGCCCTGGCGAAGGCCGGTGGTGAACTCCAGTCCATGATGATGCCGGTGCTGTCGGGCAAGAAATCCAACGCCGCGCACGCCATCGCCACGCGGCGCCGGATGCAGGCCGGCGAGACGGTCACCATCGATGTGGCCGGTGTCTGCAAGCGCTACCACATCAACTGCGCGCGCACCTTCAGCCTTGGCGAGCCGCAGCCGGATGTGAAGGACGTGACGGACCGTTCGGCTGCCGTCATGGACGTGGTGCGCGCCTGCCTGAGACCCGGGCTGCCGGTGCGCGAGCTCAACGAGAAGGTCAAGGCCCACTACGAGGCCGAGGGCCTGTGGACGAGCCGCGGCTGGATCGGCGGCTACGAGATGGGTATCGGCTTCCTGTCGGACTGGGTCGGGAACTTCGTCTACGACCCGCTTTCCGAGAAGAATGCCGACCGCGTCTTCGAGGCCGGAACGGCGGTCAACCACGAGATCCAGATCTTCATGCCGCGGCACGTCGGACAGTTCTTCATGATCGAATGCCTGCTCTTCGAGGAGGACCGGGCGTTCCTGGCGACGCCGGAGGTTCCCTATTCGCTGATCGTCGTCGAGTAAGGAGGGCGCCATGGCGAGGTGGATCAGGGGCGGCAGACTCTACGACGTCTCGCACGGCGGCTGGCGCGACGGCGACCTCTGCGTGGTCGACGGACGGATCGCCGCTCCCGGCGGCCGGCCCTCCGGCGACGACGAGGTGATCGATGTCGAGGGCGCCTTCCTCGTGCCCGGATTCATCGACTGCCACGTCCATCTCTGCATGCCGACCGAAGACGGCAACCCGGACAATCCCTGGCGCGGCAGGCTGCCGGGGGAGATCGCCATCCACGCGGCCCAGGCGGCGGAGCGCACGCTCATGGGCGGCATCACCACGGCGCGCGACGTCGGCGGCTGGGACTACCACGAGATTGCCGTGCGCAACCTCGTCAACCGGGGCAGGCTCAAGGGTCCCCGGCTGTTCTGCGCCGGCAGGCTGCTCTCCGTCACCACGTCGACGACGGCCTACTATCCCGGCATGTACGAGACCGCCGACGGCCCCGACGAGGTCCGCGCCGCGGCGCGCCGGCAGCTCGCCATGGGGGCCGACCTCATCAAGGTGATGGCAACGGGCGCGATGACCAGCACCGAGTACGAGGACGCCCGGGCGATCCAGTACCAGCTCGACGAATTGAAGGCCGCGGTGGCCATCGCATCCGAGAACTTCAGGCACTGCGCCGCCCATGCGCACGCCTGCGAGGGCATCCGCAATGCCGCCCTGGCCGGCTGCCGCAGCGTCGAGCACGGCAGTTTCGGTGACGAGGACGCCTACGCGCTGATGGCCGAGCGCCGCACCTTCCTCGTGCCGACGCTGTGCGTCCACTCCGCCCTCCTTGCCGACAATCGCGCCTCGGCCGGTCTGCTTCCCCATGTTCGCAGTCGCTACGAGGAGACCGAGGAGATCCATCTTGCCAACACGAGGCTCGCCCATCGTGTCGGCGTCAAGATCGCCATGGGCACGGACGCCGGCACCCCCGGCAATCACCACGGCGACAACACCCAGGAGATCGTGCGCATGGTGACGGGCGCCGGCATGTCGCCCGAGGAAGCAATCGCCGCGGCGACGCTCGGCGGGGCGGAACTGCTCGGCCTGGAGGCCGATCTCGGCTCGCTCGAGGAGGGCAGGTTCGCCGACGTCACCGGATTTGCCGACGATCCGGTCCGGGACATCGACGTCGTTCGCGACGTGCGCCTCGTCGTCAAGGAGGGCGAGGTAATGCGGAACGATCTCGGCTGAGGTCAGTAGCCCAGGGCGATGCCGTCCTTGCGCGGTTCGCTGCCGCCGGCGAGCGTCCCTTTCTCCCAGTCGATCCAGATCGCCTGGCCGCCGCCGAACGGTTCCGGCGTGATGCCGAGCGGGTGGCCGCGGTTGGCGAGGTCGTGCATGACGTGACCGGGAATCGCCGGCTCCATCATCGCCACGCCGTTCTCGTAGCAGAAACGCGGCATGTCGAGCGCCTCCTGGGGAGACATGCCGTAGTAGAGCATGTTCTCAAGGACGTGCGTGTGGCCCCAGGGCTGGTAATCGCCGCCCATGACGCCGAACGGCATGATGGCTTTTGCGCCCTTCGTCAGCATCGCCGGAATGATGGTGTGCATGGGCCGCTTGCCCGGCGCAATGGCGTTGCGGTGACCCGGTTCCAGCACGAACCCGCAGCCCCGGTTCTGCAGGGTGACGCCGGAATTCGGGGCGACCCTGGACGAACCGAACGCGAAGTAGAGCGAGTTGATGAAGCTTGCCGCGTTGCGGTCGCGGTCGACCACCGCAAGGTAGACCGTCGACGGGGTTGCCGGCAGTTCCGCGGGCGGCAGGCCGACCATGGCCCGTGCGGGATCGATTGAAGCGCGCAGCATGTCGGTGTAGCGAGGCGAAAGCAGCGTGTCGACGGGGACGTCGGCCATGGCCGGGTCGGCGACATACTCCGCGCGATCGCGGAAGGCGAGGCGCCCGGCCTCCAGGGTAAGATGGAGGCGGTCAGCACTGAGCGGTCCCAGGCGAGCGAGATCGTATCCCTCGAGGATGTTCATCATCATGAGCGCCACGATTCCCTGGCCGTTGGGCGGGCACTCGTGGACGCGATAGCCGGCGATGTCGGTCGAGATCGGCTCGACGTACTCGCCTGCGGCCGAGGCGAAGTCTGCGGCCTCATGGAGACCTCCGAGCTCCTTGAGACGGGTGACGATGTCCTCGGCGACCCAGCCTTCGTAGAACCCGGAACGCCCGCGGCCGGCGATTTCGCGCAGCGTGGCGGCGAGCAGCGGCTGGGTGTGGACGGCGCCCGCTTCGGGCGCGTCGCCGTTGACGAGGAGAGTCCTGGCGGCATGGGCATCGGCGGCAAGGCGCTGGCGCGAGGCGCGCCAGGCCTCGCAGATAACCGGCTGGACGACGTAGCCTTCCTCGGCAAGGCCGATGGCGCGGTGCAGCACCTGGCCGATTCCCATGGTGCCGTGATCGTCGATCAGCCGGCACCAGGCATCGACACAGCCCGGAACGGTGACGGCATGCGCACTGTCGGCGGCGATGCGGGTGATGTTCCGTTCGAGGTACCAGGAAAGCTCTGCCTTCAGGGGCGCCCGGCCCGAACCGTTGTAGGCGACGATGCGCGACGACCCTGCAGGCGCGTAGAGACAGAAGACGTCGCCGCCTATCCCGGTCGACATGGGCTCCACCACGGCCAGTACCGCTGCCGCCGCCACGGCGGCATCCATGGCGTTGCCCCCGTCTTTGAGGATATCGAGCGCTGCCCGGGTGGCATCTCTGTTCGATGTCGCCGCCATGCCGTGCTCGGCATGGGTGGTCATGCGGGGAGGTGAGGGAAATCCGTGCATGGTTCCTACCGCTTTCTCGGCTGGCCGATGGCGCGGCCGGCGTTGGCATGACGGTCGATGGCGCCGTGTGCATGCACCGTTTCCTGAAGCTTCGTGCGGGCCCGGGGAACGAATTCCATCATGGCGCGGGTGTTGAGGTTGAAGCCGAGCGCCATCACCTCGTTGGTGGCCGCAAGATAGCCCTCTTCGGCGTGGCTGAGGCTGTGGAAGATGTGAAACCGCTTGGTATCGGCGGCCAGCGCCTGGGTGGTGACGACCACCGGGGCATGGACCCTGAGTTCGTCCAGGTAGTTCACGTGGGTCTCGACGACGGCGTATTCGGCGCCGTCGCGTTCCTCGAGCGTCACGGGCTCGTTCATCCGGTCCCAGAACGCCGCCGTCGCGTAGTCGCAGATCAGCACGTAGTAGGCCATGTTGAGGTGTCCGTATTCGTCGATCCACTCGGGCTTGACGACGGCGTTCAGTTGGAAGAGCCGCGAATCGCTGGTCAAGAACATCACCCCTGCTTCGTTCAGGACGAACGTTCTAGCTTTACGCCGGGGCTGCCGCAACGGCATGATCCACCTGGCGGCATGTCAAGGAGAGTCGCGGATGCCACGGCTGCACTTCGGCGAGGAGGAACTGGCGGAACGCAGGCGAAGGACCTGCGAGCGCCTGCAGGAACTCGGGCTCGACGCCCTGCTGATGTTCCGCCAGGAGAGCATGTACTACCTGACCGGATACGACACCGCCGGGTATGCCATGTTCCAGTGCCTCGTGCTGCGCGCCGATGGCGATCTCGTGCTCGTCACGCGATCGGCCGACCGGGAGCAGGCGGCCTTTACGTCGATGATCCCGGATGTACGCATCTGGGTCGATCGCGGCGGCGCCAATCCGGCTGACGATGTGCTGGCCGTGCTCGAGGAAAAGGGACTTCGCGGCGGCCGGTTCGGCGTCGAACTCAATGCCTGGGGCCTGACCGGCCAGCACTGGGTCATGATGGAAACCGCACTCAGCCGATTCGGCACCTGGGAGGATGCCAGCGATCTCGTTCAGGCCTTTCGCCTGATCAAGAGTCCCGCCGAACAGGACCATGTCAGAAAGGCCGGCGTTCTCGCCGATGCCGGACTGGAGGCGCTGCATCGGACCATTGCCGCCGGTGTCGACGAGGGCGCGCTCTTCGCCGCCCTGGAACGGGCCATCCTGGAAGGCGGAGGCGACTATCCGGCGGGCCGGCCGATCATCGCCTCGGGCGACGGCGCGCTGCTCGTGCGCTACTTCACCGGCCGGGACACCATCGGCGATCAGGACCAGGTGCAGCTCGAGTTTGCCGCCGCCTGGAGGCACTATCATGTGGCCATCATGAGAACGGTCCTGACCGGGCGCGTCGGCGACCGTCACCGGATGATGCACGATGCCTGCGTCGAGGCCCTTGCCGCCTGCCAGGCGACCGCGAGGCCGGGTGCTGCGTTCGGCGACATCTATGATGCCCACGCCCGGGTGATGGATTCGCACGGGCTGAAGGACTGCAGGCTGAATGCCTGCGGCTATTCGCTCTCCGCCAACTACCCGCCGTCCTGGATGGAGGAGCCGATGATCTACCATGGCAATCCGGCTGAAGTGAGGCCGGGCATGGTCATCTTCATGCACATGATTGTCGTCGACAGCGCCCGCCACCTGACCATGAGTCTGGGCGAGACCGGCATCGTGCATGACGACCGCTTCGAGCCGGTTTCCGCGATGCCCCATGACCTGGTCGTGAGATAGGAGAGGAACCATGGCTGCCCATCCCCTGAGGTTGCCGACGGATGAGGAATGCGAGAGGTTTCGCATCGATGGCGCCGTGGCCCTGAAGGGCGTCTACCAGGAGAACTGGGTCGACCTGTTGCGCCGGGGCGTGGAGCGGGCCATGCAGAGCGAGGGCCCCTACACCAGGCGCATCCAGGATGCAGGCGATCCCGCCTTCTTCACCGATTACGTGGCGTCGGACCGTGTGCCGGAGCTTCGCCGGTTCGCCCTCGAGGGTCCGGCAGCGGAGCTGTCGGCCAGCCTCATGAAGTCGCGGCGCGCCAACTTCCTGTTCGACGGGATTTTCGTCAAGGAGCCAGGCGCCACCAAGAAGAGCACCTGGCACCAGGACCAGCCCTACTACTGCGTGGCCGGACGTCAGATTGTCGTCCTGTGGGCGCCGCTCGATCCGGTGCCCGCCGATGTGTGCCTGAATTGCGTGAAGGGGTCGCACCTGTGGGGGACGGCCTTCCGTCCCGTCCGGTTCCGCGATGGCGCGGACTTCGGCCGTGGCCGGGATGACGGTTATCACGATCCACCCGATGTCGACGGCGCCTATGCCGACAGGATCCTCGCCTGGGACCTCGAGCCCGGGGATGTCATCGCGTTCCACGGCATGACGATCCATGGCGCGCCGGGCAACGCACAGGCCTCGCGGCGCCGCCGGGCCACCAACTCGACGTGGGTCGGTGACGATGCGGTCTACGTCCGTCACGCCGGAGTCATGGAGCCCGACTTTCCCGATTGCGGCCTTGCTCCCGGAGAGCCGCTGGACTGCGCCCGGTTCCCCCGCGTCTTCGATGCCGGCCGGGAACCCCCATCGCCGACCTGAGGCCGCGGCCTCACTTCTCGCCATGGGACATATCGTCTGGATTGCCAGCTACCCCAAGTCGGGCAACACGTGGGTGAGGGCCTTCCTGCACGAGATCCTGCGCCAGGACGGCGGCGCCTTCGATCTCGACCGGATGGCGCAGACGGCGGGAAACGAGGCATCGATCGACAACTATCGCGCGATCGATCCGAGGCCCTGGAGCCGCTGGACTCCGGGGGAGGTGGCGCGAGCCCGGCCGGCCGCGCAGGCCGCCTTCGCCCGGCGCCATCGCCACGTGGTGTTCTGCAAGACCCACCTTGCGGTGCTGAGATCGAGGGGCCGGTCCACGATCAACATGGATGTCACCGCCGGGGCGATCTACATCGTGCGCAACCCCCTCGACATCGCGTCTTCCTATGCCGATCACCAGGGCGTGCCGCTCGATGTTGCGATCGACCTGATGAACCTCGAAAATCACGAGACGCCATCGACGTCGAGTCACGTTTCGGAACTCCTGGGCAGCTGGTCACAGAACGTCGAGACCTGGACGCGGCGCTCGCTGCCGGGGCTTCACATCATGCGCTACGAGGACATGCTGACCAGTCCGGTGGCGTCGTTTTCAGGTCTTGCGGCATTCCTCAAGCTGAAGGTGGGCCGCAGGCGCATCAAGGAGGCGGTCAGGACAACCTCATTCGGAAATCTGCGGCGCCAGGAAGATCAGAAGGGATTCGGTGAACGTTCCGCGCCACAGAAGCGCTTCTTCCGCCAGGGCCGCGCCGGAACGTGGCGCACCGCGCTTTCCGCCAGCCAGGTCAAGGAGATCACGTCGCGCAACGAGGCGATGATGCGAAAGTTCGACTACTGGAAGGACGTCGAGTCATGAGTACGGTTGATGTGGCAGGCAACCTCGAGGCCGTAGAGGCGGAGATTGACGCCGCCATCCGCCAGGCCCGCCGCCAGACCGGTTCCGTGACGCTCGTTGCCGTGACCAAGACCCATGACGCGGAGCGCATCCGTCCCGCCATCGAAGCCGGGCACCGCGTGTTCGGCGAGAACCGGGTTCAGGAGGCCGCGTCGAAGTGGCCGGCTCTGCGCCAGGAGCAGGAAGGTCTCGAACTCCACCTGGTCGGCGCCCTGCAGACCAACAAGGCGGTCGATGCCGTCACCCTCTTCGACGTGATCGAAAGCGTCGACCGCCCGCGTCTGATCACTGCCCTTGTCAAGGCGATGGCCAGGACCGGACGCCACCCGCGATGTTTCATCCAGGTCAACACCGGCGGGGAGGAACAGAAGGCCGGCTGCCTGCCCGCCGATGCCGATGGCCTGATTGCCGAGGCACGGGCGGCAGGCCTCGATGTCGCCGGATTGATGTGCATCCCGCCCTTCGACGAGGAGCCGTCGCCCCACTTTTCCCTCCTCGCCGATATCGCGCGGCGCAACGGTCTCGAACAGCTGTCGATGGGCATGTCCGCGGACTACGCCACGGCGATTGCCCATGGCGCCACCCATGTCCGTGTCGGCACGGCCATCTTCGGCAGACGACATTCCTGACGACGCTCGCCTTGCCGGACGTTCTTGACCGGGGCCACCGGGCGCGCCATAAGCACGCGTTCCCCGACCTGGAGCGCTCCCGATGAAGCGGGTCTTTTCCGGCGTTCAGCCGACCGGCAACCTCCACCTTGGCAACTATCTCGGCGCTCTCAAGCGCTTCGTGGCGATGCAGGACGACTACGAGTGCATCTACTGCATTGTCGACCTCCATGCCCTAACCATGCCGTGGGATCCCGATCAGCTGCGTGACGCGACGCGGGAGGTGGCGGCGGGTTTCATGGCTTCGGGGCTCGATCCGGAACGCTGCATCGTCTTCAACCAGAGCCAGTGCCCGATGCACCTGCGCCTGCAGTGGATTCTCGCCTGCCTGACTCCGCTCGGATGGCTCAACCGCATGACCCAGTTCAAGGAAAAGGCGGGCAAACAGAGGGACAACGCGAGTCTCGGCCTCTACGGCTATCCGGTTCTCCAGGCAGCCGACATCATCGGCTACCACGCCACCCACGTGCCGGTCGGCGCCGACCAGAAGCAGCATCTCGAGCTGTCCCGTGACATAGCCGGCGCCTTCAACCACACCTTCGGCGTCGATTTCTTCCCGCTTCCGGAGGCCGTCATCCTCGGCGAGGCCACCCGCGTCATGTCGCTGCGGGATGGCCGCTCAAAGATGTCGAAGTCCGATCGAAGCGATTATTCGCGCATCAATCTGACCGATGACAGGGACACCATCGCACTGAAAATCCGCAAGGCGCGCACGGACAGCATCATGGGTGTCTCGTTCGATCCGGAGAACCGGCCCGAAGCCTCCAATCTCGTGACGATCTATGCCTCACTGGCCGGGGCGAGCCGGGAGGCGGTGCTGGACGAGTTCCAAAGCGCCAGGTTCAGCGACTTCAAGGCCCGTCTCGCGGACCTCGCGGTGGAGACCCTGGGACCGGTTGGCGAGGAAATGAAGCGGCTGTCGGCGGATCCGGGCTATGTCGACAGGGTATTGCGCGAGGGGGCGGCGCGGGCCCGGGCCATCGCCGAACCGATCCAGAAGGAGGTCGAGGAACTCACAGGCTTCCTGGTGCCGTGATCGACCGGTGCCGGCGCACGGCACTGAAGAACACGGGCTCCCTGCCTGCCGCCCTCGCCTTGGCCTCGTAGCGTGTCGCCGGCCAGTCGGACGGACGTTGATGAGACCACTGCAGGTCGCTCCCGCCTTCGAGCGCGCGCTTCATGTCGAGAGCGTAGTCCTCGATGTCGGTCGCCAGGCGCAGTTCCCCGCCGTCGACGAGGAGACCCGAGAGACGAGCCATGCTCGTCTCGTTGATGAAGCGGCGCTTCCTGTGGCGCGCCTTGGGCCAAGGGTCGGGGAAGAGAACGAAGATGCGCTCGAGGCAGGCAGGCGGAAGGGCTTCGAGAAGCACCGTCACGTCCGCGTCGAAAATCCTGACGTTGGCAAGGCCTTGGCGCTCGACAAGATCCAGCAGGCTCGCCACGCCGTTCAGCCACACCTCGGCGCCGATCAGCGTGACCTCGGGATGGCGTTCTGCCTGCCAGGCAAGATGCTCTCCGCCGCCAAACCCGATCTCCAACCAGAGGAGTTCGCCACCTCCATGAACGGGTTTGCCGTCCTCACCGATGACAACGCGCAGATCCGGCAACAACGTGTCGACCAGGACCTGGCGACGGGGCGAAAGCCTGCGCCCCCGGCGGCGTCCCCAGGTCCCGCCGCCGGTCAGGAGAAGGCGTTCCTCAGTTCGCCGGCAAGGTCGGTTTTCTCCCAGGAGAATCCGCCGTCGGCCTGTGCCTCGCGCCCGAAGTGACCGTAGGCGGCCGTGCGTTCGTAGATCGGCCGGTCGAGACCGAGGTGATTGCGGATGCCGCGGGGAGTGAGGTCCATGACCTGCCGCAGCACCTCCTCGAGGCGCCGTTCGTCGACCTCACCGGTGCCGGCGAGATCGACATAGAGCGACAATGGATCTGCGACGCCAATCGCGTAAGCCACCTGGATGGTGCAGGTGTCGGCCAGCCCCGCTGCGACAACGTTCTTTGCCAGATAGCGGCAGGCGTAGGCGGCGGACCTGTCCACCTTGCTCGGATCCTTGCCCGAGAAGGCGCCGCCGCCGTGGGGAGCGGCGCCACCGTAGGTGTCGACGATGATCTTGCGGCCGGTCAGGCCACAGTCGCCATCGGGACCGCCGGTGACGAACTTGCCCGTGGGATTGACATAAAAGCGGTCTTCCGGACACATCCACCCCTCGGGAAGAACGTCGATGACATGGGGCCTGACGATCTCCCGGACCGCATCCTGATCGAGTGCCTCGTCATGCTGGGTCGAAACGACCACGGAGGTGGCATGGACCGGACGGCCGTTCTCGTAGGCGAGCGTCACCTGGCTCTTTGAATCCGGTCCCAGTTCGTTGGCGGCGCCATTGTGGCGCGCCTCGGCCAGGGATTTCAGAATGCGATGCGCATAGTGGAGCGGCGCCGGCATCAGCGAGACTGTCTCGTTGCAGGCGTAGCCGAACATGATTCCCTGATCGCCCGCTCCTTCCGCCCGGTTGCCGGAGGCGTCGACGCCCTGAGCGATGTCGCCCGACTGGGCGTGGAGCTTCACGGTGACCGAAAGATGGCGCCAGTCGAAACCCGGTTGTTCGTAGCCGATATCCCTGACGGCGTTGCGCACCAGCCCCTCGACCTTCTCCTGCAGGCGTTTCGGATCCATGAGGTCGCCCGGCCCCCGCACTTCTCCGGCGACGACAACGGTTCCCGTGGTGGCAAGGGTTTCGCAGGCCACCCGCGCATGCACCGGGTCGGCGGCAAGGAAGGCGTCGACAACGGCATCGGATATCCGGTCGCAGACCTTGTCCGGATGGCCTTCCGACACGGATTCGCTCGTAAACAGGTAATCGCTCCGGGGCACGGCCGGCCTCCCGTCTGACATGAGATCAAGGGCGCATGCCCTCATGGTCAAGACACTTACCGAAGGCTGATTGATAATCAAGGATCACCCGCCACCGATAGTGCGCCTTGATTCCGGGCCAGCGGTACATCAGATTGTCGCCTACACCCCTTGCGGTTTCGACCGCAGGGCGCGGGGCCTCTTCGGAGGCCCCTGCTTCCATCGGCGGTCTTCGATGCGCTCATTCGTCTATGCGGACGGCGTCAATCTCTACTGCTCAGCCAACGGTGGGGATCGGGGTCGACAAGACTCCACATTCAGATGTGCGTATCGATAAGACATCAAGTTCTGAGACCCATTCGGCCCCGTTTCACCAGTCGTCGCCCTCGCCGTCACGACTCAGCCGTTTGTCTCGATAGAAGCCCACTGGCAGGGTCTGGGCCCGCTCGCCGTCTACGCGGTGGTCGCCTTGCGGCAACATGACTGGTTGCGGCCTATGGATACGTCGGCTGGCGACCGGCAAATTGGCGAGAGGGCGCCATGCTGTCTTGGCGAGGAAGCGCCCGAAATGGATCTCGACCTCAGGCAAGGTGGCAAGCACATTGAGATAAACTTGCTGGCGGCCTGGCGCGCCAGGATTGAGCTTCCCGGAGACTCGCGCAATCAAGTATCCGAGTCTGTCGATTGCGCGCTCAGGGGGAAGGAGACGGGCGGCGAGCCGGACAGGATCCAGCCATTTGAAGCGGCTGTCCTTCAGCGCTCCATAATACAGGTTGAACCCGTCTACCAAGAACCTCGTTCTCATGCGGGTCCCTGAAAACAGCAAGGGCCGCTCCGGGGAGCAGCCCTTGAGCCGACAGCACGCTGCCAGCGGGTAGCTGAACAGACATTACGCCCAAAGAGTCCATTCCGAAAGCGAGCGCTCCCACGCGACGGAGCCGACACCGTTTGACAGGGCGTCGTCATCAGCGCGCTTGGCGCGCTCCATCCGCGTTCGGCAAGGCCGCGACCGAAATCGGTGCGCCACCAGACTCTGTGGCCTCCTGCATTCGGGCGGCATGCGCGTTCATCGCGACCCGTGGTTTCGGATCCCGGTCGCTCTCTGGATGCCTACGGCGCCACGATCAATCCAGCGGAGATGTCAGAAAAAGCGCGCTGTATCGGGTCTGTTACGACGTTGCCGAGCGAAACTCACGACCTGAGTATCGAGCGGTCGCTCCACTTTACCTGATGACATCCCACTCGGAAGGGTCTGCTGCAGGTGCGACGAGATCGTCGCGGACCTCGCCATCGTCCTGCATCGCGCCGAGCCACTCCCCGGTCGATGCCGGCGCCGGCGGAGTTCGGGCGACAGGCTTGCGCATCCTTCCCATGAGGTCGAGGACGGCCCGGCGGACGGCCTTGAACTTCGACATCTCAATCATCTCCACGGAGCCATGTGTACCATGATCCGAGAGCATGGCCCGCATGAAACTGCCTGACGTGCGTATCGAGGATCACCGGGAGATCTGCCCACAGCAACATGAACGAAGATGTGCCTGTCGCGCCGCGGCCTGGAGGGTGGCGGACTCCCGCGGTCTGTCAGGCCGTGCTGCGCGGCCGGACCGGTCGTCAGCGCCGTATCAGGGCGGCGGCGATGAAAGCCAGTCCGGGCAACAGGATGATCAGCAGCGTCCAGTTGCCGTATCGGGACCACGGCGTGGGGTGTTCGAGGGGGGCAGGCAGAGCGACGTCGAGGATGCCGCTGTGACCGAGCGGCATGCTCGCCACCACCCGGCCGAAGGGGTCGATGATGCCGCTGATTCCCGTGTTGGCCACGCGGACGACGGGAAGTCCCTGTTCCACCGCGCGCAGGCGTGCTGCCTGGAAGTGCTGGTAGGGACCGCTCGATATGCCGAACCATGCGTCGTTGGTGATGTTGAGGAGCCACCGGGGTGGCTGGGCCGGATCCGTGATGCCGGTGGGAAAGATGATCTCGTAGCAGATCAGCACGCCGAAATCCGGCAGGCTTGCCAGCCGGATGGTGGCCGGCCCGGGGCCGCGTCCCATGTCGCGTCTGCCGGGAGCGAAGGTGTCGATGGGCAGGATCCCGCGCAACGGCACGTACTCCCCGAACGGCACCAGGCGGTACTTGTCGTAGAGGGTCACCGGTCCCTTGCCGGAGAACACAAGGAGGCTGTTGCGCGCCTCGAGCTCACCACTGGCTCCGGGAACGGTGCGGATGGCGCCCGACATGATGACCCCTCCCGGCGGGGCCGCGGCGGCGAAGGCCGAAAGAACGGCAGGCTCGCGAAGGAGTGTGGGGGGAATGGCCGCTTCCGGCCAGATGACGGCAACGGGAGGCTCGCCGGCCGGAGCCAGGGAACTCAGCGCGATGTGGCGGGCAAAGTGGTCCTCGAGGAGAGCCCTTTCCCACTTCAGGTGCTGTTCGATGTGTGGCTGAACAAGGCGCAGCACCGGACCCGATGGGTGGTCCCTGTTCTGAAGGCGCAGCTCCCCAGCCGCCCAGGCCAGGGCGATGAGGGCGATCGAGACTGCCAGGCCGCCCGCCACGCGGCGGGGGGTGAAGCGGCCGGCCGGCGCCACGGCGGCAGGCGCGAGGCTCGCGATCAGGACGATGGCGCTCAGGAGCCAGGGACCGCCCAAAGCACCCCCCTGGATGAGGCTGTCGGAGAGAGCCAGCGAGGTGCCCACGAGATTCCACGGGAATCCCGTCAGCAACCAGCTGCGGATCCACTCCAGGACCAGCCACGCGACGCCCAGCGCGACGATTCGCGTGCGCGGTCCCGGCACCATGCCGGCAAGGCCCGACGCCAGCGCCGGAAAGAGACCGAATCCGATGGCGATGGCAAGAAGGGCCAGGGGATAGAGCCAGGCGTGCCGTTCCGGGTCCACCAGGAGGGCGTTGGCGATCCAGTAGAACGATGCGGCGGAAAATCCGCAGCCGAACCACCAGCCATCCAGGAAGGCGCCGGCGCCGCGCCGGTGGTCCGAGATGAGCCAGGCGAGTCCGCTGAACGCGATCACGGCGCCCGGCAACAGGTGAAAGGGGGGAAGTGCGGCCGCCAGCAAGGCGCCCAGGCCAAGGGCCAACAGCCGCCGGCGCCAGCCTGTGAGGGCGGTCAGCCGTGCAATGCCACCGCTGTCAGCCGCGCGGGCTGGCACGTCTCACGCGCAGACGCTTGATATGCCGCGGATCGGCGTCAACGATTTCGAACTCGAGTCCTGACGCATGCGCGATGATCTCGCCGCGCATCGGAATGCGGCCAGCCATCGTGTGGACGAGCCCGCCGACGGTGTCGATGTCCTCGTCTCTCGATTCGTCCTGGAGCGCCGAGCCGGTCATGGCCTCGAGTTCGCTGACAGGCGCGCGGGCATGGGCGTCGATCACGCCGCCGGGCTGTTCGACAAGAAGAACCCCGTCTTCGGCATCATGCTCATCCCAGATTTCGCCAACGATGGGTTCCACCAGATCCTCGATCGTGGCGAGGCCATCGATGCCTCCGAATTCGTCGACCACCAGCGACAGGTGCGTGCGTGCCGTGCGCATCTTGATGAGAAGATCGACCACCGGCATCGACGGGGGAACAAACAGCACTTCGCGCACCAGGCTGGCCAGGCTGGGCGCCTGCCTGTCCTCGGGCAATCCCCAGTGATCGAGGAAATCCCGGACATGGACCATGCCGATCGGGTCGTCGAGGGTCTCGCGGTAGACCGGCAGCCTGGAATGCCCGGACTTGCGCATGATCTCGACGACCTCGGTGAGCGTCGTTGCCTCCTCGACGGCGACGATATCGGCATGGGGCACCATGACATCGTCGACCGTGAGCTCGCCAAAGCGCAGCAGATTGGACAGCATCGAGCGCTCGGCATCGGAGAACTCCGTTTCGCTGCCATCGTCGGCCTCGAGAAGTTCCTCGACGGACTCCCTCAGGGTGTCGCCATTGCGGCCGCTGACTAGACGGCGCAACCAGCCGGCAAGGCCTGAAACCGGGGTCTGGGACGATCGGCCGTTCACATCGTGTCCGAAAGGTAGGGGTCGGAGATGCCAAGGGTCTCGAGCACGACGCGCTCCATCGCCTCCATCACGCCGGCGTCCGCGTCTGTCTCGTGGTCGTAGCCGAGCAGATGAAGGGTCCCGTGAACGGCGATGTGAGACAGGTGATCGGTGAGCGCCGTGGCCAGGCGGCTTGCATCGTCAACGACGGTCTCCCTGGCAATGACGATGTCGCCCAGCGCGATGTCACCGCCGGGCGGAGAACCGGCGGGAGGCCGTAGTCGTGTCCCCGGGGAGCGGTCGTCGCTGGGGAACGAGAGAACGTCCGTCGGCCGGTCGATGCGCCGCCAGCGCCCGTTGAGGTCGGCCAGCATGCGGTCGTCTGCCATGACGACCGTCACCGTGACCGCCTCCCCGGAACAGGCGACCTGGAGCGCTCTCGTGCAGGCTCGCTCAACGACGTCGTCGGCTCCCGGCAGATCGCTCAGCCAGGCCCCGTCCACGACCTCGACGTCGACATGTACCGTCCCGGATCGACTGCAGGCGCCATCGTCTTCCGTCATGGCGCTGCCCGCTGGTCGTCCGCATCCCAGGCGCGGACGATCTTCGCCACGAGCGGGTGCCGGACGACGTCGACATCGGTGAACCTGACAACCTCGATGTCTTCGACGGATTCGAGGATGCGCACGGCATCGGTCAGTCCGGAAACCTGACCCTCGGGCAGATCGACCTGTGTCAGGTCGCCGGTCACCACCATGCGTGCATTCTCGCCAAGGCGGGTCAGGAACATCTTCATCTGCATCCGCGAGGTGTTCTGGGCCTCGTCGAGTATGACAAAGGCGTTCGAGAGTGTCCGCCCGCGCATGAAGGCCAGCGGCGCCACCTCGATGTCGTCGGACGCCAGCCGACGATTGGCCTTGTCGGCCGGCATGGTGTCGTAGAGCGCGTCGTAGAGAGGGCGAAGGTAGGGGTCGACCTTCTCTCGAAGGTCGCCCGGCAGGAACCCGAGTCGTTCGCCGGCTTCCACCGCCGGGCGCGACAGCACGATGCGATCCACGTCTCCCGCTTCCAGCATGGCGACAGCGACAGCGACGGCAAGATAGGTCTTGCCCGTTCCGGCCGGGCCGAGCGCGAACACCATGGACGAATTCGTCAGGGTCTTGAGGTAGCGCGCCTGGTTGAGGGTGCGCGGCGTGATGCGCCGCCGCGAGGTCTTGACCTCGGTGTTCGAGATCGCCGGGTCGCCCGCCATGCGGAGCATGGCCTCGACTTCGGCGGGACCGACGGTGAGGCCGTCCTTGAGGCGCCCGTAGAGACCATTGAGAACCAGGACGGCCGTTCCGGCCGGTTCCGAAGGCCCGGCAATGCTGACCTGATTGCCGCGGCAGGTCAGCGAGACGCCGAGTTCCTGTTCGATGCGCACGAGGTGGCGGTCATGCCAGCCGTAAAGGGAGGCCAGCAGGTTGTTGTCCTCGAAGGCCAGGACGCGTGGGGCCGGGGTCTCGTCACGGACCGGAGGGGACGTCATCAGGCTGCCAGCATCCCGGCCATGCTGTTGGCCCGGGCCTCGGTGAGGGTGACGTCCATCAGGGATCCGAGGTGGCGTTCACCGGCATCCACGTGTACGGCCTGAAGCCAGGGACTGCGGCCGACCAGCTGGTGGGAATACCGGCCCCTTCGTTCAAGGAGCACCGGAACCGTGTGGCCGACGGTGGCGCGATTGAACGTGTCCTGCTGGTCTTTCAGCAAGCGCTGCAGGATTGCGAGCCTCTCTGCCTTGACCTCGTCCGGCACCTGTCCGTCTGCTGCCGCCGCCGGGGTTCCCGGGCGCGGGCTGTACTTGAAGGAGAAGGCCGAGGCATAGCGGACTTCACGCACCAGGGAGAGTGTGGCGGCGAAGTCGGCATCGCTTTCCCCGGGAAAGCCGACGATGAAATCGCCCGATATGGCAATGTCGGGCCGCGCCTCGCGAATGGCCGCGATGACTTCGAGGTAGTCGGCCGTGGTGTGACGCCGGTTCATCGCCTTGAGAATCCGGTCGCTGCCCGACTGCACGGGCAGGTGCAGGTATGGCATCAGACTGTCGATCTCGCCATGGGCGCGGATAAGGTCGCCGGACATGTCCGACGGGTGGGATGTCGTGTACCGGATACGGCAGAGACGATCGAGCGATGCCAGTTCGCCGATCAGTCGCGCCAGGGTCCATGGTCTGCCGTCGGTGCCTTCTCCGTGCCACGCATTGACGTTCTGCCCGAGGAGAACGACTTCCACCACGCCCGATGACAGCAGTGCCTTCGCTTCGTCGAGAATGTCGCGGGCAGGCCGCGAAAACTCCGCGCCGCGGGTGTAGGGAACGACGCAGAAGGTGCAGAACTTGTCGCAGCCCTCCTGGATCGACAGGAAGGCGACACGGCCGGCACCCGGACGCCGTGACGGCAGGCTGGCGAAGCGGTGCTGAGCAGGAAAGTCTGTGTCGATCACCGTGCCGCCTTCGACTGCGTGGCGCGTGATCAACTCGGGCAGGCGATGATAGGTCTGGGGTCCGACGATGACATCGACAACGGGTGCGCGGCGCGCCATTTCCTCGCCTTCGGCCTGGGCGACACAGCCGGCCACCGCGATCACGAGATCACCGCCGGCCTTGCGCCTGCGCTCCTTGAGTGCGCGCAACCGTCCCAGTTCCGAATAGACCTTCTCGGCGGCCTTTTCACGGATGTGGCAGGTGTTGAGGACGATCATGTCGGCGTCCTCGACCGACTCCGTTTCCCGGTAGTCCAGGCGCGCCAGGACATCCGCCATGCGACCGGAGTCGTAGACGTTCATCTGGCAGCCGTAGGTCTTGACGAAGAGTTTCTTGGACAAGCGCGTCCGGATGTTCCGCTGACTGTCGTCGGGCGCTGGGCCCCTTGGCAGTTGTGCAACCTTGTCCAATCTTCCCTGGAACCCTGATCGCTGTCAATGACTTCGTGCGCCGCCCTCGGGCCGGCTCTCGCCGGAGCGCCCGGTGAGCTTGCGCAGACGCCGCCTTCGGCGCCGCGGTGGCAGCCGGCCTGCAAGTGCCAGCGCGTGGCCCTCCCGGATGGTGTCCTCGCAGTGACGGGCCAGGGAGCGCCGGTTGCCGCCGGCTGCGGTGATGGTCGTCGCCGGATGGAACTGGACGACGACCGTCACCACTCCCGCTTTCAGCATCTCCCACATGTGGGGAAGAAGGTCCATGTCCCCGTACCAGGCGTAGAGCGGACGCATTTCACGGTCCATCGGCAGGTTGGAGAAGCGGGTGTAGGAAAGGGATACTGGCTGGACGGTCACCTCCCTTCCCCCCACCTGATTCTGGGCCGAGGCGAAGAGCGCGCTCTTGAAGGGAAGAATCCTGTTGCCGTCGCCGGTGGTCCCTTCCGGAAACAGGATCAGTTGCTCGCCCGCTTGCAGACGCTCGCTGACGGCATCCATGTGCTGGCCTATTCGGGTCCGGCGGCGGTCGACGAAGACGGTGCGCTGCAGTTTGGCGAGGAGACCGAAAAACGGCCAGGTGCCGACCTCCGCCTTGGCGACGAAGCTGCCCCGGATGAGAGCGCCGAGAATGGCAATGTCGAGATAGGACGTGTGGTTGCACACATAGAGACAGGGATGGTGACGGCAGGGACGCCCCCTGACATCGAGGTTGAGGCCGATCATCCGCAAGACAATGCGGTGGTAGAACTGCGGGAAGGCGTGACGGGCCCGACGGCCGGCTGCCAGCAACGCGAACTGCACCGGTATGCAGACCAGAGTCCAGCCGAGATAGAGTGCGGCGCGGGCAAGACCGACGGAGATCATGCGCCGCCAGGTCCGGTCCCGGCCTCGCCATCGCCGCGGTAGCGCCGGCCGTAGCGGCCTTCCACCACCGACACGTCGAGCAGGACGCATACGTCCGTGGTGTTGAACTGGTGATCGATGACCGCACCGTCGCCAAACCGGCAGCCGGCCCGCGCGTAGCCCTTGATGAGAGGCGGCAGACTGGCCAGGCCCTCTGAAGTGTCGAAAGTTCCGGGTGCCAGCCGTTTCATGTCGACATAGAGATGATCGAGTGCGCGGGGACGCAGAGCGGCAGGGGCGGCGAGATGGTAGGCCATGTGGGAGAGCGGCAGGGCGAGACTGTCGGGGTCGGTGCCGTGGAGACTGGCGCAGCCGAACATGAACGCGATGTCGTGCTGCACCACATAGGCGCCGAGGCCGCGGAACAGTGCCTGGATGGCGGCTCCCGCCCGGTAGTTCATGTCGACGCAGCTGCGTCCGAGTTCCACCAGTTCACCATCGATGGCAAGGAGGCGGGAGATGTCGAACTCGCCCGCGGTGTAGAACGTGCAGGCGTGTCCCAGGACCGACCGACGCAGCAGTCTCATGGTTGCGACAACGGCGGCGTCACCATCTTGCGTCGTGTCGCGCACGATGAGGTGTTCGCAGATGTCGTCGAAGGTATCGAAGTCCCGTTCCAGCTCGGTCATCCGGGGTGTGGGGCGGGCCTTCATTTCCTTGTAGAAGACACGGAAGCGCAAGCGCTGCACGGCCTGGAGTTCCGCTTCGCTGTCGACGAGGCGCAGTTCCAAAGGCCCAAGCCTGAGCCCTTTCGACAGTGCGCCCTGGTCGCTGGACCCGGAGATCATGGCTGAAGCGATATGCCGCAGTCAGGTGTCGGAACCGGGCTTCAGCGCCCGTCCGTAAAGCTCCATGCGATGATCGATCAGATCGTAGCCCAGTCGTCTCGCGATCCTGACCTGGAGTTCCTCGAGTTCGGGGTCCAGGAATTCGACCACCGCGCCGGTGTCGATATCGATCAGATGATCGTGGTGCTCATCCTGGTCGGCAGTTTCGTAGCGGGCCCGTCGGCCCCCGAAGTCATGGCTCTGGATGATTTCCGATTCCTCGAAGAGACGCAGCGTGCGATAGACTGTCGAGATGCTGATGCGCTCGTCGATCGCCGATGCGCGGCGATAGACTTCCTCGACATCCGGATGGTCGTCGGCATCCGAAAGCACCCTGGCGATGACACGGCGCTGCTCGGTCATCTTGAGGCCCTTGTCGAGACATGCGTGTTCGATCTGTGAAGTCATGGTGCGGGCACGGACCGGAACAGCCTCGCACCGGTCCGCATGTGTCCTTCTATTGTGTGTGGTTGCCGGCAAGTCTAGACCAAAGGACGTGGCAGTGCCATGCCTCGACAGTTTGACTGTCAGCGTGAAGTGCATCTGGCGTTTCGCCTGGGAGTTCGTGTCGGATGCAACGTAATCAATCCACGAGCCGGATCACTGAATCCTCAGTCAGCGGCACAAGGGTGTTGTGCACGCCAGACAGTTGCGAAAGGCGTCGCTAGGCGCAAGATCAGCACCAGGTTCTTAACCTGCAGGTCGTGGGTTCAAATTCTACCCCTCGCAACCATTCAAGAACCTGAAAACATGGATGGTTTCGAGGGTTTCTGGTTGTGCTGCCTCACTCACGGCTGTTCCAGCTGCACATTGGCGGCCGAGGACCTTGTTCCCTCTGCGGGGCCTTCGACCGTTGTATGCACTGACACTGCTCGCTCCAGTGACCACTCAACCCGGTCCGCCACAAATTGCGCGAACGGCCTGATATCCTGATCGATGCTCGCGCTTTCAAGCGCCGCCAGGTAGGCATCACGATCCTCTACCCGGATGACGGTCCACTGATAGCCGCCGGATGCCAGCATCGCGTTCATGACAAAGCGCGCCACGCGCCCGTTGCCGTCCGGATAAGGATGGACATAGCCGAACAGCCAGTGCCCGAGCACGGCGCGACCGGAAGGTTCGGTTTCACTTTCCAGCAGGTCGAACAAAGCCGGCATGGCATCGCGCACCGCCTCCCAGCGCGGCGGCACATGCCGCGATCTCCGTAGAAACACCGCATCGTTGCGATAACCGGCCAGAGCGGAAGCCGCGATCAGGCCGGCGGCGACGCAAGGCTGAAACAACTCGCGATACCAGTCGCGGTGGGCCTTGCGGACCAGAGCACCCGCTTCACCGCCGCCAATGATCTCACTGACCGCAGCCCGCACAAGCCGGAACGCCTGCCAGTAACCGCGTGCGGCCAGCGCATCGCGACTCTGCCGGTCGGCGTCAAGATTGACCGGATCCCAGTTGCCTGCGCGCACCCGGTCGATCAACTCCGGTGTGACGCGGTA
>JAPPGE010000037.1 GCA_028821455.1 bacterium | reverse complement strand
CGGCCTCCCGCAGCAGCAGCGCACCGCCGTCAGACGTCATGCGGCCGCCGTCGAACTTGGCCACAATCCGGCGCCGAGCGAGGCCTTCAAACTCCAGTTGTCGTGCTGTACAGTGTGTCGCCATGGGGGTGGTTTCCTCGGTGTATGCAAATGCTTGGACTCATTCACATATATCACAGAATCCATCCCCATGAACAAGCTCTGGTGACCGATCCGGGCTAGGCGTATGGTCTGCGATATGAACTACAGCAGGCTCTGAAACCCGGCCTGGCGGTCTTCGCCTTCGTCGAGGAACGGCCAGGCAATGCCCTTGTGCCCATTCGCGCCGGACTACGGAAGTATCGCGGTTCGTCCTCGTCCAGGTGCGGAGTCTCACCAAGGAGTAGCGTGCGCCGTGGAGAGGCGTCTTTCCATGGTGCCTGCGACATGAGTGATGTCCGGGCCCTCGAGAACAACCATTCCGGCGCCGGACGGTGTATTCGAGGCTGAGGAACTGTCTATTGCGTCGACGCCGACGTTACGAGGGAACGGTGGCAGCATCCGGAGATGCAGTCGAAAAGGATCATGGCTGCGCGGTTGGTCTCCCGCTTGCGCGAGATCAGGTGGAACTGATCGTCATAGGACACCTTGCGGACGCACAGGCGCCTCATCCTGCCCTGGGCTTCCCATTGCCTGGCGAAATGCGTCGGCAAATGGCCGAGGTAGCCGCCGGAGAGCACAAGCAGCGCGATGCTCTCCATGTGGGACGTGAACGCGGTGGACCGGAATGACTCCCCGACCGGGTCCGGCTGGCCGGACATGTAGTCGCGCGCCGCATAGCGGTAGCGGACCAGGCGATCAAGCGCGATCTCCGCGTCGGGCACCGTGAAGAGTTCGTGGCTGCGCCCGCAGTAGAGACCCTGCGTCTCCGCAAAGAGGGGAACTGCGTTGAACCGGTTCGGATGGTCGAGTGCCGGCGCAAGAATCAGCTGGTAGCGGTCTTCGGCCAGGCCCTGCACCAGGCTCTGGGGCGCATCGATGTCGATATGTACGATGACGCCGGGTGCGAAGGCGGAGAACTCGGCGAAGGCGCCGGGGAGGTTCAGCGTCTCGTTCGACCACATCGCGTCGACGGTTCCGAAATGAAGCTCACCCAGCAGTTCACCCCGGGTGGAGCCAACGGCGCTGCGAAAGTTCTCGATCGAGCGAAACAGGGTGCGGGCGGCCGCCAGCACGTCGCGGCCTTCTGCGGTCAGGGCGAACCCGCCGCGACCGCGTTCGCACAGGCGCAGGCCCAAACGGCCCTCCAGGCAGGCCAGCTGCTGGCTGATGGTCGCCTGCGTCACGCCCAGATCCCGCTGGGCGGACGACAGTCCCCGGTTGCGCGCCACTGCCTCGAAGACCCTCAGCAATCTGAGATCGACATCCTGCAGGTTCGGCAACGACGATGGTGCCGGCGTAGACATTGAATTCTCTCAATGCAAGCATTGTTATGCGGACATTCATCATACCGTCTGCCCTTGGTATGGTACATGGTCCGAGTGGGAAGCTGCGGTTCCCGACATGCGTCTTGCCCTCCAGAGGCCAGGCATCCGGGCCGTCACTGCCCGACGAGGCTCATGGGTTGCGAACATGGCTTCGATGCCCCGGCGTGCCGCATCGCGGCCGGGGGCAGGTTCGCGGTCCCAGGGATACTCAGGCGAAGCCGACTTCGCAGCGCCGGCCTCAGGGCTGGTCCGGAACATAGGGAGGGATTGTCATGCTGAAGAGTTTCAGACACGCATGGGTTGCCGCCGCGGCGTTCTGCGCCATGGCGTTCGGGGCGCCGCCGCACGCCGGCGCCGAGACGCTCATCCTGGGTCACTCGACATGGGTCGGCTACGGCCCCTTCTACATCGCGCGCGAGAAGGGCTTCTTCGCGGAGGAAGGGGTCGATATCGAACTGCAGATCATGGAGAACACGCCGCTCAAGATGGGTGCGCTCATGGCCGGGCAGATCGACCTGGTGGCCTCAACGGCCGACGAGTTCCCGATCTACATGAAGCCGGGAACGCCGGTCCGCTACATTCTCGCGGTCGACAATTCGAACGGCGGCGACGGCGTGGTCGCCAACAAGGACATTGCCACCGTCGCCGACCTCAAGGGCCGGACGGTCGCTTTCGAGGAAGGTTCGGTCTCCCAGTTCTTCATCAACGCGCTCCTTCTCGATGCCGGCCTGACGCAGGATGATGTCGACGCCGTGAACATGACTGCGACCGACGCGGGCGTCGCGTTCGCCGCCGGCCGGGTCGATGCCGCGGTCACCTGGGAACCCCATCTGTCCCAGGGTGCCAACACCGAGCATGGACATCGGTTGATCGACAGCTCGCAGACGCCGGGACTCATCGTCGATGTCGTTGCCGTGACCGAGGAAACGGCGACCGAACATGCCGACGAGATGCGGGCGTTCGTTCGGGCCTGGCAGCGGGCGCTCGACTTTCTGCGCACGGATCCGGACGAGGGCTTCAGGATCATGGCGGACGGTGTTGGTGGATGGCTGAGCGACCCGGTGGAATTCGAAGCCGTGGTGACCGGAATCGAGTATCTCGATCTGGACCGCAACCGGGAGATGTACGGTACTCCGGAGGATCCGGGGCCGCTGCACAAGACCCTGAGCGACGCCATCACCATCTGGTCGGGTTTCGGCAAGGTGCAGGTGTCGGGCCTGACGGCGACCGAGGTGCTTGACGGCTCGTATCTCGATTGATCGGCGGCGCTGCGTCCTTGGCCGCGAACCTGCTCGAACGCCTCTTCACGCCGAAACGCCCGATCGCGAGGAACCTCGAGATCGGCATCGGCGTCACGGTGGCCACGAGCCTGTTCGCGGCCTGGTGCATCGTCACCTATGGTGGTCTGGTCAAGGCCTCGTTCCTGCCCGCGCCGGATGCCGTCGGCGACGCCTTTGTCGCGACGCTCGCCGACGGCTCCCTGCTGAAACACGTTCGGGTCAGCCTCCTCGAGATCTATACGGGGTTCGTTCTCTCGTCGGTGATTGCCGTTCCCCTCGGCATCTTCATGGGCAGCTTCAGGGTCGTCGCCGCCGCCATAGAGCCTGTCGTCAACTTCATGCGCTATCTGCCGGTGACGGCCCTGATTCCGCTTCTTATCCTTTGGATCGGGATCGGGTTCGAGGAGAAGGTCGCAGTCGTCTTCCTCGGCGTGTTCTTCCAGCAGATTGTCTTGATCGCGGACGTGTCGGCGCAGGTGAACGACGATCTGTTCAAGGTCTCCTATACCCTGGGTGCAAGCCGCCGACAGGTCGTCACCAGAGTATTGCTGCCAGCGACCATGCCCGGTGTCCTCGACACCCTGCGGATCACCATGGGCTGGGCCTGGACCTTTCTCATCGTTGCGGAACTGGTGGCAGCCTCGTCCGGCCTTGGCTACATGATCCTTCAGGCCATGCGCGGCCTGCATCCGGCCACCATTTTCGTGGGAATCTTCGTCATCGGCTTTCTGGGTCTGGCGACCGATCTTGTCTTCAAGTACGCCAAGGCCTTGCTGCTGCCGTGGACGACGGTGCGCTGAAGGCCGGGAGGCAGGCATGGGCCGCGTATCGATCGAAGAGGTCTCTCTCGAATTCAGAACCCGCCGCACGGGCACAATCGTGGCGCTTGACAGTCTGTCGATGGAGATTCCGGACAAGCAGTTCGCCGTCATCGTCGGACCGTCCGGCTGCGGTAAGTCGAGTCTCTTGACGCTCGTCGCCGGCCTGAACGACGCCTCGTCCGGATGTTGTCGAGTCGACGGCCGCGTCGTGAACGGCCCCGGCGCCGACCGCGGCATGGTGTTCCAGAGTTACTCCCTGTTCCCCTGGCTGACGGTTCGCAAGAACGTCGAATTCGGTCTCGCCGTTGGCGGGCTCCCGGCGCCGGAGCGGACCGAGCGAGCCCTGCGCCACATCGAAGCGGTGGGTCTTTCCGGCTTCGAAGACGCCTATCCCGTCCAGCTCTCCGGAGGCATGCAGCAGCGGGTGGCGATCGCGCGGGTGCTGGCCAACGACCCGGAGGTGCTGCTCATGGACGAACCCTTCGGCGCTCTCGACAGCCAGACCCGCTCGATCATGCAGGAGCTTCTACTGGGAATCTGGGAGCGCGAGCAAAAGACCGTACTGTTCGTCACTCACGACATCGACGAGGCCCTGTATCTGGGCGATGTCGTCTACATCATGTCGGCCCGGCCGGGACGCATCATCGACACGATCGAGGTCGGCCTCGCCCGGCCCAGGCGTTACGACATCGTGACCTCGGAACGGTTCGTCGGCCACAAGCGGCGGGTGATGGCCAGTCTTCACAGCGAGGTCCAAAAGACCATGAACCTGACGCCGCCTGACCCGGGCGAGTCGGGATCCACCTCGTAGCTTCACGAGAAAGAGGATGATGATGACGGAGACGATGGCGGCGGCGGTCATGACCGCCGCAGGCGAGCCGCTGGAGATCCGGGACCTTCCAATCCCCAAGCCCGGTCCAGGCGAAGTGCTGGTCCGGATCGAGGTGTGCGGCCTGTGCCACACGGACCTGCATTTGTGGAAGGGCGACCAGCCGATCGAGCGTGACGGTCCGGTGATTCTCGGGCACGAAGGAATCGGAACCGTCGTGGAACTCGGTCCCGGCGTCACGCGGCTGAAACCCGGCAACCGGGTCGGCACCGGCTATGTCCACGCCACTTGCGGGAACTGCAGGGAATGCTTGACCGGCCACGAGACCCACTGTGCCAGTGTCGAATGCATCGGCGTGAACGCGGACGGATGCTTCGCGCAGTACGCGGTGTTTCGAGAAAGCTGGGCAACGCCGATCCCCGCCCGCCTCGAAGGTGCGCAGGCGGCACCCCTTCTGTGCGCCGGCGTGGCTGCCTACAGCGCCATTCGCAAGGCGCGACTGGAACCAGGCGAACTTGCCGTGGTGTTTGGCGTCGGAGGTCTTGGAACCTACGCCATCCAGATCGCCAGAAACCACGGCGCGCGTGTGGCGGCGGTCGACATCTCCGACGAAAAGCTCGAACACGCCAGACGTATGGGGGCCGACTACACGATCCGGGCCGATCGCGATGTGGCGTCGGATATTCATGCGCTTGGCGGTGCAAACGCCTGTTTCAACTTCGCTCCGGTCGCCGCGAGCTGGCGCCAGATGATCCTCGCGGCGGCACCTCGCGCGCGGTTGGTGCTGATTTCCCTGCCGGCCGAGTCACTCCGGTTCGAGGCGGCAGAAATTATCGAACGCGGTTTGCTGGTCATGGGCAACGCCGACGGCACACGCCAGGAACTGCGGCAGATAATGGAGCTTGCAGCCGCCGATCATGTCCGCAGTGTTGTCACCCGCATCCCGCTGCGTGACATCGACAAGGCCTTCAGACGGCTGGCGTCGGGTGGCGTTACGGGACGTTTGGTCGTCGACATTCCCTGAACGCGGTACGGTCAACCGACGGGAGAGTTGGGGATGCGTCGGTGTTCGGGCGGAGGGCGTTGCGCGACGGACGAAGGACTTCAGGCAATCGACCCTCACCGTACGGACGGCGCCGCTGCGCCCGATTCGTCGCGGGGTGCGGGAGCCCGCCTTGCCGTCCTCTGACGGCAATGGTCCCGCGCTTCCGCTGACCTCGAATGCGCCGTGGGAGCGGACCTCGTTGAAGATGGCCCGCGACCTTGCGGCATCGGACTCCGGCGTAATCCGGCTCCGGCAGGAAGGCAATTCAACCCATGACGTCTAGAGGCTGATCGTCAGGCCGCCGTCGACGGTGAGGACGTGGCCGTTCACATAAGACGCCGCATCGGAGGCGAGGTAGAGCGCCGCCCAGCCGATGTCCTCGGGCTCTCCCCAGCGTCCCGCCGGGGTCTTCTCCTCGATTGAGGAATAGAACTCCGGGTTGTCTTGGAGGGGCTTCGTCAGGTCCGTGACGATGTAGCCCGGCGCGATGGCGTTCACGGTGATCCCGTGCGGGCCCAGTTCCGTCGCCATGACGCGAACGAGGGCGTTCATGCCCCCCTTGGCGGCGCCGTAGGCCGGCACGTTCTCCCTGCCGATCGAGGCGATGATCGACGAGACGAAGATGATGCGGCCGCGGGACTGTTCCACCATGTGCCGAGCCACCTCCTGCGAAAGGCGAAAACCGGCGGAAAGGTGCACGTCCAGCGTGCGTTGCCAGTCATCGAAACCATGCTCGAGAAACGGCACGCGCATGCTGTGGCCGGCGTTGTGGACGAGGATGTCGATGGATCCCTGACCCTCGCGAAACTCCCCGATCCTCTCGAGGGCCGCATCGGTGTCGCTGACGTCAAAGACGAGATCATGCGCCTCGATGCCGGCCTTGCCCAGTTCACGGCACGTGCCCTTTGTCGTCAGCGGATCGCGGCCGTTGATGCCGACGACCGCTCCCGCTTCTCCGAGGGTTCGGGCGATGGCGAGCCCCAGACCACGAGTCGAGCCTGTGACCACGGCGGTCCGTCCTGTCAGGGAGAAGGGATGGGTCATGGGCGCTTCCCGATGGAGTGGTCCGACAGGGTATCGTTCTGTGGCGGCTCTGCAATCGCACCGCGCGGGACGATGAGGGCGTCGGCAACGGTGCACCCCTCGCCTTCGCCGTGGACGATGAGGGGGTTAATGTCGATCCCCTCAAGCCATGGCTCGTGAGCCGCGGCGAACTCCGACAGGGCCTCGAGGGCATGGATGAGGGCAGACCGGTCCGCCGGTGGCGCGCCACGCCATCCCGAGAGCATCTGACCCAGACGGCGGCCGCCTGCGAGCGCCGCCAGTTCGTCATCCGTTGCCGGGACGCACGCCAGGGCGACCTCGTCCACGAGTTCGGCCAGAACGCCACCTGGCCCCACCGCCAACATGAGACCAAAGGAGGAGTCGCGGGTAATGCCGGCGATGATCTCGACGCCCGGTGGTGCCATCTCCTGGACCACGATGTCCGCTTCCGGCAAGCCGGCAAGGCGGCGCTCCAGGTCTTCGAAGGCCTCTCTCACGGCATCGTCTCCGGCAAGGGCGAGTTTCACGAGGCCGTGTTCGCTGCGGTGCGGCAGGCGGTCGCCCACCGCCTTCATGGCGACGGGAAGACCCAGGTCCCGGGCCGCCTTGACGGCGTCCCGGGACGTGGCGACGCGGATGCTGCGGGTGATCCTCATTCCGGTGCCGGCGAGAAGGTGCTTCGCATCGAGTTCGTGAAGGGAGGGCCTTGAAACCCAATCCGATGGTTGTTTGGCTGGCGGGACGTGTGCGGGGCATCGTCGAACCGATCCGCTCCACTCGGCATGGCGGGTGATGGCGCCCAGCCCCTGGGCGACGCCGCTGATGGTCGTGATGCCCTCATCGAGCAGTTCGCTGACCTGGCTCGCCCGCATGACACCGTGCCTGGCCGACATGAGGTAGAACGGCAGGGTGGCGTTCCGGTGGGCGTCGATGAGGGCCGGGGTGATGGCCTCGTCCTGTCCCTCGTACTCCACGGCCTGGTTGTCGTTGTTGTCGAGCAGGACCACCACCGCATCGTAGGCGCCACAGACCGAGGTCTCCCGCATCGCCACCTCGAAGTTGCCGGCAAAGTCGCCCTGCCCCCAGACGTCGACCGGATTGCCGTCCCCGGTGATCGATCCGACCTTGGCGGCGATCACCTGCCGCGCGGCAGGCGGCAGGGGCGGAAGGTTGAGGTCCCTGCCCTCGGCCAGATCGAGTGCCAGGCCGGCATGACCGCCGGAACCGGTGATGACGGCGAGCCGGTCGCCCTGAGGTCGGCGACCGGACTGGCAGACCGCCAGCACTTCCACCATCTCCTCGAGGTCATGCACCTCGATGGCGCGGTGTGCCTTGAGCACCGCGGAAAGAACACGCGCCTCACCGGCGAGGCCGCCAGTGTGGGTCTCGACGGCCGCTGCCGCCCGGGCCGACCTGCCGACCTTCAGCACGATGACCGGCTTGCCGGCGTCATGGGCGCGGTCGAGCGCGGCAACAAACCTCTCCGGTTCGCGCACGGCTTCGGCAAAGAGTGCGATGACCCCGGTTCCCGGATCGTCGACGAGATAGTCGATGTAACGGGCGGCCGTCGTGGCCGCCTCGTTGCCGCTCGAGATGACATGGCTGAACCCGAAACGCCTTGTGTCCGACAGGAAGCCGATGGAGACCGAGCCGCTCTGCGAGATGACACCGACATTGCCGACAAGGCGCCCGGGGTCCACCACATCCATCATGAAAAGCGAACTCCTGTTGTGAAGGCTCATGGTCCCCATGCAGTTGGGCCCGCAGAGCGCAACACCGGCCTCAGCACACATGGCAACGAGTGCCCGCTGGTCCTTCGCACCTTCCCCTCCGGCCTCGGCGAAGGCGCCGGAATAGATCACGATCGCCCCGGCGCCACGTGCCACCGCCTTTTCGGCCTCGCCCATCACCCGGTCCCGCGAGAGGCAGATCGCAACGGCATCGATCGTGCCCTCGATCTCCCGGATGTCGGCATGGCAGACGTGGCCCAGGACGGTCTCGTTGCGCGGATGGACGGGAAGAATCCTGCCCCCGTAGCCCAGGACATCGAGCGATCGGATGATGGTGCGCCCCAGGGACGGGCGTTCCGAGGCTCCGACAACGGCAATCGAGGACGGCGCCAGAAGGCGATCAAGGGCGATATCCCTCATCCCCAGCATCTCTCCCAGGCAAACCCCGACCGTCGTTAATCCCCTGCGTGTCCGGGGTCAACGCCCGCTTGAAGACGTTGGTGCCCGCTTCTAACGTGTGCGCTCTCCAGCTGCCCGGGAGTCGGCGTGAGCGAAGACATCGAGCGATTTCGCGAAGAAGTGCGTGCGTTCATCCGCGAAGCGCTCCCCGACGACCTCAGGGAGAAGGTGAGGCGCGAACACGCCGGCCTGACACCCGCCGATACCAGTCGCTGGATGCGTATCCTCCACGGGCGCGGCTGGAGCTGTCCCTCCTGGCCTGTCGAACACGGCGGCCCCGGCTGGTCCTTCGAGCAGCAGTATGTCTTCGAAAGGGAGCTGGCGCTCAACGACGCCCCGCCCGTCAGCGTCTTTTCCGCCGGCATGGTGGGACCGGCGCTGATCGAGTTCGGCACCCACGAACAGAAGGAGCGCTTTCTGCCCGGCCTTGCCAACGGCAACATCATCCTCTGCCAGGGATACTCCGAACCGGAAGCGGGATCCGACCTGGCATCGCTGAAATGCCGGGCGGACCGCGATGGCGATGACTATGTCATCAACGGATCCAAGATCTGGACCAGCGACGCCTCCTGGGCCAACTGGATGTTCGGCCTCTTCAGGACTGACTCGTCCGGACGCAAGCAACATGGCATCACGCTGCTCCTGGTCGACATGGCCACGCCGGGCCTTTCCGTGCGACCGATCCTGACATTCGAGGGCGGCAGCGAACTCAACCAGGTGTTCTTCGAGAATGTCCGGGTGCCCGCTGCCAACCGGCTCGGGCCGGAACATGAAGGGTGGTCGATCGGCAAGTACATTCTGGGCCTCGAGCGGATCGGGTCGGCCGAGGTCAGCCGGACCACGGCCATGCTGGGCCGCTTGAAGGAGATCGCCGCCCAGGAACCCTTGCGGGACGGATACCTGATCGATGACGCCGACTTCTCACGCAAACTGGTGCGCGCCGAGATCGCCCTGCGCCAGGTCGAACTGACGGAGCGGCGCTTCCTCTTCGGTCAGGATGACGCGGGCGCCGAGGCGTCCCTGCTCAAGATCAAGGGCACCGAGGTGCAGCAGCAGGTCATCTCTCTCATGGTCGAGGCGCTGGGTCCCTATGGCCAGCTGGATCCGGACGACATGTCCGCACGCGACAATGCGCCGTTGCCCGATGCGGCGCACCATGTGGCGAAGACATGCTTCAACCTGCGCAAGTCGACGATCTGGGGCGGATCGAGCGAGGTCCTCAAGAACATCATCGCCAGGAGCGTTCTGGACTTGCGGTCATGACCGGGGGCCTCACCGACGACCAGAAGACGTTTGCCGACAGCCTGGACCGGCTGCTCACCGACGCCCTGCCCTTCACCCGCCGCCAGGCGGCGGTGGCAACTCGTGTGGGCTTTGACGACGATGTCTGGCAACAGCTTGCCGATCTCGGGTGCATGGCAGCTGCCTTCCCCGAGGAGCATGGCGGACTGGGCGGTGGACCAGAAGACCTCATGGTCATCGGCGAGAAGTTTGGCCGCCACCTGGTGACCGGACCCTTTCTTGGCAGTGTCGTTCTGGGCGGCCATGCCGTGCTGTTCTCGAGTTCGGATGCATGGAAAGCCGATGTGTTGCCCGGCGTTGCCGGGGGAACAACGAAGCTGGCACTCGCCTGGACGGAACGACAGGCGCGCCACGACCTCCATGACGTCGCCACGAGCGTACGGCAGGTGAACGGTGGCTGGGTGCTGTCGGGCCGCAAGGATGTTGTACCCGGCGGCGCGCAAGCCGACGTCATCGTTGTCTCGGCGCGCGTTTCCGGCGACCGGCGGGACCGTGACGGCATCGTCCTCGTCGCCGTGCCGGCCGACGCCCCGGGTGTTGTCAGGCTGGACGGGCGGGCCCACGACGGCAACCGGGTCTCGACGATCCTCCTCGACGGCGTCGAGGTGGACGACACCCAGTTTCTGACCGCACCCGATCAGGGCCTCGCGGTCCTCGAGCGCGCGGTCGACCATGCCATCGCGTTCGTGTGTGCCGATGCCGCAGGGTCCATGTGGCAGATCTTCGAGACCACCCTGGAGTATCTCAAGACCCGGCGCCAGTTCGACCGGACGCTTGCGTCATTCCAGGCGCTCCAGCATCGCATGGTGGATCTCTACATCGACTGCGAACTCGCCTGGTCGATGGTTCTCGACGCGACCGAGGCCCTCGCGACACCCCGGCGACGCCATGCCGTGTCGTCGGCCAAGGTCGCGGTCGGCGAGTCGGCACGGCGGGTAGCCGAGGAGGGCGTCCAGCTCCATGGCGGCATCGGCATGACCATGGATGTACCCGTCGGGCATCATCTCAAACGCGCCGTGGTGATGAACGCCTCGTTCGGCGATGCGGACCATCACCTCGATCTTCTCGCCACATCACCAGTTACCCGGGAGTCAAGCCATGTCTGAAGCCGTCAGGACCGAACGCCGCGGAAAGGTTCTCGAGGTCACCCTCGACCGGCCGCCCGTCAATGCCATCGACGACAGGACATCGATGGAACTCTACCAGGCCTTCCGCACGCTGCAGGACGACGACGGGCTCATGGCCGGCATCGTCACCGGTGCGGGCGAGCGCTGCTTTTCCGCCGGATGGGACCTCAAGGCCGTGGCCGCCGCCGACCGGCTCGACGAGGTCGACGGCGAGGGATCGCCCGGCGGGTTTGCCGGGCTGACGGAGTTCTGGGATCTCCACAAACCGGTCATCGGCGCCGTCAACGGCGTCGCCATCGGCGGCGGTTTCGAACTGGCGCTCTCCACCGACATTCTGCTGGTGGCTGACCATGCCGAGTTCTGGCTGCCCGAAATGCAGCGTGGCTTCCTGGCGAGCGCCGGCGCCATCCAGCGCCTGCCCCGCCGCATCCCCTACAACGTCGCCATGGACCTCTTCCTGACCGGACGCCACATGGATGCCGCGGAAGCGAAACACTGGGGCCTGGTGAGCGAAGTCCTGCCGGCAGATGACCTGATGGCGCGGGCCCGCGAACTGGCAGATCAACTGGGCGAGTCGGCTCCCCTGGCGCTTCAGGGTCTCAAGGCGATCATGCCGGTCGTCATGCCGCTCTCCCTCGAGGACGCCATGGAGAGGACGAAGACAGGCAACTCCGGCGTCGAGATCTACGAGAAGATGATGCTCTCCGAGGACGCCATCGAGGGGCCACGCGCCTTCGCCGAGAAACGCAAGCCTCAATGGAAGGGACGCTGATCCGGTCTTGTTGATCGCTTCAGACCTGGAGTATGGTCGCGCACGCGTGGGGAGAGGTGCCGGAGTGGTTGAACGGGGCGGTCTCGAAAACCGTTGTGCGCCTTGCGTACCGAGGGTTCGAATCCCTCCCTCTCCGCCACAGCATTAGATAACTGGCTGTTTTCAGTGGCAACATTGTCCGACGGACCAGGCAAGGAGGAGACTTCCATGAGCGCCGGCCGACGCATCCAGAACATCTACGACACACCCTTCGAACCCTACGACATGGACGGACCGCTGGAAGGGGACAAGAGCTGGCTGCCCGTGAGCTGGACCAAGGAGTCGGGGCGCGGCTGCTACCTGATTCGCATGGAACCCGGATCCGAGACCATTCCCCATGAACACCGCTGCCGGGAGGAGTTCCTCATCCTGGAGGGCGAACTCATCGAGAGCGACGGCACCGTGCTGAAGACCGGCGACATGGTGAGCTATGACAAGGGGACCTATCACAATTCGCGCACCAAGACCGGCTGTCTGCTGATCGGTTTCGACTGGCTGCCCTGATCGCGGTTGGAACCTCGATGCGGCCGGCGCCTCAGGCGAAGGTCCGGATCGGTTCACCCAGAATTGACATGTCCGGCTCGACTCCCAGACCCGGCTTCTCGTTGGGTTCGAGGAAACCGTCGACAACCCCTGGCGCCTCTTCGTCGTAGCACATGTTGGAGAAGTAGGATGAGACGTAGGTCGCGGCGAAGGTCGCGTCCGGTGTCGAGACCGCCATGTGCGCCTGTGCCGCCGCAGAGAGGTCCGCTCCCCAGGCATCATCCACGGTCATGAACTTCCCCGCCGCGGTGCACACGTCGCGGATGAGGCGCATGCCCGTGATGCCGCCGACCCGGGTGATCTTGCAACCGATGCCCTCGAAGCAGTTGTCGGCAAGCCCCTGCAGCAACACGTGGATGTCCGCCATGCACTCGTCGAGGATCATGGGCTGGCGCACCTGATGGCGAATGGAGAGGCATTCGGCATAGGTGAGGCACGGCTGCTCGATGTAGAAGTCGACGTCTTCGGTCAGCCTGAGGACGCGCAGCGCCTCGTGGGTCTTCCAGGCCTTGTTGGCGTCCACCACCAGGGTTTCACCTGGCTGAATGCACGTGCCTGCCATGCGTATGCGCGCGATGTCCTGTTCGAAGTTGCTGCCCCGCCCCGCCTTGACCTGGAAATGGGTGAAGCCCTCGTCGCGGTACTGCGACATGCGCCGTTTCACGGTCTCGGGCGGACCCATCTCGATCTCGGGATAGGCGCGGGCCTTCTCCTGCATGCGCCCGCCGATCAGATGGTAGAGAGGACGGTCGTAGGCCTTGCCGACAATGTCCCAGCAGGCGATGTCGATGGCCGACTTCGCATAACTGCCGCCCATCAGCCATCGGTTCATCGTGGCATTGATGCGATCCGTCTGGGTCGGATCCTCTCCGATCAGACCCGGCGCCATCTCCTCGATCGCCGCACGCACCCCCAGCGCATGTTCGGGCTGGTAGGTCGAGGCAATGGGGCAGACCTCGCCCCACCCGACGAGGCCTGAATCCGTTTCCAGCCGCACGATGGTGTCGTCCAGGGATTCATAGGTCCTGTTGGGATAGCGCTTGGGCTTCTCGAGCGGAATGTCGAGCTGAAACACGTCAATTCGCGATATCTTCATCCGACTCCTCCGTCATTCGGGCGGGACGAGAACGAGCTAGCCTGCAAGGGCCTTGGCCAGGAACTCTTCCTGTGCGACCGCTCTCGCGCAAGTGTCAATCGACCCCTCGCAAACGCGGAAACTCCGGCGCGAAGCCTGCGGCCATCACGTTGATGAGCGCTTCTCCGGCGTTGGAAGATCGTTGCGGTAGCGGAGCCCGTCGAGACCGCCATGGCCGGTAAGCCGAACGGAGGACGACCGCGATGCAATCGTCGCAAGCATGCCAGCGATCTCGCCACAGGACCATCTTGACGGCGTCAATGTCGCGACGCGTAATGACGAGACAAGAGCGCGGTTTCGGCGCGCGGGTGCAATTGAGACGGACTGGGTGATGGCGTACTGGGTGAAGGGTTCGTCAGGTCTGTCGATCGTCGACCGTTCGCTTGAAGCGCCGCTGGATGCCCAGGACGGCTATCTGACGCCCAACGAGCGCTTCTTTGTCTGCAACAGCGGCACCACGCCGATCGTCGATGCCCAAAGGCACATGGTCCACATTCACGGCGACGGCGTGGAGAATGAGCTCAAGCTGTCGATCGCCGACCTCGAGACCATGCCGCAACGCAGCGTGCCGGCGGTGCTGGAATGTGCGGGGAACCATCGCTTCCTGTTTCGGGAGGTCGCGGGCGAGACGCTCGACAAGCGCCCGCAGGTGACAGAGTTGATGTGGGGCCTCGGGGCCGTCGGCATGGCACGATGGCGCGGCGTTCCGTTGCGCCATGTCCTCGGACTGGCTCGTCTGGACCAGGAAGCCGTTCACGTCTGTCCCAGGGGCGCGGAGACCGATTCTCGCGAAGGAGAGATCAGGATCCCCATGCCGATATCCAAGGCCATGGATCCCGACACGATCCTGGCACTCGAGATGAACGGCCAGCCCTTGCCTCCGGATCATGGCTTCCCGGTCAGGGTGATCGTGCCGGGGTGGATTGGTGCGTACAGCGTCAAGTGGGTTCGCGACATCGAGGTCTCGCGCAGCTGTCTCAAGGTGATGCGGAACACCGAATTCTATGTGCTGCGAGGCAACGACTGGCCGGCCAGAGGGGTACCGATTACCGAGCTCAACCTGAAGAGCAGCCTCGCGCTGCCGTGACCGGCGCGACTGGTGGCAGGCGATCACATCCTCCACGGGTACGCCCGAGGTTCGACAGCGCCGATCGTCAGCGTTCACTGGAGTGACGACGGGGGTTCAAGCTGGCAGGATGCGAAACTGACCGGTCCGGACGAACCATATGGTTGGGTGCGCTTTCAGTTTCGTTGGCGCGCCGCCGCGGGCCGTTACACCCTTATGACGAGAGCCACGGATCGGAACGGAAGGACCCAGCCCGAGAGGGTTCCGTTCAACAATGGCGGGTATCTGTACAATGCGGTCCATCCGCATCCCGTCACCGTCGTGTGAGCAATCGGCACCAGGCGAACAGAGGGACAATCCATGAAAATCACGCGGATCAGCGTCCATCAGGTGGATGTTCCCATCAAGCCCGCGACCATCTCCCACAACCGGGTGATGTCGGTGTTCGACGAGACGATCGTGCGCATCGAGACCGATGCCGGCATCGACGGCTGGGGCGACAGCGTGCCGTGGGGTTCGAACTTCGTTGCCGCCTTTGCCCGCGGCGTGCGTGCCGGTCTCGACGAGCTTGGCCCGCTGCTCATTGGCCGCGACCCCAGAATGGTGGCGGCGATCGGAGAACTGATGGACTCGGCGATGACAGGCCAACCCTATGTCAAGACGGCGTTGGACGTCGCGTGCTGGGACATCCTGGGACGATCGCTCGACACACCGCTCTACATGCTCCTGGGGGGCATGGTGACGCCGCGGCCGGAAGTGGTTGGCTCCGTGCCGCCACGGCCGGGCGAGGAACTGGAGGCGATGATGGCCGCGTTGCGGGCGGACGGCATTGCGCAGTTCTCGGGCAAAACCAGTGGAGACGTGGCCGAAGACATCGCCTATCTGCGATGGATGGGTGAGCGCATGCACCCCGGCGAATCTCTCAAATACGACGGCAACGGCGGATGGCGCGTCGACGAGGCGATCCGCGTCGCCAGGGCCATGGAAGATATAGACGTCTACTTCGAGCAGCCCTGCGCGACCTACGAGGAGTGCCGCGACGTGCGCCGCACGACCGGAGTTCCGCTCATCCTTGATGAATCGGCGACGAACATCGGCGTCGTCCTGCGCGCGAAGGAGGACGGCGTTCTTGACGGGCTGAACGTCAAGCTTGCGAGGGTCGGCGGCATCTCGAAGATGCGCCTCATCCGTGACCTCTGCGTCGCGCTCAATGTTCCGATGGAAATCCAGGATTCATCTTACAGCGATCTTGCCTGCGCGGTGGTTGCCCATATGGGCCACTCGACGCCGGAACGCTGCATCCGTTCGGTCATCTATCCGAAGGGCCTGAAGAAAGCGACGGTGACGAACCCTCCGAGTATCGTGGGCGGACGGATGATTGCGCCAGACGGCCCAGGCGTCGGCGCGATTCCCATGCTGGACGCTATTGGAGATCCGATCGCTGTCTACGAATGACCGAACAAGGTCGCGAAGGCGGCCCTTTGGCTTACGGCCTGACCACGACGTGCTCGAAGGGCGAAACGCCGCGGGCGGCGTGATCGACCGCAGCGCCGACATCGTCGAGGCCGTAGGCGTGAACCCGGAACCGGTCAACGGGAAGCCGGCCTTCGGCGATCATGCGGACGAGCGATGCGGGCGCGTCTCTCGCAAACCACAACGACCCCCGGAACGCGAGATCCCTGGTCACGAAATCCGACGTCGGCACGGTCGGATTGACCGACGCCACCGAGATCATGGAACCTCCCCTGTTCAGGACGGCGGCTGCCTGGTTGATCCACGCCGGATCGTCCGTGTCGACGGTGTTCAGGACCATGTCGATGCCGTCGGGAATCTCCGTCGAGGTCTCGACCCGGTCGTCCAGTCCGTCAAACGCGGCCAGTCGCTCCGGCGACCTACCTACGGCGCAGACGCGCCCGGCGCCCATGGCCAGGGCAACGGCGACGGCACTGACACCGACCAGTCCCGTCGCGCCATAGACGGCGACGCTGGAGCCCGTCCGGAGATCCCCGTGCACGAACCCCCCGTACGCCGTTCCCATCCATCCGAGCCGGCACAGCACGTCGGCCGAGGTCACGGACAACGCCGGTTCGACGGCAGTCAGGCACTCGGCCGGCAGGACGATATGCGTCGCAAGGGCGCCGTCGCGCCAGCGCTCCAGAATCTCGCCACCTCCTCCCGAGATGTCGAAACATCCCGCAAAGGCGTACTCGGTTCGACCTGTCGGTGACGTTGCCTCGATGTAGCTGTCACAGAACACGCGGTCACCGACGGCGACGTCTGTAACCCCGCCGCCGATCGCCACGATCGTTCCGACACAGTCCATTCCCGGCGTGAAGGGCCGGCGCGGCGTGACGAAACCGCTGTTGCCGGCGATCAGCGTCCCCATGTAGGGGGACATGAAGACCGCCTCGACCGCGACGACCGCGCAGCCTTCCGGCGCACTCGGATCGTCCAGGTTCTCAACGACCAGGGATTCAGCATTGTCGTAGAGCCGTGCAGCGCGCATGGCGTTCACCTCCTTGCGGTCCGGGCAATCTATCTGAATTGAGCTTCCCGGAAAGAGACAAATGTCCTCATCCAGTGCAAGCGTGCCGATCGCCGACTGGCGTGGAGACCTGGAACGATCAGGGCGTCGCCGGGTGCCCCGTCGCGCCTCTTGCGCCCTCTTCGCCGCGACAGGACTTGCCGGTGAGGCGATGCAGCACGACGTGAATGCCGACTCAGGCGACCAGCGGCACCGCCAGCGCCAGGTTGTCGAGGAGACCGCCGAAGGTGACGCTGCTGGGGAGATCGCGATGCAGCGGGCCAGCACGTGTTTCCTCCTGCCGGGAACTATCGCGAGCCGCCTCCCCGACGGGTGGCGGCGTCAATCGCAGTCATTGTGCTTGCGCCACATGCTGGCGTCATGCCCCTCGGGCGGGTTTGCGCACGGGTCGCCGGCATAACCGCGCAGGACGTTGTATCGCGCAATCTGGTCACGGGTGAGGAGTGGAAGCGTCTTGATATGTGCTGCCAGATGCACATAGCGCAATGCCGTCCTTGCCTCTCCGATATCCGACAGCAGCCCTTGCAGGGACCGGTCGGTCACACTGCCGTTCCTGAAAGCCGTCTCCAGGGCCTCCTCGCGGGAAATGAGCCGTTCCCCCTCGATGATCGCTGCTGCGCGCATGTCCCTGAAGATGGCGGAGATGGCCGTTGCCTGATCGGCGATCAGGGGAATCTGGTCTTTGAGCTCCAGCAGGTGAGCGGGCCCCGGCATGCCGTTGAGTTCGGCGGCCCTGGCAAGCCCCCATCCGCCGCCGCGCCTGAGTTCGGCGAGATCTTCTGCCGACAGGCTCTTGATCGGCCGGTTTTCCTGACCGGCGTAGGGAGAGTTCGTGGCGGGCGAGTCAGCCGCGCCTCCGGTCGCGTAGGACGCGGCGGCCAGAGTGGCCACGGTGATCGCGATGGCGGCGTGCCGCATCGTTCTTGCGGCAATGCGTGACGATCTTGACCGGATCATTCCCGCGCTCCTTTCTGCGAAACCGCGAGATCGCGTCCCGGACCGGCCGGCTGCGGCCGAGGCCAGGAGGAACTCCTTTCGGTTCATGGGCTACCCGCCGACGGCGCTCCCTGCAGGGTGGTCAGCGCGGCCGTCGCCAGCAGAACAAGGCAGATCGCGGCCCATTCGACGGCAATGGAGCGGCGCAGGGCTACCGCCCCTCGACGGTCGCCCGCCCTCGTTGCGGGAACGAAACGGAACTTGTTGGCCGCCGCGGCCGCAAGCAGAGAGGCGACGGCCCCGATCTTGGCCAGGAGCGTGAGTCCGTAGCCGGTCTCCAGCAGGGCTTCCACGCTGCCAAGAAGCTGCCATGCCATGACGATGCCTGCGACGATCAGCAGCGGTACCGTGACGGCGGCGATGCGACCGAAGCGGTGCCCCAGCCCGGCCGCGAGCGAGAGGCTTTCGGGGTCCCCGGCAAGCGTGCGCAGCGGCGAGAGGATTCCGATCCAGAAGGCGGCAGCAGCGAGATGCAGCAGCAGCAGTATCTCGAGCCAGGGCTCCTCCGCATCCGGGACATGGCCGATCCGGGAAAACGACCACAGCGCCACCAGGCCGCCGGCGGCAGCGAACGGCAGGCCGATCCCGGCCAGCCGGAGCCCCAGAAGGACCAGACCCAGGCCGGCGACGCGATAGGCGAACGACGTGCCCGCCGGCGTCTGCCACAGCAGGCCCAGCATCTCGGGATCGGTCATGCCCGAGAGTTCGCCCGTCATGGCGGCGCCCTTCAGCGCGAAGCCGATGCCGGCGGCGACGAATGCGAGCACGGCAAGTACGGTCGCCCGCCGGACCGTGGCGGCGTGCAGCCTGCGCGTCTCGCGGGCGAAGACGATGCGCACCAGGACCAGGCCGACGCTCCCCAGCACACCGAGATAAAGCAAGAACTCCACCAGGACCGAAGCCAGTTCCCATATGTCCGGCACGACTCACTGCACCCGGAAGGTGAAAACCGCGCGCATGACATGCCCGTCGCCCGAGAGGCCGCGCCACTCGATCCGATAGAGGCCGCTGCCCAGGTCCTTGAGCGGCAGTTCGAACCGGGTCGCGAACGATGTCTGCGTGCCCAGATCGAGATCGATCGCATCGCCGGCGTCGTGGGTCATGTGCACCCGCGTCAGGCGGATACGATTGGCGAAGGTAAGGACAACATGCGGCGGCACCTGTGCCAGAACGGCGCCGTTCTCGGGCGCGGTGGCATCGAGGGCGGAATGGGCCAGTGCCGGGATTGCCGCGAGGGCAAGCAGTCCCGCCAGCAGGATCGCTTTCATCGACGCTTCCTCACCGGATGCCGTTGGCACGCTGGGGTTCGCGAGCATACTCGATGATCCCTGCCACGTCTTGCCGGGTCAGCCCCTCCACCGGCGGCATGTCCCCGAAACGCCCGTGATGGGCCCGCGCGCCCCGTGCAACCGCGCGCTGGAACGACTCGTCCCCGTGGTGGCCGGCTTCGCAGATGATGTGGACCAGCGGCGGGGCGATCCCGTCCTGTCCTGCCGCATTGCGGCCGTGGCAGGCGGCGCAGCTGGCCTCGCAGGTCTTCCGCCCGCGCCAAGAGAGTCCCTGGCACGTTCACGGACGCGATGGGCGCTCCATCGCTCGTGCCGTTCTCCCGGTTGCCGAAGTCGCCGTTGACGCGGCCGATCAGGCACCGGGCCGTGTACTTCGACGCCAGGTGTTGCCGGCAGCGCCACAGTCGACGGCGCCTCTCGTGGATTGACGGCACCGCGTGGCCGGACGCTTCGCGCCGGTCCAACGCGGATGATCGCGCCGCCAAAACGTGCTTCTTTCGGCAGGCGCTCATGGGGCAGGCCTAGCTGCCGGCGGACGCCAGGGATCGCGCTCCGGAATTCTGCGCTGCGTTCTTCGCCATGTCATCGAGCATTTCCAGAACGATCCGGTCCCGCGGGTTGTCGGTGACATCTTTCACGACTTTCATGTCGCCACGCATGACGGCGTCATACTCTTCCCGGACGAGAGCGATCCTCGCGCCCAGTGGCGTATCGACCTCGACGATCTCCTCGGCATCACCGACGACATTCCGCGTGCCGTCCACACGGAGCACGGTAAAGCCCGAGGTCTCGATCAGCTTGCGCATCCGATGGCGTTTGACGGGCGGGCCGTTGCACAGGTAGGCGCAGTATCCGCACGGGCTGTAGAGCAGCATGTCCGGATCCTGAATGAAGTCCTTGTAGCTCGGATAGGTGAAGAAGAAGGCGTCGTTGTAGGGATCCTTCTTGCGCACCGTCGTGCACAGCGAATCCAGTTCCCTGTCGTCCTTCGGCAGACCGCCACCGACCCGGAACGGGCTCCAGTTCGACCATTTTCCATCGGGCGACAAACCATGATAGTCGGTGCAGGCCATGTAGCACGCGTTGTTCGTGCGCTTCTCGGCGATCCGGTCCTCCAGCCCGAACATCCGGATGGTGATGCCCTCCTGGCGCGGGATCATCTCCGACGGGCAGGACCGCACGCAGTTCATGCACATGTCGCACGGGTTCTCTTCCAGAACCGCCGTGGTGATCACCGAGCACAGGGTGCAGGCCGCGCCGTGCTCCGGAGTCATGATGTTGCCGCTCCATCCGATGCGCCCCAGCCCCGCCGCGACCGCGGCATAGCGGTGCGAGAAGTCGGGGATCATGGCAACCGCCTCGGACGGATCCTTGACGCCCGGTTCCGGCCGGTAGACGGAGTTGATCGAGACGACGACGGCCTCGTGGCCGTTCTCCACGAGATGGGCGGCAATGGCGTCGCCGACATCGTAGAGCAGCGATTCCGTCGCCTTCTTGTGTTCGAGGAACGGTCGCAACGTCCTCTTCGCCATGAAGGCTTCCAAGAGATCGTTGTCGTAGGCGATCGAATAGGCGATGACCGACTGCGCGTTCCCCATGACATAGGTCGGGTCCGCCGACGGCGGGCCGTCCTTCAGTCGGGCCACCGACGCGATCCCGACCGTCGTCGCGCCGCTCGCGAGCGCGATATCCTTGACGGACTGCTTCAGGCTGGTCATGCGGATCACTCCATCCCTTCCGGTCGATCCTCGTCACGTCCGGGGATACTTCATGCAATTTCCTTACAAGAAAAGTGCTCGAAATCCAAAATTCATATGTGTTTTTTTAGTCTCGAGAGACGTGCGGAACCCGCCTGACGGCATCTCTGGAGTGTCGCCCTGACCTGGGATGCATCCTGCGCGGCGTGGCGGCGTTGCCCGCAACGCTCTCGCTCCCGATGTCCCTGTCATGGAATATGTTGTATCAACGGCGGCGTTGCAGACGAGGCTGTCGATCCGCCCTCACGTGTCCATGACCATGGCGGCCAGCACCCCGAGCCGGTCGGGATGCGAAGCGTTGCACGGCCCGGGCGCCGGCATCCGCCATCGTCTTGCCGGGGCCTCGGGTCGACCCGGTGATGACCGCAGCCCTCCCCGTTGGATCGAACGCATGCGCGTTACGCTCCTTTCCGACCGCCGCACGATCGCTCCCGCTTGACCAGAAGCGCGTCGACAACCGTAAGGCCCTGTCCTTTCGGATGGACGAGCACCGGGTTGACGTCGAGTTCACCGACGATGTCGGCGTGATCGTGAACGAAGTGCGATACGCGGACGATGAGATCGACCAGGGCATCGGTATCCGCCGCCGGTTCGCCACGGTAGCCCTCGAGAACGCGCCACACCTTCAGCCGGCGCAGAAGCCGTTCGGCTTCGCCGCGGTCGAGCGGAACCAGCGCGAGGGTCACGTCCTTCAGGACTTCAACGTGCGTGCCACCCCATCCCGCCATCAACAGGTGGCCGAAGGTCTCGTCGCGCGAAACTCCCAGGATGATCTCCGTGCCCCTGGCCGCCATCGGCTGGACGAGGACGCCGCGCAGATCGCAGTCCGGCGCACGCGCCCGGGCGGCCCGGCAGATCTCATCGAAGGCAGCGCTCGCCGCGGCGTCGCCGACGACGTTCAGGCGCACGCCGTCGGCGTCCGTCTTGTGGGCAATCCCGGGCGACTGCACCTTCATCGCCACAGCGCATCCGAACCTCTCTGCCGCCGCGCCTGCTTCCGCCGCAGTGGTGGCGAGGATCGCCTCGCCGAACGGCACGCCGTATCTCGCCAGGACTTCCCGGGCCTCGTATTCGCAAAGCGTGCGACCGCCCGAGGCCAGAGCATCGGCGACGGCCACGCGGGTGCCGTCATCGATGGCGACGCCGCCTGAATCACTCTGGTCGGCGGCCGATGCCCGCAAGGCTGCGTAGTCGGTCATCTCGGCGATGCTGCGCACCATGTTGCGGAGGCTGGTCATCATCGGCAGACGCGCCATGGCCATGATCTCGGCGGACCGGCCGATCGGTTGGGTGTACGACCAGAAGAGCACGGGCTTGCCCGCGGTCTTGCCGAGTTCCAGCAGTGCGTCGATCTCCTTCGACAGGGTCACCGCGGTTCGCGCCGAGAGGATGACCACCGCGCAGTCGATGGAGTCCGACGCCACCAGCAGCTCGGCGAACTTCGCGTAGCCCTCGAACCGGACGGCCTGGGCAGTACCGTCCACCGGGTTGTCGGACGATCCGTAGGAGGGCAGCAAGGCATCGATCCGCGTTCGCGTCGCCGCATCCAGCAGCGGCACCTCGAGACCGGCATCGGCGCAGGCATCGGCGACCCAGCCGCCACCGCCACCGCTGGCGGTGAAGATGCCGACTCTGCGCCCTCGGGGCAGCCGCGCGAGGTGCCGCGAGAAGGCGACGGCCATGTCGACCGCCTCGTCGATGTCGTCGGCCTCGATGACGCCGTGCTTGCGAAAGGCGGCGTGGTATCCCTCGTAGGCGCCGGCGAGCGCGCCCGTGTGCGACTCCGCCGCCCGCCGGCTTGCGGCCGAGCGGCCGACCTTCACGACGATGATCGGCTTGCCCAGCTGCAGCGCCCGTTCGGCCGCCTTGAGGAAGACATCCGGGCGCCTGAGCGTTTCGATGAAGAGCAGATAGACGTCCGCACCGCTCGCTTCGAGACCGTGGGCGAGATAGGTCGCGAGATCGACACACGCCTCGTTGCCCGTCGACAACACCGTGGCGACCGGCGCTCTCCTGGCCAGAGCCGTGTCGGCGAAGGCAAAACCGATGGCGCCGCTTTGCGCTATCACGGCGATTCTCCCGCGCTCGGGCATGTCGTGAGGAATCGGCGGATCGAGCCCATCCATCACCGGGCTGAACGTGGCCGCCAGTCCGGTGCGGAAGTCGGCGAACCCCTCCGCGTTGGGACCGCAGACGACGATGTCGTAGCGCTCCGCGATGTCGCGGACCCTCTGCTGGCGGACCTCTCCCTCGCCGCCCTCCTCGGAAAATCCCGACGCGAAGATCATGGCGGCACCGGCGCCCGCCTTCGCGACGTCCTCAAGCACGTCGCAGACGGCAGCCGCGGGCACCAGCATCAGTGCGAGATCGACAGGGTGAGGCAGAGCGGCGATCGACGGATAGGTCCTGTGCCCGGCGATCTCGTTTTCCGACCGGCTGACGAGGTAGACGGTGCCGGCAAATCCGTGGTGCAACACGGTCCTGACGATGCGTCCGCGTATGACGTCGAAGTTGGACGTCGCACCGACGATCGCGACGCTGTTCGGCGACAACAGTTTGCTGAGGTCCGCCATCGCGTCAGCGCAGACCGCTGGCGATGATGCTGCGCAGGATCCCGACCGAGGGTTTCGGAGCAATCGATAACGTCCGGTGCAACGCGCACTCTCCCCTACCGTGACACGATGATACCCGAAGGCGCGTCGCCGATCCCTGGATTTGGCACCCTGGTCGTCCGGTCAGAGCGCCGCTGAAGTTAATTTTCCGCAACCGAGTTTTCAAGAACTAAACTTGCGGCCCATTGGATTTAGTGCCATCATCTTTTGTTCGGTTTCTCGTCGCTCTTTCCCAATGGCGACACGGCTGCGCCGGTTGGATTGGAACACTGTGGATCAGGAGGCTCGGGTGTCCGACTGGGACCTGGACTCGGCGTCAAGCGAAGTTCTCGGCGACCAGATTCGACAACTGCGCAAGGCCAAGGGCCTGACGCTTGCCGAACTCGCGAAGCTGATCGGCAAGACACCGGGGTTCCTGAGCCAGATCGAACGCGGCCTCGCAAGGCCCGCCTTGGGCACGTTGCGCGATCTCGGCGCCGCGTTGGGAACAGGTGTGGCGTGGTTCTTCGATGTGTCCGACGGCGGCGGCGAGGACGATGAAAGCCGCTTCGTCGTTCGCCGGTCCAGGAGGCGGCGCCTGCGCTATGTCTCCCATGCGGAAGACGCCGAGCTTCCGTTCGAGGACTCGCTCATCTCTCCCCATCTCAACGGCAGTTTCGTCTGCCTGATGTGCAAGCTTGCGCCTGGCGGAAGCTACGGTAAGGAGATCCACAAGGCGCGCGGTGAGTTCTTCCTGTGCGTCACCAGCGGTCTCGTCGACGTGGAACTCGGAAAGAAGCGGCATGCGCTGAAACCGGGCGACAGCATTCAGTTCGACGGAATGACCAACCACCGGATCTCGAATCCCGGCGATGCGACCGCCGAGTTCTTCTGGGTCCAGCATCCTGTTCTCTTCAGCTTCTGACATCGCGCCGGTTGGCCATGATCGCAGGCCGGTTTCTTGAGCCGTGTCAGTCATCGACAGAAGGTTCCAGCATCAAGGAGGTTGCGGAATGCTCGGTTCGTTGCGTTATACGCGTCTGCAACTCCGGTCCTTGATCGAAGAGACCACGGACCATTTCAATCGCACCCAGCGGCTGCCCAACTTCGCGTACACCAGTGAGGCGTTCCTGGAACTCGAGCAGTTGACGCTGTTCGCCCGCAACTGGATGTTCGCAGGACGGGCCAGCCAGCTCGAGAATGTCGGGGACGTTCTGCCCGTCGAGGTCGCCGGCCAGGACGTGCTTCTCGTCCGCCAGCACACGAACAGGATCGCCGCGTTCTTCAATGTCTGCCCGCACCGCGGCGCGAAGCTGGCGGAGACCCCGCGATGCAAGGCGCGGTTCCTGACGTGCAGGTACCACGGTTGGTCGTTCGCACTGGACGGAACGCCCCGCGTGCGCCCGCACTTCTATGGCGGAGGCAAGCACGACGACAATCCGGCCGCCAAGGGACTTCGGGGATTGACCGAGATTCGCGCGCACCAGTGGCTGGACTTCGTTTTCGTCAACCTCGACGGCCAGGCCGAACCATTCGAGGACTGGATGAGACCGATCCTGAAGGGGCTGGCACCCTACGACTTCAGCAAGCTCACGTACGTGCGCACCATCGAGTACGATCTCGAGAGCAACTGGAAGCTCGCCCTCGAGAACTTCTGGGACACGTATCACATTCCGACCTGCCACCCGGCCGTAGAGCAGCAGATGAAAATGGCCGACCGCAAGAACGCGGTCACCGAAGGCAAGATCATCTTCGGCGGATACCAGTACCCCGTCGTCGACGCGGACGGGACGGTCGGCCGCGCCTCGCCCATTCCCGGACACGACGGCGACAGGGACTACATGCGCAACCGCAGCTGGTTCATCTGTTGCTGCCCGTCCAACATGATCCAGGTCTGGGAAGACGCCTTCATCATGGTCGAGATGTGCCCGGTCGCACCGGACAGGACTCACGAGAAGTTCCATTTCTACATGCACGAAGACGCCGCGACGCAGGATCGCTACGTCTGTGCGGTCGCGATCAGGTCATCGACTTCATGGACGGTTTCCGGCTCGAGCACTTGGACATCGTGCGATGGATGCAACAGCGGCGGAACTCCGTCGCCTGTGATGGCCGCGAGCTCTCCGACTACCGGGATCCGCAGGTCATCACGTTCGGAAGAATGATCACCGGCGGCATTCAGGAGACACGCTCGTGACTCTGTCGAAACGACCGGGCGAACCTGACGATATGACCGACGGACTTCTCGCCGGTCTGAATCGAACTGCGGCTGCGTTCGCTCGCGGTTAAGGGGACCATTCAGTGAGCACATCACCGACGACCATCGCCTATCTGACCCGCGACGACATCGAGCGCTTCACCGGCTCGCACGAGTCCATTCTGGAGGCCGTCGAAACCGGGTTGAAGGCCACGGCCTCGGACGACGCCGTGGTCGAACCGACTGTCTACGTCAAGCCCCAGGGAGCCCCAGGCGGCATGGCGACCATCCGCGGCGCGATCCTCAGTCAGGGCCTCATCGGCATCAAGACCGTCGGGAGCTATCCGGACAACCGGAACAAGGGCCTGCCGCCTGACCCGGGGTTCATGGCGCTCTTTGATCTGGAGACCGGGATCCCGAGAGCGCTGCTCGACGGGGCGCCGATCACGACGATCCGCACCGCCGCCATGACCGCGCTCGGCGCCCGGTATCTGGCGCGGTCGAGGTCAAGGGTTCTCGCCCACATCGGCGCGCGCGGCATCGCCGCCTGGGGGATTCGCTTTCTCGATTCGATGTTCGAATTGGACGAGATCCGCCTTCTGTCGAGAACGCGCGAGAGCCTGGACGCCGCCATCGACGATTTCGGCAACGACCTTCGCGCCATGATCGTACGCACCGACAGCTGGGAAGACTGTGTCGCCGATGCCGACATCGTCGTCGACGGCAGCAGCCGGACCGAGGACGCTGTTCTCCTGCCGACGTCGGCGATCAAGCCCGGCGCCACCGTCATCGTCTATGGCGCCTTCAGTTGTTTCGACGACGACGTGTTCGGACGCATCGACAAGGTCTTCGTCGACCGTTGGCAGGACTACAGCCCCGGTCAGATGGGCGCGATGATGTGCCATATGGCGCGCGGCCACCTGACGCGGGAAGGCCTCAGCGGTTTTCTCGGCGACCTCGCGGTGGCGGGACGGCGCGGGCGTTCGTCCGACGACGAGATCATCCTCTTCTGGCACCGCGGCCTGGCGCCCTGCGACATCACGCTGGCGAACTTCTTCCTCGACAGCGCCGCGCAGACCGGCAGCGGCAGGGTGCTCCCCTACCCTTGAGGCGCCACATCGAAGAAAGGACACGTCCCTGGCTACCATCACGTACATCTGTGCCGACGGTGCTCACCATGAACTCGAGGTCCCGAACGGTCGCTCGGTGAAGGATGGCGCGGTCAACAATCTCGTTCCCGGCATCGCCGCGGACTGCGGCGGGCAGTGTTCGTGCGCGACGTGCCATGTCCACGTTGACCCCGCCTGGTGGGACAGGGTCGGCGGCCCCGACGGCATCGAAGCGGAACTTATCGAGTTCGTCGACAACCCGTGCGACACAAGCCGGCTGAGTTGCCAGATCGCCGTCTCGGACGATCTGGACGGGCTGGTCGTTCGGATTCCCGAGGGCTATTGACGGCGCCGGCCTATGCGCCCGCGTCCATCATCCCGGCCATGATCTTCGTGAACGCAACCGTGGCCCGATCCCAGTAGGGTGCGAGTTCGCCGGATCCGAACGTCGGCACCGACCGCGCGATCTGCATCTTCTCGACGATGTAGATGTCCTCGTTCCGGTTGATGTCGTTCCAGTTCTGCGCGATGCCTTCGCGAACTCTTCGGTAGTCGTCGGACGTCGCGCAGTCCCCGTAGTAGTAGAGATGAATCTTCTCGCGGGTGCGGTTCTCGGTGACCGGCACGATCTGAAAGACGACGACCGTGAACTCCCACACCTGCATGCGCACCTTCGGTGCTAACCTACTGACATAACGTTATCAATTCTCTCTCTCATGTGCAACTGCGGGACGTTTCCGCCACGGATTCTCCCGCCTCTGCAACTCAAGTCGAGGGGGAATCCATGGCCACGACAAAACTCACCCGGGCGCGCATCGAGGCGCTTCGACCTCGCAAGACCGTCCGGGACATCCGAGACGCCGAACTCAAGGGTTTCGGTCTCCGTCTCTACCCGTCGGGGCGCAAGTGCTTCTTCACCCATGGTCAACATGAGGGAAAGAGGGTCTGGCGAATCGTCGGCGATGCCACGTGTCTGAGCGTGGAGGATGCCAGGGCCGCAGCACGCTCCATGCTGGCGGCCGCCAGGAACGGCACATCGGCGGCATCGGAACACATCCTGTTCGAGGAGGTGGCCGAAGAGGTCTTCGGCCGTTACGGGAGGAACTGGAAGCCCCGGACGCTCAAGGTCAACCGGAGTTACCTCGCCAGCCAGATCCTGCCGTGGTTCCGGGGACGGCCAATTGCGGACATCACGGCCGCGGACGTCAGCGGGTGGTTCGCATCTCTCCATGCCACGCCGGTGGCGGCCGACCGGTCCGCTCCGGTGCTTTCCGTCATCATGGCCCAGGCGGAGGCCTACGGGTACCGACCGCAGGGGAGCAACCCCTGCAAGGGCATCAAACGCTACCGGCGCAAGGGCCGGGAGCGCTTCCTTTCGCAAGACGAGATGCGCCGGCTCGGGAGAGCGTTGAGCCGTCACCACGAGAACGCGCCCATGAGCGTGGCGATCATCCGCCTTCTCCTGCTCACCGGCTGCCGCAGCCGGGAGATTGTCACACTGCGCTGGAAGGAGTACCGGGACGGCCACCTCCACCTCGCCGATTCCAAGACGGGGCCGCGCATGGTCTGGCTGTCGTCTCCGGCACGGACAATCCTGGACCGGCAATCGCGAACGTCCCCGTGGGTCTTTCCGTCGACCCGAACCGGCAAGTCCGTCGACCTGACGGTTGTCGGCAACTTCTGGCGACGCCTGCGCCCGGAAGCCGGCCTCGACGATGTCAGGCTCCATGACTTGAGACACACATACGCCTCCCATGCCGTCATGACGGGAGAGAACATCCTCACCGTCGGCCGGCTTCTCGGCCACAACGATCCGGGCACGACCCTGAAGTACATGCACCTTGCCGATGACAAGGCGGCCGAGGCGGCCGAAGCCATGGGACCCCTTCTTGCGAGCGCCGGAACATGAACCGCCGGCAGAGACTGACCGACGCCCTGATCCGGCGTCTCAAGCCCGGTCCCCGCGAATACACGGTCCGCGACGCGATAGCGCCCTCGCTGGGCGTCAGGGTGCATCCCTCCGGAGGCCGGGCTTATGTCCACTTCGTCGAGGGACGCAAGGTGTCGCTGGGGCCGGCGATGCTCAAGACCGTGGAGGAAGCCCGCGCCGAGAGCCGGACGCGCCTGTCGGACGGCGTCAGGGAGAGGAAGGACGTTCCGTTCTTCGGGGACTTCGTCGCCGGCCCGTGGCGGGACACCTGGGTCCACCGGTGCAAGCCGTCGACGATCAAGGGGCGTGACTGGCTCCTCGAGAACCGCCTGCTTCCCGAGTTCGGCGGCCTGCGCCTCGACCGCATCACGCCGGTGATGGTGCTCCGATGGTTCGACGACCGCAGCAGGACCGCTCCCAGCAGCGCCAACCACTGCCTGCAGACCCTTCGCCAGATCCTCCGTCACGCGGTCGCCTGCGGGCATGTCCCCTCCAATCCGGCCAGGGGCATCAGGTTGAACCCGGAAAGGAAGATCACACGCTTCCTCTCCCGGGAAGAACTCGGCCGCCTGCACGAGGTGCTCGACCGCCGGGACCGGGCCGCAAGGACGCGGGCGTCACAACGCCGGCAAATCGACATCATCCGCCTTCTCATTGTGACGGGCTGCCGCAGAAACGAGATCCTCCGCCTGCGCCGCGACGAGGTGGCCGGAACCTGCCTGCGGCTTCGGATGAGCAAGACCGGTCCGCGCACCGTATTCCTGAACCGTGAGGCCCGCGCCATCATCGAGCGAAGGATGGCCGGCGGAACGGAGTTTCTGTTTCCGTCGCCGCAGGACGCCAGTCGACCGCTCAGTCACAATCTCCCGCTCTGGTACGCCATCCGCAGGGAGGCCGGGCTTGAAGACGTTCGCCTCCACGATCTCAGACACACATATGCCAGTCATGCGGTCATGCAGGGAACGC
>JAPPGE010000070.1 GCA_028821455.1 bacterium | reverse complement strand
TACAGTGGTCCCCTTGTAACCTGCCCTCACATTTCACCCCCCGGGTTACCCCCCGGGGCCCCTCTATGCGCTCCCCCCCCCCCCCCCTTTTTTTTTGCGCCCCCCCCCCCGCCCCCCGGGCGGGGGTCGATTCCGCGGATGCACGTGGAGTTTCCGGCCCTTCCACCGGACGTCGGCGTCGGTTTCAAGCTGCGCCACCTGGAGGACGTTCTGGCAGCGCCCGGACCGGTGACGTGGCTGGAGATCCACGCTGAAAACTACATGGTGGATGGCGGACCGAGGATGGCTGCGCTGCGGCGCGTCGCCGAACGGTTCGCCATCTCCTGCCACGGAGTGGGTCTCTCCGTCGGCTCCGACGAACCGCTTGACCGCGAACATCTCGACCGCCTCGCCTGTCTCGTGAAGCGGTTCACGCCGGCCATGGTGTCGGAGCACCTGGCCTGGTCGCGGCGTGGTCATCACTGTTTCAACGACCTTCTTCCCGTGGCCTACGACGAGGCCACCCTGAACAGGGTGTGTGATCACGTCGACGAGGTGCAGGAGCGTCTTGGCCGGCAGATCCTCATCGAGAACCCGGCGAACTACCTCGTCTGGGCCTGCAGCGCCCTGGAAGAGACCGCGTTCCTGGGGGATCTGGCCACGCGCACCGGGTGCGGTCTGCTCCTCGACCTCAACAATGTCCATGTCTCGGCCGTCAACCTGGGATTCGATGCGCGTGACTGGCTCGAATCCTTTCCGCTTTCCGCCGCCGCCGAGATCCACCTCGCCGGCCACCACGAGGACCGGGACGATGACGGGTCGCGCCTGCTCATCGATTCCCATGGTGCGGCGGTGACGGACGACGTTCTGGCGCTCTACGGCGACGTCTGCATGCGTGCCGGTCCCCTGCCGACGCTGATCGAGTGGGACAGCGAAGTTCCGCCATGGTCCACGCTGGTCGCCGAAGCCAGCCGCGCCAGCGCCATCCTCGAGGCGGCGCGTCGACATGCCTGACAGCCAGAGCGTGTTCGCAAAGGCGCTTCTTGATCCTTCGGCGCCGGTTCCGGAAGGTCTGCTTCGTCCCGACGGCGCGCCGGCTGCGCGGCGCTTCGACATCTATCGCAACAATGTCGTCGCTTCCCTCGTCGATGCGCTGGCCGATTCCTTTGGCGTCACCCATGCCATTGTCGGCAGGGCCTTCTTCCGCGCCATGGCGGGAGAATTTGTCCGCGCCCATCCGCCGCGCACGCCCTGCGTGGTCGACTACGGAGACTGTTTCCCGGACTTCATCGAAGCCTTTGAGCCGGCTGGCCGGCTGCCCTACCTGGGCGATGTGGCGCGCCTCGAGGTGGCGCGTCGGCGGTCCTTTCACGCGGCTGACGACGACACCGCCGATCCCGGGTGTCTTGCCGGACTCGACGAGGAAACGTTGCTCGAAACCCGCATGAACTTCAGGGCGTCCACCGCCATCGTGCGTTCGTCACACCCCTTGTGGTCGATCTGGCGCCACAACACGACGGATGACACCTCGCCGGTCACCGCCCGCCCCGAGGATGTCCTGGTGTCACGGCCCGCTGACAGTGTTCTTCTTCACAGTCTGCCGCCAGGGAGCGCCGACTTTCTTGAGAATCTCGCGCGAGGCGATCCCCTCGGAGAGGCTGCCCACAGGTGCAATGGCGTCGACCTCGCCGCGAGTCTCACCGTCATCCTCGATGCCCGGGCCGTCCGGGAGATCGTTCCTCCCCGGACTGAATTCGGTACAGCCCAGGTGTGTGGCTGAATGCCGCCGGACCTGCGAGGGAGGCTGCGGTGGCGCACTGCCCGCAGAATCACGTAGTATCGTTGCCACGCCAAAGGCAACGGGGGACAACGACATGAACCCTCTGCATTCCCTTGAAAACCGGATCATCGGACCGCTGGGTGACCTGCTCGGCGGCGCAGTTCTCACCACCCTGGCGCGTCTGGTCTTCCTGGTCACGCTGGCAGTCTTCTTCTGGACATCGGCCACCACCAAGCTCGGCGAGGGAATCATGGGCATTGTTTCGCCGTCGACCGGCGCCTATGCCCAGATCCTGCCGGCCCAGATCGAGGCCGCAGGCTACGATGCCTCGCAGCTCGGCGTGCTCTCCTGGCTCGTCGTGGTGGCGGGTACGTGGGCGGAATTCCTGCTGCCCTTCCTCATCGTCATCGGCCTCTTCACGCGCTCTGCCGCTCTCGGAATGATCGGCTTCATTGTCGTCATGAGCATCGTCGATATAGCCGGCCACGGTGCCGGAGCGACGACCATCGGAGCCTGGTTCGACAACGTTCCCGATGCGAAGATTCTCGATCAGCGCGCTCTGTGGATTTTGCTTCTTCTCATTCCCCTGACCAAGGGAGCGGGGCCCCTGTCGGTCGATGCCTTCTTCCTGCGCCGTCGATTCTAAGCGTCAGATGAGGCCGGCCAGGGCCTGAACGCACCAGCCCATGAGGATAGCCGCGCCCAAACCCAGCCCGAGGTAGAGCGCGAAGACCTTCCGGCGAACGACGACGTAGACGGCCATGGCCGTGGGGATGCTGGTGATCTCGCCGCCGATGAGGAAGGCGATCGCTGCGCCTTGCTCCATGCCCAGCTGCAACAACCCGTCGATGACCGGCACCGCGGCATAGCCGTGGAGGTAGGTGGGCATGCCGATGAACGCAGCCACCGGCACCGTCCACCAGTCGCCCGACCCGAGAACGCTGGCGGCGGCGTCCGGCGGCACCCAGGCGAGAAGCAGGCTTTCAATGACGAACGCGAGGGTCAGCCACTTCACCATGAAGAGACCGATGGCGCGGGCCTGACCGACGAAACGGCTCCACCGCTCGGGGTCCCGCCAGAATGCCAGCATGACGGGCCTGGTGGTGTCGAGATCGCAACCCGTGCCGTAGACGGTGCCCAGGTCCGCGAACGGGACGTTGGGCTTGAGGGGGGAGCGGACCCAGGCAAGGCGGGCGAGCGCGAGCGTCGCAAAGCCGGCAAGGAGTCCGGAGACGATTGCCGTGCCCGTGCGCACGAGCGCGAACGGGAGGTCGATGATCCCCGCGGTTAGGACGAACATCTCCGGATCGATGAGCGGAGAGCCCACCCAGAAGGCCATGACAGGCGCCAGTGGCACGCCCGCGGCCAGCAGCCCGGCCACGAGGGGCACCACGCTCACCGAGCAGAAGGGTGAGAGGGCGCCCAGGACACCGGCGATGACCACGGCTTCCCCGGCCCGCCGCCTCAGGGATTCCCCGAGAGGACGGTCGAGTGCCGTGGCGGCAATCGATGCCGCGAGCACGGCAGAGACAAGAACGAAGGGCAGGGTCCAGAGCCAGCTAGTGGCGACGAACTCCAGCGAGGCAAGGAACAGTTCCCTGTCAAGGGCGAGGACACCGAGCAGGATGAGGGCTGATGCCGCCCACACCCTGTCGATGCGTCGAAAGTGCGCCGATGCCTGGCCAGTGGCGACAGTCATGTCACCGAGTGTAGCGATCGAAAGGCCCACGTGTCATCAGGAGGATCCGGTCGGGTGTGTCGGCATGGCCGTCGAGACCGATATCCCGAAGCAGGTGGTGGTCGAGACGCCTGATCTCATCGATGGTCCGGCGACGCACGAGGGATTTGCGGATGCGATCAAACATTTCTTGATCTCCGGTTTGAGCTGTGACCTTGATATTGGGTCCTAATAGGCCACATTCAATCGAGATGTGTTGCACAGACTTTCAAGATTTTCTCAATGAATGAACGCCTGCCCTCGCTCAATGCCCTGCGCGCTCTCGACGCCGCTGGCCGGCACCTGAGCCTCACCCGGGCCGCCGCCGAACTCAACGTGACGCCGGCAGCGGTCAGCCACCAGATCCGCCTTCTCGAGAGGGATCTCGGTGTCACCCTTCTCGAACGGGAGGGACGCGGCGTCAGGCCGACTCCGGCTGCGCTGGCCGGAATGGCAGAGTTGCGCCGGGGTTTCGACCACGTCGCGGACGCCGTCCGCCGCATGCGCGATACCCGGAGCGGGCCGCTCCTGCGGGTCACGTCCGAGACCACCTTTGCCGGCAACTGGCTGGTGCCGCGGCTGGCGCGTTTCCGCGAGCGCTGTCCGAATCTCGATGTTCTCATCGATGCTTCGGACCGCCTCGTCGACTTCGATCGTGAGGACGTTGACATCGGTATCAGGTGGGGCGGCGGCGACTATCCCGGCTTGACGGCCGAGAAGCTCTTCGATGACGAGGCGGCTTTTGCGGTCTGCCATCACTCACTGCTTCGCGGAGAGCATCCCATCACTGAACCCCGGGATCTCGCTCATCACACGCTGATTCACCTCGATTGGCCCACCGGCAAGGGGTACTGGCCGACCTGGGAGGAGTGGTTCGACGCAGCCGGGGTCAAGAGTGTCGACACCACGCGGGGCCTTCGCTTCACGGTTCACAGCCACGCCCTTCAGGCCGCCGTGGCCGCTCCGGGAGTGGTTCTGACGACACCGTTGCTGGTCGAAGCCGATCTGCGGTCGGGGTTGCTCGTGGAACCCTTCGATCTGCGTCTGCCCACCGGGACGCAGACCTATGTCGTCAATCACCGCAAGAGGTCGGATGAAACGGCGATCCAGGCATTCAGGGACTGGCTGCTTGAAGAAGCACGGACAACCCTTGCCGACATGGCGGAGCGTTGACGAGATCAGCTCACGACGTCGCGCAGGCGGAACCATGCGCCGGCAAGGGGGAGAAGGGCAGATCGGGTGGCGTGTCGGGGCAGTGCCGGCCAGGGGAGATCGCGCCAGGGATTGGCTTCGACATCTCCCGCCATGACCTTCGCCATGACCTCGCCCATGTGGACGGACATCTGGACACCGTGGCCACTGTAGCCCATGGCGTGGTGGCAGCCATTCATGACGCCTGCCCGGGGCAGGCGATCCATGGTCATGTCAAGCATGCCGCCCCAGCAGTAGTCGACACGAACATTGCCGAGGACAGGGAAGATCTGCTTCATCGAGCGGGCAAGGAGGCGTCCGCTCTTCAAGTCCGAGCCCGGGTCTGAACGGGCGAAGCGGGCCCGGCCGCCGAAGATCAGCCGGTTGTCCGGCGCCATTCGGAAGTAGTGTCCGATGTGTTTCGTGGTGACCGCCGTGCGGCGTGTCGGCATGATCTCATCCACCATGTGCTGTGCCAGCGGCTCGGTGGCGATGATGAAGCTGCCGACGGCAAGGATTCGGCGGTAGAGATGGGGAAAGGCGGGACCGGTTCCGGCTCCCGTGGCCACGAGGACCCTCTCTGCTTCAAGCGTACCCGTGGCTGTCTCGAGTTCGTGGCCGCCCTTGCCCGAGCGCCGCCACCGGGTGACACCCGTGGTTTCCCAGATCCTGGCGCCGTGGCGGTGTGCGGCCCGGGCGAGCCCGCTGCCAAGGCGCCCGGGGTGGAGCATCGCGCTCCGGTGGTAGACCAGGCCGCCATGAAACCGTGCCGAGCCGATTTCCCGGGAAAGCTCCCCGGGGCCGACCAGGCTGGTCTGCGGATCGATTCCGGATGCCAGGAATGCGTGGGTCCGGGAGAGCGAGTCGAAGTGGGAGGGCTTCGCCGCCAGCTGGATCTTGCCGCTGCGCCGGAAGTCGCAGGCGATGCCTTCGCGCACGGTCACCCGCTCGACAGTCTCCACCGCCTGATCGAAGGTCCGGTAGAAGGTCCGCGCCCGCTCCAGGCCGAACGCGTCAGCAACGGCCGCGGCCTGTCTGACCAGACCGTTGTTGCAGTGTCCGCCATTGCGCCCGGACGCGGCGCCGGCCACGCGTTCGGCTTCGAGAACCACGACGTCGATGCCATCGCGGGCCATGGCGAGGGCCGCCGACAGACCGGTGAAGCCTCCACCGATCACCGCCGTCTGGCATCGTGCCGGCAGGTTCCCGGTCTCAGCGCAACGGAACGCCGGCGCCGTGTCGAGCCAGTAGGAGAGGGGTTTCATGGTCCGCGGGCATCCCCGCCACGATCATGTCCGGGGGCGCCCGAAGAGGCGAAGCCTGTTGACGCCGCCGTCGGGAATCATGTTGAAGCGCACATGGCTGACGGTCCCGAGGTCCGTCACTTCGCTCTCGAAGACGTGTACCTGGTCCATGGCGAGCTTCTGTTCCCCGAGAAGGTCGCTCCAGTAGAGGGATGAGGCGACGGCCGACGAATCGTCGGCTTCGTGCAGGGCCGCCTGGATGGAACAGCGGTCGGGGTAGTTGCCCTTGAAATGCGTGGTGTCGATCACAATTCGCGAGATGACGCCGGGACAGGCGAGACGGAAGAGCGCCCATTCGTTGCCGGGCACCCGCCGCCGGCTGGTTTCCCAGCCCTCGGCCATGGTGGCGCCGGTCCCGGGGTAGAGAATGTTGGCGGGCGAACCGTAGTGCCGGTCGCTGCAGGCCACCAGCCAGCCACCATTCTCGATGGCGGCGAGGTCCGCCTCGGCGACTCCCGTCCAGTCGCGGGCAAAGGGGCCATGGACACGCAACCGGGCGATGCCGCCATCGGGGTAGATGTTGATGCGGACATGGGTCCAGGGACCGTCATGCGCAACACCGTGGAGATGATGGGAATCTCCCGAGAGCGGCACCGGTGGAAGGATCTCACGCCACTCGGTCGCCTCGTCTGGATCACCGTCGGTCCGGCAGGCATCCATGGAGGCCGACGGCGGATAGTTCCCGGTGAAGTGGCTGGTGTCGATATCGACACCCCTGATGCGCCCACACCCTGCAAGCCTGATGATGCAGTAGTCGTGACCCGTCGTCCTCTTGCGCCGTGTTTCCCAGCCGTCCATCCACTTGCCGTGATCGTCGTATCGTCCGGCATGGAATTCGGCGGCTGCAGGCTGCAGCATGCGTTTGGCGGGCGCGAACCATGCGTCGCTGGCATGAAGAGCCACGGCGCCGAGGCGGCTGTCCGCCAGATTCGGCCAGCGAGAGGCGAAGTCGTCGTTCATCGCTCAACTCACCAGAATGTCGTTGCCGGAAAGCGACATGGTCTCGCAGTCCTCGTCGAAGGTTGTGCCCCTGTCGATCACCAGGAAGTCGCTGGCGTCGAGGGCGATGAGAGGGTGGTGCCAGACCCCGGGATGGAGGTTGATTCCCGTGCCATCGCGCGCCACGAAGCAGCGCACGGCGTCGATCCCCGGCTTGGGGCCCGGCGGCGCCACGGCGACGAGATAGGTCGATCCGGCGAGCGGCACGAAGGCCTGGCTCGACAGGAGGTGGCGTTCCATGAGGCGCAGCCGGAAAGGAAGTGTCGCCGGCTTCAGCACCTGGAAGATGCTGATGACGGGTCTGCCGCCATCTGCCGTCACGTCCACCTTCGCGAGGTCGTGGTGGCGCAGCACATCGCCGCCGTTGATGGCCACCGAAGCGCCGGGGTCGCGTTCGATCACGTCACCGAAGGCGGCAAAGCCCTTCGACGTCAACTCCTCCGCCTTGATCTCGCAGCGTGCCATCGCCGTCCGTCACGTCGCCAAGGCAGCATTAACCCTTCCGCGGTCTTTCCGGTCAAGGTCTCCGCATTGCGGGACTTGGCCCACGTCCATAGACTTCGACGGCACGGGCCCGCAAAGGAAGCGTGAAGGGCATGGGTATCAGGATCGTCGTCGCCGTCACGGACAGCCGCTGGTTCGCCTTTCTGCGCCGGCGTCCCGACCTTGGCGAGGTCAACTTCTGGAGCCGTTCGGCAACCGATTTCAAGGCGCTTCAGCCCGGAGAACTCTTCCTCTTCAAGCTGAAGGCGCCGGTCAACCTGATTGTCGGAGGCGGCATCTATACCCACTCCAGCACCATGCCCCTGTCGCTTGCCTGGGAAGCGTTCGGTGAAGCGAACGGCGCCGGCTCACTCGATGAGGTGAGGGACATCATCCTCGACAATCGCAAGGGTGATGCGAAAACGATGGGCGATATCCGCATCGGCTGCCGCATCCTCACCCGGCCCTTCTTCTTCGAGGAATGGCAGTGGATGCCGCCGCCGACGAGCTTTTCCCCCAATATCGTCAGGTTCAAGGGTTTCGACACCGACACCTTCGAGGGGCGTCGCCTGTGGGACCAGGTGAGTCAGCGCATGAACTGGTTTGCCGGATCCGCCACGCCGGACGAGGCCGTGCGTTTCGGCAAGCCTCGGATCATCCCGACGCGCCTCGGCCAGGGAGCTTTCCGCCTTGTCGTCACCGATGCCTATCAACGCCGCTGCGCCGTAACGGGGGAACGCACGCTGCCGGTGCTCGATGCGGCCCATATCCATCCCTACAGCGAGGGCGGTCCGCACAGTGTCAGCAACGGGCTTCTGCTGAGGCGCGATCTTCACAAGCTCTTCGACGACGGCTACGTGACCGTGGCGCCGGACTTGCGCTTCGAGGTGAGTCGCCGCATCAGGGACGATTACGAGAATGGCCGGGCGTATTACGCGCTACAAGGCAAGGAGATTCATCGTCCCGTCAACTCCCTAGAGCAACCGGATCGCAACGCCCTTGCCTGGCACAACGACAACCGCTACCTCGGATGACCACGACCGAGTGGTCAGACAACGCCCTGGAGGTAAGCCGATGTTCAGAATGTTGGCGGTCATGATGCGCCTGCTCGCACTCTTCAGCGCTGCAGGCAAGGGACCCGCCGGTATCGCCCGGTATGGCGTGCGCCGCGCCGCGCACCGGGGACTGCGCCGGGGCATGAGGAAGTTCAAACTGTGACCACCGGGAGCCCTTTGAGAACCAAGGGAATGTGAACGACAGCGTCGAGAACTTCGAAAACCGGTTGCGGTCGGACAAGGACAGCGACTGGGCGTGCAGGCAGCAGGTCGAGTTTGCCGGGGACCGCCCCTGCAAGTGGCATGTCAATGACCGACGCGAGGTGTTCGTTGTTCTCGGCACAGTTGACGTCCTTTCCGCTTGCGACTTGCATCTCAGCGGCAGGAACCGGCCGCTGGCGCTGTGTGCGCCGCTTCGTCGAGGCAACGACGCTGATCAGTGGTGATCCGGACTCATGACGGCGTTGAGGAAATTCAAGATCTGCCGGTCAATCCGGTCCAGAAAGGCTCGACGCTCGAAACCGGGCGGATCGTGCGCCGGTTCGCCGACCTGGTCGATCAGAACAGCGGGGAATGGTGCGATGAATGCGTAGTGGTGCGCCTTTGGATGCAGCACCAGCTGCGCCCTGCTGCCCATAAGGCGCATGATGTTGTCCTCGTGCCATGACCTGCGCAGCACCCGGTCCTGACCGAGGCGATGGATTTGCACTGGAGCCGTCGCGCCCGAGAAGGCACCGGCACCGAAAACGACTCCAACTGGTGCGACAGCGACGGCGGCGCGAACCCGCCGGTCGGTCAGCTCTGGCAGTCTGCCTTGGAAGGTCCCGTCAGGCTTGCCATGATCGCAGAAAACCGGGTCCCGGTCCCGGAACTCGGTGCAGTGGCGCGACAGAATCCCAAGGTCCGCCCGACCACCGATCAATGCGAGCACGCCGTACCCGCCGATGGAATGGCCGATGGCGGCAACACGCGCCGGATCGATGCGCGGGCCGAATTCGGGATCCCCGAGGAGCCGGTCCAGCACGGCGCTGAGTTGACGCGGTCGACGAGACCAGTTGTCTGCCGTTCCGCTGTAGCGATCGTCGCGCCAGTTGTCGCCGACATGCTCGGGCGCCGCCACGATGTAGCCCGCCTGAGCCAACCAGATCGCCGTACCTCGATGATTCAAGCGCCCGCCGCCGGTGCCATGCGAGAACAACAACAGTCCATACCTGCCGTCGGCAAGTGCCGCGTTGCGTGTCGCCTTCATGGCGAAAGGCCCTTCGACGGTGCGTCCGGACGGTGTGTCTGAACGATACCAGACGGCAACCAGCATAACCTCGCCGTTGCTTTCGACCCGAACATCGCGAAAGCCGACGCCCTCGGCACGCGCGCCGGCAATTCCCAACACGAACGAGAGTACGGCGACGGCGAGCGCCCTCGCATAGCCAGTCACTTTGATGGTTCCTTGAGCCGGCATTCCCGATCTGGAAGATTCTCAATGACGGTGTTGTTCGTGTGGTCGCTGATCAAGGCAACGAATGCCCGTGCTTCGCCTCGTTCGGCCTGCGTCAAGCCTGTCAAGCGTGCCGGTAGCGGTTCGGCGCAACGGGGAAGGGTGCGCCTCGTGCGTCTCCGGGCGTGCCTGTTGCGGCTTGACGACGGCCGTCGAACATCCTGGCACCTTGTCACGGGTGTTGGCACCCAAAGTCGGTTGATGGGGGCCGAGGATGCCTGCGAAGACAGAGCAGCAACTCAGCTTCGGTCATCTGTCACACCGAAGGCGGTCAGGTCATGGAGGCCTGGAAGATGCTGGCGATCGAGGAATCGAGCATGGCATCGAACTCGGCGGCGCTCTGTGAGGCGTTGAGACCTTCGGTGAGGGCGCGGGAAAAGCTCGCGACGACACCGGGATTGAGCGCCAGGCGCCGGTTGGCTTCCTCGCGGGTGTAGCCGCCCGACAGCGCCACCACCTTCAGGACTCCTGGATGATCGACAAGAACGCGGTAGAAGCCGGGTTCCTCGGGAAGCGTGAGCTTGAACATCACCTTGCCACGGTCGCCAAGGCGATCGAGACCGGCGAGGAGAGCGTCCTTCAGGAGGGTTTCGGCGGCCGCCTTATGCGGGCTGTCGATGGCGATCTCCGGTTCGATGATCGGCACGAGGCCACTGCCAAGGATCTCTTCGGCGATAGTGAACTGCTGTGAGACAACCGAGGCCACGCCTTCATCATCGGCAAGCCGGACCACGGAGCGCATCTTGGTTCCGAAGACTCCGTTGGCCCGGGCCCGGGCGAGGAGTGGTTCGAGGCCGGGAATCGGCTTCATGAGCTGGACGCCTGCGGATTCGGCCTCGAGACCCTTGTCGACCTTGAGGAAGGGCACGATTCCCTTGACCTCCCAGAGATAGCGGGCCGTGGGCTGTCCTCCGATCGTCCGGTCCATGGTGTTCTCGAAGAGAATGGCGCCAAGGATGCGCAAGCCGTCAAAGGACGGACTGGTGATGATTCTCTCGCGCATGCCATGGATGATGGAGAACATGTCCTCGTCGCTCTCCCAGGCATCGTCCCCGATGCCGTAGAGGCGCAGGGCCTTGGGCGTACTGCCGCCACTCTGGTCGAGCGCCGCCAGAAATCCCGGTGCGTGTTCCATTCTTGCGGTCTGTTCCGTCGTCATCGCCGATGTCCGGGGCTGGTCCCCCACCATCAATACCAACAGGGGCGCCGGGCGGAAATGGCAGCCCTGTGGATGGGCTCTTCAGACGCGCTGAAAGCGGGTGCGGTAGGCGCGGGGGCCGCTGCCGCTCTTCGGGAATGGTCCTTCCTCGAGGAAGCGCTCATGGCAGCGTTTGAGGGCCCTGGGATCGAGCGTGACGCCGAGGCCGGGCCCTTCGGGCACCGGCACGAAGCCATCCTTGGGCACCGGAGTGCCCTCCTGTGTGACATCGTCGGCATACCAGCGGAACAGGGTCTGACTGGGTTCCCGGACATGCTCCATGGCCGCGGAGACCTGCAGGTAGGCGGCGCTCGCCACACCGGTTTCCCCGCTGTGAAAACGAAAGCCGATGTCGAATTGCTCGCAGGCGCGGATGAATCCGATCGTGCGGGCGATACCGCCCAGCTCGACGAGGTTGGTGACAAGCGTATCCGGAGCGCCCAGTTCGACGGCCAGCGGCAGGTCGAGAACATGGGTCGAGAAGCTCGCCCGGGTGAAGGGACGCAGCTGCGCCATTTCGCGGTAGGTCTCGACCGGATCCTCGTAGTAGTGGATGACATGCTCGTCGAATCGACGCATCGCCTCGCGGGCCGTCTGGACGGTCCAGCCGCCGTTGGCATCGAGCGTGAGCGGACGGTCGCCGATGGCCTCGCGTATGAGGCGAACCATCCTGACCTCCTCATCGAGCCCTACCGTCGCCACCTTGCCTTCGAAGTTGGTGGCGCCGTGCTCGTCGATCATGCGCGCGCAGTAGGCGGCGATCTCTTCTGGTGTCTGCTCGCCCTGTTCGGTGACGCCGGGAAGGCGAAAACCGAAGTACTCGGAGAGTTCGATCCGCGATCTTGAGGCACCGCCGAGCAGCACATGGAGCGGCACGTTGTCGCCGCGTGCCCGGGCATCCCACATCGCCATCTCGATTCCGCCGAAGGCGCGGGTCTGCCCCTGGACATCGCCCCAGGGCGAATAGCGAAAACCGGGCAGGCAGAGGCGTTCGGCGGTTCCGGTCTCGCGGACATCGACCCCGCCCAGAGCCTCGCCCATGGCCTCCACATCGCGGGCCCGGTCTCCATCGGCGACCTCGCCCAGTCCGGTGATCCCGGCGTCGGTCGTCACCTCGACGATGGTCTTGGTGAGCGACCTTACCGAACCGTGACTGAAGACATACGGGGCGGTGAACGGGATATTGACGGGGGTCGCCCGCACTCCGGTGATCTTCACAGGACCCGGCCTCGTCAGCGTGTCGGGTCGTCAGAGACCCTGACGAGCTTCTTGCCGAAGTTGCGTCCCTCCATGAGACCGGCAAAGGCATCGGGCGCTTTTTCCAGGCCGTCGACGATGTCCTCGCGGTACCTGATCTCTCCCGACTGCACCCAGCGCTGCAGGCGCACCAGCCCTTCCTGGTAGCGATCCCGCCAGTCGAAGACGAGAAGGCCCTTCAGGGAGGCGCGCTTGACGAGGAAGTGACGCAGGTTGCGCGGACCGGTGGCCACCTGCGTGTCGTTGTACTGCGCGATCTGGCCGCAGATTGCGACACGCCCGCCCAGGGCGAGGTTCTCGATGGCGGCGTCGGTGATGGGTCCGCCGACATTGTCGAAGTAGCAGTCGATCCCATGGGGACAGGCGTCGGCCAGCGCGGCGCTCATGTCGGCGGTGGTGCGATGGTTGATTGCACGGTCGAATCCGAGCTCGGTCGTGATGTAGGCGCACTTGTCATCCGAACCGGCGATACCGACCACCCGGCACCCGCCGATCCTGGCGATCTGCCCCACCACGGCGCCGACCGCGCCGGAGGCGGCGTTGACCACCAGCGTGTCGCCGGGCCTGGGTTGCAGCACCTCGAGGGTTCCGAAATAGGCTGTCAGTCCCGGCATGCCGAGGACACCGAGTGCGGTCGAGATGGGAGCGGCATCGGGATCTAGTTTCCGCAATCCGTCGCCCCTGACCGCACCATGGGTCTGCCAGCCGATACCGGCAGTGACAAAATCGCCGGCGGCGTAGCGGGCGTTGCGCGAAGCGATGATCTCGCCCACGGCCTCCCCGACCATGACCTCGCCGATCTTCTGCGGTTCGGCGTATGAGGGGCCGGGACGCAACCGGCCGCGCATGTAGGGATCCACCGAAAGATAGATGGAGCGAACCAGCACCTCGCCCTCGCCGGGTTCCGGCAACGGAGTTTCAACAAGCCTGAAGTGACGGGCTCCGGGAGCGCCCGAAGGGTAGTCCTCGAGGACGAGGGCGCGGTTGACTGACGTCATGGTCGTGATGCCTCGCGTTTGTCTGAGGTGATCAGGGCGCGGTTCCGGTGACCGCGCGATAGTGCCTGAGGAAGCCCACGAGGGCCTCGTCGCGCAGTGTCGCGAGGTCCTCCATGGTGCGATCGCCCTGCAGTCTTGCGCATCCGGCCACCATTGCCTCGGTGAGTTCCGGCGTGATGGGCGGCGATGGCAGGCGTGTCCAGGCATCGGCCACGACCGGATCGAAGTGCTCGAGAAAATGCCGCATGCCGCCTTCGCCGCCGGCCATGTGAAATAGCAGGCAATAGCCCATGATGGCGAGACGCGGGCCGAATCCGTGAACGATCGAGGCGTCGATCTGTTCGGGTGTGGCCTCGCCGGCGGCGATCATGTGGAGAATCTCGTTCCAGATCGCCTGCTGCAGCCTGTCAGCGACGTGACCCGGCACCTCGCGGTCCAGCTTGAGAGGGTGCTTGCCCGCCGCCCGGTAGAAGGCGCAGGCCCAGTCGACGGCTTGCGCCGAGGTCTGCCGCCCGCCCACCACTTCGACCAGCGGCATGAGGTAGGGCGGATTGAAGGGATGTCCCAGCACCATGCGCGCGGCATTCCCGGCGCCGGCCTGGATATCGCTCATGAGCAGTCCGGACGTGGAGGATGCAATGACGACATCATTCGCCATCGCCGAATCGAGGCGGGCGTAGAGGTCCTGCTTGATGTCGAGTCGCTCGGGCGCGCTTTCCTGGACGAAGTCCGCGTCCAGGACAGCCTCTTCGAGACTTGTGGTGAAGCATGGTTCCCGGGCTGCCGCCGCATCGGCACCCATGGCCACGAGACCGGGCCAGGCCGTCTCGATGGTGCGGTGCAATGTCTCCCTGGCTCCGGGATCCGGATCGTGGACAACGACGTCGTACCCGGCAGCCAGGAAACCCGCGGCCCAGCCGGAGCCGATGAGACCCCCGCCTATGCAGGCGATGCGCCTGACGTCCCCGGGATCGGGGCGGTTGAAGCTCATGATGCAACGGCTCCCTTGCCGCCGGTGCCGGCGATGGATTCTGCTTTTTCGCGCAGTGCGAACTTCTGGATCTTGCCGGTCGCCGTCTTGGGCAGGGGCCCGAAGATCACGGTTCGCGGCACCTTGAAGTGGGCGAGGTTGTCACGGCAAAAGGCGATGATGTCGGCCTGCGTCACGGATTGGGCGGCATCGTCCTTGAGAGTGACGAAGGCACACGGTGTTTCGCCCCAGGTCTCGTCCTGCTTCGCCACAACCGCGGCTTCCAGCACACCGGGGTGACGGTAGAGGGCATTCTCCACCTCGATGGAACTGATGTTCTCGCCGCCCGAGATGATGATGTCCTTGGAGCGGTCCTTGACCTCGATGTATCCATCGCCGTGCATGACGCCGAGGTCGCCGCTGTGGAACCAGCCGCCGGAAAGGTCACGGGCCGTCTGCTGCGGATTGTCGAGATATCCCTTCATCACCGTGTTGCCGCGCACCATGATCTCGCCGATCGTCTTGCCGTCGGCGGGCGCCGGTTCGCAGGTCTGTGGGTCGGCGACCATGTAGCCGGCCAGCATGGAGTGGCGCAGGCCCTGGCGCGACATGGCGGCCGCCCGCTCTTCCACCGGCATCGCCATCCAGTCGTCCTGGTAGGGCGAGACGAGCGCCGGTCCGTAGGTTTCCGTGAGACCGTAGAGATGGATGACGTGGAAGCCGAGTGCCTCCATGCCGGCGATGACCGCGCTCGGCGGTGCGGCCCCGCCGGTGGCGATGGTGACTTGCGTGGGGAAGGTGCGCCGGTGGTCCGCAGGCGCATTGAGGATCATGTTGAGGACAATGGGCGCACCTGACATGTGGGTGACGCCGTGCTCGGCGATGAGACGGAAAATCTCCCTGGTGTCGATCCGGCGCAGCAGGACATGGGTGCCCGCCCAGGCGGTCACGCCCCAGGCGTGGCACCAGCCGTTGCAGTGGAAAAGGGGCAGGGTCCACAGGTTGACGGTGCTCCCGGAGAATCCCAGCGCCATGCCGTTGGCAATGGCGTTCAGATAGGCGCCCCGGTGGTGATAGACCACACCCTTCGGATTGCCCGTGGTGCCCGAGGTGTAGTTGAGGGAAATGGCGTTCCACTCGTCCGAGGGAAGCAGCGGTTCATCATCGGCACGGCCCTGGAGCAGGAAATCCTCGTAAGCGACATCGCCGAAGGTCGGGTCATTGTCGGTGTCGGGATCGTCGATGGCGATGACATGCACCGTGCCGGAGTGGATGGCGAGAGCCTTGCTGATCACGTCCCGGAACTCGCGGTCGGCGATGAGAACCCGGGTCCCGGCGTGGCCCAGCATGAAGGCGATGGAGGGTGCATCGAGGCGGAAGTTGAGGGCGTTGAGGACGGCACCGGCCATGGGCACCGCAAAGTGGGCCTCGAGAATCGCAGGGCCGTTCTGCGCCATGACGGCAACGCTTTCCCCCGGTTCGACACCGTGGCGGCGAAGCGCGCTCGCCAGACGCCGGCACCGCTGGTGCATGGTGGCGTAGGTGACGTGCCGCGTCCCGTATATCCAGGCCGTCCGCAGGGGGTGCGCCGTTGCGGAACGCACCAGAAAGTCGACCGGGGTCAACGGTTCGTGGTTGGCCGGATTGGCATCGAGATCCGTTTCAAACCGGCCCGTTCGGAGAGCGCGATCGACCAAGGGAGCACCCATTGTCAGTGTCCGGGTCTTCTTTGCCGCTTGTCCCGGTTCTGTCAATGCCTGATCGGCAGCGGTTCCATCGGCGCCGGAATCATGCAGTATCGAGGGTGAGCGGACCCCGCACCCGCGGTGGAAGGGATCCTCATGAGCGCCGGTGTTCGAGGCATTCTCTTCATGGTGGCGGGCTGTGCCCTCATCGTCTTCAACGATGTCATCGTCAAGCTCCTGACCGAACAGTACCCGGTGGGTCAGGCGATGTTCGTGCGCTCGCTGTTCGTCATCCCGCCGGTGCTGCTCTTCGCCCTCCACGAGGGAAGGCTCAGCAATCTCCGGGTGCACAACGTCAAGGGGCAGGCGCTGCGCTCGGCGATCGTTGTGACAGGCATGTTCCTGTTTCTGACAGCCATCACCATGATGCCGATTGCCGACGCCCTGGCCATCGCCTTCGCCGCCCCGCTGATGGCCACGGGGCTGGCCGTTCCCCTTCTCGGTGAGCGGGTCGGGTGGCGCCGCTGGTCGGCGGTCATCGTCGGTCTTGCCGGTGTCATCCTGGTCTTGAGGCCGACGGGAGAGGGCATCGCTGCCGTGGCGCTGCTGCCGCTTGGCAGTGCGGTCACCCTCGCACTGCGCGACATCCTGACGCGCCGGCTCAGTGTCTCGGACTCGTCGTCCTCCATCCTCATGTTCACGACCCTGGCGGTCATGGGGGTCTCCCTTGCCTCGTCCCTGGCGGATCCGCTGCTGGGCTGGACGGCGGCCGCATGGCAGCCCATGACGGCAGGGCATGTCGCCATGCTCGCCGTCGCCGGCGTTCTGCTGGCCGGCGCCCAGTATGCGATGATCGAGGCCGTGCGCCTCGCCGAAATCGGTCTTGTCGCGCCATTCAAGTACACGAGCATGGTGTGGGCCGTGCTCACCGGATACCTGGTCTTTGGCACGGTGCCGGACATCTGGATCATTTCCGGATCAACGCTGGTCGTGACCAGCGGTCTCTACATGCTGCACCGGGAGGCAACCCTGAAGAAGGAGCGGCGGACAGTACCGCAAAGGCCCGAAACCACCGTGCCCCAGAGGGCGCCCGCCAGGGCCAAGAGACCCGCGGACGGGACGGTGTGACCAACTAGGTCAACCCTCACGGGCTGTACCACACTGCCGAGCCCGCCGCGGTCACGCCGGATGCTCACCACCTTGCGGCGGGTGCGGGGATTGCAGGACCTCCAGCGGCTTCTGGCATGTCACCACAGGGAGGCGGTGGGGCCGCCAACGCATTTCGCCGGGAACCGGAGAAGGCGGGCGCGATCAATGACCAGCACGTTGGCACCGCAAACATGTCCGTGCGGCTGATTGTGGGAATCCTCAGGAGGCGAGACGAAACAAACGCTCGGATGGCCCTGCCATCAATTGCACAAGACCCCATTGGTTCGCTGGAATGGTCTTGTTCTTGCGAAGGTCAGTCTGGGGACCCAAACGACCCGCCCGGGACCTGTGCCTCCGAGCAGGACGCCCGCGAAGAATGGATCGCACTCACGGCGGAAAAATGATTCTCAGCACGCACGCCACGTTCTTGCGTCGAACGCGCGTTCATGCCCTGCGGACAAGTCGCGCAGCTTCAGGTCACCTTCGGCGTTCTGATAGACGCAATACTTGATGCCCTTCCGCCTGCAGTATTTGATCAACTTGTCATAACGCTCCGGACCACCACACTCTTCGACCCTGATGCCTCTATCTCGCAAGATGCCAGCTACCGACCTGAGCCAGGCGGCATCGCTTTCGGGCAGATAGAGCAGCGCCAGTTCCGTCGGCGATGAGGCGCCCACCTCCACCAATCCCTCCTTGAACAGTTTCAGGAGAAGGCGGGTCAGGCCAATCGAGCCACCGACGCCGCCGATGGAACGACCGGACAGCGATTGCACGAGATTCTCGTAACGACCGCCAGAGCAAATGGCCGGAAATCCGGCATAGTCTTGCAGGTGACCTTCAAACACCACGCCGGTGTAATAGTCGAGACCCCGGGCAATCGACAGATCGACCTCTACGCGAATGTTGGCGTATTCGCGCGCCAGCAAGTACTGCCGCACTTCATCGAGTTCATGCAGACAGGCGTCCAGGCGCTCACTCGTCGCTCCCAGATCCCTGACCGCACCGACGAACTCCGAGTCCCGGGACCGGATCCGGGCCAGCCGCAGGCAATGATCGGCCTGGCGCTCGCTCAGCTTGGTCACCCGAATGAGAGCATCGCGTGTCGCCTGGACGCCTGCCTTTGAGAGCTTGTCCATGACGCGAATGACGCCGACCGGATCGTCAATCTCAAGGTTCTCGTAGAACGCTTCCAGGACGCGCCGATCATTGATCGAAAACACCACAGGGGGAATGTCGAGTCGGCTCAGTGTTTCCAGGATAACTTCGGGCGTATGCCTGTCGTAGAAACCGGAAGCGGAGGGGATGTCGACCACGTCCACGTCGCATTGGTAGAACTCCCGGTACCGTCCTTCCTGTGCTCGTTCGCCCCGCCATACCGGTTGCACCTGATAGCGTTTGAACGGAAACACGATCCTCCCGGCATGTTCCGCAACGTACCTCGCAAACGGAACCGTAAGGTCGAAATGGAGCGCCAGTCTGCTGTCCAGCTTCGACGAGCCTGCGAGCACATCCTCAAGGCGGACAAGCGCATAGATTTCCTTGTCGACATCGGCTCCCTTGCTGGTAATGGTGCCAATCTCCTCCACGGACCTGGTGATCATCGGCGCGAAACCGAACTCCTCGAACGTCTCCGTGATCTTTCTCAGCCACTGCCCGAACACCAGCATTTCGTCCGGCGAGCACTCCGGAAACCCGCTGACCTTTGCAATCCTTCGTTTCCGAGGCATACGGCTTCGCATGACCCATTCATCCTCATCAGATCTCGTGCGGTCCAAACCGGCGCGGCGAAACGACGACCCTATCCGCCCGCACGAGGTTGGGCGGACCTGGGAAGACGCCCGTCCGGGCGAACAGCGTGTCCCAGCCAGGTGCTGCACAGACCACGTCAGGTCCCTGCGAGTCAACATCGTCAGCCGCACACCCGCCTTCAGGACTGGCGCAGTTCGAGTGTTGGCGTGTCGACAAATCAGGTCCGCGGGACAGGCTGCAGTGGAGCTGCGCGATCAGTTTGGCGAAACGCCTGTCTCGTGGGCCGTCGGTCCCCGGCTGAGGCGGTTTGTTGCGGACGCGAGAAGGCCGACGGCCTGACGCATTGACGCAGTGCCTTGGTCTCCTTGTTGTTTTTCAAGGCGTCCAGCTCCGAGGTGCCGGTCGCAGGAAAACAGCCAGAGTTGTCTGGCGTTCTCTCTGAAGACCGCTGACAAGCTGGTGGGGTGATCAGGCGATCCGCACCAGTTCGCGTGACGTTTGCCGTCTCTGGGCCTAAGGTGCCGACGTTGCCTCCGAATTCTTGAAAGTCTGGAGCGGCCAACAACACCGTCACGCATCGCGGCTCAAACGTCATTGCGGTTGCGGGACTTATGGTGAAGCCGGGTGCTGCGCTTCAACAAGGACGCCATGACTCTCAAGGCCAGGGATTCCGCTCTTCACTACGGCGAGTTCATCGTCCTTGTCGCCCTCCTGATGTCGCTCGTCCAACTCGCGACCACGACGGTGCTGCCGGCGCTGCCCGCGATCGGCGCCGACCTCGGTGCAGCGAGGCACAACGAAGTCCAGTACATTGTCCCGGTGCTGTACCTGGGTCTGGGTCTCGGCCAGGTCGCGTTCGGTCCGCTGTCGGACAGCATCGGACGCAAGCCCGCCATCTGCTTTGGCCTCACGCTGTTCATGGCGGGATGCGTCATGAGCCTCATTGCGTCCAGCTTCGAGTTGATGATCGCGGGCCGCGTGGTGCAGGGTGTCGGCATTGCGGGGCCGCGCATCGTCGTCGTGGCGCTGGTGCGCGATCAGTACCAGGGACGCCGGATGGCACGTCTCATGTCGTTTGCCATGGCCGTGTACGTCCTCGTTCCCACGATCGCTCCGGCGCTGGGCCAGGCGATACTGTGGATGGGAGACTGGCGCGACATCTTTGCTGCGTTTCTTGGCGTCTCGATGGTCGCGTTCGCATGGCTCGCGATACGCCAGCCGGAGACCCTGCCTCCCGAACGCCGCCGCCCCCTCATGCCGCGAGCGGTTGGCGGTGCCGTGCTGGAGGTGCTCAAGCTTCGGGCTGCACTGGGATACACCGTCGCTACCGGGTGCGCCTTCGCACCGATCCTCGCCTACATGAGCTCCGCCCAACAGATCTTCCAGCAAGCGTACACGACCGGTGCACTGTTCCCGCTCTACTTCGGGATTCTGGCGGTGGCCTTCGGCGGTGCCTCGCTCGCCAATGGCCGCCTCGTGATCAAGCACGGGATGCGCCGGCTATCGAAAGCAGCCGCATTGTCCATTGCCGTGGTCTCGGCCATCGCGTGGGTGCCGGCCTTCGCCGTCGGAAGCCTTCCGCCGCTCTGGCTGTTCATGACATACATGGTGGTTGTCTTTGTCTGTTTCGGTCTCCTCTTCGGCAATCTCAACGCGCTTGCCATGGAGCCCCTGGGCCACATTGCGGGCGTGGGCGCGGCGGCGGTCACCTCGATTGCCACCTTCATCGCGCTCCCTCTGGGAACCTTCGTGGGTCAGAGCTTCGACGGTACGGTGCACACCCAGATCGCGGCCTTCGCACTCTTCGGGGCGGCATCCTTCACCGCAATGCGATGGGCCGAAGGAGCAGATCGACGGCGGGCGGCTGACAGTCAGGACACAAGAAGGTGATCGTGCGAGACGCCGTGTAGTCTGCGTCAAGGCTAAGACAAACACCTTCAGGAGCAGGGGCTCGAGATCGATCGACGCCTCGTCGCCCGGGACGGATTTCCAGGCGCCAACGATGTCACGCACCGTGCCCGTGAGTCAGGGAGTGGTTCGCGTCGCTTCACGCAACACCAGTGGAGGCCGACCGGTCGGCGCTTGTTCTCTCCGTCTCCCCGAGACCCCGCTTTCGTCAGCCGTCCAGCCTGACAACCGGGGACTCGGTGGGCAGGCTCGTCGTCGGCGGTCGCGCGGTTCCCGTGCTAGCATCGGAGCGTCACGGAGTCCCCCGGATCGAGACATGCCGGAGTTCATCAGCGCAAACGAACCGGCGATCAGGGTCGGCTGCTTCCTCGGCATCTTCGCCGCGGTCGCGCTGTGGGAGCTGGCGGCGCCGCGCCGGGCGCTCTCCCAGCCGCGCTGGCTGCGCTGGTACGCCAATATCGGGATCGTGATCTTCAACACCGTGGCGGTGCGGCTGATCTTTCCGCTCTTCCCGGTCGCGCTGGCCGCGATCGCCGCGGAGCGCGGCTGGGGCGTCCTCAACCTGGTCGGGCTGCCGCTCTGGCTCGACATCGTGATCGCGGTCCTGGTCCTCGATCTGGTCATCTACCTGCAGCACGTCATGTTCCACGCCGTGCCGGCGCTTTGGCGGCTGCATCGCATGCACCACGCCGACCTCGACTTCGACGTGACCACCGGATCCCGGTTCCACCCCATCGAGATCTTCCTGTCGGTCCTCCTGAAGCTCGCCGCCGTCGCGGTGCTCGGCCCGCCGGCCGTGGCGGTCCTGGTCTTCGAGGTGCTGCTGAACGGTACCTCGATGTTCAACCACGGCAATCTGCGCCTGCCGCCGGGGCTCGACCGGGTGCTGCGCTGGGCGATCGTCACGCCCGACATGCACCGCGTGCACCACTCCGACATCCCGGCCGAGACCAACAGCAACTTCGGCTTCAACCTGCCCTGGTGGGACCGCCTGTTCGGCACCTACAGGGCGCAGCCCGGCCTCGGGCACGAGGACATGACCATCGGCCTCGACGCCTTCCGCGACGGCGCCGAACTGCATCTGCACAACATGCTAATCCAGCCCTTCCGGCGCGGTGAAGGCGAGTACGCGATCAACCGCCGCCCCCGGTGAGGCGTCCTCCGATAGGGGCTTATCCGGTTCACTTGACGGACGGGTGGACCACGACGTTTCATCCGTCGTGCCCGGACCTGTTCCCGGCGCCCGCGGGCATCGTCAATGTTCATGCTGGCGGCATCGCCGACAATCTTTCAGATCCGCATTCCTCCGCCCCGGGTGTGAAGAAAGTCGTGCTTGCGCCTCCTTGGGGTAGACGCGGACGCCGAAACCTCTGAGACTGGGGTTGCGGATGTCCCGGGCGGTCTTTCGTGGCCGGAGAGCCGTGATGCACGCTTGAGTGAATCGTGCTGTCGCCATGGATTCCCCCTTGCCTTGAGTTGCGGATGCGGGAAAATCCGGCACGGAATGGTCCCGAAGTTGCAGAAGAGTGAGGGAAGTAGTGTCGTCCGATCAATCGGTTAGAACCTCTGGCGCGGGGAATCGATGTGATGGCAAGCGGGCCCTGGTGACCGGTGGCGCCTCGGGCATCGGTGCGGCGACAGCCCGCCTCCTTGCCGGTGAGGGTGCCAGGGTCATGCTGGCGGATGTCGACGAGGCCGGTGCGGCGCGCATCGCCGATGGAATCGGCAAGGCGGCTTCGTCGACCTTTCTGGATGTCTGCCGGGCGGACTCCTGGTCCGCTGCCGTTGCATCCACCGTCGCGCGCCTGGGCGGCTGGGACGTGCTGGTGAACTGCGCGGGCATCCTGCGGCGGGGCACCATCGAGACGACCACCATGGCGACCTGGCACGAGGTGCTGGACGTCAATCTCCGTGGCACCTGGCTTGGCGCCAGGGAAGCCGTGCGGCACATGCAGGGCACCGGGGGGGTCATCGTCAATCTCTCTTCGGTCGCCGGCATCGTCGGCGATCAGGACCTGTGCGCCTACGACGCCAGCAAGGGGGGCGTCAGGCTGCTGACCAAGGCGATCACAGACCATGCCACCCGACATGGCCTCGGCATCCGCTGCAACTCCATCCATCCCGGTGTCATCGAAACGCCCATGGTGGCGAACTACATCGCCGAATCCGACGATCCGGTGGCCGAGCGCGCCCTGTGGGACAGTTACATGCCACCGGGCGTGACGGGGCATGCGGATGATGTCGGCCATCTCATCGTCTTCCTGGTCAGCGACGAATCCCGGCTCATCGACGGTGCGGAACTCGTCATCGACGGCGGGGGGACGGTGGAATGACACAGCGGCTCCGCCACAAGACGGCGCTTGTCACCGGAGCGGCCTCCGGGATCGGGCGCCAGAGCGCCATCCGCATGGCCGAGGAAGGGGCGCTGGTGTGCATCACCGACATCGATGACGAGGGCCTGGCCGGGACACTTGCCTTGCTCGCCGGGCGCGGCTTCAGTCTCCACCACGATGTTACCGACGAAGACTCCTGGCATTCTGCCATTGCCGCCGTGCTGGAGCGATTCGGCAAACTGCAGATTCTGGTCAACTGCGCCGGAATTGGTGTCCGGAACGACAACATCGTGGCACTTGAGGAGGAGGGCTGGGACCGGCTCATGGCTGTCAATCTCCATGGCACGTTCATGGGGTGCCAGCAGGCGATCACCTGCATGAAGCAGGCAGGAGGCGGTTCGCTTATCAACATCTCGTCGGTCCTCGGCATCAGAGGCTCGGCCGACGCCCTCTCATACTGTGCCAGCAAGGGCGCGGTGCGTCTTCTGACGAAGTCGATTGCCGTCCATTGCGGCCGCCAGGGGTACAACATCCGCTGCAATGCGATCTGCCCGGGCTACATCGCCACGCCCCTGGGCCTCTCGGTGAGAGAGTCCCTGGGGGATGAGGAGTTCCAGCGCCTCGTCGACAAGCACGTGGTCGGCCGCATGGGAATTGCAGACGATGTTGCCGGCATGGTGGTCTACCTTGCCAGCGACGAATCGTCGTTTGTGACGGGAACGGAGATGGTTGTGGACGGTGGCTACACGGCCGGATGATGGCAAAGGCCCAGCAGGCAGCAGCTGATGCCTGGATGACGGTCGAGCCCGAGGTGTGGTCCATGTACCGACGCATCTGGGGCGAACCGGAACTCGGCATGATGGAGTACAACGCCGAAGCATGGCTTTCGGCCTGGCTCGCCGATCACGGTTTCAGTGTCGAGCGCGGAGCGTGCGGCATGCCCACGGCCTTCCGTGCGGTTTGGTCGTCCGGTGACGGGCCTCGACTGGGCTTTCTGGCGGAGTACGATGCGCTTCCCGGGCAGGGCAACCGCCTCGAACCTCTCAAGGCACCGGACGGCAAGCGGGCGGGCCATGCCTGCGGCCACAACCTGATTGCCGGCACCGGCGCCGGCAGCGCCATCGCCGCGCGCCATGCCATGGAAGAAAGCGAACTCGAAGGCACCATCGTCTGCCTTGGCACACCGGCCGAGGAAATCCTCTGGGGCAAGATCGCGATGCTTCGCCGAGGCGCCTTCGAAGGCATCGACATGCTGTTTGCCAACCATGCCGACTATCAGAACGGAGCCGTCTCCAGACCCTGCCTTTCCTGCGTGTCGTTCGAACTCCTGTTCGAGGGCCAGGCCTCCCATGGCGGGGCGCGGCGTTCGGGAAATGCCCTCGACGGTGCGGAACTCTTCGTGCAGTCGATGGAACGCCTGCGCGCCCACCAGTTCGGCGATGTCGTGATCGGCCATGTCCTGCGCTTTGCCGGCTACATGCCGTCGATCACGCCTGACGAGGCACGCCTGTGGATCACCGTGCGGCACGAGTCCTTCGAAAGGGCCCGGGATGTTGCCCGGCAACTCATTCCCCTGGCCGGCGACTGCGCCCGCCATACGCACACGCGGGTTGTCGACATGCTGATTTCGGCGTCCAGGGGCTACCTGGCGAATGATGCGCTAGGCCAGGTCCTGTACCGCCACATGCAGGAGATCGGGCCGCCGGCGTGGGACGACGGGGACACCGCCTACATGCGGTCCCTTGCCGCAGCCTGCAGTCCGGAAGCGGACTTCGCCTGGGACCGAGACATCGGCCTTCATACGGAAGGCTGCGACCCCTATGGCCAGGACGACGGGGAAGCGAGCTGGTCCATTCCCCTGGCGCGGGCCAACTGGTCATGTCCCTCAGGCGTCCTGCTTCACAACTGGGCCATGACCTCGGCTTCGGGTCACGCCAGCCAGTTCAAGGGTGCCTCCTTTGCCGGCAAGGCGATCACCATGGCGGCGATCGACCTCATTGAAGAACCGGGCCAGATCGACGCCGCGAAGCAGGAGCTGGCCCGCAGGACAGAAGGACACGTCATCGGCGAACCGCGCTGCGGCGGGTTCGAGGTGATGACGACGCGCCCCGAGACCTTCTGGGACGGCACCTGGTCGGGGCGTGACCGGGTTGAACCATGACCGTCATCGTGCCCGATGCCGCGAGAGTGCCGGTCATCGTGGTGACGGGGTTCCTGGGAAGCGGCAAGACCACCCTGCTGCGGCATCTGCTGCGGGCGCCGGAGTTCGCCGACACGGCGGTGATTGTCAACGAGTTCGGCGAAACCGGTCTCGACCACGTGCTCGTCGAGTCAAGCGAGGACAGCGTCCTCCTGCTCGAGAACGGCTGTCTGTGCTGTGGTCTGAGAAGCGATCTCGTCTCCACCCTCCTTGATCTCCTCGCAAGGCGCGAAAGGGGGGAGGTGCCGGCCTTCCGGCGGGTCGTCGTCGAAACCTCGGGCCTGGCCGATCCGGTGCCGCTGATGCAGACCTTCATCAGCGATCCCCTGAGGCTCTCGCTCTACGACCCCGGGGGTGTGGTGACCTGTCTCGATGCGGTGAACGGTTCGGCCGCCATCGACCGCCACCGGAACGCCGGGCGCCAGCTGGCGCTTGCCGATACCATCGTCATCACCAAGGGTGATCTGGCGTCTCCCGGGGACGCCACGGAGCAGGCGAGGCGCCGCAACGGACGCGCCCGCATTGTCGAGGCACGGATGGGGAGGGCGGTTCCCCTGGACGTGCTGCGCCGGCCGCTCGCCATGGACCTCGATGACATGCCGGGCGGGGACGGCCACGGGTCCATCGTCTCGGTCACGTGGAAGGATGTCCGGCGGCTGACATGGCGCGAGGTGGAAAGCGCCGTCGGCTCTCTCGTGGCGCGCCATGGCGAGCGACTGCTCCGGCTCAAGGGCCTGCTCGACGTCGAGGGCGAGGCGGGCCCGGTGGCCATAGACGGTGTGCAGCACCTCTTCCATCGGCCGCGGGTGCTGGAGGCATGGCCCGGGGGTGCGGCGTCACCGGTTCTCGTCGCCATCGCCGAGGAGACACCGCGCCATGAACTCGAGGGGTGGCTCAGGCAGGCTTGTAGCTCACCGGCTTGAAGCGCAGCCAGAAACGGGTCAGAGGTCCCGGTTCCCGGCCTTCGTGGTCGAGACGGTCCTTGCGTTCGATGGCGGCGCGCACCGCGTGGCCGCCGATCCAGCGGAAGGGTTCCCGGGGAAAGGCCCGTTCCGGTTGCCCCACCAGGGGCGAGCGACTCCATGCGTCGTCCCTCTCCTGGACCAGCGAGGCGAGGATGTGGCTGCCGACCCGCGACGGCACGATGCCGGCACCGGAGTAACCGCAGCCGAAGACGATGTCGGGCGATGACCCGAGGTGCCCGAACATGGGAAGCCCGTCACGGGACCTGTCGATGGGACCGCACCATGTCCCCTCGATGGCGACGTCGGCGAGAGCCGGATGATAGGCGGCCATGATGGCGCGCAACTCCCTGGTGCTGCGGCGCGTGCGCCTGAGGGAGGCATCGATCCGGTCTCCGAAGGGGAGGGCGCCGCCGGACTTGGTGACGACAATGCGCCCGTCCGCCGTCGGCCGGCAGGATTCGATGAAGGTGCGCGAATCGGTGAATCCCGGCGCACCGGCAAGGCCGAGAGAGTCGAGGAGGCCCGGAAGGGGCACGGTCATCGCCGCATCGGTGACCATCACCATGAGGGCCGGCCGGAGCTCCGGCAAAGAGAGCGACCAGCCGTAGAGGGCCAGCACGACCTTGCGTGCGGTGAGCGTGCCGCGGGGCGTGATGACGCCAGGCGGGGTCGAGCGCCTGAGGCGTGTCATCGCCGTCTTCTCGAGAACACGGACCTCCAGGGAGAGAGCTTCGCGTCTCAGGGCACGGACCAGGTGGCCGGGGTGAAGGGTGGCGCTCGCGGTGTCGACGACTCCGGCAACGAGCGCGTCACTGCCCGTCAGCGACCGGATGTCGTCGGTCCCCAGGAGGCGGAAGCTGTGGATCTGCCGGGCCTCCATCAGGTTCAGCATGTCGTCCCAGTGGCCTGACTGTTTCTCGCAGGTCGCCGCCCACACCGTCGGCGCGGAACTCATGGCGATGTCATTGTCCGGCTTGCCGGCGAGGGCGCGGATATCGTCAATGGCTTCGATGGACGCCCTGCCGACATGAAGGGCGGCGTCGGTCCCGCCGGCACGCTCCAGTGCCGGAACCTGAAGCCACATGGGCAGGGCGAAGCCGGCATTGGCGCCGCTCCCGCCGGCGCCGCACACATCGCGTTCGACAACTGCGACATCGAGCGAGGGATCACGCCTCTTGAGCTCGATGGCGGTCCACAGGCCGGTGTAGCCGCCGCCGACGATGGCGACATCGACCGCAAGGTCTCCCTCGAGCGGCGTGATGCGGGCAGCGGCATCCGCCGCCATCGCCTGGGTCAGCCAGACACTCCGCATGTCACGACCGGCGCCGCGCCGGTGCCACGGCAAGGGGGGCGACCGTCGATGTCGTGCGCGGTGGTGGATGGTCTTCCAGGTGCCGGCGGATGGTCGCGAGTTCATTCACTTCGCCGAAGCCCCGGGCAACGATGAGGCGCTCCGCAGCCGCAAGCCAGCGCTCATAGTAGTCGTGACCATCCGCCGAGCCGTGATTCGCGATCTCGTCGATCAGCAGTTCCTGGAAGGCGCTCCATTCATAGTGACCGGCGCCGTGCATCGCATTGACCAGGGCGAAGATGCGCGCCTGCCACGGCTCGTCGAACGTGCGTTCGTCTCCCGGACCTGCCGGCGCGTTCCGATCACTTGCCACAGGCACTCTCCCCGGACGAGACCGTCAGCGTAACGCACCGCGTCATTCGGGCAAGGGGCACGGCCGGGCACCGATATCGGGCAGACTGGCAGGCATTGTCCCGACGGACCCGCCAGCCTACCCTCGACGCCTCAAAAGGCGATACGGCGCACAACCATGGAAGACACTCTTTCGATCCCTTCACCCGACGGTCCGATACCGGCATTCCTTGCCCTGCCCGAGGGAGATGAGCCGGCCCCGGCCGTGATCATGCTCATGGATGCCCCGGGGATTCGCGAGGAACTCCATCGATTTGCGAGACGCGTCGCATCCGCCGGCTTTGCCTGCGTGCTTCCCGACATGTACTACAGGCTTGGCACCCTGCGTTTCGATCTTTCCCGCCGCGATGACAGGATGACCGCGGTCTTCGGTGCGGCCATGGCGAGTCTCGGTCACGAGAGAGTGGCCGCCGACTGCCGCGCCATTCTCGATGCACTTGACGCCGACGACCGCGTGGCGGCGGGACCACGGGGACTTGTCGGTTACTGCATGAGCGGCCAGTACGTCCTGGCCGCCGCCTGCCGGTTCCCGGAACGGGTGGCGGCGGTCGCCGCGTTTCACGGTGTGCGCATGGTGACCGAAGAGCCTGATTCGCCGCATCTCGGGGCGGCGGAGATCCGCGCCGAGATGTTTCTGGGCTTCGCCTCGGACGACCCCCTGGTCCCCGACAATGTCATTCCCACGTTGCGTGACACCTTCACCACGCACGCCATCCCTCACCGCATCGAGACCTATCCCGGAACGCGCCACGGCTATTCCTTCCCCGAACGCGACGTCTACGTCGAGGAGGCGGCTGAAGCGGGCTGGGAAGGAATGCTCGATCTCTTCTCGCGGCGCCTCCATCCCTGATAGCCGCGGCCGCATGATGCGCCGCGGTGTGCAGGCGACCACATCCAGGGCAGCGCCGGCGGCACATGCCTGAATCTGTGGGTACGATCATCCATAGTTTCTATTGATATGTGCCTGGTACTACCTATATCATCCATATGAAGCGCAGGGAGGTCGTCAGGAAGCTGGCCAGGGCCGGATTCGTGGCCAAGGAAGGCGCGAACCACACCAGGATGATCCACGCTGACGGGCGCTGGACGGTGATCGGCCGACATGCCGAGATACCAACCGGAACAGTTCGTGCGATAGAGCGGCAGACCGGCGTCAAGCTGCGCCATCGAGAAAGGATTGACGATGCCCCGTAGACATTATCCCGCGATCGTTCGTACCGACGATGGCAAGACCTTCGGCGTCTCGTTTGTCGACTTTCCGGTCCATGCCGGTGGCGATTCGGTCGAGACCGCCATCGCTGACGCCGAGGTCGTGATTGCCGAAGTTGTTGAGGAACAGTTGCGGTCCAAGGCGTCAATTCCGACCGCTACCGCTGTTGCCGAGATCCCGAAGGAGGATCTGGCCGACGCCGAACTTGTCACCTTGGTGCCGGTTCATCTTCCGGGAAGGTCCAGGGTCATTTCCATTACCATGGACGAAGAATTGGTCGCTCGGATCGACGCCGTGGCCTCGAACCGTTCCGGCTTCCTGACCGAGGCCGCGAGAGCGCGATTGGGACGCCGGTCAACAGAGTAAGCGAGGGTGTTGACCCGGAAGAACCATTACAAGGTCTCGCCGGCAAGGGGATTCGATTCGATGCCCGCGCACGTGTTCCGATCCATGAAGGGAAGTGAGACGGAGTTGGTCAGCAAGAGTGTTCTCGGAGATCAGTCGGCAGGGGCAGTGGATCAGGGCTCAGGTCGCGGAGCGTTCGATGTTCTCCTCAGATGAACCGGAAGGAGCCAATGGAACGAGGTTCCCCTGAGCAATTCGTGACACGAGTTCAAGCCCTCCGCAGCGACCTGCGGCTCCATCTCTGCCCCTGAAGATGACTGCACCGACAGAGCTCTTGAGCCGGGAGCACACTGCCAGCGAGTACCTCACCAAACTCGTCGGCATCAGTTCCGCTCTTCACGAGTTTCCCGCGCTGCGTTGCTCTGCTCGACACCACATACCGCTGGCCTCGAGTTTCGACATGTTCCTGACGTCACTTCGTCGTGGGCGGCGATCACCGGCTTGATCTTCGATGTGGCGCCTTGCACCGTGGTGACCTGCGGCCAGGATCGGACGGCAAGTGCGCCGCGATCAACGGCCATCAGGTGTAGCTGCGCTGTCCACAGGCAGGCCATGTTGATTCGGCAGGGGGAAGTCATGAGTCGCAAGCCACAGGTGATGCGGACGTTTCCCGCAGCACCGGGCGAACAGGTCACGCTCGCCAACATGCTGTCGGGTCCCTACAACCGCTGGGCGTTCCGCAACATGCGCCGCCTTTTGCCCACGGCGAATGTGTGGCCCGGGATCGGCATATGGCGGAATTCTACAAGGGGTGTGGTGCTTGTGGGACCCCCTTTCGGCCTGCCACACGTCCTTGCTCGCGGCGCAAACCGACGTAGAGGTTTGAGGAGCGGTGCGGAAAGCAGGGCGTCCAAGGGGCGTCTTGTCTGCACAAGCAATTGCGGGAAAGCAACTTCGAGGCCCTTCGCGATGGGTGCGTATCGCGCAGTGTGCCCGAGGATCGTAAACCGTCTTGCCCTCTCTGATTCAACCGCGGACCGATGGATCGTAGATTGGCAGCGGTCCTCGGCCAGGTCGGGGGCCGCCTCCTCCTCGATCTGCCATGCGTTATGCGCGCGCCCCGAAGGCGCAGCCGACACGTCGACCGTTACCTCAAGGCTGTCGCGCAACCGTGTTCCAGGAAACGGGAGCCTCTTCCCGGACGGAAATCGCCGCCGCTCCCACCAGGATACACGGAGACTCTGTTATTGCTTCATCATTTCCCGTCTGCGGTCGCAGCCCCGCCACCTGTGTTCGGCGCAAGAGCTGCGTAGGCCTCGTACGTCTTCGGGCCGGGCACGGACTTGATACGCTCCCAGGCTGCCACGGCATCGGCCCGGGTCTTGCCCTTGTTCGTCGGGTCCGTCCAGAAATCCGTGACGAAGTTGTTGAATCGAGCGGCGGCGATCCGCGGCAAGCGGCCCTCCGAACGCATCAGCTCCAATAGTCGATTGCCGAGATCCGCGTACGTGATGCGCTGACCTGCCTGAAGTTGTGTACGGCGCCATTCGTTGAGCCAGTACCACTGACCCGACTTGTCTCTCAGCGTCGGTACGTGCGCATGCACGAGGTCTCGTATAAAGGCCTTCGTCCTGCGGTCGTCGACGTAGGCACGGACGATGGTTTCCGCCGCCAGCCTGTCGCGCGACCCACCCGACCGTCGATCAGGCTCGGACTTGGCCGGCGGAGCCGTGCCCGTTCGAAGGAATTCCCGGACAAGCGCTTCAAGCTCAAGCTTCCGCCGTCGACCGACGGCAATGCCAAGCTGGCGGGCGAAGGTCTTGAGTTCTGCCGCATAGAAGTAGTTGTCGTCGAACTCCTCGACCGACATGGCGGCATGGAGCTTGGCTGGCTTGCCCGACCCGGGGCACATCTCGTCGATGTCGAGCGCGGACATGGCGTCTCCGGTGGCGTCCGAGTTGCGAGAAATAATGTCCAGCGACTTGCGCTGCCGACCAGGTGGGACGGATCGGCTGGAGATTTTAACTCTACCGAACAATCGGGTTCGGTGCTGCTTGCGAACTGGATCGCGCCCGTTCCGTTCAGCGCATCTGTTGTGGGGCAGATTGGGAACCCTGCCCTCCCTACCCGGGCAACAACATCGCCCGCACCTCCCATAGCCCGAAGTTCCCCCTGATTTCCAACTGACATTCGAGTCAAACGGTTGATTTGGCGCAGTGTTTTT
>JAPPGE010000025.1 GCA_028821455.1 bacterium | reverse complement strand
ATTCGGGGTTTATGGGCGGAAATCCCCCGGTTCCGCCGCTAATTCCCCCGGGGCGGGGGGCCGGGGGTCGAGGCCGAACTTATCCGGGCAGGTCGCGATCGAGCTCTTCGAGGGACCCGTTGCGATCACCGGGGAGTTCCATGGTCAGGCAGGTTCCCTCGGGAACCAGTGACCAGGCATTTCCCTGGTAATCGACCGTGGAGGTGCCTGCACAGGTCGTGCCTTCACCCGCCGCACAGTCGTTCTCGCCGGCCAGCGCCACGCCGTAGCACTTCTCCTCCGCCGCCTGAACGGTTCCGGAGGTGTAGGCCGAGAGCGCCGCGGCAACGGCGCCCGCTACGGCAAAACTCACAATCTTGCTTTGTGCCATGTCCGAATCCCCAAGGTCTGGAACACCGCAAGAATAGGCAATTGGCAGACGCCTGTCAGCCTACTCTGCGGCCTGTTCGACCGCAGCCACGTCCCTCGCCTGGAAGATGCAGAAGATCTTGCGGACGGTTCCCGTGCTGTCCCACTGGTAGATGGCGCCCTTGGGAACCATGAACGTATCGCCCGCAGAATAGGTCTCGGCATGACCGGAACCGTCGGTGATCGTCACCTCTCCTTCCAGGATGTGCATGAGTTCGTTTCTCGGAAACGGCGCCGGCTTCGTATGCATCTCGCTGGTCTGCCAGACTCCACAGACCATCTGGCGGGTGGCATCCTCGAAGAGAATCCGGATTCCCTGTTCCGGCACGCCGCCGACGTAGCGTGACGTGTCCTGCTCGCCGACCGGCTCGAGCGCCGTGCCGGGGTCAATGCGCCGCGATACCCTTTCGGAAGCCTCGAGTTCCTCGCCCGAACTGTCCTCGAAGATGACCCAGTACTTGAGGACATCCCCGGTCTGCTTCCAGGAGAGGGGCGTCCCCTTGGGGATGACGAAGCACTCCCCGACGTTGAATGTCTCCTCGTTCCCATTCTCGTACACGAGGGTGATGGCGCCATCGAGAACCAGCATGAATTCGTTGACGTCGTAGGGCCCCGGCTTCGCCACCATGGGCGTGCAATGCCAGACTCCGGAGGTCAGCTGGCCCGTGTCGTCGCTGTGGTAGACATGGCCGGACTGCACGGGATCCCCGGAAATGAGAGACTCCTTGGGGATGGGATCCCACGGCTGGAGTCCGGAACCCTCAGGGCCCTGGTTGCTGTATCGGATGGATCTCAGGTCGCTCATGGTCAGTGTCCTCCTTCATGATGTTGTGACGGTCATGGGACGAAACGACAGCAGTCCGTCCCTTTCAATCTGGGCCGGGAGGCCCTTCTCCCAGGCAATATACCGGCGTTTCGCGCCATCGGGATCATCGAAAATCTCGAACGGCGCCTCTCCCTGGTCATCCATGGCGCACAATGCTCCCTCGTAACCAGACGCCACCGGCAGTCCAGCGGCGATCCAGGCCTCAAGGCCGCCCTCCATGACACGAGCCCCGATGCCGAGACCGGCAAGATCCGCCACGGCAAGGGCCGCAAGGTGACCGCCCTCGTCATCGAATATGGCAAGGCCACGATCCGCTGCCGGCGCACACCCTGCCAACCTGGACCGCAAGGCCCAGAAAGCCCCCGCCGGATGGCATGACATATACTGCAGCGAAGTAGAAAGGTCGAGAATAGTCCATCCATCAGCCGCCGCGTCGCCGGGTTGGACCATCGGTGCATCCGGCGGGGTCGACTGGACCGGCAACACCTCATCGGTGTCCAGCACATGAACATCGCGATAGCCCATCTGTTTGAGCCAATGACCGGCAAACCTCGATCGGGTGCCACAGTCGTCACCGAGTACGATGCGGGCGTCGCGCACCGCAACCCAGGAGTCGGTCTGCTGGATTAGCTGTGTTCCCTCGATGGCGGTCATGCCGGCGAGGACACCCCGCGCGTGCTCCTCGGGCGAGCGGACGTCGAATCGGTAGAGGGTTCTCGAATCGTCCTTGAGCCAGTCGCCGAGTGTCGCATCGTCGATCTCGCCCAGACCGGTCGCCGATGCCATGCTTCGGCATGCCCTGACTCCCCATGCGCGTGACGACTCCGATACGCCGCCGGGACGCCGGCCGGCTCCGAACTCGAGGGTCTGGCCCGCCCACTCCCAGCCGATGGTGCCGTTCTCAAGGGAATGAACGGGATTGGCCAGGCCCGTGTTCCTCAGAGTCTGGGCCCCGATGATCGAGCGGGTCCTTCCCGCACAGTTGACGACAACCGTGGTCGAAGACGAGGGCGCGAGATCCGTGATGTGGCGGGCCAGTTCGCTGTTGGGACAGCTGAACGCACCCGGGATGGCGAAGTCGACGTACTCGCCGAAGGGACGGCCGTCGAGAACGATGATGTCGTCGCCTGCGGCGATCCGGCTATGGACCTCGGCTGCACCCAGTGCCGGGGTGGCGCAGGCGCTTTCGACGCATTCGCCAAACGCCTTGGAGGGAACGTTGATCCCTTCGAAGACCTCGCCGCCAGCCGCCCGCCAGGCCTCGACCCCGCCCTCGTGGATGGCGATGTTTCCGTAACCCATGGTCTGCAGCACACCCGCGGCGCGTCCTGCCAGGCCGTCGCCGCCGTCCGTCAGGACAACGAATGTGGCCTTGCGCGGGAGCAGGGTGACGATGCCGAGTTCGAGGCGCGACAAAGGGAGATTGCAGGCGGTAAGGAGATGACCGTGGGAGAACAGGCCGGACTCCCGCACATCGATGAGCGCGAACTCGCCTCCGGCGATGATCCGTTCGCGAAGCTCCGTACTGTCGATGGATGCCGTCACGGTCGTTTCAGTCGAAACTGCGATATGAGCCGGTTTCCTGATCGAACATGAGCCGCCCCTCGAGATGGGCAAATCCCAGACCGTAGAGATGAAGGTGCATGTTGCGCACCCCCTCTTCCATGTGAATCGAGTGGAAGTCGTTCGGCATGAGACAGACGCCGGCGCCACTGCGGACCTCGACCTCGCGGGCAAGCCTGAGCGGCGCCTCGCCTGCCGGCCCGCCGTCCCCTTCCCAGATCCGGTTGAGTTCCACACCCTGGATGCCGACCACGACGGCCCATGTCGTGTGGTTGTGGGGAGGCGTCCAGACATGCTTGTTGGCGACCTCGATGTAGAGTTCGTGGCGCCCGTCCTCGTCGCGCGAAAGGACGTCGAAGACCTCGCCGGTCCCATCTACCGGAAGTGGAAAGTCCTCTTCCGGAAACAGCTCTCGACGCTGCGCCAGGGCAATCATGTGATCGCGGATCGTCGCCAGCGACTGGCGCGTGACGCCTTCCACGGCACGTACCTTCTCGAGCGTTTCGGCGATCGCCCGATCGCGTTCTTCCTTCCGGGACATGGAACCTTCCGCTTCTCAGGTGATGGAGACAGTATTCCTCCGCTGCCTCCCCTTTGGCAACGCCCCGAGTCCCTGCCCCATCAACACATGGATACGGAAAGGCATCTGTGAAAGCTGGAGAGGCCAGTCTTGCGTCATTCTAGAATCAGTCACACCAGGCTTGCCGGAAGGTAGTGTCAAGGCCAGACGTGGCGCTCCTGACGCAGGCTGGCATCGGCCACGAGATCGGCGGCGAGGTCGTGGACGAGGTCGGCCCAGTGCGCGGCATCGTCAGGGCTCGAGACGAGATCCTGGCGTACCTCGAACTGGAGGTGGGCGAGGCCGCGGCGCATCGCGTGCTCGGGCACCGTGTAGTCTTCCCCGATATCGAGACCGTAGGGCTGGTTGTCTCCGACGACGATATCGCCGCGGGAGCGCAGGCGTTCCAGGATCGGGGTTGCGAGGCGGTCGTCCCTGCTCCAGCACACGGTGAACGCCTCGGGACGCGGCTCCTTGCCACGCATGCACCGTGTCATCGTGTGGACCGAAATGAAGGCCGGAGGCGCTGCGCGGTCTCCGAGCGCGGCCTCGATGGCGTCGTGGTAGGGATGCCAGACCGCTTCGAGGCGTCGCCGGCGGTCGTCCTCGCCAAGACCACTGTTGCCGCCGACCGGGATGGTATCGCTCACCTCGATGAAGGCGGCCGGATCATCGGGGTAGCGGTTACAGTCGGCCACCAGGCGCGAATAGCCGGCGAGCAGCAACGGCGCATCGAAACGCCGGGCCAGTCTTTGTGCGATACACGCGGCACCGATGTCCCAGGCGATGTGCTGCTCAAGGTGATCCGGGTCGAGGCCAAGGTCCTCCAGGCCGCGGGGGATCGCGTTGGAGGCGTGATCGCAGACGATGAGACAGGGGGCCCTGCCCTCGCGGTTGAACCATGTGAACGGCGGCGGGTCCGACGCCTGGAGCATGCTCACCAGCCGGCGAACGCCGCGATCTCGTCGTCGCCGACACGCCCGGCCGCGACGTCACCGATGGCCTGGTCGAACACGGCGAGAGCCTCGTCGGCTTCGTCGGCGGTGAGCGTGAGCGGCGGAGTGAGCTCCGGGACGTTGGACGCCATGCCGACATAGGTGATGAAGACACCGAGCTGGTAGCAGCGCAGCACCACCTTCGCTGCCTCCTTGGTCGCCGGCTCCTTCGTCTGGCGGTCCGTCACCAGTTCGACGCCGATGGCAAGACCCCTTCCCCGGACATCTCCGATGAGTTCGTGGCGTCCCTGCATGGCAACGAGGCCGTCCATGAGCTGGCGGCCGCGCGCCGCCGCATTGTCGACGAGACCGTCGTCGCGGATGTGCCGGAGAACGGCGCGCGCGACGCTTGTCGAGACGGAGTTTCCGGTAGTGGTGATGAGGGCGAAGGCTTCCTGCACGTCCATCACGCTCCGTGGCGCGACGATGGCCGAGACGGGAATGCCGCTCCCCAGGCCCTTGCCGAAGGTCACGATGTCGGGCCGGAATCCCTCCGCCTGGTAGCAGTGCCAGCACCCCGGTCGGCCAAGGCCCACCTTGACCTCGTCGCTGACGATCAGAATGCCTTCGGCCCGGCACCGGTCGGCGAGGGCCGGGAAGAAGCCCGGAGGCGGCACGAGCATGCCGCCGTCGGACTGCAGCGGCTCGATGAAGAGCGCCGCGACATCGTCCGGACGGATGGCGGTGGAAAACAGGAAATCGACATGATCGAGAACATGGCGCGCCGCGTCGCCACCGCCCAGGGGACGGTAGGGATTGGGAAAGGGGATCTGTACCAGGCCGGCGCGGGGCAGCGCGTGCTGCTGCGACGGGTGACCGGACACGGACATGGAGCCCGAGATGCCGCCGTGATAGGCGCCATGGAAACTCATGAACCGGCGTCGACCGGTCGCCGCCGTCACGGCCCGCATGACCGTATCGTTGGCATCCGAACCACTGTGACCGAACCAGACCTTGTGATCGTCAGCCTCCGGCACGAGGACGAGAAGATCCTCGGCCAGGGCCACGGCCGATTCGGATGCGCCGAACATCGCCGACGCACCGGCACACTCCTCGAGGCCACGGCGTGTCGCCTCGAGGACTGCGGGATGCCCGTACCCCAGAAGCGCCGAGCCGGCGGTGGCGGACATGTCCAGCACCTCGCGGCCGTCCTCCTCGATCAGCCGGTTGCCACGGGCATGGCGGGTGGTAAGCGGCGATGTCCTCAGCTTGCCGATCCCGGCGAGAGCCTTCCTGTCCCGTTCAAGCAGTGAATTGCTCATGAGGCGCTCCTATCTCACGTTCTCGCGCCGGCCGATCAGGCCTTCGGGCCTCACCAGGAGCAGGACGATGACGAGAGTCAGTGTGATCGATTCGCGAAACGGCAACCAGCCATCGGGAAGAAAGGCGCGCAGGAACACCTCGATGAAAGCGAGGGCGAACCCGCCCACCACCGCGCCCGCAAGGCTGCCAAGACCACCCAGCACCACGGCGATGAACGCCTTGAGCACCGGCAGGAAACCCATCAGCGGATCAACCGAGCCACGCTGCGCCAGCCACAGGACTCCGGCAACTCCGGCCAGCAGTCCGGAAAGGCCGAAGGCCGTGGCGACGACGGCGTTGGCGTTGATCCCCATGAGCCGGGTGACCGGAAAGTCGAGAGCTGCCGCCCGCATGGCGATGCCGAGGATGGAACGGCGCAGGAAAACCGAGAGAGCGATGAGCAGCAGCGCTGTGGCGGTGATTGACATCAGCTGGATCACGCCGATCGCCAGGCCGCCTACATCGACGGCGCCGATCATCCAGGAGGGCACCGGAATGGCCCGGGGCCGGGCCGAAATCAGGTTCTGGAACAGCATGTGGAGGATGGTGCTGACCGCCAGGCTCGTCAGCAGCATGGTGGCCGTGTTGGCGTCACGCACCGGACGGAAGGCCACCCGTTCCATCGCGACAGCCGCCAGGGTGGCGCAGGCGATGCCGAGCACGATCGCCAGCGGCAGACCGAGACCGGCGCCGATGGCAAAGAACATGGCATAGCCCGTCAGCGTCATGAGATCGCCGTGGGCAAAGTTGATCAGGCCCAGAACGCTGAACACCATCGCCAGGCCAAGGGCCAGCAGGGCATAGGTGCCCCCCAGGGAGAGGGCGTTGACGAACTGCTGGATGAGGATGTCCATCAGCCGCTACTCGGCACCCGCCCAAGGGGTGCGGCACCCGATCGTCCAGCGCTCCGGATTACCCATCAGTCGCGCCCCATGTAGGCGCGTTCGACCTCTCCGGAAGCCTGGAGTTCGGATGCTGGCCCGGAGAGCGCGACGCGGCCGGACGCAAGGACATAACCCCTGTCGGCCACGTCCAGGGCAAGGTCGACATTCTGTTCCACCAGCAGAATGGTGGCACCGTGATGCTGCAGGGCGACAATCATCTCGAAGATGGTGTCGACGACTTGCGGCGCCAGACCCAGCGAAGGTTCATCGAGCAGCACGATCCGGGGAGCGGACATCATGGCCCGGGCAATCGCCAGCATCTGCTGCTCCCCTCCCGAGAGCGTGCCGGCCATCTGGTCGTGGCGTTCCGCGAGCACCGGGAAACGGTCCAGCATGTCGGCGAGTATTGTCGCGGCATCACCGGTGCGGCGTCGCGTCGCGCCGCCGATGGCGAGATTCTCGCGCACGGTGAGATTGGCAAAGACGCGCCGTCCTTCCGGACACAGGGTCATGCCACGTCGCACGACGGTTTCCGGCGCCTCACCGGTGATGTCCTCGCCATCGAGCACGACCCGGCCGGCGGCCAGTGGCACCAGTCCCATGACGGCGTTGAGAAAGGAACTCTTCCCGGCGCCGTTGGCGCCGAGAAGAGTCACGATTTCACCCTTGCAGACCTCGAGGCCCGCGCCCCTGATGGCCTCTATGGCGCCGTAGCGGACTTCAAGCCCTGCGACGTCGAGGAGGTGTTCGGGGCCACTGCTCACGGAGCCGGGATCATTGAGGAGTCAGGCGAGAAATCGCCGACATGAACCCGCTCGCCGCCCGAGACCTGGTTAAGCGCGACGACTCGCACCGGCACCCGGTTCTGATCCTTGTAGGTGATCGACCCCGTGGCGACCTGGACATTCTCCAGGTTGTCCCAGGCATCCCGGATTGCCGGACCGTCGGTGGAACCGGCCGCCTCGATGGCCGCGGCGATGACCATCATCAGATCGTAGCCGGTTGCCGTGAAGACGGTGTCGTTCGGCATGCCGTACTTCTCCTCGTAAGCCATTTCGAAGGCTTCCAGCGCGCTACCCGGAGAGGCAAATCCGGCGTTGGAGAAGACCACGCCCTCGGCCACGTCGCCAAGAGCGAAGGTCGTGGGAGAATCGATGCCGTCACTGCCGAGCACCGGCGTATCGATGCCGGCTGCTCGCAACTGCTTGATGAAGGCCGGGAAGTCGGGCTCGTAGGCCGATGTCTGGATGACGTCCGGACTGGGATCGAGGCCGCCGATGTTGGTGACTTCCGCCGAGAAGTCCTGCTGTCCCATGGTGTACTCGCCGACCGCGACCACCGTGCCGCCCATGGCTTCGAAGGCCTCGCCGAAGTACTCCGGCAGCTTCTCGGTGTAGGGCGTGTCGCGCGACAGCAGGATATAGGCATTCTCGTAGCCCTGGCCGCGGGCATACTCCGCGAGGACGGCGCCCTGCAGGTTGTCCGCCGTGTAGTTCGAGAACATGTAGGGTCCGACTGCCGCCGGCAGGGTGGGTGTGGAAGCACACGAACTCGCTGACGGGATCTCGGCCGCCTGGGCCATGACGCCGGACGCCACGGCGGGATCGACGTCACAGGACACGATCATCGCCACCACGCCCTCATCGATGAGTTCCTGGGCGACGACGGCGGCCTGAGCGGTATCCGATCGCGTGTCCTTGACCACGATTTCGACCGGCATGCCCATGATGCCGCCGGCCGCATTGATCTGATCGAGCGCCAGCTGCACCCCGTTCAGGGACGGCTGGTCGTAAGGCGCGAGATAGCCGGTAAATCCGCCGGCATAGCCGATTGTGATTCCGTGGGAATCGCCCTGGGCCACACCGCCGGCAGCCACGAGTCCGGCGGCCACGGCGGCGATGCGGGTTGTCGATGCACGAAACATGGTGTCCTACTCCCTTGCTGTTGACCAACTGGTGGCCCGCTCGGCGGTACGCCGGCGACCCAGGTACGCCTCGATCACGACCGGGTCGGACTGGACGTCCTCCGGTGTTCCTTCGGCAATGACTTCGCCCTTGTTTAGCACGATCACCCGGTCGCACAATCTCATGATGAGGCTGAGATCGTGGTCGACGACAAGCAGGCCCGGGCCCCGGACTTCTCGCAACCGGGCCAGAATGGCCAGCAGTTCGTCGGATTCGCTCTCATTCATGCCGGCGGCCGGTTCGTCGAGCAGCAGGTAGCGGGGTTCCAGAGCGAGCGCCCGGGCGATTTCCAGGCGTCGCTGCAGGCCGTAGGCGAGGGTTCCGGCGCGACGCGAGGCATAGTCCGCGATGCCGAGTTCCCCGAGAAGGGCGAGGCATCGCTCTGTCATGCGGGCCGGTCTTGAACCGGTCGATCCGGCCGCCAGGGCGGTCTTGACGTTCTCCTGGCAGGAAAGATTGGAAAACAGCCTGACGTTCTGGAACGTGCGGCCGACGCCACGCCGGGCAATCAGGTGACTGGGCATGCCGGTGATGTCGGCGCCATCGAGTTCGATGGTGCCTGCGTCGCATTCGAGGGCGCCGGAGATGCAGCCGAGCAGCGTGGTCTTTCCCGAACCGTTGGGTCCGATGAGGCCGACGATCTCGCCTGGTTTCAGCGAGAGGCTGGCGCTGTCCACGGCACGCAGGCCTCCGAACATCCTGGTGACATCACGAACCTCGAGTCCTCCATCCCGTGCCACACGTTCAGGCGTGGCAGTGAGGGAGCCGGCGGGGGCCTTGCGGGGACTGAGGACGAAATCCTCGATCTCGCGGTACTCGAACAGTCCGTTGCGGCGCCAGAAGAGCACTCCGAGGATGGCGAGCGACAGGCCGATGTCCGTCAGCCCGAAGACCGTCGGCTCGTCGAACCAGACGGTGTTGATGGACTCCTCCACCGACCGCAGGACTTCGATGAGGATGGTGACGACAATCGCACCCGCCACGGCGCCCGATACACTTGTCATGCCGCCGACGATCAGCATGACGAGGACCGCAAAGGTGATCTGGAAGTAGAACTCCCTCGGCGAATAGACCCCGAGTTCATGGGCGAGCAGCACCCCGGCAATCGCGGCGATACAGGCGCTGAGCGTCCACGCAAGCAAACGGCGACGGTGGACATCGACACCTACGGCCCGTGCCGCCGGCTCGTCTTCGCGTGCCGCCCGCAATTCGAGGCCGGGCAGGGAATCCCGGAAGATGCGGCACACGATGAGGGCGATTGCGACAAACAGCAGGGCCAGGGGTATGTCGACGGTTCGCGGCACGCCGATCAGCGCCTGGCTGCCACGAGTGAAGTCCCGGGCGCCAACGAGGACGCCATAGACGATGATGAGCAGTCCCAGGGTGGCAATCGCCGCCGAGGCGCCACCGAGACGGCAGATCGGAATGCCGACGAGAAAACCGACGATCGTCACGAGAACCACGGCGATCGCGCCGGCCACGAGAAAGTGGAGTTCGAGACCGGCAAGCCACAGCGGCAGGTCAGGCAGAAAGATGGCCTTCTGTGCCACGGGTATGGTGAGAACGCCGGTCACATGCGCCGCCAGGCCCATGAAGGCCGCGTGACCGAAACTCAGGATTCCGGAGTTTCCGGTGAATGCGCTGAAGGCCAGCACCGCGACCGTCAGCACGAGATAGTGCGTCACGGTCCCCTGGAGTGCCGCACCGGCCGTCTGCCACACCAGCAGCGACACGACGGCGATGGGAACCAGCATGAGCAGGCTGCCGGCGAGGGGCGGCCAGGACACGAGACGGGCACTTGACGACGTGTTCACCGGTGTCGCTTCACCTGCAGGAGCCGGCGACATTGGAAGACCCCGCCAATGTCGTCAAGCGGCGTTGACCGGCATCGCCGACGTTGCAACAGTGGCCGCCGGCACGTGACCGACGCGCGAGGTGTCATGACGAATGGAGAACTGGTCCTGCTGGTCTGGAATGACCTCGTGGGGCTGTCGCGCACCAGGGGCGTTCCCCTGCAGCAGTACGAGCGCCGGCGGCGTCACGGGCTGGGATGGGCGCTCGCGGGCCAGTCCCTGACACCCTTCGAGGACATCGCGCCCAATCCCTGGGGACCCATGGACGAGGTGCGCCAGGTGCCGGACGAGGCAACCCGCATGCGCATCGTCCTCAAGGAGGATCATCCGGCGTTCCATGTCGCTCTCTGCAACAGCCTCCATGCCGACGGCACGCCCTGGGAGTGCTGCACCCGGAGCTTTCTTGCCAGTGCCCTCGACGATCTGAAGAACCAGACCGGACTCGAGGTCGCCATCGCCTACGAGAACGAATTCCTGCTCATCGATCCCGCTCTCGAGTGGGCAGCGCCCTTTTCCGTCGATTCCATACGCCGGGCCGCACCCTTTGCCGATCTCTGCACGCGTGCGTTGATTGATGCCGGCGTCGACCTCGAAACCTTCGAGCCCGAATACGGAGTCGGGCAGTACGAGGTGAGTTGCGGACCGGCAACGGGGCTTGCCGGAGCCGATCGAGTCGTCATCACCCGGGAGACGGTGCGCGAGGCGGCACGGCAGTGCTCGATCACCGCGAGTTTTTCGCCAAAGCCGGCACCGGATGCCGTCGGCAACGGCTGCCATCTTCACGTGAGCCTGTGGGACGGTGCCGGCAACCCGGCAACGGCCGACCCTGCCGGACCGGCCGGACTGAGCGCCGTAGCCGGACGTTTCGTCGCCGGAGTTCACCGTCACCTGAGGGCTCTCGTTGCCATCACGGCGCCAAGTCCCGTCTCCTACATGCGCCTGGGGCCACACCACTGGAGCTGCGGCTTCGATGCCGTCGGCGTGCAGAATCGCGAGGCGGCAATCCGGATCTGCCCTGCGCCCGATGGCGACCCTGCGGCCTTCAACATCGAGATCCGCTCGACCGATGCGACAGCGAGCCCCTACCTTGCCATCGGCGCCATCATCCGCGCCGGGCTCGAAGGGATCCGCGCCGACCTGGCGCCCCCTGCCATGGTGAATCTGGATCCGGCCTCGTTGAGCGACGCCGAACGCCGGGACCAGGGTATCCGCACCCTGCCCGGATCCCTGGACGAGGCCCTCGACGCCTTCCTGGCCGATGACAGCGTCTGTCAGTGGTTTGACCCCGTGATGATCGAGGCCTATGGCGCCCTCAAGCATCTCGAGGCAGCGAATGCGGCGGCAATGAGCGATGCCGAACTCTGCCAGAGATACCGCGGGGCCTACTGAGGCGATGCCCGCTGCATCCAAGGGGAACGTCACGTGTGATCTGCCCCTGATCGATCATCACTGCCACGGCGTGGTGCCGGGTGACCTCGATCTGCAGGCGTTCGAGGCACTGATGAGCGAGAGCTACCGGCCGCCCCCCGACGGGACCTCGCAATTCGACAAGCCGCTCGGTCTCATGGTCCGCAGCCAATGTGCGCCCCTGCTCGACCTCGACCCCTTCACGCAAGGCAGGGACTACGTGGAACGTCGCCGCCAGATCGGTGCCGAAGAGGTCAACCGGCGCCTGCTTCGCGCATGTGGCCTGGAACGGCTGATCGTCGACACCGGCCACCGGAGCGAATCGATTGCCGATGTGCCGGAGATGGCGGCGATCTCGGGGCGGCCGGCTCACGAGGTCGTGCGCATCGAGGCCGTGGCCGAAGAGGTGGCGCGGTCCGGCGTTGACGCGGCACGCTTCCCTCAGGCCTTCACCGACACCCTGGCGGCTCGGACCCACGACGCGGTCGGCCTGAAGACCATTGTCGCCTATCGCACGACCTTCGCCATCGACCAGAGCCCGCCATCCGCCACCGACGTGAGAACGGCGACGGATGCCTGGTTCCGCTCCATCGAGACCACGGGAAGGGTGCGTCTCGAGACGGTCGACGTTGTGCGCTCAGGCCTGTGGACGGGAGCCGAACTCGCCCGCCAGCACGGTGTTCCCCTGCAGATCCACGTCGGATTCGGTGACCCCGACATCACCATGCATGCCTGTGATCCGACACACTTCACGGAGTTCCTGCGCGCCATGGAAGCCTGGGAGGTCAACTGCACGCTGCTCCACAACTACCCCTTCCACCGCGAAGCGGCCTGGCTCGCCGAGATCTTCCGCAACGTCTACTACGATGTCGGCGTGGTCCTCAATTTCACCGGGCCCCAGGCCGCCACGATCATGGGTGAGGCCCTGGAGTTGGGCCCCTTCTTCAAGCAACTCTACAGCTCGGATGCCTTCGGACTGGCCGAACTCCACTACCTGGGCCAGTTCCAGTTCCGCCGCACGCTGTGCCACCACCTCGACCGCTGGATCGCCGACGGCATGCTCAGCCTGGCAGAAGCCGACCGCATCGTCGCCATGATCGCAGGCGGCAACGCCTCGAGGATCTACCGGCGCCTCTCAGACCGTGGGGTCCCTGGGAGCGTAGGGAAAGACGCGCCGGATCACGAATCCTGCGAGGATCGCGGCCAGCCCTGAGGCAAGGACGATGAGGGCGACGCGCTGCCACGAGCGTTCGGTCTGCGTCACCTCCCTGCGGATCTCGTCGAACAACACAACGATGCCTTCATCGTAGGGGTCGTGCTCGATCACGCCCCACATCCTGACGGTCTCGCCACCAGAGGCCAGAGCGGTCTGGTCGACGAGAATCTCGACATCGCGATAGATGCCGAAGCGGTCGCGTACCGCGACATAACGGGGGTAGGTGGAGTGGTAGGTGTAGAGGGTATCGTCGTCCCGCAACCGCATGTTGACGACGAACAGACCGTCATAGTCGTAGTCCAGAACGATGCCGACCAGAAAGCCGCGCTTCCAGACGAGGTCGTCCTCGTCGGGGATGTTCGGGATGTTGGATATCCAGACGATGGCTCCGCCGAGCGTGGCCACCAGGCCCAGGGCATAGAGCCAGCCTGCAAACAGTCTCATTGCAATCTCAATCCGGTGGAATGCAGAAGAACTCGAGGTGTCCCAAGTGCTGACGCAGCGCCGTCCACTCGGCCGAACCGAAGGTCAGCATGGCCAGCGCGGACGTCGGAAACTTGCGGTCGAGCCTGTCCATGGCATCGCCTGTTGCCGTCGCCGCCAGGTATTGCGCCGTCATCTGCAGGACAGGATCGTGTCCCACCACCATGACCCGTTCCAGGGTGGAGGGCGTACGTCGCAGCAGGGAGATGAGGTGGCGTGCGTCGCCATGGTAGAGACCCTCTTCGTAGCGGACTTCCGCGTCGCCGAGGACGGGAAGCAGGATCTCCAGAGTCTGGCGGGTGCGCAGCGCGGTCGAGCACAACACGAGATCGCACCCCAGAGAGCGTTCTTCCATCCAGGCGGCGAGACCGGCGGCGCGGCGTCTCCCGCGGTTGCGCAAGGGACGATCGTGATCGTCAAGCGTGATGTCGGCCCAACTGGATTTGGCATGGCGAACGAGATAAAGTGTGGCGGTCATCACACATCGTCTCCTTCAACGTTCGCGGATGTCCCGCACAACCTGTTTCCCGACCCGAGGCTAGCACAGAATGGTCAGCCAGGAACTGGATACTGTCCTTTCCGTCGCGCCGGCACCCGCCGAAGCGCCCGCCGATCGCTACATCAATCGCGAACTGAGCTGGCTGGCCTTCAACGAGCGGGTTCTCGAGGAAGCGCGGAATACCCGTCATCCGCTTCTTGAACGACTGAGATTCTTGTCGATTTCGGCCAGCAATCTCGATGAGTTCCAGATGGTGAGAGTGGCCGGCCTCAAGGCCCAGGTCGACGCCGGTGTCACCACGCCGGGCATCGATGGCCTGTCTCCGGCACGACAGCTGGAAGCCATCAAGGACCGCTCGAAGACATTGATCGACGGCCAGTATGTCATCTGGCGCACCCTGCGGGGACTGCTGTCACGGGAGGGAATCTCGGTGGTCGGCGAGGGTCAGCTCGACGACGACGAGCGCACCTGGCTCGCCGGTTACTTCGAACGCGAAATCCTGCCCTTGCTGACGCCAATGGCGATTGACCCTGCCCATCCCTTCCCCTTCATTCCCAATTTCGGCTTCGGCATTGCCCTCAAGCTCATCGGCGAGGGTGGAGATGAACCGGCCCATGCCATCATCCGGCTGCCGCAACAGACCGATCGCTTCATTCGCCTGCCCGGTGATGAGGGATCGCGTTTCCTGCCCCTCGAACAGGCCGTGCGTCTGCATCTCAAGAACCTGTTTCCGGGGTTCAGGTTGCTTGAGACCGGATTTTTCCGCGTGGTGCGCGACAGCGAAATCGAGATCGACGAGGAATCGCAGGATCTGGTGCGCCATTTCGAGAGCGCTCTCAAGCGGCGGCGCCGCGGCAGCGTGATCGATCTCGTGGTCGATGCGGCCATGCCGGGAGAACTTCTCAATCTTCTGACCGATCGCCTCGATGTCTCCCCCGGCGATGTCACCGTGGTCGAGGGCGAACTCGGTCTGAGCGATCTTGCCCGGCTGATCGTCGACCACCGTCCCGATCTGCTGTTCGATCCCTATTCGGCGCGCTTTCCCGAACGCATACGCGACTTTGGCGGCAACTGCTTCGATGCCATCCGTGCCAAGGACATCATCGTCCATCACCCCTATGAGAGTTTCGATGTGGTGGTCCAGTTCCTGCAGCAGGCGGCACGCGACCCCGCGGTGGTGGCGATCAAGCAGACACTCTACCGCACGAGCGAGGGTTCACCGATCGTCAAGGCTCTCATCGAAGCGGCGGAAGCGGGCAAGTCGGTCACGGCGGTCGTGGAACTCAAGGCGCGGTTCGACGAAGAGGCGAACATCCGCTGGGCCCGCGGTCTCGAACATGCCGGCGCCCAGATCGTCTACGGCATACCCGACTTCAAGACCCACACGAAGATCTCGCTCATCGTGCGCCGCGAACAGGGCGCTCTGGTGACCTACGTTCACTACGGAACCGGCAACTATCACCCCGTCACGGCGAAGATCTACACCGATCTCTCCCTCTTCACCACCACGCCGGCGCTCACCCGGGACGCCAACCGGATCTTCAACTTCCTGACCGGATACATCAGGCCCCACACCCTTGAGGCGGTCGCCATGTCGCCTGGCACCCTGCGCCATCGCCTTCATGATCTGATCGGTCGTGAAATCGACAACGCCCGGGCCGGCAAGCCGGCAGCCATCTGGGCCAAGATGAACTCCCTCGTCGATTCGCAGATCATCGACCTGCTCTACCAGGCGTCCGGCTGTGGTGTGGAGATCGATCTCGTGGTGCGCGGCATCTGCTGCCTGCGTCCCGGTGTCGAGGGTCTCTCGGAGAGAATCCGGGTGAAGAGCCTCGTCGGCCGCTTTCTCGAACACAGCCGCATCTTCTGCTTTGCCAACGGCGGCGAGATGCCATCGTCCGACACCCTTGTCTTCGTGTCGTCGGCGGACTGGATGACCCGCAATTTCGATTACCGGGTGGAGACCATGATCCCGATCCTCAATCCGACGGTTCACCGCCAGATTCTCGGCCAGATCATGGTGGCCAACCTGCGCGATACGGAGCAGTCCTGGACCCTGACCAGCGATGGCGCCTACACGAGACTCGCCAACACGGACAACGCCTTTTCCGCCCATCGCTTCTTCATGACCAATCCCAGCCTGTCGGGCCGGGGCAGTGCACTGCAACGGCAGATCCAGCGGGGCAATGCGACACCCACGCCAGCGGAATGAACGAATCCGCTGAGGCGCTCTCCACCACCAGGGTGGGGGTGATCGATATCGGCTCGAATTCGATTCGCCTCGTCATCTTCGATGGTCTGGGCCGGGCGCCCCTGCCGGTCATCAACCACAAGGCAGTCATCGGACTCGGTGTGGACGTCGAGCGCCACGGCTGGTTCGGCGAAGAGGCCTTTCGCAGAGGCATCGAAGCCATCGATATCCTCGTGCGTCTTGCCGACAGCGTTCGCTGTGCAGATCTCGCTCTCTATGCCACGGCCGCCGTACGACAGGCCGCCAACGGCGACGATTTCTGCCGGTCAGTCGAGGCAAGGACGGGGCGTGTCGTGACGGTTCTGACAGGCGCCGGGGAGGCACGGCTGTCAGCAGCCGGCGTCATCTCGGCACTGCCCGGATTGACCGGCGTCATCGCAGACCTCGGCGGCGGCAGCCTGGAGCTCGCTGCCGTCGAGGACGGCACCGTCAGGGAGCAGGCGACACGCGACATCGGGCCCCTGCGCCTGAGGGAGCGATGGGGAGAAAACCCGGCACATGCGTCGGCAGCGATTCACGAGGCTGTTTGCAATGTGGCCTGGCTCGACGCCTGGAAACACCGGGACTTTCACGCGGTGGGTGGTTCGTGGCGGGCCATTGCCCGCCTCCACATGACGCAGCATCACTATCCGCTGACAATCGTGCATGGCTACACCATGGCGCCGGCAGAAACCCGTTCCTTCACCGGCATGCTGGAGAGACTGAGCACCGAGACAACGTCGCGTATCCGAGGCATCTCCAGAAGGCGGGCCGCCATCCTGCCCTGGGGCGCCATGGTGCTTGACCACCTGATGGACGCCCTTCAACCGCGAAACGTCGTGTTTTCGGCCCAGGGCCTGAGGGAAGGACATCACTTCCGCATGCTCCGTGCCGCCACGCGCAAGAGCGATCCACTGATTGCCGCATGCCATCAACTCGCTCTCTGGCATCGCCGGTTCGCCGACTGCTCGGAGGCCCTCGAACGCTGGGTCGCCCCCGTGATCCGGCATCATGGTCATGCCGACCCGCGCCTTGTGCGCGCCGCCTGCATCCTCGCCGACACCGGCTGGAGGGAACACCCCGAGTATCGTGCCGGGCGTTCCCTCTCAAGGGTTCTCCACATGCCCTGGTCTGTGCTCGATCACCAGCAAAGGGCATGGCTCGCCCTTGCCGTCTTCGTGCGCTACGGCGGCGCGGAATCGGCCGACGAGGCGGCGGCGTGCCGCCGTCTGCTGAAGCCGGACACGGTCGCCGGGGCGGTGTTGCTCGGCAGGCTGCTGCGTCTTGCACTGATCTTGAGTGCCGGACGCGGACCCATCCTCGATTCGACCCCCCTGGTTGCCACCGCGGACGGGTTCGCCCTGGAAATCCCGCGGGAATCCGGCGTCGCCTCGCCTGAACGCATCGAGCGCCTGGCCGAGGCAATCGGCCAGGCGCTCGATGTATCCTTCACCGTCTCCCGTCAGGTTCCGGACCGCAGCCCGGCAGCGGTCACGGCGGCCCGATAGCGACCGGACGAGGAGTTCCCGGGTTCAGTCGCGGCCCGACCAGGAGCCGTCGCGCACCATATCGTCCGCCACTTCCTTGATGGCCCGCTCCATGATCGCGACCATGTCGTCCACCTGGGAGCGCGTGATGATGATGGGCGGCGAGAAGACGCACAGGTGCCACATGGGACGCAGGATCAGCCCGTACTGCTGGCACTTCTCGTCGATCTTCTTGCCGACATTCAGACTCTCGTCGAAGGCCTTCCTGGTCGACTTGTTCTCGACGCACTCGATGCACCCCATGAGGCCGACACCCCGGACGTCGCCCACCATGGGAAGGTCAGCCAGGGAGCGCAACCGCTCCTGGAAGTAGTCGCCCGTGCTGCGGGCGTGACCCATGATGTCGTCGCGCTCCATGATCTCGATGTTCTTGAGCGCCGCGGCCATGGCGACCGGGTGCCCCGAATAGGTGAAACCCATGGAAAACGTGGGAGAATCGCCACCCTTTTCGATGATGTCCTGGTGCATTCTCTCGGAAATCGCCGTCAGGCCGGCAGGGATGTATCCGGAGGTGAATCCCTTCGCCGCGGTGATGATGTCCGGCACGATGTCGAAGACGGGCTCCGAGGAAAAGAAGTGCCCCATGCGTCCGAAACCCGTGACCACTTCGTCGGAGATATAGAGGATGCCGTACTTGCGGCAGGTCTCGAGACACGCCTTCTGGTAGCCCTTCGGCGGCACGATGACGCCGCCGGACGCCAGCACCGGCTCGGCGATGAAGGCCGCCACATTCTCCGGCCCGATCGACTTGATCCGGTCGTCCATCTCGGTGATGAGGTGATCGAGGAACGCGGCGTCGTCCATGCCCTCGGGCTTGCGGTAGGGATTGGGGGAGGAAAGATGCTCGATCCACTCCGTCACCCGCTCCATGCGCGTGTCGTTGCCGGGCTTGCCGCACAGCGAATCGGCAAGATACGTGCTGCCATGGTAGGCATCGTCGCGCGTGAGAATGGTCTTGCGGGACGGCTCGCCAACGACATTCCAGTAGTAGTGGGCAAAGCGGACCGCGGCGTCATTCGCCGTCGAACCGCCGGTCGAATAGAAGAACCGGTTGAGATCCCCCGGTGTCAGCGTCGCCAGCTTGGCGGAGAGTTCCGCGTGGGGCGGGGTCGCCATCGACCAGGGCGAGTAGTAGACCATGCTGCGCACCTGGTCCGAGATGGCCGTTGCCATCTCCTCGTTGCCGTAACCGAGCTGCACTGCCCACATGCCGCCGATACCGTCGATGTAGCGGTTGCCCTCGCCGTCGTAGACGTAGATCCCTTCCGAATCCGCCAGGATCATGTGTTCCTCGCGGCCGAACTCGTGCCAGGGGTGCATGGCGTGGGCCTTGTCCTTGGCCATCAGGCCTTCGACATCATACTGGAAGTTACGTCTCATCGTCTGGCGCTCCCGCGTTTGCCTGCCGCCGGCATCGTCCGATCGAGCCGGGGCGTCGAACCGCAGGATACACACCCCCAACGGCATCGGACAAGGAGGCGTCCGGCTCCATGCCGGAATCAGGACCTCGCCACCCCTCGATCCACCCGGATGCGCACTTCAGGCGGTTCGCCGGACAGCAAGCCTCCATCATGCCGGAACCAGGCATCAGCATTGCCGCCCACTCTGCTGCGCCGCATACGACATTGCTCACCCGAGAGACTTGCAGGGTCCGCCTGACGGCGTGTTCAACGATGAAACCCTTTACGCGGTCGCCAGGACGGGTTTGTGTCATTGCAGACGATCGGCGATCCACATCTTGATCAGCGCCTGGCGGGTTATGCCCAGTAATCGAGCCTGCCGGTACAGACCCGAGACAACCCACGCCGGAAAGTCCACATTGACCCGCCTGGTCTCAACATTCAGCCGGCGGGCCCTGGACCAGTCGACATCGGCGGACATGTCTTCGCCCGCATCGAACCTCTCGTCGAATTCAGTCGCCTTCATGGTGGTCTGTCTCCTGTTTGCGAGAGCGACGCTCGGAGATGATCCGTACCCGCTCGTTCAGATATGTGTAAACAGCCCTCCAGTGCCGGGCGCCGATCATGCCGGCAGCCAGATGGCATTCAATTGGAATGCCGGAAGCACTCTCCTGCATCAATCATGGGCAACACCTGCCCCCTGCAACAGCGGACAGAGGTGTGGTGCCGATGACCACCCAGGCGTGGGGGCGGGCTGTTCCTTCCCGCTCACGCTCATTGCACGATGCCCACATGCGCATGGACAAGCGACAGGGTGTGCGCATGGTTTCGCGGTCTGCAGTCGCTCTACGAAGATAGAGCCCAAGGCTGACCGTGACCGGATCGGCCAGGGGCGTCACCCGACAGGCTTGACCGGGACCAGTCAACCAGGGTGCGGGAATCTTGTTGGAACCGGCGGATCGCCAGTTGAAGGACCGTGACCGGGATCCCTCTGTGGAGGTCTTCGCAACGGCCTGACAGACAATCGGCAGCGCTCGCGGTTGCGTCCCCTCGACGAGGCCGCGCCGTTCTGGATGTCGCACGGACGCGAGCCGGGCCATCCTGGACGAATTCTGTGGAATCCCCTGTTCTTGATCAGCATGCCCTGCTTTCCTAGAGTGCGCCGGTTCCACGGACCGGAGAGCCAGGGAGCCTGCCATCCATGTCACGGACTGCCACATGACAACCCACGAGAGTCTTGTTTCCCTGGTCGGCGGCACACCGATGCTGCGTCTCGCGGGGCCCTCCAACAAGACGGGATGCGAGATTCTCGGCAAGTGCGAGTTCCTCAACCCCGGGCAGTCGGTCAAGGACCGGGCGGCGCTGTGGATCATCAAGCAAGCCGAAAGAGCGGGCGAACTGGGACCAGGGGGCACCATCGTCGAAGGCACGGCCGGCAACACGGGCATTGGCCTGTGTACCGTCGGCAACGCCCTGGGCTACCGCTCGGTGATCGTCATGCCGGAGACCCAGAGCAAGGAAAAGAAGGACGTCCTGAGATCACTGGGCGCCGACCTTCACCTGACGCCGGCCAAACCCTATCGCGATCCCGCCAACTACATCCGCACGTCCGAGAGAATCGCCCGCGAGAAGGCGGCGAGCGAACCCCACGGCGCCGTGTGGGCCAACCAGTTCGACAACGTCGCCAACCGGCAGGCCCATATCGAGAGCACCGGGCCCGAGATCTGGGAGCAGACCTCCGGCAGGGTGGACGCCTTCGCATCGTCCATCGGCACGGGAGGCACCATCGCCGGTGTCGGCATCTTTCTCAAGGAACGCAACCCCGACATCGTCATCGGCCTCACCGATCCCTTTGGCTCGTGCATGCACAACTGGGTCACGAAGGGCGAACTCACGTCGGAGGGAAGCTCGATCTCGGAAGGCATCGGACAGGGCCGTGTGACACGGAATCTCGAGGGTGCGCCGATCGACATGTCCGTCCAGGTGAGCGATGTCGAGATGCTCGAGGTCATCTACGATCTGTTGATCGAAGAGGGCCTGTGCCTGGGTGGTTCCACGGGCATCAACGTTGCCGGCGCCATGAAGATCGCCCGGGAACTCGGTCCCGGTCACACCATCGTCACCCTCCTGTGCGACTACGGAACCCGCTACCAGAGCAAGATCTTCAATCCCGAATTCCTGAGGGAGCGCAACCTGCCTCCCCCACCCTGGATGACGTAGCATGGAACGCTTGTTTCTCGACGACGCCTATCGAACGTCCTGCCAGGCGCGGGTGACGTCGACCGACGGGGGGCGCCTGCGCCTCGACAGGACGGTCTTCTATCCCAACGGAGGCGGACAGCCCGGAGACAGCGGCCACCTCGAACTTGATGACGGCACCCGGGTTCCCATTGCCGACACGGTGAAGGGGATGGCCATGGACGATGTGGTCCACATCCCCGAGGCAGGCCATCCACTCCCGGCGACCGGCGCGACGGTGACCGCGCACATCGACTGGGACCGCCGGTATCGCCACATGCGGATGCACACCGCGCTTCACGTGCTCTGCGCCATCGTCGATGCGGAGATCACCGGGGCTTCCGTGGGCGCCGCGAAGAGCCGCATCGATCTCAACTGGCCGCAGCCTGACATGACCAGGGAGGACATCACCGCCAGGCTGGCGGAGATGGCGGCCGCCGACCTGCCGGTCACGCCACGCTGGATCAGCGAGGAGGAACTCGATCGCAGACCCGAACTCATCCGCACCATGAGCATCAGGCCGCCGCGCGGCGCCGGCATGGTCAGGTTGCTGGAAATCGAGGGTGTCGACCTGCAGCCCTGTGGCGGCACCCATGTCGCCCGGACCGGCGAACTTGCCGGCATGGCTGTCTCGAAGATCGAGAACAAGGGCCGGCACAACCGGCGCATCAACGTGATCTTCACCACCTGAAGGGAAGCCCTGAGCGATGCGCGACCGCTGGCTTGTTGATACCGAAACCCTTGCCGGACTGCTCGACGCGCCGGATGTGCGTCCCGTGGACGCCTCGTGGTATCTCCCCGTCGAGAACCGCGACGCCCTTTCGGATTACCGCGAGAGGCACATCTCGGGGGCCGTGTTCTTCGACATCGACGACATCAGCGATGAGTCGACGGATCTTCCCCACATGCTGCCCCGTCCCGAGAAATTCTCCAGCCGCGTGCGGGCGCTGGGCCTGGGTGACGGAGTCCGGATCGTGGTCTACGACGGCGGCAACATGATGGCGGCGGCCCGGGTATGGTGGATGTTCCGGGTCTTCGGCCACGATGACATCCAGGTTCTCGATGGCGGGCTCGCGAAGTGGATGGCCGAAGGCCGGCCGGTCGACGACGAACCGGTGATTCCCCGCGAACGGCACTTCACGCCTCGCCTCAACACATTTCTGGTGCGCGATATCGGGCAGGTGAAGGCCAATCTCGCAAGCGGCCGCGCCCAGGTCGTCGACGCTCGCGGCCGTGGCCGCTTTGCCGGAGAGGAGCCGGAGTTTCGCCCGGGTCTCAAAAGCGGGCATATTCCGGGGAGCCGCAACCTCCCCTACACGACGCTGCTCCACCGGAACGGCACGATTGTCGACGATGAGGAGATCGCTGCCGCCTTCCACGATGCCGGGATCGATCCTTCGCGGCCTGTGATCGCCACCTGCGGCTCGGGCATTTCAGCGTGTTTCCTCGCCCTCGCCCTCGATCTTGCCGGATTCCCGGACGCTGCCGTCTATGACGGTTCCTGGACCGAGTGGGGCGGCGCTGACGACACCCCGGTGGCAACGGGGGCCCCGTGACCACAGCCTTCCCGGCGGACGCGCTGCGCACGCTCCCGACGACGATTACCTACCTTGAAATGCCCGCAAGACCGGCAAGGCCGCCGCGTCCGGCGCCGGCCGGAAAGGTGGCGTTGCTGCGCGCGGAACGGCCACCGCGATCCTTCTACCTGTGGCTCTATCGCAGTGTCGGGCGCGACTGGAACTGGACCGACCGCCTCGTGTGGCCGGAAGACCGCCTCCTCGACGTGATCCATCATCCGGCCGTCGAGATCATCGTCTGCCATGTCGGCGGCGTGCCGGCGGGCTTCGCCGAGCTTGATTTTCGCCGGCCCGGAACCAGTGAGCTGGCGCTCTTCGGATTCCTGCCGGAGTACCAGGGCAAGGGCTACGGTGGCTACTTTCTCGACCACGTCATCGACGCCATGTGGCGACCGGGCGTCGACCTGGCGCTGGTCGACACCAACGTCCGGGATCATCCCCGGGCCCTCGTCATGTACCAGAAGGCCGGGTTCAGGGTGGTCCGGCGCGAAGAGGCCTGGCTCATTCCCGACTCCCATTTCCAGGGCGCCTTCGATCTCCCGCAATCGGCCGAGGCCTTCAATCCGCAGGCAGGGGAGGAAGAGGCAGGATGAAGGACGACACGCGCGTGGCGATCGCCGGACGTGATCCGCACAGCAATCACGGCATCGTCAATCCACCGGTTTACCATGCTTCCACCGTTCTCTTCCCGACTCTGGAAGCCTTGCAGGAAGGCCGCGGCAAGGATCCGCGCCAGGTGGTCTACGGGCGCAACGGCACACCAACCACCCATTCACTCCAGGACGCCTATGCCGCACTCGAGGGCGCGGACATGGCGGTGGCCACGGGTTCGGGCAAGGCGGCAATCGTGACGGCGCTGCTTGCCTGCCTGGAATCGGGGGATCATCTGCTCATCGCCGATTCCGCCTATCTTCCCACACGGACGTTCGCCGACGGCATTCTGCGCTCCTTCGGCGTCGAGACGAGCTATTACGATCCTGCGGCCGGAGAGGACATTGCGGCCCGGATGCAGCCCAACACCAGGGCCGTCTACACGGAGAGTCCGGGATCGCTCACCTTCGAGGTCCAGGACCTCCCGGCCATTGCCGCCATTGCCCACGAGCATGGCGCCGTGGTCATCAACGACAACACGTGGTCGGGAGGGTACTTCCTCAAGCCCTTCGATCTCGGAGTCGACATCGTCGTGCAGGCGGGAACCAAGTACATCGTCGGCCATTCCGACGCCATGTGCGGTCTCGTCGCGGCCAGAGGCCCCTGGTGCGAGCGTGTCTGGCAGACCTTCCTGGCGCTCGGCAATTGCATCGGCCCCGATGACGCCTACCTCGCCCAGCGCGGCATCCGCACCATCGGCGTCAGGCTCCAGCGCCATCATGAGACCGGTCTTCGCCTTGCGGCCTGGCTGCGTCGCCATCCGGACGTGGTCCGCGTGCTTCATCCCGGTCTGGATTCAGACCCCGGTCACGCGTTGTGGAAACGTGACTTTACCGGTGCCAGCGGTCTCTTCGGCGTTCTCCTGGCACCCACCAGCCGGCAGGCCCTTGCCGCCATGGTGGACGGACTCACGCTCTTTGGAATGGGCTGGTCGTGGGGCGGTTACGAGAGTCTTCTGGTTCCCGTCGATCCCTCGTCGTCACGCACCGCAGTCCCCTGGACCGCGGAGGGCCAGTTGCTGCGAATCCACGCCGGACTCGAGGACGCCGACGATCTCATCGCCGATCTCGATGCGGCGTTCGAGCGCCGCAGCAAGGCTTCCTGACAACGGCAGGCGCGGGTCACTCCTCGAGGGTGGGGCCGGCCCCCTTCACACGTGTCTGGCGCATGTAGCGCCGGTAGCGGTCCGCGTCGTACCCCGCGCCCCGGTGGAGCAGGCAGCGGTTGTCCCAGATCACGAGATCTCCGGGCCGCCAGCGGTGGGCGAGCACATGCTCGTCCGCAGTCGTCTCCTCGAGCAGGCCGTCAAGCAGTTCCCTGCTTTTCTCGAAGGCCCAGCCCTCCACCTCGCGGGCATGGGAGCCAACGTAGAGATTCTTCGAGCCGGTCTCCGGATTGCGGCGCACGAGGCGCTGGCGCACCGGTGGCAGCGAGGCGGCATGGGTGGCCGTCACGGCATCGGGATGAACCTTGGAACGTGAATACACGTAGTCATGGATGGCGACGAGAGGTTCAAGTCGTTCCTGCTCTGCCGCGTCGAGACGCCCATAGGCGCTGCGCTGGCTGGCAAAGAGAGTCTCGCCGCCTTCATCGGGAGTCTCGTAGGCACAGGTGATCGACACGAAGCTCGGCACGGCACGAAACGACGAATCCGAATGCCACATGTTGTTGCCGGTCTGGTAAAGCGTTTCCCTGTGTTCATTGCGGTAGACCGTACCGTCCTCGCGCACATTGCCGACGGTGCCGAACCACGCGACCTTGCCTTCGCGGCCCAGGCGGACGTGCTCCTCCTCGGGCTCGCCAAGGCTGCGGGTCAGAGCGAGATGGGCCTCGTCGCCGCTGGCGACGCCGGGTACGTGGATGAAGGAGTAGCGGTCGATCAGCTGCCTGAGCCCGGCGATGTCGAGCGCCCCGATCGAGGAGCACTCGAGCCTGACGCCGAAGTCGGCGTGAAGCGGAGTCAGGTTGCGCATGTCGCCTCCGGACCGAGGATGCCGCAGGGTATCAGGACACCCAGGTCTCATCCATGGGATAGGTATCCAGGCGTTCGTATCCGGTCTGCGTGACCAGCAGCTGCTGTTCGAGCTTGACCGCCTCGCGCCCGCCCTCGGTGCCGACCAGTGATTCGACGCACAGCACCATTCCCGGGTGGATGATGCCGTCGTAGCCCCGCTCGGCGAAATCCTCCCGGTGGGCAATGGCCGGATACTCGTCGACCAGGCCCACTCCGTGGGCGATGATGCCGTACCGGCTGGCCAGGAACTCATCGGGGATGGGCCACGCCTTCTCGGCCCATTCGCGGAACGACAACCCCGGTTTCAGCAACGCCTTGTTGTGCTCGAGCTGCTCCATGGCAGCCATGTAGATCCGTCGCTGTTCATTGGTGGGACGGGCATCACAGATCCACGCCCGCGAGATGTCCGAACAGTAGCCGTATGGTCCCACGAGGTCGGTGTCGAAGCTGACCATGTCGCCCTTCTCGATAACCCTCATGGAGCACTCCTGCATCCAGGGGTTGGTGCGTGGCCCCGACGACAGCAGACGGGTCTCGATCCATTCGCCTCCTTCGGCAATGTTGGCTTCGTGAAGTTTCGCCCACAGGGCGTTCTCGGTGATGCCGGGCCGCAGGTTCTCGCGCATCGCCCGAATTCCCTTTTCGGACGCCTCGATGGCACAGCGCATCAGGACGATCTCTTCCGCCGTCTTGATCTTGCGTGCCTCCTCCATCAGCGCAAAGCCGTCATGAAGGTCGAGATTTTCGTCTGCCAGGGCGTGGTAGAGGTCGGCGCCCATGCGATCGATGCCGATCCGCCGGTTGCCGGCCCCGTGCTCACGCACAACGTCGGCGATCTCCCGGGCGAACTCGCGGGCGTGTTCATGCGTACGGTTGCCGGAGGAAAAGTACGTTGCCGCCCGGGCCGGTCGCCGTTCGCTGATTCCCGGATACCCTCGGGTGAGATGGTCGCCGTGACCGAACTCGAAGAGGATGACCGGTCCATCCGTCGCAACGAAGCAGTAACGGACCTCGTTGTGCAGGCACCACACCTGCATGTTGGTCGCATCGACGGCATAGCGCACATTGAGCTGATCGAAAAGCAGGACCCCGGCGAGATCGCTGCGGGCGAGCTGCCGGTGAACATTGGCAAGGCGGTCGCACCGGACCTTGTCGAGGTCGACGGGTGCTACGCTGCCTTCCATGGCACCGCGCTGAACGGCCTCGGCCGACGAAATGCGTGTGGTCGTCATGATGTGCGGTCTCCCTTGCTACACTTGCGGGGGCAGATGTGGCGCGCCCTCCAGGATTCGAACCTGGGACCTACGGCTTAGAAGGCCGTTGCTCTATCCACTGAGCTAAGGGCGCCTCATGTTGGAAGCGGGCGCTTTCATGACCCGCTCCTGGTCCTGACCATGTGCAATGCGGGGCCGTCAGTTGCCCGGTCTCTCCCAGCGGAAGTTGTCGGCATAGGACTTCGGCTTGATCCTTCTCTCGCGGCGTTCGATCACGCTGTACCTGATGCCATGACGTTCCGCATAGGCCACGGCCGCATCGCGGGTCTCGAACCACAGCCTGATCTGGTCGGCCATCATGTCCGACGATCCTGTCCAGCCGGTCAGCGAATCGACCGACTTCGCCGCCGACGGCACGTATTCGAGAAGCCAGCGGCGGGTTCCGGCGTGTCCCGACTGCATGGCCGTCTTGGCCGGGCGATAGATTCTGGCGGTCATCGCGCCTCCTTTTGAAAAGGGCGGTCATGGGGTGGTCGGGGCGGCTGGATTTGAACCAGCGGCCCCCTGCTCCCAAAGCAGGTGCGCTACCAGACTGCGCCACGCCCCGAACACGCTACTTCTTGGCCCCGACCGGCGGCAACGTCAAGGGGCGGTGCCCGCCATCGTCTGTTCCAGGAGATCCCGGACAACGGCCGCGAGTGCCTTGTCGGCCTCGGCGTCGCCGCCGGCCCGCCGGAAGACCGATCGCTGGCGCTCCGCCGACGTTCCCCTTGCGGCGATCGACCGGGTGTGTTCGACCTCGGCGCGGCACCCCAGCGCGTCGGCGTCTTCGCCCACCAGCCCGATCAGTTCATCGAGAAGCTCACCATAGGGAACCAGCTGCCGTTTGCCGAAATCCACCAGTTCGCTCCTGACGCCAAAACGCTGCGCCAGCCAGCGGTTCTCCTCGACCAGGATGTTGGAGTACTCGCGCCACGTCTGGTTTGCCAGGCGCAGGCGGAAGAGCATGCGCAGAATGCACTGGAAGAGCGCCGCCACACCGACAGCATCCTCGATATCGGGACAGACGTCGCAGATGCGCATCTCCAGCGTCGGGAACCGCGCGCTGGGACGCAGGTCCCACCAGATCTTGGTGCCGTCCTCAAGGAGTCCGGAACTCGTCATGTCCCTGACCAGGCGTTCGTACTCGGACCAGCTCTGAAGCCTGTCGGGAAGGCCTGTGCGCGGCAGGCTGTCGAACACGGTGAGGCGGTAGGAATTGAGACCGGTATCGCGCCCCTGCCAGAAGGGCGACGACGTGGTGAGGCACAGAAGGTGCGGCAGGAAGTACTTGGCCTGGTTCATCAGATCGATGCGAGTCTCCGCATCGTCAATTCCGATGTGGACATGCATGCCGCAAATCAGCAGCCTGCGCGCCACCGCCTGGTGGTCCCGAGCCAGGCCCTCGTAGCGTTCCTTGTGGGTGTAGTCCTGCTCGCGCCAGTCACCGAACGGGTGCGTAGAACAGGCGACAGGGGCCAGGCCATGACGCCCGGCGATGCGCGCCACACCGCCTCTCAGGCGTTTCAGTTCCTCGCGCGCATCGCCGATGTGACGGCATACCTTCGTGCCGATCTCCACCTGCGCGCGCATGAATTCCGTCGTGACCTGCTCACCGAGTTCGCCGACACATTCACTGATCAGTGTCTCCGGCACATCGCGGGCGAGTGCGCCGGTGGCCACGTCGACGAGGTGATACTCCTCCTCGATGCCGATGGTGAATTCCGGGTCGGTCATCATGCCGGCCCGTCAGTAACCGAGTTCGGGCCGCACGATGTTGCGAAGCCCGTCACCGGCCATGAACCGGCGCATGTTGTCGAAGAAGATGGAAAGCGTCGTTTCGACATAGGTCTCACCATCGTCGGCGGAGATGTGGGGCATGACCATCAGGTTGGGGGTCGTCCAAAGGGGAGAGTCGGCCGCCAGGGGTTCCGGGTCGAAGACGTCGAGAATGGCGCCCGAGAGATGGCCGCTCTCCAGCAGTTCGACGACGGCATCATAGTCCACCGTGGCGGCGCGGCCGATGTTGATGAGGCCGGCGCCCGGTTTCAGGGCCCGAAGGCGGTTGCGGTCGATGAGTCCGATGGTCTCTGGCGTGGCAGGAACGCACACCAGCACATGATCGGCCTGGCCGAGAAGGGAGTCGAGGTCTGAAGGCGTTCCCATCGTCTCCACCGAGGGATGGGGCCTTCCGTGACGGCTGATCCCGAGAACCCTCAGTCCGGCGCCGTGCAGGCGTTCGGCAGCTCCACCCCCGAGGCTGCCGACGCCGACGATGAGCACCGTCGTCCCCTCCACCGGAGTCGCATAGAGCGAGTTCCAGACGTTACGGCGCTGGTTGGTGACGATGGCGGGGATGCGGGAGTGCAGCATGAGAACGGCCATGAGGGCGAAATCGCCCGCCTTCCTTGCCTGGGCACCCTTGTTGTTGGTGACCACCACGTCTTCCGGCACCCAGTCCATGGGGCAGAGATGCTCCACGCCTGCTCCGATGATGTGGATCCATCGCAGGTTCGGCGCCACAACCTCAAGGTTCTCCGTCGGCAGGTCCCAGCACATCAGGACCTCGGCCGTTTTCATCGCCTCGGCGAAGTTCTCGGTATCCCAGTCGATGGTGGTCGACAGCCTGTGCTTCAGTTCGGGCCACGACTCCAGCACCGCGTCGTAGCGCGCTCTCGTCGTGGTGAAGACCGGTTCCGCCTCCGGCGTCGGCGGAAAGGTATCGGGATGGGCGTGGTTGTTCTTGATGTGAACCCGGATCGTCATGCCGGCAGTCCGTTCGCTTCGAGATCCTTCAGGGCGGCGATGACGTGCGCGTCCCGTGAATCCGGCGCCAGCGGCTCGGCGGCGAACTGGAGTTCCATCACCGCCATGCCGACACGCCGCAGGTACGCCTGGTCGTCCCCGCTGGCAGGAAAGTGGAGCACCGTGTCACCGCCGTAGGTGGGCACCGTCGAAGGCCACATGGAGGTGACATGTTCCGGCTCGTTGCCCTCCTGGAGGGCCGTGACGATGTCGCGCATGCGACGGCGAAAGAGCGTGATGCCGCGATCGCTGGGAACGAGGTTTTCCCGGTCATGTTCGGTAATCGGACCCATGCCCTCGGTGGCCTCCGCATCAGCCGGAAAACGCTGGCGTTCCTCGTACGGCCTGTCGAAGATCTCTCCCTGCTCGATGAGTTCCGGTCCGCCTGGCACGTTGTAGCTCTCAGGGTCGCCGCGCTCGCCGAAGATCGCCCAGGCAAGGCAGGTGGTCTGGTGGTCATCCACCGGCACCACCCAGCGGGCAAAGGACGAGCGGCCGAAGTAGCGTCGGCGTGTGCCGTCGGCGGCAAACGCCGCTCCGGCCTGGGTGAAGTTCGGCAGGACGAGTTCGTTGACACGGATCCAGACATTGTCATCGACCCGCCTCGTCGCCGTCCCGAGAAACCCGGAAGGCCTTTCGTAGAACTTCATTTCGCCGATTTCGCCGAAGCCCTGACTGAACTGCTCGCGGCTCATGCGGGAATGCAGGAAGGCGGTGTGGAGCGGGTCCAGAATGGCGTCGAGAACCTGCAGCCAGTTGCAGCGGAAGGGCGCCCGGTAGGGCACCAGGACGTGTCCCGGCATCCCTAGCGTATCGTACACGGGAAATTCGGGCACAAGTTCGGGAGGCCCGAGATAGGCGAAGATCAGCCCCTTGTACTCCCTGACCGGATAGGCGCCCAACCGGGTCGAGGACCGGATCCGTTCTTCCACGCCGTCAGGCTGGCCTGGCACCTCCAGGATGGTCCCGTCAACATCGAAGAGCCAGCCGTGGTAACAGCACCGGATGCCGCGGTCCTCGCATACGCCGAACTCCAGGGAGGCGCGCCGGTGCGGGCAGTTCCTGTGGACCAGCCCGTAACGCCCGCTCCTGTCGCGAAACACCACCAGGTCCTCGCCCAGAATGCGTATGCGCACGGGCAGCCGTCCGATCTCCTCAGCCATGGCCACAGGGTGCCAGAAGCGGCGCAGGTACGCGCCGGCCGGCGTTCCCGGGCCGACGCGGACCAGCAGTTCGTCGTGGCCTCCCGGACCGGTGCGCCAGTAGCCATCGAAGGGGACTGAAGTCTTCATGCTGAGAGCGACATCGACGTGTTTCGGCCGCCGATGATTCACCACGCCACAATCGAATACAACCTTCCAGGCTGCGTTGACAGGGCGGCGCTCCCAATCTAGGTTGCGCCGGCATGAAGCATTAAAGGTCCCCATCGTCTAGCGGCCTAGGACATCGGCCTCTCACGCCGAAAACAGGGGTTCGAGTCCCCTTGGGGACGCCACTTGACTGCACTTAACTGATTGTCGTAGCGCGTTGTTCCCATGATGGGTCGCCCTTGATCCTGTTCGCACCACCGACGCCGACACCCGTCCCTTGGCTGTGCTTTGAGCTGTCTTCCGTCATGCGCCCTCCAGGCCCTGGGTCGGGGCGCCCCGTCGCCAGTCGGCAGCTTCGATCATGAGTTCCCTGGCGTCGCTGGCATGTCCGGCGCAGCCTCCCGGGGGGAATGCTGCTCGGCCACGGGTAGATTGTCGAACAGCCGGGAATGCGCGTGCCCCGTTACCGCCAACACGCGTTGTTGAGCGGAGGACAGTCCCGGTGATTCGCGGGCTTTGCGATGATGCCGTTCTCCGAGCGCGTGCGGCGGGTTTGATTCTGGCCGTGGCGGGCATGTTGCTGACCGGGGCAGCTGCGGCGCCGAATGCTGCCGACGCGGACGAGGCGACCGCACTCAAGATCGGCTTGCTGTTGGACTTGAGCAGTGGTTCGGCCGAGGTCGCGAGGGACAGGCAACGGGCATTCGAACTCGCGATCAGGCATGTCAACGAAGGCGGTGGCGTTTACGGCCTGCCCGTGACGGTCGCGGTCGCAGACGCCACGGCGGAACCGGAGAAGGCGGTCGCGGCGGCACGCCGTCTCGTCGAGGTCGAGGGCGTGCATGCCATCGTCGGTCCCAACGCCAGCGCCAGCGCCCTGCCGGTGGCCGAGCGGGTGATCGCTCCAGCCGCCATTCCCACCATCAGTTTCTCCGCCACGTCGCCGGCGCTGACCGCCACTGCCGACAGGGATTTCCTGTTTCGAACAGCACTCTCCGACGTTTCCCAGGGACCCGTCCTCGCCCGTCTCGCGCGCGAGCGGGGTTTTGACAATGTC
>JAPPGE010000040.1 GCA_028821455.1 bacterium | reverse complement strand
TCTGAATCCTCAAAACCAAAACGTCACCAACTCTTCAAAAGCGATTCCCCTGAGTTGCCTGCACGGCCATGCCCCTGATTCGAACCCTGATGCGTCAGGAGTCGAGGCGCACCGGTCGCATGTCCATGACGGATCTCCTGTCTTGGGGCGGGTGGAAAGGCGGCCGGTGCAACGCCGAAATCGGCAGGGGCGGCGTGGACGATGTGCCCCGGCCCGGCTAGTTTGCGCACCATCATGACGCGCTTCACCATCGCCACCTGGAACATCAACTCCGTACGTCTGCGGATAGACCAGGTGCTGGGATTTCTGGATGACTATCGGCCCGACGTGCTGTGTCTCCAGGAGACCAGGACAGCCGACGCCACCTTTCCTTTCGACACGTTCCAGGAGGCAGGCTGGCCGCATGTCGTCATCGCCGGGTTCAAGGGGCGCAACGGCGTGGCGATTCTGAGCCGTCATGCCTTTGCCAGCAGTAACGTGCTGTCGTGGTGCGGCAGGGACGACGGTCGCCACGTCCAGGTGATCTTTCCCGACGGCCTCCAACTCGACAACATCTACGTGCCGGCGGGCGGCGCCATTCCGGATCCGGAGATCAATGAGAAATTCGCCCACAAGCTGGACTTCCTGGAGGAGGTGACGGACTGGATCACCGATGAGCAAGAACCGGGCGCGCGGCGAATTCTTGCCGGCGACCTCAACATCGCACCTCTGGAGAACGACGTGTGGTCGCACGAAAAACTCATCCGTGCCGTCTCCCACACGCCGGTGGAAGTGGCTGCTCTGGGGCGTCTCTACGCCTCCCATAACTGGACCGACAGTGCCCGGCATTTCGTGCCGTCTTCCGAGAAGCTCTATTCCTGGTGGCCCTACAGGAGTGGCAGGGACTGGTCCGCAAAGGACTATGGCCGCCGTCTCGATCACATCTGGGTGACACCGGCCCTTGTGTCGTCGCTGCGGAGTTGCGAGACACTGCGTCACCTGCGTGAGCACGACCAGCCGAGCGACCATGTTCCGGTGGTCGCCACTCTCGAGTTCCCCGGATGAGCGCTGACAAGGCCTGGCGTGTGTCTGGCGAGGGTGCCGTCGCCACAGTGACGCTCGATCGTCCGGACAAGCACAACCTCCTGAAGATGTCCGAGGTCGACGATCTGATCGGCGACCTCGATGTCCTTGATGCCGACACCTCGCTCAGGGTGATCGTCGTCACAGGCACGGGCACCAGGACCTTCTCGGCCGGAGTCGATCTCGGCGATATCCTGACCCGGGACTGGACCGACAATCCCGTGGAGCGCCTTGCCGATCGCGTCGAGGCGCTGCGCCCGGTGACCGTCGCAGCGCTCAACGGCAACGTTTACGGAGCGGCCGCCGATCTTGCCCTTGCCTGCGATTTCCGCATTGGCGTCGAGGGCATGAAGCTGGTCATGCCGCCGGCGCGTTATGGACTCGTCTTCCATGAATCGGGCCTGCGCCGTTTCATCGAGAAGCTGGGTCCCGGAACCGCCCGTCAGCTTTTCCTTGCCTCCTGCGACATGCCCGCCCGCCGCCTCCTGGAGACCGGGTATCTCGACCGGCTGTGCGCCAGGGACGACTTTGCCGGCACGGTGAAGGCGTTCGCAGGGCACCTTGCGTCCCTCTCCCCGCTCTCCCTTGCCATCACCTCGAAGGCGATCACGGACATCTCGCGGGGCACGCTCGATTCCGCCAGGCTCAAGCGCGAGACGGTGGCGTGTTTTTCGACCGACGATGCCCGCGAGGGCATGGCCGCGGCACGGGAAAAGAGACCTCCCCGATTCACCGGCTGCTGAGGGGGCGCGGTACGGCGTTCGACGACTCCCCAGCCTCTCGTGGTCGGGTCATGTCGGTGTCAACGGGGAACCAACATTCAGGGAAGGCCAGTCGCCAGGCCGGACATGCCGGCCGGTATCGGATGGAGGGCGGCACAAATCCATCTTGGCCCTGCGCCGCAGTGAATTCAGGTCGTTCGGGGTTTCCGGTTCCCGAACCCGATGCAGCAGACGACAAGCAGGCGCCTTCCCGCCGGGTTCACGGGCCGCCTGTCGTGTTGCCTTCCACGAACTCTGCGGCCCGGAAGGACAGTTCCTTGTAAAGGACCATGAGGACGCCGTCCTTGAAGAAGTGGTACCGGCACGGCTCCTCGCCCCAGGCGACGACGTGCCAGCAGACCCCTCCTTCGCCATCGATGCTCCAGGTGCCGGTCTGGTGAACGCCGTTCCACACGGTCGTCAGGGTGAAATCGGGCGCATGGTAGACCGCGCCAAAGGCATCGGCGTCGAGGATCGCCGTCTTGTCCGACACCAGTGCGTGGGTCTCCTCCGGCGTGAAGAGGTCCAGGGCAAAGTTCGGATCGATGTCTTCGATGGAATCCGGCGCTTCGACACCGGCCTGCAGGTAATCCAGGGTGTTTCCCTCCTGGAGTTCGGGGGCGGATCCCGTGTCACCCTGGTAGGCGTAGATGACGGCTCCGGCGCTGTGATAGTAGGCCTCGCAAGGGAGTTCACCCCAGTTGTAGATGTGCCAGCACAGCTCACCGTCCTTTGTGGTTGACCATGTCCCGGAGTCGCGCACACCGTCCCACAGGGTCTGGAGGGTCCCGTCCTCTGCATAGTAGGCCCCACCGTTCGGATCCCAGACCTGGGTGTTGCCGGCGAGATAGGTGTAGAGTTCGCTGCGAGTGAAGGGCATTGCTTCATCCGTGTCCTGTGCGGACGCGACCGTTGCCGAAGAAGCAACGGCAAGCGACAGCAGTAGAGCCAGCATCGCATGCCCGGATCTTGACCATGTTGTCATGGTGTTTGCTCCCTTTTGCCGGTGGTAGGATCTGCAGTCTTTCCCCGGGGCATCCGCAGGCGGCCCGTCCATGCCCCGCTCTACCTGATGGTCCACCAGGCCGTTTCAGGGCGGGCCTGCCACAGCATGGCTCCAGTGACTGGGAAAGGGCGGGGACGCCCTACTGCGAGGTGAGTTGCGCGCTTTCCATGTCATTGTCCGGATCCGGAATCTGGCCATAGGATTTCGGTGGCCATGCGAGACAACGGCCCTCGCTGTCCCCCGTCAGGAAGCCGCCCGCACCGCCATCAGGACCGCCCCAGCGATCGGACTGCCCGTTGTCACGGTAGTTGAAGAAGAGATACTCGGTCTCGAGGTCATAGCCCATGGCGACGGCCTCCTCGGTGAGCGCGCCGTTTTCGTCGACCCAGGCGATGCCGTTGGCGTCGAGGAAGTAATCGTCGGCCATCACGCCCTCGAGCATCGCGTTGCACCTGTCGCCGTGGCCGAAGTCACGGTTGGCGAGCGTGCGGCCGACGCGCGCGTTGCAGTCGGTCCGGATCTGGTTGAGGCCGTAGAACGACGATTCCATGAAGGGCGAGCCGTCCCACTCGATCAGGCGGCCATTCTCGTCGGTCGCAAAGTGGCCGCCGGCGAAGTGCAGCATCAGCCACCAGCCGTCGGCGTTCTCCGAGGCGACCGTCCTGAGGTAGTCCCGGTACCATTCGACGTAGTAGCCATAGGCATCCCAGGGCCAATCGGTCACACCGGTCAGGGACTGGCAGTCATAGTCGTCGTGGGCGCAGGTTCCGCCCCGCGTGCCTTCGGTGTTGTAGTAGGCCCAGCAGATGGTCGACTGGCCGAGGTCGGTGTTGCTGTATCGGTGCTGCAGGTCGTAGAGATGCGCGTGGATTGTGGGGTAGCGGATGCTGTCGAGCAGTTCCTGTGACGGCTTCAGCGACATCAGCCCCTTTTCCGCATCGATGGTCAGCGTCATCTCGCCATTGACCATGGGATCGCCGTTGGGCACCCAGCCCGCTTCGTAGCTGTTGGGCGCCCCGCAGACCGGGAAGGTGTAGGTCAGGATCTCGGAGTGGCCGCTCCCGGGAACCGCGCAGGCCGTGAAGAGGGCTGCCACGGCAACGAGGGCATGGCGGTGTTTCGTGAACATGACACAAGTTCCTCCATCGCACTCGGCAGGAATTGTGTCAGTCCGGAACCTCCCCGTCCACCTTGAATTGATTGACCAGTCAATCAATTCAACCGCAGGCAAGACGCTGGAGACCGTTCCCCATTACGGAAGGATGGCCGCGGGCGGGAGAGCCTTCCGATTCAGTCGTGTTCGGCGATGAGCGAGGCGAGAAGGGTGTTGACGGTCCGCGGAGCATGGCGGTTGAGCGACACGTGTCCAAGACCGGGACGTTCGTGGTAGTGGCCGTGCCGCGCCGCTTCGGCCACCTGCCGGACGAGGCGCGGTGGCGTCGAGGCGATGACTCTTACGGTATTCACCCCGGCGTGGCGGAAGATGTCTGCCACGCCGGGCGTCTTCGGGGCGCTCACTCGACAGGCATGAGCCACCTCTTTGACCGGGTGGCCGAGTGAGCAGTACATGACACCCGTGGCGCGGGCAGGGACGCGTGTCGCCTCGGGTGAATGGTGGTCTGGTTGGTTCCCCCGGACCGTCGGCCGCATTCGCGCTCTTCCACTGAAGATTCGCGAGACTGTCGGCGAACTCGGGACATTCATGACCAGCATCCCGGGTCTTCGCGGTGTCCCGGGCAGCCTCGCGAGATCCAACTGACTCCCGCCGGCGAGACTGTCGGGTTGACGACCGCCATGCCCGGCAAGCAGTGGCGCCACTCTCCATGGCCTGGATGTCCAGGAAATCCGGTGCGGCCGCGATTCCGCGACGGAGCAGAACATCGTTGCCGATCCCGCAAGAACGTCGCGATCCGCTGCTTCGTCTTCTTCCGGACCGGACTTACGAGAGTCTCACCATTCCACGTCGAGGCCCTCGACATCGGCGATTAGCCCGACGCTCTCGATGGCGCGTTTGGCGTGCGCTTCGTCGCCCACGCCCGTGTCGCCCGCCGTGGCGACTGCGCCCAGAAGCTCCCCGCGCCCGTCGCGCATGATGACGCCGCCGAGCGCGCCCCAGAGCGGCAGGCCGACCCTGCTCTGGGCGACACGCGACGCGCTTTCGAACCAGGTCGGCTTCTTGAGCGCCAGATCCATGATGGCGCGCGTCGGCATGCCGATCGCGACGCAGGACTTTGCCTTCGATTCGGCGATGTCCAGCAGTAGCGGCGGGGCCCCGATCTCGCGCACCGCCATGAGCGCGTAGCCACCGGCGTCAACCACCGCGACGGCCATCCGGATCGACGGATGAACGCGGGGACCGGCAAGGGCGTGATCGACCATCGCGCGGACCATGTCGTGCGTAAGAGTCATGACGTCGGCCTCCTCATGCGACACGTTCGGAGCCTCGGTAGACCTCCTCGATGTGGAGCAGGACGGCGCTATGGCCCGGATAGTCCGGATTGAGCCAGCCCTTCATGCTATCGTAGACGGGACCTTCGGGATGATGCTCGACCGTGCCCTTCACCTGATAGGCCTCGCGCTCGGGTGCGATGTAGAGCAGCGAGGCCCGGCCGCCCCGGACGACGTTCTCCAGGGTCTTGTCCATCGAATTGTTCGCGATCACGAAGGCCTCGTCGCCGTAGAACTCGGCGCACAGAACCCAGATCGCATTGGGCGCGCCGTTGGCGTCGCTCGTCGTGAACACCATGCGGCGTTCGCGGTTGCGCCACGCTTCGAGCGCGCCGGGTGTCAGGGTCGCCATGGTGACTCCTCCGATTGACTGTGGTGGCCGGACCAGAAGAAAACGGCCTCAGCGGGCGTCGATAATGCTCCCGAGTTCATCCAGGTGGAACGGTTCGGCCATGCCCGTGTCCGGATCGTACTTCCAGCGCTCGCCCTGCAGGACGAAGTTTCTGGCGTAGAGATGAAGATGGAGAAGCGGCTTGCCGTCCATGGCGTTGACTTCGTGAATGCCGTCCGGCTGCATGGTTACTGCCCCGCCCGCCGCGACGATCACCTCGCCTTTCTCGACGACTGGCCCCGCTCCCGGTTCGCCATCGGCCCGGCGCTGGTAGAACCGGTGCCGTTCGCGTCCCTCGACACCGGCGATGATCGCCCAAGCGTTCCCGTGGTCGTGCGGCGCGTAGTACTGATGCGCCGCGCCGGAATTCACGTAGAGGGCGTAGCCACCGTCTTCGTCCTCGTGGACCAGATATGAACACTCCATGGCATCGTCGTCGGGCAGGGGAAAATCCTCGAAGGTGAAGAACTCGCGACAACCCGCCAGCTCGATCAGCCGCGCCTTGCCCCTGGCCAGATTGTCGAGCGAAGGCCCCCCGTCCATCGCAACGCGTATATCGGCGATGGCATCGGCAACCAGGCGCCGCCGCCGGTCACTTGTGCTGGATGTCGCGTCCATGACGGCGCTTCGCTCCTCTTCCGGCGACGGTGAGCGCGGACCTTACGGCAGATTCCGCGCGGCGACAATCCGGCGTCCGCCTTCTGCAGTGCACACTGCCCTGGTCGGGAATCCGCACTGCTTCGCCGGCAACGTCCCCGACAAGGAGTGGTTGAGAAGGTCGCGCTGCTCGGCTTGGGAGAGCGCCACGCGCATGTTCTCCTCGTCCGCCGGCAGATCTCCTCCCGGTCGCTCGGGCGGCAGCTGACGAGCTGCCGGGAACCGCGCAGGCCGTGAAGAGGGCTGCCACGGCGACGAGGGCATGGCGGTGTTTCGTGTACGTAACACAGGTTCCTGCATCGCCCTCGGGATGAATTGTGTCGGCCCGGAACCTTCCGCCCGCACGAAATTGACTGACCGGTCAATCCTCCGGCTGGGGGGCGACGCAGGAGACGGGTCCGGCCGCAACGCATCGCTGGAAAATGGAAACGGGCGGGAGGTCTCTCCGGTTCAGCCGTGTTCGGCGATGAGCGAGGCGAGAAAGGCGTTGACGGTCCGCGGAGCATGGCGGTTGAGCGACACGTGTCCGAGACCGGGAAGTTCGTGGTAGTGACCGTGCCGCGCCGCTTCGGCCACCCGCCGGACGAGGCGCGGCGGCGTCTGGATATCCTCCGAGAAGGCAACCGCGTGGATGGGCACGGGACAGTCGGCGAGAGCGGCCGTCACGTCGTAGTCAAGGCACGCCTGCCACTGAGCGATCAGCATCTGCGGGTCACGGTCGGCAAAGCGGGGCGTGTAGGCAGCCTTGATCCGTTCCCACAGGGCATCGTCCTCCAGGGCATTGGCGGGATAGGCGAATGCAGCGTAGTGGCATGCGGCGAAGTCTGCAGGCATGGCCAGGGTGCCGTCGACCCGAGCCTGGATTTCCGCCGCCATCCAGTCTCGCGTGAAGCCGGTGATTCTGGCCGATGTCCCCATGACGATGGCAAGTCGGACGAGACGGGGGTGATCGATGGCGACCTGCTGGGTGATGAGCGACCCCATGGACAGTCCGGCGAGGATGACGGGCGGCGAACAGTAGGCCTCGATGATGCTGGCACAGTCATCGCCGAACTGCTTCATCGACCAGGGTGGCGGCGTGCTCGTTGTCTCCCCCGCACCCCGGGGATCGTAGGCAGTCGATCTCAGGTCACGGCAGAAGAACTCGAACTGCTCGGCCCAGTAGTGTGCCGGGCTGTCCCCTCCGGGAACCCAGACGATGTCGGGTCCGCTGCCGCCCTGCAGCACCCGGAACCGCGCATCCGCCGTCTCGTGGAACTGCACACTGATCATGTCGGCAAACGTCGTCATCCGAAGCGCCTCCGCCGTGATGGCTGCGGACGGTAGAAGGCCCGGCTCTCAGCGGCAACTGAAAGACGGGACGGGGGAAAATCCCCGGGTGAGCGTCCCACCTGGTGCCGGAAACCGGTGTGGCCTGCAACCAGGCGAACGCCTGTGAATAATCCCTGCGGACTAACCGCGAACTGGCCGGCGGCGGCGGATGCAAGGGCTCCGTCTGGAGCGCGTACCAGATTGACTGGCAGTGTTCCGGTGCGCAAAGGCCGGTCGAAGCCGGCGTCGGCGGCCGGGATCAGCTCCAGGGGTTGATCACACTGGCGCCCATGTCACGGAAGGGGGCCGTGTCGCGGGTGGCGACGTGGAACCCCGAGGCGACCGCGATTGCCGCGATCGCCGCATCGGCGAATCCGACCCGCCGGCCGTTGCGCCGGGCGGTTGCCGCCCGATCCGCGAACACCCGAACCGCCGGTTCGTCGAGGTGCTTGATTCGGCCCCTGAACACCCGGTCCACAGTTTCATCGATGCCGTTTTCAAAAATCTGCCGCCGCGCGCTCGGCGCCAGGAGGGCAGCGCCGAACCGGAGTTCCATGACGGTGATCACCGACAGCCAGAGCGACTCCAGTTCCTGTTGGTTCAACCAATCCATGACTCCCGGATCCGGTGCCGGTCTCATGGTTTCAGAGACCACGCTCGTGTCCAGCAGGATCATTCGAACGAGGCCGGGTCGATTGGTGAGCAATCGCGCTCAAAGGATGCATCCGAGAAGTCGGCGTCCTTCCAAATGGACCGGAGCATGTCGCCCGGGCGCGCGCGGTCGGCGGGGAACAGCCCGCGCCGCAGGATGTTCCGCGCCAGCGCCTCGGCGCTCTTGCCCTGGGCCCGGGCCTGTGCTTTCAGCGCCCGGTGGACCTCGTCGGGGATTTGCCGGATGGTGATTTGCGCCATGGCTGGCTCCTTGATGGCAGACCTGAAGTGACGACCCGAATGATAGCATTTGTTGAATGTGCTATCAAATGCGCAATTGCAGCCGCAATGGTGAGTTGGCGAAAGCCATGAACGTCCGCTGTGAAGCCCGTCACATCGCCGAGTCCATCAGGCCGCCGTGTTGACCGCGTGGAGGGTCGCCCACTTTCATCTGCAAGTCCCTGTTCAATTACTGGCGGTTCGCACCAACAGTCGCGGGTTGGGACGGGCCCGGCGCTCAGCGGCAACCGCTTGGACTTCCGCCGGGCCCGGCGATAGAGTGCCGCCCCGCAACGCATCCCGGGAGGACTGAGTGCCATGGTTGCCGTATCGAAGATCGCCCGCGAGAAGGGTATCAGGTACTTCCTGATCAGCTTTTCGGACCTTGCCGGGGTGGCCCGCTCCAAGCTGGTGCCGGCCGCCGCGATCGATGGCATGGTGGCGGACGGCGCCGGGTTCGCCGGGTTCGCCACACACCTCGACATGACGCCGGCACATCCGGACATGTTTGCCGTACCCGATCCCGAGTCTCTCATCCAGCTCCCCTGGAAACCGGAGGTCGGCTGGATGGCCGGCAACCTCATGATGGACGGCAGCGAGGTCGACCATGGTCCACGCAATGTGTTGCGGCGCATGGTTGCGCGTGCCGCCGATCAGGGCATGCGGTTCCGGACCGGCGTGGAGTGCGAGTTCCACCTGATCAACGCCGACGGCAGCGACATCCACGATTCCCGCGACATCATGGACAAGCCCTGCTACGACCAGCAGGCGCTCATGCGCCGCTATGACGTCATCGCCGAGATTTGCGATGCCATGCTGTCTCTGGGCTGGGGGCCCTATCAGAACGACCACGAAGACGCCAACGGCCAGTTCGAGATGAACTGGGACTACGACGACGTCCTTGTGACCGCCGACCGCCACACCTTCTTCAAGTTCATGGTGAAGTCGATCGCCGAGAACCACGGGCTGCGGGCCACGTTCATGCCCAAGCCGTTCTCGAACATCACCGGAAACGGCTGCCATACCCATGCCAGCATGTGGGATTCAGGGGGTGACACCAACCTGTTCCACGATCCGGACGGGGAACTCGGCATCTCCGGGATGGGCTACCACTTCCTCGGTGGCGTGCTCAAGCATGCCCGGGCGCTGACGGCGATCTTCAATCCGGTGGTCAACAGCTACAAGAGGATCAACGCCCAGGTCACGGCATCGGGAGCGACGTGGTCGCCCAACACGGTCTCCTACACGGGAAACAACCGCACGCACATGGTGCGAATTCCAGACGAGGGACGGTTCGAGTTCCGCCTGATGGACGGAGCAACCAACCCCTATCTCGCCCAGGCGGCGCTGCTCGCCGCCGGACTTGACGGCATCGCCGGCGAGGTGGATCCCGGCAAGCGTCTCGATGTCAACATGTACGAAACGGATGCTGAATCGCTGGACGTCGAGCGCCTGCCGCTCAATCTCCTCGACGCGATTCGGGTGGCCGAATCCAACACGATGCTGCGTGACTATCTCGGCGACGAGACCGTCAATGCCTTCCTGTCCATGAAGAAGCGGGAATGGCTCGACTACACGCGTCACCTGACCCAGTGGGAGCGCGACCACACCCTCGATTGCTGAACGCGCCTGCCGCCTCTTCCCCTGGCCGGGAGTGTGATCCGGTGATTGTCGTCTTCGGCTCGCTCAACATGGACTTCATTCTTCAGGTGGAGCACCTGCCGGAGCCGGGGGAGACCGTGCTGACACCGGAACACGTCACGGCGCCTGGCGGCAAGGGGGCGAATCAGGCAGTGGCCGCCGCCCGTGCCGGTGGGGAGGTGGCCATGGCGGGCTGTGTCGGGCCGGACGATTTTGGCCGCGAACTGATCGCCGTCATGTCTGGCGAAGGCATCGACATGGACCTTGTCGCCACGGCGACACGGCCGACGGCGCTGGCAATCGTCACGGTCGATCACGAAGGCGCCAACCAGATTGTCGTTTCGAGCGGAGCCAACCGCGAGGCCCGGCAGGCATGTGTCGGGGACGGCGCGCTGGACTCCGCGACGACCCTGCTGCTGCAGCGTGAAGTGCCCGTTGACGAGTGCATGAAGCTGGCCCGCCGGGCACGGGATGCCGGCGTGCGTGTCATCCTCAATGCCGCACCGGCCGGTCCCGTTGATTGCGATGTGCTCGATCTCCTGATCGTCAACGAGGTCGAAGCGGCAGCTGTCGCGAGAGAGGCGGGCCTGGACGGCATGGCGCCGGTCGATCTTGCACACCACCTGGCGCGTCGAGAAGGCGTGACGACCGTGGTGACACTGGGTGAGAAGGGCGCTGTCGCCGTCGGTCCCGGAGAGACCTGGAGCATCGGCAGCCTTGCGATCCGGCCCGTTGACACCGTGGGAGCCGGCGACGCCTTTTGCGGCACCCTCGCCGCGGCTCTCGACATGGACATGTCGCTCCCCGGGGCGCTGCGCCGTGCCTGTGTCGCCGGCGCCCTTGCCTGCCTGGAACCAGGCGCCATGCCGGCACTGCCGCGTTTCGAGGCCGTTGATGCCCGCCTGGAGGAACTGGCGCCGGCGGTTGCCGTGTGATGGCGGATCCGCCGGCTGACCGGCGGCGAGCCGGCCTCCCGAGGCTGGTGGCCCTTGATGCCCTTGTGGCATGCCTCGAAGACCGGATCTCGCTCGATCGTGCGCTGGAGCGAGACAGGCGGTTCGGCCTCCTGGAAGCCCGCGACCGGGCGCTCGTTCATACGGTGACCACGGAGACCTGCCGCCGACTGGGCCAGATCGATGCGCTGATCGCCGCCAGCCTCGAGCGCCCGTTGTCGGCGCGGGCGCGCAACGTGCGCGCCATCCTGCGACTTGGCATTGCCCAGCTGCTGTTTCTCGGATTTGCGCCCCATGCCGCCATCGACAGTTCGGTACGTCTTGCCCACGCCCGCGCGAGGGGCATGGCGCCCCTCGTCAACGCGGTTCTTCGGAGGCTGCAGAGAGAAGGGCGGACTATGATTGCCGGTCAGGATCCATCGATGCTGAACACGCCCTCCTGGCTCTACCGGTCATGGCGGGATGCCTGGGGCGGCGCGAGCGCATCCGCCATCGCAAGGGTCAACCTCGAACGCCCGGAACTCGACGTCACCGTGGTCGACGATGCCGAAACATGGGCGGCACGGCTGGGAGGACGCGTCCTTTCGACAGGCAGTATCAGGGTACCGTCAGCCGGCGTCGTCAGGGATCTTTCCGGATATGAATGCGGGCGCTGGTGGGTCCAGGATACGGCCGCCTCGTTTCCGGCCCGCCTGCTCGGCGACATTTCCGGGCGGCGGGTTCTTGATCTGTGTGCGGCACCGGGCGGCAAGACGGCGCAGCTTGCGCTCGCCGGGGCCCGCGTCACGGCTGTCGACGTCTCCGGGAAACGCATGGAAAGACTGCAGGGCAACATGGAGCGTCTGGGCTGCACCATCGAAACTCGCATCGCAGATGCCGCCACCTGGCGATCACCGACGCCGTTCGATGCCGTGCTGCTCGACGCACCGTGCAGCGGCACCGGCACCATACGCCGGCATCCCGACATACCGTGGACCAGGAATCAAACGGACGTCCGCCGTCTCGCTTCCCTGCAGCGGCGGATGATCGCCAATGCGCTGGCCAACCTCTCCGGACAAGGGGTCCTCGTCTACGCGGCGTGTTCCATCGAGCCGGAAGAGGGCGAAGCACACCTGGACCACCTGGGGCATGGTTGCTGCATCGATGCCATCCATCCAGACGAGGTGCCCGGCCTGGAGGAGGCCGTGACAGGGGAGGGATGCCTGAGGGTCCTGCCCACCCACCTCGCCCGGGAAGGGGGGCTTGACGGCTTTTTCGTCATGCGCTTGCGACAGTCGGGTGAAGCTGGTACCTCAATCGTGTGAAGCAGTCTCTCCGCATTGCTCCTTCCATCCTGTCGGCCGACTTTTCCAGGCTCGGCCAGGAAATCCGCGCCATCGACAATGCCGGGTGTGACCGTATCCACATCGACGTGATGGACGGTCACTTCGTGCCCAACCTGACACTGGGTGCTCCGATCATCGCGGCGCTGCGGGACTGCACCACCAAGCCATTTGATGTCCACCTGATGGTGAACGCGCCCGATCATCTCATCGGGGATTTCATCAGCGCCGGCAGCGACATGGTGACCGTGCATGTTGAGGCGTCACCGCATGTCCATCGCACCCTGCAGGTCATCCGCGACTCAGGCATCAGGGCCGGCATTTCCCTCAATCCCCAGACCCCCTCCGTTGCCGTCGCCTCGCTCCTTGATCAGGTCGATCTCATCCTTGTCATGACCGTCAATCCGGGATACGCGGGACAGACGTTCATCAAGGGTGTCCTGCCGAAGATCGCGGAACTGAGGGCGATGATTGACGCCGGGGGGCACGACATCGATCTCGTGGTTGACGGTGGCATCACTCCAGCCACCGCGCGACTCGCGGTGACGGCCGGCGCCGATGTTCTGGTGGCAGGCACGGCCGTCTTTTCCGGCGGCCCTGAACACTATGCCGACAACATCCAGGCGCTCCGGGTTTAGCGGTGGTGCATCAGGCGAGTGAGCCAGGTTTCGTGTCCGATCCACTGGAAGGTCTCCGTTCGGCCCTCTTTACCAGCCGGCTCTATCGCTTCTTCCTGGCGCGGGAAGTCCCGGACAGTCTCTTGCAGAGTCTCAATGATCCGTGGCCGGGCAATGCCGGAAGGGGCCACGCCATCAGCGAGGGGCACTGGAAACTGGCGAACCAGACATTCGTCTTCGATCACCGGCTTGGGCCGCCCGACTGGTATCCTCCGGGAGCCTGGAACGGCTGGCTTGAGGAACTGCACGGATTCACATGGTTGCGCGATCTCCAGGAAGCGGGAGGGCACGCGCGCCAGATCGCCCAGACTGCCCTGGCCGGGTGGATGTCCGATTGCGGGTCCTGGAACCGTTTTGCCTGGCGTCCCGACATTCTGGGTCGGCGCCTTGCCTCGTGGCTAACGCACCACGGATTTCTCATCGGTGATGCCGATCCACGGATCCGCCAGCAGTTCTTCAGGAGCCTCACGGAACAGACACGACATCTTGCCCGCGTGGCGACGCGCGGTCCTTCGGGTCTGGGCAGGATCGCGGTCCTGCGGGCCCTTATCTTTGCCGGGATCACCCTGCCGGGTTCGGCGCGGCGCATGCCCCAGGTCATGCGCCTTCTCAAGCATGAACTGGATCATCAGATGTTGCCGGACGGCGGCCAGCGCGAACGCAATCCCAGCATCCAGTATCTCCTGTTGCGCGATCTTGTGGACATTCGACTGGCCCTGATTCAGGGCCGCCATCCTGTCCCCGGCTGGCTCCAGCAAACCATCGACCGTGCCGCACCGATGCTCCGTTTCTATCGGCACGGTGATGGCGGACTGGCGCTGTTCAACGGATCACGGGAGGAATCGCCCCATCTGATCGACAATGTGCTGGCCATCGGCCAGGCCACCGGACGGCCGTTACGGCGCACACCGTACACGGGCTTCGAACGTCTCGAAGAGGGCAGCACCGTCGTTCTCGTCGATGCAGCCTGGCCTCCGGCGGCCGAGTGGACCGCGCGGGCCCATGCCGCCCCCCTTGCCTTCGAGATGAGCTACGGCAGGGAACGGCTGATTGTCTCGATGGGCTCCTGGCATGGTCCGGACAGCGACTGGCAGCAGGCTGCCCGCGAGACCGCGGCCCACTCGACCATCACGGTGGATGATCGAAGTCTGGCGGAGTTCAGAAAGGATGGATGCCTCGGCCGGGGACCGCGCGACGTGAGGGTGGAGCGGCGCGAACAGCAGGGCAATGCAACCCTCGTCATGAGTCATGACGGCTATCATGCGCCATTCCGCCTGACCCATCACCGCACGCTCGCCCTCGCTGCAGATGGCCATGTGCTGAAGGGCGAGGATGTTCTCGACGGTCCTGGCGGTGAACGGTTCTCGCTGCGCTTCCACCTTCATCCGGACGTCCGGGCAGCGGTCGTGCACGACAGTCAGAGTGTGCTTCTGAGTCCGAGGTCCGGCAAGGGATGGCGGTTGAGCGTCAGGGGTGGTGTTCTGGAACTGGTGGGTACTGTCTATCTGGGCTCGGGCGCCATGCGCGCGTCCCAGCAGGTGGTGGTGTCCCGGGGACTGAACGGGGTCAGGAACGTCATCACGTGGGAACTCGAACGCATCGAGTCGAGACCGAAAAGGAAACGGAAGCGTTCGCACGGTGAAGAGCTGGATCTCGTCTGACAGCGGCGACTCGCCGCGAATTGCCGGGCGAACACATGGAAGGGGATCGGTTCCGGTGGACCGCCCGGTCTTCAAAACCGGTGAGGGGCGCAAGGCGTGCCTGGTGGGTTCGACTCCCGCCCCCTTCCGCCATCGCGGGGACTCATGGACATCGTTCTGATCGGCGGCGGCCATGCCCATGTCGAGGTCTTGCGCAATGCCCTCATGACACCCATCTCCGGCGCGCGCCTCACCCTTGTCACGCGGGATGTCGCGACACCCTATTCAGGGATGATCCCCGGATATCTCGCGGGTCACTACACCTGGGCCGAGGCACATATCGATCTTGTGCCCCTTGCCGCGCGGGCCGGAACCCGGCTGATCCATGCTGCCGCTACCGGACTTGATCCCGAAGCGCGCCAGGTGCACTTCGAGACCCGTCCCCCTCTTCGTTTCGATGTCGCCTCGCTGGACATCGGTTCCCGCCCGGCGAACGATGGAATTGCCGGAGCAGGGACGCATGGTCTGCCGGTTAAGCCGATCGATCGCTTTCTGGATCGCTGGAGGGAGGTGGAGACGGCGGCATGTGCGGCCACGGGATCCTACCGGGTGACGATGGTCGGTGGTGGTGCGGCCGGAGTCGAGGTCGCCATGGCTCTCCATCGTCGACTCGCCAGCCACATGGTCGAGGCCGGTTGCGATCCGGCATCGCTCGTCTTCACCGTGGTGACCGCTGATGCAGCCTTGTTGGCAGATCACGCAACCGGCGCCGGCAGACGGCTTGCCCGGGCTCTTGCCGGGGCTGGAATCGGCGTTTGCCTGAATGCGCCGGTCGTCGCGCTTGAGGATGGTCATGTCTGCCTGGATGACGGCTCCGTACTGCAGAGTGATGTCACCATTCTTGCCACCGGAGCTGCAGCGCCGGACTGGATTCGCCGTACCGGACTTGCTGTGGACAACGGGGGATTCGTCGCCGTTGACGGCTTCCTGCGCTCGACATCCCACCCGTGCGTGTTCGCTGTCGGTGACGTCGCCGGATTCACACCAGGGCAACTGCCCAAGAACGGCGTCCATGCCGTGCGCCAGGGGCCGGTCCTGGACGGCTCTCTCCGGCGCCTTGCAGAGGGGCGGGAGCTGGTGTCCTACCGACCCCAGCGACACACCCTGGCGCTTGTCTCGACCGGCAAGGGGCACGCGGTGGCCTCACGGGGACCGATCACAGTGTCCGGGCGCTGGGTGTGGCGGTGGAAGGATCGAATCGACCGGCGGTGGATGCGTCGTTATCAGGACCTGCCAAGGATGGAAGAGACCCTTCCCATGCGGTGCGGCGGGTGCGGCGCCAAGGTGCCGTCGCGTGTTCTGGAACGGGCTCTGGCCCGCCTTGATGTTCCTGCCATGCCCGGTGTCCTGGTTGGTCTTGACGCGGCCGACGACGCAGCGGTTCTCGCACCGGTCCCTGGCACGGTGATGGTTCAGACGGTCGATCATTTCCCGGCGTTCGTCGACGATCCCTGGCTGTTTGGCCGCATCGCGGCAGTTCACGCGCTCTCCGACATTCACGCCATGGGAGCCGAACCCCGCGCCGCCATGGCGCTCGTTGGTCTGGTGCCCGGTGACGCCGACGCCATGGAAGACGATCTGGTGCTCATGCTCGAGGGAGTTCTTTCCATCCTTCGCGAGGAAGGCTGCGCCCTGGTGGGAGGCCATACCGGCGAATCGGACCGCGCCGCCCTGGGCCTGGTCGTCACCGGCCATGCCGACGAATCGGCGCTCATTCGTCTGTCGGGCCTGGAACGGGGCGACGTTCTTCTTCTGACCAGGCCTCTTGGCACCGGGGCTCTGCTGGCCGCCAACATGCGCGGTGAGGCCGAGGCTGCGTGGATCGGGACCATTCTCGAAGCAATGCAGCGCAGCAATGGACCGGCTGCACGCGTTCTCGCCGGCGCCGGCGCCCGGGCAATGACGGACGTGACCGGTTTCGGACTTGCCGGACACCTGTGGGACATGGCGCGGGCCTCGGGCGTTGCCATCGAGATCGGCAGGGTGCCTGCTTATGCCGGGGCGGTGGAACTCCTCGCGCAGGGCCGGGCCAGCACGCTTCATCCCGGCAATGTTGCAGCGTTGGACGGCATCCTCGACGCCGATACGGCCGACCCGATCCTCTTTGATCCACAGACAGCCGGCGGGCTTGTCGCCGGTCTCCCTGAGGAGGAAGCAAACGAGGCAATCGCTCTTCTTCACGAAGCCGGCGAAACCGGCGCTGCGCTGATCGGACGCGTGACCGGTTCGGGGAGTGCCGCCCTCTCGCTCGAGCCGGGCGCTCAGCCGTTCACGTTTTCGGGCACGAACATGTAGGATCCGGCGTCGCGAATCGCCGCGTCGTTGCTGGAGAGACACTTCGAACGCACATCCTGAATGATCCGGCCGGCCGCTGTCCGGGTCCAGAACCAGGCGGTCACGGCTCCGGTATCCGTGGCTCCGGTGCGCGCCACGGCAGACTCCATGTAGTAGGCCTTCAGGTCTTCCGAGGCGAGGCGCAGCAGGTCGATTTCGGCGCCCTCTGCCATGGCGTCGCCGGCGAGCCAGGCGGTGAGCAGCCTGGCGGCACCGGGGGCGTCCATGCCCGATCCACCCAGTGTGGTGCGGCCGCGCCTTGCGACGCTTGCTTCGTACCACGCGCGCAAGCCGTCGACTTCCTCGATGAGCGGACCGTCACGATTGACGACAAGGCGGTCGAGAACCTCCCGACTCTCCCCCTCAGGCGGTGCCTCGTCGGTGAAGTCCTCGAGCACGGGTCCGGCGGGCCTGGCGAAGAGATCGAGGAGAGCCGTGAGGACGCGCCGCTGGAATGGCGCATTGCCTGCAGCACCGAAGGGCCTGCCCAGCGGAAACGGCACCCAGAGGGCGCGTGGCGGCCTCACCTCTTCGGCCTGGCGACGCACCAGTGCGATGAGTGCCGTCGCCAGGCCCTCGTCCTCCATGAACTTTGCCAGTCCGCTCACGGCGCACGTGCAAAGGGGTCATACGGGGGCGAGGATGACCGTGTTGACTCCCTCCGCCTTCATTCTGCCGGCAAGGCGGCGCGCCGCACTTTCCATGGCCAGGGGATCCGTCGCGCCCATGAACGAATAGTGGGTCTTCGCCACCGATCCGATTGCCCCTTCATCGGCGATCTCCAGGAGCCTCGGCAGCGGGAAGACGACGTTGATGTCTTCCTGGAAACCGGTCCGGTCGTGGGAGACCGAAACATGATCCTGAACGACATCCGCCGCGCCCTCGACAGGAATGCTCCGGTAGTCCGCCGAGCCTTCGCTGAACGCCTGGTCACCGCGCAGCCGCAGTCCGGCCGAGGATACGAGTGACACCCGTCGCATGGACGGAGGCGCCGGTTCCGTCCACGGCGAGCCCGGCACATCGGGACTGGTGAATTCCCTCAGAAATTCCGCCATTTCCGGGTTAAGGTCAGTCATGCGTACCAAGGAGCACCTCCTCAAGGTCTGCCAACATCGTCAACGGTATCCAGCATCATCGGAGCGAGAGCATCGACCGTGCGCCCGGCCCAGTCAATCTGCGGCACCGCAGCCATCATCGCTCTTTGTCCGGCTTCCAGGCGATCCAGTTCGGCCGCAAGGTCAACGGTCACGATCTCTCCATCGGCCACCACTCTCTCTCCCTCCACCCAGACATCCCTGACTGCCCGTTCGGCGGCAACGACGATGAGGCTGCGCAGGGGTTCGCGGACCGGCCGCATCGCCGGGTGGGCGAGATCGATCGTCACGAGGTCCGCCTTGGCTCCGACACTGATCCTCCCCAGGTCATCGCGGCCCAGAGCCGTGGCGCCGCCGACCGTGGCGGCATGAAAGATCTCGCTGTAGTCGAGATCGGCAACACTGCCGGCCACGAGGCGGGCGGCAACGGCGGCCGTGCGCATCTCGTCCAGCATGTTGTGCGGATAGGTGTCCGTACCCAACCCCAGGGAGACCCCGTGTCGCAGGTAGCCGCCGATGGTGTTGAGAGCGATGCCGCGGCGCGAAAACACGGTCGGACAGTGGGCCACGGTAGCGCCGCTGTCGCGCATCAGATCGAGGTCCCGGCGCGCGGTCCAGTGCAGCCACGGGTGATGGTCGAAGAAGATGCAGTGGGCGATCGTGCTTCGTTCATCGAGCACACCGATGTCGTGCATCCACTGGATCGGCGATGCGCCGTGGCGCCGTTGCATCTCGTGGAACTCGGTGACGGATTGCGCGGCGTGAATTGTCCACGGGAGGTTGCGTTCCCTGGCGGCGGCGTGGCTGTCACGCAGGGTTTCCTCGGTACAGGTGTCGACCTGTGAGGGGGCAACCATGCCCGAAAGCCGGCCCGAGGGATGCTGGCGGGCCAGCTCGATGACGGTGAGGGCCCGCTCCAGTCCCCGGGCGCCGGCGCCGGGTGTCCAATCGTAGTCGAGGCTGTGTCCGTCCGCCGTCGACCACCGTGCATCGCGGAACATCGGGGCGGCGACTCCGCGGATGCCGCTCGCCGCAAGGGCATCCAGCCAGCCGTCGTAGGGCATGGAGAGATCGACCGCCGTGGTCACACCCGACAGCAGCAACTCGGCGAGCGCAACCTTGAGACAGGCTTCACGACCCTCTTCGTCCGTGGGATTGAAGACCGGCAGGTGTTCGTAGAGCGAGCTGTGCCAGAAGCCCGGGGAGTGTGTTTCGTCCGTGATCCCCTTGCGCATCGCCTCGCTCTGGGCGTGGGTGTGGATGTTGACGAGACCGGGCATGACGAGGAGTCCCGAGCCGTCGATGCGTCGCCCTGCCGAAACGTCCCGGCCTTTGCCCACATGGGTGATGCTGCCGTTGGCGAAGGCGAGGTCGGCATGCCGCAGGTAGACATGCTTCGTCCCGTCCCAGGCCACGAGCCAGGCAATGTCGTGGATGACCGTCGTGTCGTTCATGGTTCTGTGCCGCCATCATAGAATAACCGTGACTAGGGAACACCCGGCAGACATGCGCATACTTCAAGAAGACGACATCACGCCGCTGGCCACGGGCGCCTGGATCCTGGGCTCCGGCGGTGGCGGCAGTCCCTATGACGGCTGGCTCAATCTGGGCGCACTCTACCGTGCTGGCGTTACCATCGATCTCATCGATCCCGGAGAGCTCGGCGACAACGATCTCGTGGCCGTGGTCTCGACCATGGGGGCACCGCTGGCCGGCCAGGAGCGTCTGGCGGACCCCGAACTCTCGGCGGCGCCGGTGCGGGCGCTCGAGGATTGGCTGGGCCGCCGTTTCCAGGCGGTCATGGCCGTCGAGATCGGCGGCGGCAACGGGATCGAGCCCTTTCTGGTGGGCGCCACCCTGAACCTGCCGGTGGTCGATGCCGATGCCATGGGCCGCGCCTTTCCGGAAGCCCAGATGACGAGCTTTGCCATCCATGACCTTGCCATGTTTCCCATGGCGCTCGGCGATGTGCGTGACAACACCGTCATCGTCGCCCGTGCGGCGAGCTGGCATTGGATGGAACGGCTGTCGCGGGCCGTCACCACGGCGCTGGGTTCAACCGCGCCGACAGCCAAGGCGCCGCGCAGTGGCCGCGAGGTGAAGGCATTTGCCATTCACGGTTCGGTGAGCCGGGCGATCCGGATCGGCCGGGCCGTTGGCGACGCGCAGCAACGCCTTGCCGATTCCGTGATGGCCGTGATCGACAGCGAGGGTGGACGGTTGGTCTTCACCGGCAAGGTGAACGATGTCAGGCGCCGCACCAGCGAGGGATTCTTGAGGGGCCGCGCCGTGCTGGAGGGAGCGGGAACCTTCGAGGTCGACTTCCAGAACGAGTACCTGATCGGCCGTCGTGATGGCGTGCTGGCGGTGATGACGCCCGATATCATCTGTCTCATGGATGTCGAATCGGGTGAGGCCGTGGGCACCGAGACCCTGCGCTACGGCCAGAGAATCGCCGTCGTCGCCCTTCCCGTTCCCGCCATCCTCACCACACAGCGCGGCCTCGAACTCGTCGGCCCCCGCGCCTTCGGCTACGACTTCGATTACAGGAGCGCCTTTGCCTGACACCCGCTCTTCACCCCATCAGCACCTCCCGGGTGGATGGCGGATCGGCATGCCGGAGAGTGGATTGCATCGTCCCGTTCCAGACCACGAACCAGGCAATGTCGTGGATGAGCGATGTGTCATTCATGGTTCTGTGCCCCATCATGGAGTAACCGTTGCGAGGGAATACCTGACAGGCATGCGCACACTTCACGAAGACGACATCACGCCGCTCGCCACCGGCGCCTGGATCCTGGGCTCCGGTGGTGGTGGCAGTCCCTATGATGGCTGGCTCAATCTCGATGCCCTCTACCGCGGTGGCGTGGCAATCGATCTCGTTGATCCCGGAGAGCTCGACGATGACGATCTCGTTGCCGTGGTCGCGACCATGGGAGCGCCGCTTGCCGGCCAGGAGCGTCTGGCGGACCCCGAACTCTCGGCGGCGCCGGTGCGGGCGCTCGAGGACTGGCTGGGCCGCCCGTTCCAGGCGGTCATGGCCGCCGAGATCGGCGGCGGCAACGGAATCGAGCCCTTTCTGGCGGGCGCCGCCCTGAACCTTCCGGTTGTCGATGCCGACACCATGGGCCGGGCCTTCCCGGAAGCCCAGATGACGAGCTTCGCCATCCACGACCTTGCCGTGTTTCCCATGGCGCTCGGCGATGTGCGTGACAACGCCGTCATCGTGACCCGTGCGGCGAGCTGGCATTGGATGGAACGGCTGTCGCGTGTGGTCACCACGGCGCTGGGTTCGACCGCGCCGACCGCCGAGGCGCCGCGCAGCGGCGGCGAAGTGAAGGCCTTTGCCATTCACGGTTCCGTGAGCCGGGCGATCCGGATCGGCCGCGCAGTTCGTGATGCGCAGCAACGCCTCGCCGATCCCGTGGCGGCCGTGATCGACAGCGAGGGTGGACGGTTGGTCTTCACCGGCAAGGTGAACGATGTCAGGCGCCGCACCAGCGAGGGATTCTTGAGGGGCCGCGCCGTGCTGGAGGGAGCGGGAACCTTCGAGGTCGACTTCCAGAACGAGTACCTGATCGGCCGTCGTGATGGCGTGCTGGCGGTGATGACGCCCGATATCATCTGTCTCATGGATGTCGAATCGGGTGAGGCCGTGGGCACCGAGACCCTGCGCTATGGCCAAAGAATCGCCGTCGTCGCCCTTCCCGTTCCCGCCATCCTCACCACACAGCGCGGGCTTGAACTCGTCGGCCCCCGCGCCTTCGGCTACGACTTCGACTACACGAGCGCCTTTGCCTGATATCCGCCCTGCACCGCGACAGCGTCTCCCCGGCGGCCGCGGGTGGTGGCGGTTTGGTACCGGAGAGTGACACTCTGCCACCAGCCACGGCCGTTCCGCGCAGCCTGAGCGAACCTGTCAAGTGACGGGACCGGGGAGGGCATCGCGCGTCGGCGAAGCACCGGGGCGGGCTCAGCACTCCTCGACCGTGCCGCCGGCCTCGCGCCAGGCGGCGATGCCGCCGATCATGTGGCAGACGTTGCCGACGCCGCTCTGGCGCGAGCTCTCCACCGCCATCGCCGAGCGCTCGCCGAAGGCGCAATAGTAGACCAGCCGGTGGCCGGGGCGGCCGGCGAGCGCGCGCAGTGCCCCTCCAGGCTCGATCATCTCCGCGAGACGATCGTAGGGCGCATGCACCGAGCCGGGGATGGTGCCCTCGCGGGCCCGCTCGCCGGCCTCGCGCAGGTCGACGAGGATGTCGTCGGGCCGGTGGTCGTGCATCACGTCGCGCGCGCTCATTGCACACTCGGGATGCGACTCGTCCTTCTGGCCCCGGCCAACGCTCAGGTTCGCGGGTACGGCAACGTCCATCATCTTTGGGTTGGCGAGATTCAGGCCGTCCATCAGCGCCGCGTACTCTTCAGGCGATGCGACCTGGAGGCGGGGATTGAAGCGCCTTTCCTCGCCGATGGTGCTCACCGTGTCACCCTTGTAGTCGTGGCCGGGGTAGACCAGCGTCTCATCGGGCAGGGTCAGCAACTTTCCAAAGAGCGAGTCGTACTGCTGCAGCGCGTCGCCGTTCTGGAAGTCGGTGCGGCCTGTGCCCCGGATCAGCAGCGTGTCGCCGGTGAAGACGCGGTCCTCCATCACGAAGCTGTAGGATTCGGCGGTGTGCCCCGGCGTGTGCAGAGCGCGCAGGCTCACGCCCTCGACCTTGATCGGGTCGCCGTCACCGACCCGCATCGAGACCACGTCCACCGGCGCCTCCCGCCCCATCACGGTGACGCAGCGGGTGCGGTCACGCAGTTCCGCCATGCCGCTAATGTGGTCGGCATGGACGTGGGTATCGAGCACCTTGGCAAGCGTGAGGTCGAGTTCGTCAAGCAGCGCGAGGTAACGCTCCACCCGCTCCTCGACCGGGTCGATGATGAGCGCCTCACCTCCGGCGCGCCCACCCAGCAGGTAGGTGTAGGTGCCCGACTCCTGATGGTAGAACTGGCGAAAGATCATGGTCCGTCTCCGCCCCGTGATTTTACGGACGCCATTGTAGGGCCTTGCCGCCGCTTCCGGCCAGCATCATCCGGAATTTCATCGCGCGGTTCCGGTCTCGCTGGTCCCTCGGCCTTGGGCTACGATGGCGTTGACAAGGGCCACCGGACCTGTATCGCAACGGCGTCTCGCCGGCGGCCGGAGCCCGTGGGTGGTGTGGGGCGGAACATGAAGATCAGGCGCATCAGCGTCTACCGGATCGATCTGCCACTGAAGGAATCGTACAGCCTCTCGGGCGGGCGGCTTGTGACCGAACGCCTCGACAGCACGTTCGTCAGAATTGACACCGACTGCGGCCTCGAAGGGTGGGGCGAGGGCTGTCCCTGGGGACATTCATACCTTCCGGCCCACGGCCAGGGGCTGAGGGCCTCGCTCGAGGTGCTGGCGCCCTCTCTGCTGGGACGGGACCCGCGCGCTCTCGATACCGTCAACCGGGCGATGGACGCCTGTCTCCCCGGTCACCGCTACGCCAAGTCGCCCATCGACATGGCCTGCTGGGACCTTGTCGGCAAGGCGACAGGTGAGCCGCTGTGGCGACTCTTCGGTGGCGAGGAGCCCCACCCGGTCGAGATCAACTCCTCGATTCCCACCGGCACGCCGGCGGCCATGGTGGCGGGAATCGAACGGTCCCGCAGGGAGGGATACCGTACCCACTCGGTCAAGCTGGGCGGACATGATGCGGCAGCCGACATCGAGCGGATCGAAGCCATCGAAGATTTCCGGTTGGCAGGGGAACAGATCACCTGGGACATCAACCGGGCGTGGACGCCTGCGATTGCTTTCGAGGTGCTGAACACCGTCCCGTCCATGGCATGGGTGGAGCAACCCTGCGAGACCCTCGAGGAGTGCGCCATGGTGGCACGCAAGGTCCGCCAGCCGGTGTTGCTGGACGAGTGCCTGCATGACTTCAGGGACCATCTCCTGGCCTGGCGTGCCGGAGTCTTCGCCGGCATCAAGGTCAAGCCCAACCGTCTCGGTGGCCTGACGCGGGCGCGGCGCATCCGCGATCTCGCCATGGACGTCGGTTGGAGGATGCACATCGAGGATGTTGGCGGCAGCGCACTTGCCGACACCGCTGCCATTCATCTCGCCGCCTCCACGCCACAGCCTTACCGCATGGCCAGCTGGCCGGCCCATGCTCACCTGGCTCGTGACCCCGTGCCTGGCCAGGGGGTACGCAATCACGACGGATTGCTTGTGCCCACGGGGGGTCCCGGAACCGGAGTGATTCCCGATGAAGAGCACACGGGACCACCGGTCGCTGTCTACGGTTGAGGTCTGAAGCTTCGGCCCCGGCGGGGATCTGCCGGCAGGGCACCGAACCGCAGGCCGCCGATGCACCGCTTGACGGGTTGTCGCTGGGGCACACAATGATGGGATACTCCTTCGAATGAGGGCGCCAGTCATGGCAACTATCGGGACCGAACCGGGAGGTGTGGGCGTTGTCGAGACGAGAGTGATCCAACCGACGTTCTGGAATGCTCTCCCCCATTTTCTTCCCATCACCATCTTCCCCCTCATCATCGCGGCGGCGTCGCTGGGAGGCTGGTGGATCCTAGCTCCCTTCATTTTCTTCGGGCTTGCCGGCCCGCTCGATCTTGCCTTTGGCATGGACGGCCGGAACATGGATCCGGCGAAGACACCCGAACGCCGTCTTATCTGGCACAATCTTCCGGTCTGGCTGTGGGCCGTTCTGTGGCCTCTCACCTTTGTCTTCACGGCCTGGCAGATCCTTGTCTCCGGTCACCTGTCCGACTGGGAAGGCGCGTTGATGGTGTTCGTCCTGGCGATGGAGGCGCAGGCGGTCTTCATTGTCGGTCACGAGCTCATCCATCGCCGCCGTCAATGGGAACGCCGCCTTGGCGAGTTCCTGCTCGCCTCGGCCTCCTATCCGCAGTACGCCACGGAACATGTCTACATCCACCACGCCTTTGTCGGAACACCGCTGGATGTGGGATCGGCTCCGAGGGGCGAAAGCCTGTGGCATTACTTCCCCCGCGAGGTTGCCAACAATCTTCTCGGTTCGTGGCGCGTGGCGCGCGAGCGCCTGGCACGCAAGGGGCTGCCGGCCTGGCACCGCAGCAACCCGTTCTGGCGCTACGGTCTGGCGACGGCGTTCTGGTATGCCGTCGTCTTCGCGTTGGGTGGACCATGGGCGATTCCGGTCTACATGGCGCTCTGTCTCGGCGTTGTCTTCTCGATGAAGGTTTCCAACTACATCCAGCACTACGGATTGCGGCGCGTGCGCGTCGCCGGAGGGCGCTTCGAAAAGGTTCTGCCCCGACATTCGTGGAGCGTGGACTACAGGTTCAGCAACTGGATGTTCTTCAACATGCAGCGTCATGCGGATCATCATGCCGTCTGGGGGCGCCGCTATCCCCTTCTGCAGTTCCGTGGCGCCGACGAGTCGCCACAGCTGCCCGGGAGCTACGGCAAGATGTTCGGACTGGCCGTGCGACCGCGACGCTGGTTCGAGACGATGGATCCGCTGGTGGACGCGTGGCGGGTGCGGTTCTATCCACACATCGACGACTGGAGTGCCTACGACAGCCCGGTATCCGCAACGCGACCGGAATCCTTTGACGCGATCGTTGAAATCTACGCCGAAGCGCCACGGCTTGCCGGCTGGATCGAACGTCAGCCGGATCTTCTCGACGAATTGCGCTCCAGGGAGTTCACCGATCTTGATCTTCCGAAGGGATTCGGTCCCGACGCCGGGGCCGAGACCATCGCCCGCCAGGGCCTGACACGCCTCTACTGGACCCACGAATTCGGGGTCGCCGACATGAAGGAGGAGATTTCCGAAACCCCGGTTCAGGATGCCGGCGACCTTGTGGAACTTGTCCGCGGCTGGTCGAACCGCAAGACCTTCCAGGTCGGCATGCACACGTTGCGGGGCAACCTCACTCCCATCGAGGCGGGCAAGGCGCTGGCCAACATTGCCGAAGCGGCGATCACCGCGGTTCTCCAGGCTGTCGTGGTCGACATGACCGAGCGCACCGGCGCGCCTGTCGACGGCGGCATCGCCGCACTGGCTCTTGGGGACCTTGCCACCCGGGAGGTGGCGCCGGACACTCCGATGGAGGTCATGTTCGTCCACGACGGGGATTCCAGAGCCGGACATGAAACGCTCTGTCGCGAGTTCCGCGATGCCCTTGGGGAGCTCGCGCAGGACAGCCTGCTGTTCGCACCCGCAGAGGCCGGTGATGCGGGGAAAGACGTGTGGTCCATCGAGGAGTTTGTCGCCTGCCACAGGGAGCCGGGCGAGGACCTTGCGCGCCTTGCCCGTGCGCGATGCGTGTTCGTTGCCGGTGAAGCCGACCCTGGCGAGCGAATCGCCAAAGCAAGAGGGGAGCTGCACACGCCGAAGGACACGGGCGCCGGTGATCCCGCCGGCATCGAAGAGGCGGCCTTCATCCTGCAACTGACCCTCGCCATGGAGGATGCCGCGCCTGCGGCCGTTTCGGTCTTCCGGCGTGCCAGGGAGAAGGGACTGCTTGCGGACGCGGCCGCTGATGATCTGTGCCACGCAGCGGATCTCCAGCGTAACCTGAAGGGTATCCAGCGCCTGGTGGTCGAGAACGGTGTGGTGGACGACGACGTGCCGGCACGAATCAGGACCGTCATCGCGCGCTCCTGCGGCATGGAGGGATACGATGCCCTTGAAGCCGCCATGGCCGACATGGCGTCAAGGGCGGCACATGCTGTGGCGTCGCTCGCTTCTCTGGCCGACAGCGAAGCGCCCGCGGAAGAGTCCGGCTGACGCATCCCGGTATCACATGGCCCGCGACATTGGATATCCCCTGCAGAGCCCCATCGATGCGACAGACAAGCTCGTGGCACGGGCCGGCTCCGACAGGGACTTTCGCCAGCGTCTCCTGGCACATCCCAAGGAGACCATCGAAACGGAATTCGGTGTGACCCTCGACGCCGATCACGAAATCCATGTGCACGAAGAGTCGTGCACGGCCACGCACGTGGTGCTGCCGCCGCTGGACAGGTACTCCAGGGCGGAACGCGAGGAAGCGAGGGCCGGTGCCGGATCGTTGGAGTTCCTCCGCAGGACGCTCCATGATCCGGCACCGCCCGCGCGCGTCGCTGCCCCCGAAACGGCGAGGCGCCGCAGAGCCGCGGCCTCTCCCGGGGCGCTTGCAGGGGAGTGCCGGGAGAGCATCCGCCGGGGTCTCGCGTTTCTCGAGTCGACCATCGACGAAAGGGGGGCATGGCACTGCATCCGGTTCAACATCGCCGATCCTGCGATACCGCGGCACTTTGAACGGCCGCCTTTCATCTCGGCGCTGTGCGCCCTCGCCCTCGAGACGTGCGCTGATGAGCGGGCCAGATCCATCCGCTCGGCGACCAGGAGATATCTCGTCAGCTCCATGGAGTACCCCGGGCTGTGGCGCTACTACCGCCACCTTCCGGCGGACCTGGACAGCACGTCGCTGTGTTCCCTCGCTCTCTCCCGTCACCCCTGGATCGCTCTGGGCAGGAATGTTCCGCACATGCTGGCGAACCGCGATGGCGATGGCCTTTTCCAGACCTGGCTGCTGGCGGAAGGAGAACCCGATGTCGCATCGGACTTTCGCATCGAGGCCGACCCCGTCGTCAATGCGAATGTCATCGCCTGCCTTGGCTGTCATCCCGCGACCAGGGAGGCCCGGCACTGGCTGGAGAACAAGGTCGTCGAAGACCGGCTTGAAAACGCGTCCAAGTGGTATCCCGACACGATCTCGGCCTACTACGCGATCGGCCGCGCCATGGTCCGGGCCGCCCCGGCCCTTGAGGGACTGCGCCCGGTTCTCGTTGAACGCATCCTGGCGCTCTGCGATGGCGAGGGGGGATGCGGCAATCTCCTGCAGACCTCCCAGGCCATCACGGCGCTTCACACCATCGGGGCCCTTGAAGGCGTTGACGTGGCGCGCCAGGTGGAACGATTCGTCGATGCGCAACGGGACGATGGCAGCTGGCCGGAGTATCTGGCATTTGGCGATCAGTCGTTGCGGTGGGATGTGATCGGGCAGATCGGTCACGGTTCCGAGTCCGTGACTTCCGCATTCTGCATCGAGGCCCTGGGGCACATGATCAACATCCTCGAGGGACGATGAAGGGGAAGGGGCGCGTTTGGGCACCTGACGCCTGCCGGTTCTTCATGTTGCCGCCCACGCGGGCGAGTTCCTGCATTGCGGCGGCGGCTTTGCTCGACGGACGATTTCCGGCGCATGCAGGACACCCGGAAGCGAGTCGTTTCCGGGGACGTTCGCAGGGGTGGACGACAGCACCGTGACCGCAGGCACGACCCCACAGGGGATCCTGTCCAGGTGGACTCCCGGGGATCGGGGTTCCGTCAGGACACCCTTGCTCACTCCGCACCTCGAGTTCCACGTGATCGGTGACGATCGGGCGCTGCTGGTCTCCGAATCCTTCAACACCCTGCTGCATGGCAAACTGTGCTGCGATCTGATGCCTCTTCTCGACGGACGGCGCGAGGAGGATGGCATCATCGCGGCTCTCGACGGGGTCCACGACGCCCGCGACGTTCGTTCCACCATCTCCTCGCTTTCCGAAAAGGGCTACGTCGTTTCAGGCGAACATGCGATGGACCGGCAGCGGGCGGCCTGGTGGACATCGCTTGGTGCATCCCCTCGCTGGGTCGAGGAGCAATTGGCGCTCTCGCGGGTTGTGATCGAAGGAGACGAGGGAGAACTGACCGCTTGCCTTGCCGCGTGCGGTGTCGTTTCGGGAGCCGAGGGGAAGGCCAGTCTCAGGATTGTTGTCTGCGACGATTATCTGGAATCGCGCATCGAGGATGTGAACCGGAGACAGCGCGAGGCGGACGAGCCGTGGATGCTTGCGCGGCCCCATGGCGTAGAGGCGCTCTTCGGTCCCGTCTTTCGGCCCCAGGGGCCCTGCTGGGAATGCCTGGCCAGCCGCATGCGCAACCATCAGGAAGTCCACGCATTCCTTCGCAACGTGGCCGGAGAGGATGCCGCCTTCAGACCATTTGCCAAGGAAGGCGTGGTGCGGGACGGATTGTTGAGGCTGATTGCGGCAGAGATCGTCAAGTGGCTGGTCCTTGGCGAGACGGCTCCCGTCCATGATGAGGTGATCGCCGTCCATACCGGCGACCTGGCGATTTCACGGCATCCGGTCATGCGCCGGCCGCAGTGCCGCGCATGTGGAGATGACGGGTTGCACAGATCAGACCGTCCGCCGGTTCCGGTGTGCCTGAACGCAAGTCCAAAGACCGTTCGAACCAGTGGCGGTGCACGCAGCGTGGCGCCGGAAGCGACCCTGGCGACCTATAGGCACCTGGTCAGTCCGGTCAGTGGTGTCGTCACCTGGCTGTCGCGTACCACCGATGAAGACGACCCGTGGCTTCATGTCGACTGGGCCGGAAGCAACCTGGGCATGAGGAGCCGCAGCCTCTCTTCCCTCAGGCGCAGTCTGCGCAGCAAGAGCGCCGGCAAGGGGAGCACACCCGTGCAATCCAGGGTTTCTGCCCTTTGCGAGGCGATCGAGCGCCATAGCGGAACCCGGTCAGGTGACGAGATCCGCATTCGCAGGACATTCAGCGGATTCGACGGGAACGAAAGCGCGATGCATCCCAACGACGTGCAGTTATTCAGCGATAACCAGCTCGACAACGCGAAAGTCATCAACGAGAAGGGTCACCCCTACAACATCGTGCCGGCCCGCTTCGACCCGGACGCGGCTGTCGACTGGACTCCGGTGTGGTCGCTGACCCAGCGGCGACATCGCTACCTGCCAACGTCGATGCTTTACAACATGGCGGCCGAAGAGCGTGGTCCCGCGGACCTGATCGCCGATTCCAACGGTTGCGCTGCCGGCAACACCCTGGAAGAGGCCATCCTGCAAGGCTTCTATGAACTCGTCGAACGCGATGCCTTCGCCATCTGGTGGTACAACCGGCTCAACATGCCGGCGGTCGATCCCTGTGCCTTCGATGATCCGTACCTTCTCGATGCAACGGCCGTCTACGCCCGCCACGGGAGGGAAGTGTGGATGCTCGACATCACCTCCGATTTCGGTATCCCAACCTTCGTGGCACTCTCTCGCAGAGTCGACGCCGCCAGCGAGGACATCATCTACGGCGCCGGAACCCATGCGGTTCCGCGACTGGCCGCCCTGCGGGCGGTGTGCGAACTGAACCAGTGTCTGACGTGGCTGCCGCGGCCCGGAAGCCGTGACGGCCGGCCGGCGATCGACGACCCGTTTGTGCTGTCATGGTGGAGAAACGCGCGCCTTGCCGGATGCCCATGGCTGGCGCCGGCAACTGACGGGACGCCTGGCAGGGCGTCGCGCCCTTCCGTCGTCGAATCGGCGGATACGCGCGACGATGTGGAAAGCTGCCGCGCGCTCGTGGAAGCCAGGGGCCTGGAGTTCCTGGTACTTGACCAGACCCGCCCCGACATCGGCATGCCGGTTGTCCGTGTCATCGTCCCGGGGATGCGCCATTTCTGGGAACGCTTTGCCCCTGGCCGTCTCTACGAGGTGCCTGTCAGCCTGGGATACCGGGCGCAGCCGCCTGGTGAATCCGACCTCAACACCGCGCCTGTCATCGCCTGAGGGAGTGTCATGGACACCGACAAGGCCATCGCACTGACCCAGGACCTGCTGGCCCAGGAGGGCGGGACCATGGGCGACCTGCTCGGTCACTTCCGGAACAGGGTGTCGCCGACCCTCATTGATGACGCCGAATGGGAACGTGTCCTGGCATGCGCCCGGACCCTTCCCATCACGATGGGCGCGCTTCCCTTCGGCTTTGAACTGCCTCTGCATGTGCCGGCGCCGCAGGCGGATCTCGGCGTATCCATGGCGAGTGGAACCAGATCGGCAGAGTTCTTCCGGGAGCGCGCCCGGGTCGACAGGACCGATGAAACCCTCGGCACGCTCATGCGACTCTTCTCTCACATGGAAGGCGATGTCTCGCCCTTGCGTGACATTGTCGGCCGCAAGGTGATGCTGGAGTACGACATCGGCTCGGCTGAGGGCGGTACACCTTCGCGTCCGGCCGTGTTCCTGAGGCCCGGTGAACGACCGATCGTCGGCGCAGGTGACCAGGTCAATGATGTCCTTCTGGTCGGCGATACCCTTGTTTCGAGTCACGGCTGGACGATGGGTGCCGGCCAGCGCAAGGCCCTCTCGCAGACCTATCTGGCGCAGCCCGAGGATACGCGCATGGATTCGTTCGGGATGTTCCCGTCCCGCTCGCGCGCCATCAGGCTGGCAATCATGGGGTTCGGATCGCGCCGGCAGATCGAAACCTTCCTGGCGAGGGCGGATTGGCCAGGCGAAGCCGCGGCTGTCGATGCGGTCATGGCACGTTTCATGGAACGCGTGAACATCGTCAGAACCGGGGTGAACATTGACGTGACGGAAGAGGGGCTGGGCCCCGCCCTCGGTCTGACGCCGATCGTCAGGCAGAGGTACACCAAGGATTCACGGTACTGGCTCGATGGCCTGACCGACTGGGCGCCGTTTCTGGACGCCCTGAGTCACGAGGACATTGTCGTGCCCGGCAAGCTGGAGGCACTGGCAGGCTGGGTCACGAAACCGGAACCCCTGTTCGCGCGGTCCGGACGCTACGTGCTGCTGCGAGGCATCCACCACATCAAGCTGGTCATGTCGGCGAACCGGCTCTGCAAGGCCAAGGCCTATGTCTTCATGGTGTTGTCGGGCGCCGTGTCCTTCTGACGACGAACGACACGCCTCCCGGTTCGGACAGAACCGGGGGCAATCCTTGCAGGCTCTTTAGGGGCGCGCCGCCGTCACGGCGCGCCGTCGACAGCTGTTACCAGCAGCAGCACAGACCGGCCGAGACCGCTTCGAGCTGCTCTTCGGTAATGTTCGGGTCGGGCGGCAGTGCAACGTGCACTGTCTGCATGTCACTCTGATGAACCACGATGTTCATCGAGTCTGGAACCGTGATTCCAAGTTCGTTGCAGATGGCCCCTTTCGGATCTGCAAGAAGTTCCTGCCTGAAACCGGCGTCAACAGCGGATTTGTCGACAATCTGCTGCAACATCTCATTGCCGTTTCTCATGGCCACTCTCCATTACTTAAGTGTCAGGTGTGCTGTAGACCTGATCGGGGGAGTCTACAGGCCGGACTCTCCGGGTCAAGCATTTCCGTTGGGACTTGTATCGACAAGTTGACAGCGTCATGCTGCCATCCTC
>JAPPGE010000088.1 GCA_028821455.1 bacterium | reverse complement strand
ACCAGCGACCCCTGCCGTGTGAAGACAGTGCTCTCCCGCTGAGCTACGCGCCCTTCCGAGAAAGGGTGATACGGCGCGGCCGAACGGACTGTCAAGGTTGCCCGGAACGCCGGGAGAGAACCTGGCGAGATGACTATCTCAGCTCCGTGACGGTGGCGACGATCCGCCGGTCGTCTCGAACGATGTCGGCACCGCCCGGTCGCGGAACGACAGCGTAGCAGGCATCGACGACGTGGAGCACCCCCGCCAGGCACAGCATGCCGTCATCATCGATTCGATAGGTGCCGGTTTCCTCCGTTTCGAGGGAAGCCGCCGCGTCACCCCGGCTGACCGTGACGGCGTCGCTGCCGGCGTCAAAGGAGGCGCTGTAGAAAGGCTCTCCGAAATGGAAATGCAGCTCACCTGCCAGCGTGCGGCCCGGAATGATCGCCTGCAGAACCGCCGGTGACAGCGTCGGGTGCCCCTTGGGAACCTGGAAGGCCTCCATCACCATGTAGCGATTGACAATCTCGTCTCGATGGTTGGTCTGGTACCAGAGATCGCCGTCCTGCCAGACACCGAAACAGACCGTGTCCTGTCCCCGGGAGAGGCAGATCCCGTCCTCGACGATGTCCCATCCACCCGACCAGGTCTGGCCGGTGTCGTTGCGTCCGGAAAACCCGCCGTCATCGGCATAGGCCTCGTCATACCAGTGGAAAAGCTGCGTGTCCTCGTCGTAGGCGTAGCCGAAGCGCCAGGTGCCGTTATGAACAGTCAGCAGGTCGTCGCCGGTGATGGCCACGGCGCGCTCGGGAAGAACCTCGAGATTGCTGTCACCGAAGAGCTCCAGGGAAACCGGCCGTGCCACCAGCATGACGATGGTACCCCCGATTCCCACGGCCGGAATCAGAAGAGCGCCAAAGACGTGCCACCTCCCCTGCAGGGCTCCGAGGATCGACAGCACGAGACATGCGATTGAGCAGATACCGAAGGTGATGAGTACGAGTATTCCTATCCACATGCCGGCGCCGCCTGTTTGCAGGGTTGTCTGGGACGATCATGCTGTTTCCGGACCCGCATGGCAATGTGCCAGCGTGACGATGCATCTGCGATCATGGAAATCAGCGAGACAGGGTGACTTCCACGCCGTGGACGCAGGTGCTCTCGCCCATGTCCGACTTGCGGGGAATGTGGAGGTGATTGACGTTGGTCCCACCGGGTCCGGGCCACCTGCTCTTGTCTGTCATCAGAACCCTCGTTGGCACGCTGTCCGAGACGACGGCGACCATGGTGAGCGAACCGGCGTCGTTGGAGAGCCTGACCTCGTCACCGGTGCTGACACCACATGACCGGGCATCATCCGGGTGGACGGTGACCGTCGGCGTGCCGAGAAGCTCACCGATGCGTGGGTCGTTGCCATAGGAGGAGTTCATCAGCCAGCGGCCGGCGGGACTCAGCAGGCGGAACCGGCCATCCTCCGGTGGCGGATCTGCCACGGCCTCGGGCACACGGGGGTGACCGTCGGCCTCGGCGCTGGCGCTGGCGATCTCGATCTTGCCTGACGGGGTCGCAAACCTGCCTCCAGGCCACAGCACCAGGGGCTCGTCACTGGCTGCGACCCAGCCGCGCGTCTTCAACTCTTCCCAGGACACACCGGTGCCTTCCAGAACTTCGTCGATCAGTTCGCTGTCACTGCGGTGGAGCTCCGCATCCTCCAGCCCCATGGCCCGGGCGAGGCGCCGAAAGATCTCCTGGTTGGGCAGACTCTCGCCCATGGGTTCGGCACACCGGACCTGGGCGCCCAGATGGAGATGGAAGTAACTCGCATTCACGTCGTCGAATTCCAGGAAGGAGGCGGCAGGCAGCACGATGTCGGCGTATCGGGATGTATCGGTTTCAAAGCAGTCGACGACCACCGTGAACAGATCCTCGCGCGTCAGCGCCCTGGTGAGCACCTGCTGTGCCGGATTCGAGGCGAGGGGATTGCAGTTCCAGACCATGTAGGCTCGAAAACGATCCGTTGAGTCGAGTGCGGCGGGGACGTCCATCTGGCTGATAGAGGGTCCGGTCTCCTGGGCCGCTGGCACCGGAGGCGTGGCGCCCTTGCGTGCCATGATGTCGAGTGTGCTGTTGAGATAGAAGATCCCGGTACCGGGCTTTGAGATATTGCCCGTCAGCGCGGGAAGCATGGCGCAGGCGCGGAAGATGTTGCCGCCGCGGAATTGGCGCTGCAGCCCCTGGCCGAGCCACAGGAGGGATGGTCCCGTCGCATAGAGACGGGCGGTCTCCGCGATGAGGCCGACAGGGACACCGGTCGCGCGGGACGTCGATTCCGGGTCTGCCGCGGCGATCGCTTCCTCGACCTCGTGGTACCCCTCGACATGGCCGGCGATCCAGGAGTCGTCGAGCAGGCCATCGCGGCGGGCAATGTGGCACAGGCCAAAGGCCAGCACCGCATCGCTGCCGGGATTGACCTGCAGGTGGATATCGGCCTGGGAGGCCGTGAGGTGACGCACCGGATCAATGACGACAACCTTCGCCGGGCTCTCCTTCAGCCAGTGCTTGTGGGCATGGGGAGCGCTGTGGGCCGGATTGGCGCCCCAGACGACGATACAGGCGCTGTCCCTGGCCGTCGCGGGATCGAAACCGGTGCCGCTTGAGCCCAGAACATAGTGAAGAGCCTGGTGGCCGGCGTTGTTGCAGATGGAATCGGGTATGGCCTCGGTGGCGCCGATACGGTTGAAGAATCGCTCCGGAAAGGCGTTGGCAAGGGCCGAACAGGTGCCGGTGTAGTGCGTGTGAAGGATGGATGCGGCGCCGCTCTCGGCGATGATGGTGTCGAGGCGTGTTGCGACGGTGCCAAGCGCCTCCTCCCAGCTGATACGCTCGAAGAGACCCGATCCCTTCGGCCCGGTCCGGCGCAGGGGATGGAGGAGGCGGGATTCAGAGTCGAGCCAGACGCCGTTGTAGGCGATGGCGCACTTGCCACACAGCGCTCCCCGGCTCACCGGATGATCAGGGTCGCCTAGAACCCGCGTGATCTTGCCATGGCGCCTCACCACGGCGATGCCGCACCCGTCATAGCAGTCGCGGGGACAACTCGTCCGGACGATGTCGCGTTCGGTCATGGGCCTCCCGTCACATGATCCGCCTTCATCTTCCCCTCTTGTCGCGAACGTGACAAGGCCTTGCCGCTGTTCTGCAGCCAATCCGCTCCGGCGACATCGACTGATGGCCGGTGGACGTGGCCGGGATCGCGTCTTGACGGCGACCGCGTGCAGTGTATCCACTGTCGGCGGAAGATGGAGGAAGCGAACCTTGACCCGGAACTCCATTGAAGTGCGCCCGCTCGGACCCGTGATCGGCGCGGAGATTCACGGGCTCGACCTTTCCGAGGGAATTGAGCCCGCCGCGTATGAACTGATTCACCAGACTCTGCTCGAACACCTGGTCGTGTTTCTCCCGGATCAGCGAATTGGCCCGACGGAACATCTCGCCCTTGCGCGGCACTTCGGCGATGTCGAGCCACCCCATCCCGTGTTCGGCAATGTGGCGGGCCTGCCCGAGGTGACGATCATCGAGCAGCACGGCGATGGCAGCCTCTACAACGACGTCTGGCATACCGACGTGACCTTTCGCGAACGTCCCGCCATGGCCTCGATCCTGCATTGCCAGGTGACGCCTCCAGGCGGTGGCGGCGACACGCTGTGGTCGAATCTCTACGCTGCCTACGACGCGCTGTCGCCGGCGGTTCGCAACATGATCGAGGACCTGACGGCGGTCCACGACTACTACATGTCGTTCGGAACCTCGGTCCTGGCCGGTGAGGGCGGGATCCAGCAACTCGCCCGGGACATCATCGAGTTGCCGCCCGTGGAGCATCCGGTGGTGCGAACACACCCGGAAACCGGACGTAAGGGGCTGTTCGTCAACCGTACCTTCACCAAGGAGATCAAGGGACTCAGCGGAGTCGAAAGCGACCATATCCTGAGAATGCTGTGCGAGTTTGCGGAGCATCCGAACTACCAGGTGCGGCGGTCCTGGAAGCCCCGTGACCTGGCGATCTGGGACAACCGGTGCACCATGCATCTGGCATCCTCCGACTTTTCGGGACATCGCAAGATGCACCGTGTCACGGTCATCGGCGATCGGCCTTTCCACTAGGCCGTGACGAGCGGCAGACATCGGTGGCCGAGGTCTTCGATTTCATCATCGTTGGCGGGGGATCGGCCGGGTCTGTCCTCGCCGCGCGTCTGAGCGAGGAGCGGCTCTGCCGCGTCCTTCTCCTCGAGGCCGGCAGCGCGAACCGGGATTTTCGTGTCGCCATGCCGGCAGCCAATGTGTTCGCCGTCGGCAACCCGCGCTTCGACTGGTGCTACCTGACTGAACCCCAGACGCATCTCGCCGGCCGCCGGATCCACTGGCCCCGGGGGCGCGGGCTCGGGGGTTCGAGCGCCATCAACGGCATGATCTACATACGCGGCAATGCCGCCGACTATGATCGATGGAGACAGCTCGGCCTCGGGGGCTGGGCCTGGGCAGATGTGCTGCCCTACTTTCGAAAGGCGGAAAGCAGGGAGGGTGGCGGCGATCACTGGCGCGGCGAGTCCGGGCCCTTGCTGACCGGGCAGGCGGGACGCCCGCTGCCGATCGACCACGCCTTCATCGAGGCCTGCCTGCAGTCAGGATTGCCGGCCAATCCGGATTTCAACGGGGCAAGCCAGGTCGGTGCCGGCCTGCTCGATGTGACCGTTCGCGATGGCCGGCGCTCCAGCGTCTCGAGATGCTATCTCGGGCCCGCCGGATCCCGGCCAAACCTGGAGGTCCGCACCGAATGTCTGGTCACGTCCCTCGTGATCGAGGGACATCGTGCCAAAGGTGTGCGCTACCGGCGGCGGTCCGCCGCGGAAGAAGTCCATGCCTCCCGCGAGGTGATCGTCTGTCAGGGTGCCATCGGTTCGCCACAACTCCTCATGCTGTCGGGCATCGGACCGGCGGACCACCTGCGCCGGCACGGCATCGAAGTGAGAGTCGAGAGTCCCGGAGTAGGGGAAAACCTGCAGGACCATCTCAACATTCCGGTTCGGTTCCACTGTCGGCAACCGCGCGCAACGCAGGCCCGCTGGGCTCGGCCGATGATGGCTCTCATGCTCGGCGCCTCGTGGTTTGCCAGCGGCGGACGGGCGGGACCGGGGGCCCATCCCTTCTGGTCGGCTGGCGCCTTTTCCAAAGGTGGCGCGGAAGCGCCCGACTTTCCCCGATTCCAGGTCTTCTTCACGCCGATGGTCATCGCTGAAGGTCGGGGTTACGGATCGAAGACCGCCGTCGACGGTTTCCAGTTCGATGTGAACCAGATGCACCCGCTCTCGCGCGGCCACATCAGGTTGAAGAGCGCCGACCCCGAGGACCACCCCGTCATCGAACCGAACTACCTTGCCGAAGGTGAGGACCGGCGGGACTTCGTTGATGCGGTCAGGTGGGCGCGCGACATTGCGCACCAACCGGCACTGGCTCCCTATCGCGGAGGCGAAATGGATCCCGGGGAGCATGTCTCGACCGATGACGACATTCTTGCGGCGGTCGCCCGTGGCGCCCTGTCGGGATATCATGCGTCGGGAACCTGCAAGATGGGGGCGTCTGGCGACCCGATGGCGGTTGTCGACGATCAGCTGAAGGTGCGCGGCGTCGATGGTCTCAGGGTGGTCGATGCATCGGTGATGCCGATAATCGTGACAGGAAACACCAATGCGCCAACGGTCATGATTGCCGAAAAGGCGGCGGACATGATACGTGGTCACACCCCTCTGCCGCGACGCGAGGCAGCCGCCGAACACGGCCCATGACGGAAGGCACGCACTATCTCTTGAGGCCGAATCCCGACGATTCGCGCCTGACGCGTTCGGTGTCCGGTATCGACCAGGACGGCAACCGGGTCGATCGGGCCGTGACCGTGGAGACCCCGTTGACGCTGTATCTCAATGATCAGGAAATCGTCACCATGATGACGATCGGGGATTTTCCGGACTACCTTGCCCTGGGATACCTGCTGAACCAGGGGATGCTGGCTGGAATCGACGAGGTCACCGGAATCGACCATGATGAGGAGATTGCCACGCTGGTCGTGCGCACCCGTCGGCAGACCGATTACGAGGAGAAGCTTCGGAAGCGCACGCTGACGTCGGGATGTGCGCAGGGAACCGTCTTTGGCGATCTCATGGACGAGATCGAGTCGGTCAATCTGGACAGGAACGCGGTGGTTCGCACCCGATGGCTCCACGCGCTCACGAAAACGATCACGGCGACGCCGAGTCTCTACCTCAAGGCAGGCGCCATCCATGGTTGTGTGCTCTGTGAAGGTGACCGCCCGCTGGTCTACATGGAGGATGTCGGCAGGCACAATGCCGTCGACAAGATTGCCGGCTACATGGCCATCGAGAACATTCCGGCCGCCGGCAAGATCTTTTACACAACCGGTCGCCTCACCAGCGAGATGGTGATCAAGACGGCACGAATGAACATTCCCGTCCTGATCTCCCGTTCGGGGTTCACGGCCTGGGGCGTCGAACTCGCCCGCCAGGTGGACATGACACTCATCGGCCGCCTGCGTGGCCGCCGGTTCATGGTGGCCGCAGGCGCACATCGCGTGTGCTGGGACGACCCCTGCGTTCCGGAGTCGCAAGAGGGGTGACGGAGGTGTCGGCGTTGCGGAACGACGTGGCCGGAACGGTGCTCGCCGGCGGATTGGCGCGACGCATGGGTGGCGGGGACAAGGGCATGCTGGACCTCGGGGGCCGTAGCATTCTCGATCATGTGATCGCCCGCTTGCGTCCGCAGGTGCGCATGGTGGCGGTCAACGTCAATGATGACGTCTCGCGCTTCGATTCGTCCGTGTTCTCGCTGGCGCCCGACATGCTGCCGGGGCGCCCCGGTCCGCTTGCCGGCGTGCTAGCCGGACTCGACTGGACCTTCGCCAACGTGCCAGGCCTGCACTGGATCGTCACCGTGCCCACGGACACGCCGTTCCTGCCCGTCGACCTTGTCGAGAGGCTTTTTGCAGCGGTGAAGACCTCAGGCGCCGACATGGCCTGTGCGGCGTCCGCCGGCAGGCGCCACCCTGTTGTTGGCCTGTGGCCCGTCCACCTGCGGAACGAACTGCGTCAGGCATTGATCATGGAGGGCGTGCGCAAGATCGACTCCTGGACCGGTCGTTACCGGGTGGCCGAGGCGTCGTTCAGCGACAATCCGGTGGACCCCTTCTTCAACATCAACACACCGGAAGACCTCGCCACGGCGAGGACCCTTCTGATGAGCCTTGAATGCCACCAGCCTGACGTGGCAGAGACCTGACAGCCACGTTGTCTCGAAGGCCGGCGGGTGATGGCCGAATACGCCGCCGATTGATCGGGGTTGGCAAGACCGGGTGATTTTGGCACACAGCAGACCGTAGACCGTTGTCGCAGGAGTGTCGCGCCATGAGTGTCGAGGAAAGCCCCGCTCCCGGGGGGCCTCATGACTTCATTCGCGCGATCGTTGCCGACGATGTCGCCGCAGGCCGTGTTGCGACCGTCGTCACGCGATTTCCTCCGGAGCCCAACGGGTATCTCCACATCGGCCATGCCAAGTCGATGTGTCTCAACTTTGGCATCGGCGGGGAGTTTACCGGACGCTGTCATCTGAGGTTCGACGACACCAATCCGGTGCGCGAGGAACAGGAGTACATCGAAGCCATCCAGGAGGATGTCCGCTGGCTCGGTTTCGAATGGGGCGAGCACCTCTATTTCGCCTCGGACCACTTCGAGCAGCTCTACGCCTGGGCCGAACATCTCATCCGCAATGGCGATGCCTATGTCGATTCCCAGTCGGTCGACGACATGCGCGAGGCCCGTGGCACCTGGAACGTACCGGGCCGCGACAGTCCCTGGCGGAACCGGTCGCCCGGGGAGAATCTCGATCTCTTCCGACGCATGCGGGCCGGTGAATTCTCCGATGGCGCACACGTGCTGCGGGCGAAGATCGACATGGCCGCCGGCAACATGAACATGCGCGACCCTGTGCTCTACCGCATTCTTCACGCGCACCATCCGCGCACAGGCAGGACGTGGTGCATCTATCCGACCTATGACTACGCGCATGGCCAGTCGGACGCCATCGAGGGTGTCACCCATTCACTGTGCACTCTCGAGTTCGAGGACCACCGGCCGCTCTACGACTGGCTGATCGACCATCTTCCGGTGCCGCGGGTGCCCCGCCAGTATGAATTCGCCAGGCTCAACCTTGGCTCGACGGTGTTGTCGAAACGGGCCCTCATCACCCTGGTCCGCGACGGCCATGTCAACGGCTGGGACGATCCCAGGATGCCGACGCTGCGCGGCATGAGGCGCCGGGGCATTCCGCCGCAGGCGATCCGCGAGTTCATTTCCAGGGTTGGCGTTGCCAGGGCGGACAATCTCGTCGACCCGGCCATGCTCGACAACTGCGTGCGTGCTCACCTCAACCGCACGGCGCCGCGCCGCATGGCGGTGTTGCGGCCGCTGAAGGTGGTCATCGAGACGTGGCCCGAGGGCGAGACCGACGAACTCGAGGCGATCAACAACCCCGAGGACGAAGGAGCAGGGCGGCGTCCGCTGCTCTTCTCCCGCACCCTCTACATCGAACGCGACGATTTCATGGAGGATCCGCCGCGCAAGTTCTTCCGCCTGGCCCCCGGCAGGGAGGTCCGCCTGCGCCACGCCTATTTCATCACCTGCCAAGAGGTCGTGAAGGATGCCGACGGTGACATCGTGGAGCTTCGCTGCACCCACGACCCGGCCTCCAGGGGTGGCGGTTCTCCCGACGGACGCAAGGTCAGGGGCACCCTGCACTGGGTCTCGGCCGATCATGCCGTCGGTGCCGATATCCGTCTCTATGACCGTCTCTTCACGTCGTCGACACCGGGCAGTGACGGCGACATCGTCGCCGACCTCAACCCGGATTCGCTTGTGGTTCTCGATGACTGCCTCGTTGAACCTGCCGTTCTCGACGCTGCGCCCGGGGACGTCCTGCAGTTCGAGCGCCAGGGTTATTTCTGTGTCGATGCCGACTCCACCAGCGGGCGTCGGGCGTTCAATCGCACGGTGGGTCTGCGCGACAGCTGGGCCCGCGTCCGGCGCAACACGCCGTGACGGCAGGCCGGTCCCACTGTGCCGGGCAGATGCCCGGGGTCCTGCTTGCCGTCCTGATCGACTCCATCAACCAGTCGTTCTTCCATTCCCGCATGCTTCGGGCCTGGGGTCACTCGAAAGCCATGGAGTCCAATGACCACTGGATGCAGCAGATGCGCCAGGCGTCATCTCTGGTCGAGACCATGGCGGCGTGTGGCATCCGCCTGGACGACAAGCCGGCGTCGGATCTTGTCATCGGATGCGACTCCATGACGGTCCTTGCCGCCGATGCCGCTCAGGCGGAACGTTGTGCCGCGACCGCGTCGGATGTGGCCAGGACGCTCCCGAGTGGCGCCCTGCGGTCGCTGATGAACGAGATCGTGGCCAGCGAGGAGGCGCACGCCGCAAGGCTTCGGGCGTGGTGCGAAGAGCCATCGGAAGGCACACGTCATGCCAAGCACCTGCTGCCCAAGCCGGGTGCCCGGCCGCTCGCGCTCGAGGCGCTCAACCGTGCTCTTCGTCCACTCGTCGCCGCGGTCAGCCAGATCTTCCTCTATAGCCTCGTGTTTGGTTGCGGCGGCAGAAAGGAGGCTGCGAAACGCGAACTGGTCGCCGCCCTCGAGGCCATGGCCCGGGCCGAGGCGCTCCTCGAGCGCCTGCTCGATCTCGGTGGCCTGCCGGACCATCGCCGCCATGGCCGCCTCAGCATGGGAAGCGGGCCTGACGCCGCCGGGCGGACAGCCCTCGATGTCCACGACGTCATCATCGCCGAACTCGAAGCCGGTCTGGCGACGCTCGACGCCATCGCCGATCCCCTGACGCACACGCTCATCGACGGCATTCTCAGGGCCGAACGCGCGGCGAGGCGGGATGTGGCGCAGCGGCTGGCCAGCCCTTCATGACGTGTCGCTGCGAGCGGGTCACCTCGCAACACGACCGCCGGACGCCATCGGGGTGATCGATGCCCTTTGCGGTTACTCGTCCGGACTCCAGAAACGTGTCACGGCACCAGCGGAAGCGGGACCGCTTCCCGTAACAGGAGCGGTCGCCTTCGTTCAGAAGCCGGCCTTCAGCTCCTCCCAGCGCAAGGCAAGGACTTCCGGCTCGTTCATGGTCTGCTGGAAAGCGGTGCCCTCCAGAAACTCCTCGACATTCTTGGACTGACCGATTGAACGCAGGAATTCCTCGTCAAAGCCGTCATACGATCTTGCGTTGGAGTGACCGTAGTACCAGTTGGAAATCTCGTATGCGCCTGCTTCCGGTGAGATGAACGAATCGATGATGTCGTGGCTTCTTTCGTAGAATCCATCCTCGATCGCTGCCGGGTGAATGCACAGTCCGCAATGCCACGTCAGGGCCCCCTCTATCGGCGTCGCGAAGGCGAATTCCATGTCAGTTTGCTGGGCCTGCTCGTTGAGCTCCGAAAGGAGACCATTGGTTCCGGTCGCAATGACGAGTTCGCCGGAAGCAAGCGCCTGAGCCTGCTCGGTGTGCGACGTCGTGTACAGGCGGTTGAGAGGTATCTGCTCCCTCAGCGCGTCCTCGCACTGGATGCGTTCCGATTCGCTCATGTTCCAGGGATCCAGACCCAGGGTGAGAGCCGCGATCGCAAAGGCCTCGTAGGAATAGTCCGATATGGAAATGCGGCCGGCGTACTTCTCGTCCCACAGGGCCTTCCAGGTCTGATTTGCCGGATCCGCGTACTCGGGCGCCAGGTCCGTGCGAACAATGAACGAGGTTTGCCCCCAGTCCTCCGGAACGTAGAGCCGTTCGCCGTCAACCACCGAGTTGGGGGCGTTCTTGAAGACCTCGAACACGTCCGGCCAGTTGCTCAGAAGCGAGGTGTCAATGGGCGCCAGCAGACCGGCATCGTTCCAGAGCTTGAGGGACGGACCGCACGGATAGGTCACGTGGGGATTGAAGCCGGCCCTCATCTTGGCAAAGGCTTCGTCCTCGTCGGCGAAGAATGTGTAGATCGGCTCCGAGCCATACTTCGCAATGTAGTGGACCATGAACTCGGGCGCGTCGTAGCCGACCCAGGTGAAAAATACCGGATGATCGTCCGTCGTCTCGGCAAGGGCGCCGCCTCCCATCGTTGACACGACAGCGGTGCCGACGCCAAAGGATGCCATGACACGGTGTGCCTGGCGTCGACTCAGCCGTCCCTCACAAAGAAGATCGTGAAATCTCGTCGTTTCCATCAGCGGACCGAATGCCATGTCTCTCTCCCATGTCGTGTTCTGCTTTTGTGCGGCCATCCTCCCCAGACGGCATGCTCCCCCAATGATGTCTGATGCCTGCTGATGAGGCAACCGCAGGGGCTGGTTCGTTCGCTTCGATGGGCCTGCCCTGTACGCCGAAAGGCGGACACACGCAGACACTGGCACGGATGCATTGGATCGGCGGGCGGCCTTTCAACGAAAGCGTTGACAACAAAATTGTTGTCAATTCCGGCAGGAAGCCAGGACAGCGCGGGTCGGGCAGGCCTCGCCGCTTCGGCACACCTGCGCCGTGACGCCATGGGGAGCCGTCACGGCGGCTAGGTCATGGCAGGTTCAATGACATGGAGCTCGCGGCGGAACGGAACGTCGCCGGGGTCGACGTCCGTCCCGAGTTCACGGGCATAGCGATGACCCTCGTAGACGGCGGTGGCGATGATGCCCGGCGCCTGGCAATCGCCAATCCTGCTGAGGGTGCGGACGCCGGTATCGGACGAGCCGTCGAGCGCCTGCACGACCTCATGGTAGAGGCGGTCTTCCGGCAGGCGTGCCGTCACCATGACGACGCTGTCGACAGGCAGCGTCACCTCGCGGCGGCGCAGGCTGTCATGAAGCAGCACCTGACCGGTCTCCACGGCGAGAAGGATCGTGTTGGCATGGAGGTCCACGCCGGCCTCATGAAGGCGTTCCTGGTTCGCCTCGTGTTCCAGGGTGTGGACGAGCCAGGAGGCGACCGTCGCCATCGGTGTTGCAAGGCTCACGTCGTAGCCTTCCGTGCTCAACAGTTCCGCGAGCACGCTGGCCATGTAGTAGTGGTCGTCGTCGAACAGCAGCACCCTGCCTTCCGGTGGCCGGCGCCCTTCCAGTATGTCGTCGGGGGTGAGGACGTGCGCCGCGTCGCTCCCGGGAACAGGTGAGGTGAGGCGCCGGCCGCAGCCATCGCGCCGCCACGTGGCTCCGGTCGCAATCGCCACGTGATCGGCTCCAAGTTCGAGAATCTGGTCTGCGCCGAGACGACTCGAGCGATAGACGTCGACGTTGGGCATGCGCTGGATCTGGCTCATCCGGTAGTCGCGCACCCGGGCCCAGGCAGCGAGCCCGGGCAGTCGGCTCTCGCGAGTGACGCGCCCGCCGAGTTCCTCCTCTGCCTCGGCCAGTGTGACGCGAAATCCCCGCAGTCCGGCCGCCCGCGCCGCCTCTAGTCCGGCGGGTCCGGCGCCGACGACGAGCAGGTGGGCGTCCGACTCTGCCGGCGGCAGGGTTTCCGGATGCCAGGATTTGCGCCATTCCTCGCTGAAGGTCGGATTCTGGGTGCAACGTGCCGGCGCGGTCATCTGGGTCCAGCCAATGCAGACATTGCAGCCGATGCATTCGCGAATGTCGTCAAGGCGGCCCTCCTCGACCTTCCTCGGCAGAAACGGATCGGCAATCGAGGGCCGTGCGGCGCCGATCAGATCGACGATACCGCGGCGGATTGCCGAGACCATGGCATCGGGCGACGTGTAGCGTCCGACCGTGGAGACCGGTTTGGTCGTCACCTGCTTCACGAAGGCGACATAATCCTCCTGGTAGCCCTCCGGCGCGAACCGCGACGTTTTCGAATCATTCGACCAGTCGCTGACGTTGACATCCCACAGGTCCGGGAGCTCGGCCATCATCTCGACCGCCTCACGACCCTCGGCGTGCCATTCGAGGCCGTCCGGTCCCATCATCTCGTCAACGGCAAAACGAACCACGACTCCGGTGGTGTCGCCAACGGCTTCCCGCGTTTCCTCGAGCAGCTCGCGGAACAGGCGCAGTCTGTTCTCAAGGCTGCCGCCATATTCATCGGTCCGCTGGTTGTGGCGTCGTGCCAGAAAGTGGCTCGGCACGGTACCGTCGTGTCCGGCATAGACGATGACAATGTCGAAGCCGATGTCGCGGGCCCGGATGGCGGCCCGTCGATGGGCGCGGCGGTACTCACGGATGTCCGCAAGGTCCATGGCACGCGCCTGGATCGGCGCAAGGCTCCAGTTCATCGGACGGTGCATCGGTCCGATCGGGATCTCCCGGCTGTAGAGATTCGGCGTGTCGTGCCCATTGTGGACGAGCTCGATGCCGGCGAGGCTGCCGTACCGGTGCACCTCCTCGACCATGCGGCCCAGATAGACCTCGTCGCTGGCATCCCACATGTTCGTCTCGGCGTAGGGCGAGGCGTCACCGCTGGCCAGAAAGTCGCACTGTTCAGTGCAGACGATTCCCCAGCCACCCTCGGCCTTCGCGCCCCGCATGCCGATCATGGCGTTGGGATAGACCCGGCCCATGCCGTTGCAGTGGGGCACCTGGTAGAATCTGTTGGGTGCGGTGACCGGTCCTATGGCGAGTGGTTCGAACAGGATGTCGTAACGGGGATCGCGGGTCACAGGTCGTCCTCCCGGCTTGTGCTCATGGGGCGTGGTGCGGGCGTTGTCCGCGCAGGTGATGGGGGCAGTGCTCACCCGTTGCGAGGACCACCACCATGGCCTTCCAGACCTCGACCATTTGGTCGATGAACTCGGCGCCGTATCTGTTTTCGAGGCCGGCGCGTGCCGCGCCCGTCAGAAAATCAAGCTCGTGGCGGCCCACGTCCCTGTACCAGGGATTGCGGTTGGTCAGGCTCACGTTGACGAACCCTGCTCCCTTGAGGGCCGCTTCGTAGCGGTCCGGCGAGGCCATGGAAAAATCGAGCCCCTCCAGTTCGATGTAACGCGCCATCCCGGGGCTCGGCGTGTCATCGTGGGAGATCAGCCAGTCTGAAGCAGCAAACCAGCCGCCGGGTTCCAGGACGCGGAACACCTCGCGGGCCAGCATGTCCTTGTCCGCGACATGAATGATGGCGTCCTTGGAAAAGACGACATCAAAGCTCCGGTCGGCAAATTCGAATGGACCGGGTTCCACCTGCCGTATTGTGACCCGGTCGGCGGCCCCTGCATCATGGACACGCTTGCGCGCCGCATTGCAGGCCGGCGCCTCGACGTCGATTCCGGTGACATGGCCCGCGCCGTGATCGAGCGCCAGCGAGAGCGTGATGCCGCCTGATCCGCAACCGATGTCGAGAATGCGGGCGCCATCAAGATCGAGACCATCGAGGATGCGGGTGACTTCGTCAGGCCCCCCGGGCGAGAGGTATCCGCTTCCCCACACCTCCTCAAGAAAGGTGATGTAGCTGTCGTCGTAAAGTTCCTCGTCCACGAACTCCTCCATCAACTCTCTGAACGTGATCAACGGTGCATCCGGATCAGGTTCCGTTGTCCGGTCATGTTCCCGAAGCCTCGGGACGGGCGGCGTCATCCCCCGCCCTGGGCCCTGGCGTCCGCCATTGTGCCCACCTGGCTGCGTCCGGTCCGCCAGGCGGGTTCCGGTGGCGTGCTCACCCACGCGGGACAGTCGCCCCGGAAGGAGCCGCACCGGTCATCCCCCAGGCCATGGGGCATGTAGCCCAGCAACGCCCGCAGGCGGGGACTGTAGCGGGCCGCGATCTCGGGCGGGGTCGTCAGGTACTGGTTGACCTCCGGTCGCAACCAGCCGAGGCAGTAGCTGTTGACAAGACCCAGACGTGACGCGTCGCTCCGGTTGGCCGCGCCGCCATGCCATGTCGAGCCAAGGAAGAAGAGCGCCGAACCCTTTTGCATCTCGGCAACACTCCAGCGGGACAAGTCCGGCAGATGCCACGCGCGGGAGTAGCGGTGACTGCCGGGAATCACCCGGGTCCCGCCATTCTCCATTGTGAAGTCGCACAGGGACCACATGACCCCGAGGATCAGCTCCATGCCGGCGATGTCGATGGGGTAGATCGTGTCGTCACGGTGCAGAGCCTGATCCGTTTCACCCGGCAGGATCTCGATCGCCGTCAGGCTGCTGATCCGGTAAGTCTCGGCGAACGGAAGGAGAATCCGGTCGGCGACGGCGATGACGAGATCGTGATCCACGAGACCGGCCGCACCTGGCGCCGTGGTCAGCACGCCACCGTAGCGCAGCGTCAGATCTCCGTTGAAGGCACTGCGCGACCTCAGTCCCTCGGCGTCGAGCTGGGGTCTGAGTTCCCTGGCCACGGTATCGGTCAGGTCCGGCGAGGCGAGTTCCCTCACGGCAACGGTGCCGTCACGTTGCAGGATGCGCGCGACGGTATCGGCGTCCGCGGTGCGATCGAGCACGGTCAGATCCATTGTGGTCTCCATGGGCAGAGGCCCCTTGTTCAAGCCATTTCTCCGGTTCCGGCCGACAAACCATACCATGTCATCACTGGTCCGGCACCGCGAACACTTCCGGTCAGCCTGCGGCGCCGCGCGAGATCATCAGGGACGACGTCGGCAACCGTGACCCAAAGAGCTCTTGGCCGCTTCAATTGCCGGCGAAGCTTCCTCCTATGGATGTGAGCGAGCTTTCCCGGGACACCGAGGCAAATCCCTCGGCCGGCTTCGTGCAAGATCGGACACCCGGGCGACCTTCGCCGCTGCCAGGGCCCCTTCCGGGATGGGGTCACAAGGCGACCCAGGATTGTCGCCGCGATCCGTTTCCCTGATAATCGGCGCCAGGTGCAGCGCGGAGGAAGAATGCAGGGTCACTACGACGCGCGGGAAGTCAGAACGGCCGACACTCTCGAGGCCATGTCCGCCATGGCGGCGGACGGCAACGCCGGATGGGTGACGCTGCCGGTGGATGCGTACTGCAATCCGGACATCCATGCCCTTGAGATCGAGCAGGTCTTTCGTGCGGGATGGATTGCTGTCGGCCGGACCGACGAGGTTCGCGAACCTGGCAGCTACCTTGCCCGCGAGATCGTCGGCACGCCGGTCGCCATGGTCCGCGATCATGGAGGATGCCTCAGGGTCTTTGCGAACATCTGCCGTCACCGCTGGATGAAGGTTCTTGAGGGGAGGGGGCGCAAGGCCGTCATCACATGCCCCTACCACGCCTGGGTGTACGGTCTCGACGGATGTCTGCGCCGGGCGCCGGGCATGGAGTGCCACCCCGGCTTCGATGCCGATGCCACACGCCTGGAAGAACTTGCTTTCGAGGTCTGGCACGGATTCGTGTATGTCAATCTCGACGGTCGTGCCAGCCCTCTCGCGCCTCGCCTTGCGGGCGTTGAGGACACGCTTCGCCCCTACGGCCTCGACGATTGGATCACTGCGCGCACCCTGGACCTTGGAGAGGTTCCCTGGGGCTGGAAAGTGATGCAGGACAACGGTGAGTGCTACCACCACGAAGGGTTGCACCCCGAGACCTTCCAGACCGTCTTTCCCGGCGAGAAGACCGGCACGACCTGTGGCGATGACTGGATACTGCAGTGGAGCCCGGCGCGGGAAGAGACCCTGGAAACACTGGCCGACGGGACCAGGGTCATGCCAGGGTGCTTCTTCGACCCGCTCGATGGCCTCGACACCTTTCACCGCACCCATTTTGTCCTGGTCTACGTCCTGCCCAACTATCTGATCTACCTGCAGCCCGACTGCGGCATCATGATCCGCTTCCTTCCCGTCAATGCCGGACGTTCACACATGGAAGTTGATCTTATGGTCCCGGAGAGCGCCCGCCGCCTGGCGGATTTCGACGCGCGGCTCGATCGCCTCGAGGCCTTCTTCCATCGCTTCAACGACGAGGATGTCCCCGCCAACACGGCGATCCAGAAGGCCCTCGAAAGCGGCCGGGCCACACGTGCGCTGCTCTCCCGTCACGAACAGCACAACCGTCATGTCGCCTGGTGGGTAGCCAGCCGGCTCTCGAGCTCCCCGGCACCCTGACATCGCCCCGCTTGTGCGGTGGTGAACGGCTGCCCGTCCCGGTTTGGCGTGCCCGACAGCTTCGCCTGGCCCGGGGCGGGGCTCAGGGATGGATGGTCACGGTGATGTAGGAGGCCCGGTTGGAGTCGTGGAAGACCGTCTGTGTGGCGACGACAGGCCTCGCACCCTGACCGAATGGCTCGCCGGTGTTGAGATTGCGGTCGTAGCGGTTGAAGTTGCTGGACGAGACCTCGACAGCGAGTCGGTGACCCGGGGCGAGCGCATAGCTGGTTGACCACAGGTCGATATCGAGTTGCTGTATCTCTCCCGGCACCATCATCTCCTCCCTGTCGATCCCGTTGCGGAATCGGCAGCGCAGGACGCCGTCCTGGATGAGGTTGGCGCTGCCATCGTCCGCCACATCGGAGAGCGCCACGGTGACATCCGTATCCACCGCGCTGCTGGAGAAGAAGAGGCGGGCCGAGACGGGGCCAGTCAGTTCGAGTCCGTCGGTGAACGGTTCCGACATGTAGACGAGAACGTCCTGGCGTTGCTGGACCTCGCGACGGTCGCCCATCTGTCCGGCCAGGGACCAGCAATCGTAGGCCAGGGTCTCGGCTACCGGATCGGCAGGGTCATAGCGATAGCTCGTCGCCGGTTCGCTGCCGGGGGGATCAGGGGCAAGAAAGAGGGTGCCGGCGGACCTCAGGTAGAACCGCTGTTCCCGGCAGTCCCGGGGCGGCCAGGACCCGGTATCGCGCCAGATGTCACGTCCCATGACGTAGTAGCGAATGGCGCCCGACTCACCGAACCCGTTCCGGCTCTCCCTGAGGTAGCGGTCGAAGAATGTCGCGAAGGTGTCCCACTTGGCTTCGGCCGTGTTGGACTTGACCGGCAGCAGGCCGACCCGGTGGCAGCGATCGGCCGAGCCTTCATGGTCCCAGGGGCCGATGAAGAGATGCTGGTTGGCGCCGGCGCGGTTGCGTTCTTCCATGATGCGCCAGTCGGCGATGGTGGGACCAAGGTAGTTGTCGTACCAGCCGCCCCAGTGCAGCACCGGAATGCGGATGGTTTCGTACCCGGCGAGGAGGCTGTGCAGTTCCCAGAACCGGGACGGCTGAGGGTTGGCGATGAGTTCGTCGAAGTAGCGTGACGGGGCACCGGCGGCACTGGCCATCTCGGCGAGCGGAAGGTGCCAGTAATCCAGTCGCGAGAGATCCTGGTAGGTCTGGTCCGTCATCGAGATCGCCCAGGTTCCCACCGTGTTCAGTTGCAGGCAACCGTAGCGCATGGTGGCGCGATAGCGGTCAAGGGATATGTCGCCGGGCGCAATGCACTTCAGCGCCGGGTGGCCGCTCACGGCTCCGGCATAGCTGGTGAAGCCGTAGTAGCTTTCGCCCCACATCGCGACACGGCCATCGGACCATTCCTCGCCTGCAATCCAGCCGATCGTGTCGTAGCCGTCGGGGACCTCGTTGTCGGCGAGATTGGGTTCGAAGGTGCCCCCCGACCCCCATTTCCCCCGCACGTCCTGGACCACGGCGGCGTAGCCCTGGCGCACCCAGTGACGGGCGACGGCAGGCATGAAACAGTAGGGCTCCGTCTTCCCGTAGGGCATGCGCGTCAGGATGGCAGGGAAGGGACCGTTTCCGTCAGGAAGGTAGACATCCGTTGCCAGTTCGATGCCGTCTCGCATGGGCACCATGATGTCGCTGATCACCGGGCCCTGGGCGGCCCGTTCGGGCAGGGCGGACGGAATGGTGTGATAGGCTGGCGTTTCGTGTTTGTCCTTCCACGCCCGAAATCCGTCCGACACGTTCATGGCGCGCGTCTCCCTCTTCACGTCGTCGTCCCATGCTATCACGGCTGTCGCCCGCTTGACGCCTGGGTGGTGGTGCGGCAGGGATGGTGCATCGTGAATGGGGAAACATGAGGTCATGTACAAGGTCGATCCCCGGCGCATGGATCTCGTGACGGAGTTCATGGACCAGCCCGGTGGTCCCCACAGCCCGGAGCTCACGCTGCTGGTCAACCGCCTTCGCCTGCTGCCGATGGCCGAGCGTGTCATCCTGGTGAAGACCGGGGCGGGGGGCGGTTGGCGCCTGGCGCGGATGCCGGCAAGGGGGGAGCCGGTTGCCTTTGCGGACGCAACCGTGTTCGAAGACTACGACGACGCCTGCCGCGAGGTCTTTCGCCGGCGCTGGCAACATGTCACGGGCATCGATCCGGTGCGGGGAAACCAATGAAGTCAATCGTCGGATATGCCAACCGGTGGAGCGCCAAGGCCGGCGACACCGTCGAATTCAAGGTCAGCACCTACGGCAGAGAGCGCTACCGGGCCGATCTCGTGCGCATCATCTGCGGCGATGACGATCCCCACCGCGGCCTCTTCTGCGAAGAGGAGATCGAGGCCCCCTTCAACGGCACCCATAAGGGTCGTACCCAGGAGATGACGGCAGGCTCTTGCGTCATCGTGCCGCAGCCGGATGCCGCGGAACGCCTTGCCAGCTTCACGGTCCAGGCATGGATCTATCCCACGCTGCCAGGCGGGCGCGAACAGGGGATCATCACTCACTGGGATGGTGCGGCATCGTGCGGGTTTGCCCTCGTCATCACGGCGGCCGGCACGCTCGCCCTCAGGACCGGAGACGGCGCCATCCATGAACTCAGCCTTGAGACCAGGCTCGAATCCCGGCGCTGGCACCTTGTCGCCGGCACCTTCGATGCGGCGACGGGCACTCTTGGTCTCTATCTCGATCGCCTGTCGAGCGAGGTCGAGGCTGGGCAAAACGCGCACGCCAGCGGCGAGGGCGGCTTCCGGCCGGCTTCCAGGTCGCTTGTCATCGCTGCCGGAGAGGCTGGCGGGAGCGATCACTTCAACGGCAAGATCGATCGGCCCATCGTCACCGGACGGGCTCTCGAGGCACGGGAGATCGAAGCCCTTGCATGGTCCGGATCCCCCCATGAACGTGAACCGGCTGTCGTCGGTGCCTGGGATTTCTCGCAAGACATCGGGTGCTCGCAGGTCACGGATGCCGGGTACCACCGGCTTCACGGCCGGACGGTCAATCTGCCGTCACGCGGCGTCAAGGGATTCAACTGGTCGGGCAGGGAACAGAACTGGCGTCATGCACCCTCGGAGTACGGGGCGATTCACTTTCATGAGGACGATCACTACGACGCTGGATGGCAGACCGACTTCACCTTCACCGTGCCGGCCACTCTCGCGAGCGGGGTCTATGCCGCCCGGTTGAGGGCCGGAGACGATGAGTGGCATGTCACCTTCTTCGTGCGGCCGCCACCGGGGACCGCGACGGCGAGGCTCGCCTTTCTCGCCTCGACAGCGACATACATGGCCTACAGCAACTATCGCTGGCACATGAGCGAGCCCTTCGCGGAGGTGGCTGAGACCTTCTGGACAACACTGACGCCCAACGATATCTTCCTGCAGGAACACGACGAGTTCGGCCTGTCGACCTACGACACCCATGCCGACGGCTCCGGTGTGCGCTACGCCTCCAGGTTACGCCCGGTCCTCAACATGGCTCCGCGCACGCCCCTGTGGAGCTTCAATCCCGACACCCACATTCTGGCCTGGCTCGAGCACTGCGGGTTCGCCTTCGATGTGATCACCGACGAGGATCTGCACCGCGAGGGGACGGGTCTCCTGCAGCCCTACAGGGCAGTGGTGACGGGAACCCATCCCGAGTACTACACGACACCGATGTGGGACGGCATGCGCGGCTATCTTTCACAGGGCGGCCGCCTTGCCTACCTGGGAGGCAACGGTTTCATCTGGCGCTGCGCCTTTTCGGACGAATGGCCGGGCGCCCTGGAACTGCGCCGGGCCGAGGACGGCATCCGCTATCGCGACGAGGAACCCGGCGAGTACTACCTGGAGTTCACCGGAGAGTATGGCGGGCTGTGGCGGCGCCTGGGCATGGCGCCTCAGGCGCTTGTCGGCGTCGGGACCGTGGCCGTGGGGTTCGATCGCTCTGGGTTCTACAGGCGTACCCCGGAGAGCCTGGATCCGCGGGCGTCCTTCATCTTCGAAGGCATCGGCCGCGACGAGTTGATCGGCACCTTCGGTATCCAGGGAGGCGGCGCCAGCGGCTCGGAGATCGACGCCACCGATCCCCGGCTGGGCACGCCCCGCCATGCCCTTGTCGTGGCCCGTTCGGAAGGTCATTCCGCCGACACCTGGCTTGTGCCTGACGAAACCGGCTTCCATCACAGCGCCATGGATGGAGTCCAGAATCCCGACATCCGCGCCGACATGACGTTCTTCGAGACTCCGTCGGGCGGCGCCGTCTTTTCCACCGGATCCATCGCCTGGGGCGCCAGCCTGCCGCACGCCGGATGGCAGAACAACGTGGCGACGGTCACCGGCAACGTGCTGAACCGCTTCCTCGACCCGGAGCCCTTTGCCATGCCTGCCGGGACACCTGAGTCCTAGTTCAGGCGGCAATCATGTAGAACTTGCGCAGCGTGCTGGTGATTTCCCAGGTGCAGGGGGCACCTTTGGGAATGAAGAAGGTATCGCCCGGGGTGTAGGTCTCGGCCTTGCCGGTATCGTCGGTGACCGTGACGGATCCCTCGAGCACCGTCATCATCTCGTTGACCGGATAGGCATCGATCTCCTCGCGGCACGGTGCGCAGACCCACACTCCTGTCAAAATGCTGCCGTCATCGGCGGTCCAGGCATGGGAAATGAGCTCGGTCGTGTCTCCGGAGGTGAAAGCTTCAGAGGCAATGAGATCGGACGCCACCAGTCCTTCGCCATGGCCGTCGTGGTTCAGTCGCACGGGCTTCGTTGTCATGGGATGAATTCCGCCTGGTTGAGTGGACAGCCATGATCGTTGATCGGGTTCGCCGACTCAAGAATTGCTGCTGGGCTCGGCCACACGGTGAGAGTGACTGGGAAGGTGTCTTGAGCCAGGTTCGCGCCTGCCTTATGAGTTTTTCTTCGACTGCAGCAGGGTACGACCATGGCGGAGACCGCAACCTTGTCATCCAGGTTTCAGATCTCGATCCCGAAGGCCGTACGATCGGCTCAACGGTGGGAAGCGGGGCAGACCTTCGCTTTCATCCCCAAGGGCATGGGCGTTCTCCTCATGCCAGTCCCCGATCCCGCTGCGCTGGCCGGGCTTGCCGAGGGCGCCGCTTCGGATGACTATCGCGACCGCCTGGATCGCCTCCGACGCCCTCGGTCGGGCGGCTGATCGGTTGCGGCTGACACGCGCGGGCCTCCTGGTCATGGCGAGAGGCTCTGGAAAATCCATGTGACGTAGAGGCTCTCGCTGTCTCCGGCGAAGGCCTCGAAGGGGCCAAGGGTTTCGATGCGGCGCCACAGGCCGTCCCTTTCCATGCGACGCGCCTCCTCCTCGAATCCACCCTCGCCGATGCCTTCGAGACGAACGGAGAGGACAAGATGCCCACCCTCCCGCGTGAGGCGCACCATCTCCCGAAATCCGCTGGACGGCGCATGGGTGATGCCGAAGGCTCCGGCTGAGGCAACAGCTGCAAAGCGGCCATCGGGCAGGTCGATGGGGTGTCCGAGTTCTCCGGTCCAGACACCGCTGTAGACACCCCGGCGGGCGGCGCGCTGGAGCATGCCGGGTGACATGTCGAGGGCAAGGAGGTCGCGGTACCCGGCCAGGGAGAGCCACTCCCCGAGAATGCCGGTGCCGGCCCCTGCATCGAGGATGGTACCGGCACCGGTGGAGACATAACGGGCCACGAGGACAGTGATGATTCCGGGAAGCCGGTAGTCCCGGCGCGCGACGTCTTCATCATAGTCGTCGGCCCAGATGTCATAAGTCTGGCGCAGTTCCTGCGTATCGCGCGGCTGGTAGATCCGTCTCATCAGTTCCTTGCGCGACAGTGCCATGGCGCTCTCTCCCTGAAGTCGGTCGCCGGTTGGTCAAGCGTCGCGCATTCTGTATCCTTCACCGCAAGAAACCTACCGGAAGGAGATGACATGACCGGAATCATGCCCGTTGACGAGTTCAAGGACGCGCTCTCCAAGAAGGCGCTGACGAGGAGGGACGTCGCGAGAACCCTGGGTGCGGTCGGTGTGGCCTCGGTTACGGTGCCGCTCGTTCAGCAGCCCGTGATGAGTCAGGAGGCCTGGCTCTACCTCTTCACGTGGAACGGCTACGAACTGCCGGAACTTCACCCCGCATTCACCGAGAAGTACGGGCGCGAGCCGGATTCATCCTTCTATGCCGACAACGACGAGGCTCTGGAGAAGATTCGTGCCGGTTTCGAGGCCGATATCGTCTGTCCCAGTGGCAGCACCGTCATCCGCTGGATTCACGCCGGCCTTGTGGAGCCCATCGACACCAGCCGGCTGAGCCACTGGCCTGACATCTTCGAACAGCTGCGGAACATCCGCGGCACGGTTGATGAGGAAGGCAACCAGTACTACGCACCGTGGTCGTGGGGCAACTCCTCCATCGTGTTCCGCAGTGATCTCGCACCCGAGTACTCCGGCAAGGAGAACCACACCTGGAAGATCCTCTGGGATCCCAAGTACGCCAACCGGGTGGCGATGCGTGACAACTGGGCAGGAACGACCATCCCTGCTGGCCTGATTGCCGGCGTCGCGGACCCCTTCGCGATGACGGATGAGGAGATCGTGGAGGTCCGCAAGTTGCTCCAGGAACAGCGCGAACTCAACCGCTTCTACTGGGCGAGCGAAGTGGATGCCCAGGCGGCCCTGGCGACCGGCGAGATTGTCGCCATGTATGCCTGGAACTCCGCCTACGCCACTCTGAAGTCGGAAGGCGTCGAAGTGGAGTACATGGTGCCGAAGGAGGGGTTGCTGACATGGGTCGACGGCCACGTGCTCCTGAAGACCTACGTGGGGACCGAGGAACAGCGATACGACTATCTCGATGCCACTCTGGCCCCTGAGGTCGGTGTCTTCATGATCGAGGAGTACGCCTACGGTGCCACCAACGCCAAGTCCTACGACATGGCGTCACAGGCCATTATCGAGAATCTTGGCCTCGAGGATCCGGAAGCGATCCTGTCGGGGAGCCTGTGGTTCCAGACGGTGCCGCCCGACATCCAGCGCAAGCTCGTCAATCTGCATGACGAGGTTCTCGCCGGCATGTAGTTCCAGGAGGTGCCGGAACGATCTCCGTGTCGTTCCGGCCCCTTTCTCTTTCGGGACGTGACATGGCATGTGAGCTCGATGCCCTTGCCGGAGACGCAGGCGTTGACGATATCGTCGAGGCCGTCGACCGCGACGGGGCCGCTATCGTTGCCGATTTTGTCGACGCCGGTTGGCTCGACCGCTTCAACCGTGAAATCGACCCGGCGGTCGAGAAGGCGCGGCGGTACCATTTCGACAATCCCGCCATCGATGCATTCCTCGGCGAACACACGGTGCGCCTGCACGGTCTGCTGGCGAAGGCTCCATCGTTCGTGGAGCTGATGATCGAACCCCGGCTCCTTGCCATGATGGACCACTGGTTGCTTCCCCGCTGTTCGAGCTATCTCTTCAGCGCCGGCGAACTCATCGAGATCAGGGGAGGGGAGACCGCGCAGCGATTCCATGTCGACGACGGATCGTGGCCGGTCTGGCCGCGCCGGGGAGCAGGTCTTCTGCAGATGAACGTCATGGTGGCGGCCACGGACTTCACGCGCCGCAACGGTGCGACACTGGTGGCGCCGGGCAGCCACAGGTGGGAGAGCGGGCGGTTGCCCTGCGAAGGCGAGATAGCACGAGTCGTGATGCCGCAAGGCGGCATCGCCATTATCCGGGGCGACTGCCTGCACGCCGGAGGCAGTAACATCGACGGCACGCGGCGGCGGGCCATTTCGCTGTCCTGGTGTCTTGGATGGTTGCGCACGGTCGAGAACTCCTGGCTCAACCTCCCCCTCGACGTGGTGGCCGGATTGCCCAGGAGAGCGCGCGAACTGCTGGGCTACGAGATCTACGACGGGTCGGCCGACGAGGTGCGAAGCGGCTTTCTCGGATACTACGAGATGGGGAGCCCCCGGGTCCTGTTCGAAGACTGAAGGCCCTGCGGCATCACGTCGGCGCGGTGAAGTCCGCCGCGATGACCTCGGTTTCGTATGGAACCGCGATCTGGCCGGCTTCGTCGATGAATGGGGCCAGCGCCCCTTCGATGGCCGACAGGATGACCTCCCGGTCATGGTGGGCCTCGGCAGCGCGAAAATGCGAAGTCGACCGGACGTAGCCGAGCCACTCGTCCCTGGTGCGGGCCCATGACCAGGTGAAGCGCCGGGCGCGGACAGACCGGACATACGGCAGAGCGGCGAGTTCGCTGGCGCGATCGTGATCGCGGTGGGTGCGCCGATAGCCGGGAGAGATGTTCTCGAGAGCCGTTTCGTAGGCTTCGGAGACGGCGGAATCCCTGATTCGGTTGTTGTTGAGAACGGCGAGGATGCCGCCTGGACCGAGGATGCGGCTGCACTCGGCATGGAAGAGGTCGCGGTCGAACCAGTGAACGGCTTGTCCGACTGTGACGAGATCGAATGCGCCGCGTGCCAGGGGCAGCCTCTCCGCCCTGCCGCCAAGCCAGTGGATGTCGGGATCGGCACTTCGGGCAATCCTGAGCATGTCGCGGGCCGGCTCGATGCCGACGATGAGGGAATCGGGAAAACGGGACCGCAACTGGCGCGTGAGGATTCCGGTGCCGCTGGCAATGTCGGCGATACGCCGGGGACGTTGCGCCAGCCAGTCGATCGCCTTGTTGCAGTAACGGGGGCGGAAGCGGTCGTAGTCCGTCGCCAGTCCTTCGAAGATGGTGCCGGGATCGGCCCAGCGGGACGACCAGGGGTGCTTTGGGGCCGGCCGTTCAGTGGGCCCCATGTCGGGCGCGCTCCACGCGGGCGGCGCAGAACTTGAACTCCGGAATCTTGCCAACGGGATCGAGAGCCGGATTGGTGAGCAGGTTGGCGGCGGCCTCCACGTAACAGAACGGCACGAACACCATGCCGGGCTGGAGGCCCGAATCCACGCGCACCCGGGCCTCGATGGCGCCACGCCTCGTTTGGATGCGCACGTCGTCCCCGGGTGCCAGGTGAAGGTTGGCCATGTCGCCAGGCGCCATCATGGCCACCGCCTCCGGCTCGAGGCTGTCGAGCACCGTGGCGCGCCGGGTCATGGCGCCGGTATGCCAGTGCTCGAGCTGGCGCCCCGTTGTCAGGATCATCGGGAAGGTCTCGTCGGGTGTCTCGTCTGGCGGGATGATGGACGCCGGCACCATGGAGCCGCGGCCGCTAGGTGTCGGGAAGGCATCCGCAAAAACGATTTCCTGGCCGGGATCCGCTTCTGATTCGCACGGGTAGATCACCGCATCCTCGGCGCTGACGCGCTTCCAGGAAATACCGGCGATGGACGGCATGGTCCGGCGCATTTCCTCGTAGATCTCATCGACATCGCCATAGCGCCAGTCGAGTCCGAGGCCCCGGGCGATCGCCTGGATGATGGCCCAGTCCTGGCGCGCCTCGCCGGGAAGGGGCACGGCCTTGCGGCCACGCTGGACCTGGCGGTTGGTGTTGGTGACCGTGCCGTCCTTCTCGGGCCAGGCACTGGCCGGGAGGACGACGTGAGCGAACATCGCGGTTTCGGTGAGAAAGAGATCCTGCACCACGAGATGATCGAGTTTCGCCAGGGCCGCCCGGGCATGGTGGACATCGGGGTCCGACATCGCCGGATTTTCGCCCATGATGTACATGCCCTTCATGGTCCCTTCATGGACCGCATCCATGATCTCTACCACGGTGAGGCCCGTATCGGCGCTGAGCTCCGTTTCCCAGAAGGTGCTGAAGCGCTGCCGCACGTCTTCGTCGGCCACTGGAGCATAGTCGGGATAGCTCATCGGGATCAGTCCGGCGTCCGAGGCGCCCTGCACGTTGTTCTGCCCGCGCAGGGGATGGAGACCGGTACCCTCACGCCCCGTGTGGCCGGTCATGAGCGCAAGGGAAATCAGGCAGCGGGCGTTGTCCGTGCCATGAATATGCTGGCTGATGCCCATGCCCCAGAAAATCATGGCGCGTTCGGCACAGGCATAGACGCGCGCCACGGCCCGCAACGTTTCCGCATCGACACCGGTGACCGGTTCCATCGATTCCGGGGAATACGCCGCCAGGTGGTCCCTCAGGTCTTCGAAACCCTCGGTCATCGTCTTGATGTAGGAGGTGTCGTAAAGCCCCTCCTCGACGATGACATGCATGATGGCGTTGAGCACCGCCACGTCGGCCCCCGGCCGGAACTGGACCATGTGGCTGGCATGCTGGCGCAGGGTCTGCCCGCGCGGGTCCATGACGACGAGACTGGTTCCGCGCTTCGTGGCATTCTTGAAGAATGTGGCGGCAACAGGATGGTTTTCCGTCGGATTTGCGCCAATGACGACAATGCAGTCCGCCTTCAGCGCCTCGGTGAAGGGAGCGGTCACGGCGCCTGAACCGATGGTCTGCAACAATGCTGCCACCGAACTCGCGTGGCAGAGCCTGGTACAGTGATCGACGTTGTTGCTGCCGAAGCCTGTCCGTACCAGCTTCTGGAAGAGGTAGGCTTCCTCGTTGGATCCCTTGGCGGAGCCGAATCCCGCCAAGGCGCTGCCGCCGTGGCGATCACGAATGGCGGCGAGGCCCGAGATGGCGACCTCGAGAGCCTCGTCCCAGTCCGCCTCGCGAAAGTGCGAGAAGGGATTGGCAGGATCGACCCACTCGTCGGCGCCTCGGGGCGCATCGTCAAGACGGATGAGGGGGCGTGTGAGTCGCTGGGGATCACTGATGTAGTCGAAGCCGAAACGTCCCTTGACACACAGCCGGCCGTGATTTGCCGGGCCTTCCTTGCCCTTCACGGCAACGATGCGGTCATTCTCCACCTGGTAGGTGATCTGGCAACCCACGCCGCAATAGGGACAGACACTGTCCACCTGCCGTGACGGCGCCGGCCGGCCGATGCCGACCTCGTCGACGAGGGACTTCTCCATGAGGGCGCCGGTGGGACACGACTGAACGCATTCCCCGCAGGCGACACAGGTCGATTCGCCCATGGGATCATCGAAGTCGAAGACGATCCTCGAGTGCGGACCGCGTCCGGCCATGGCAATGACGTCATTGACCTGGATGTCGCGGCAGGCACGCTGGCAGCGGTTGCAGTGGATGCATGCGTCGAGATTGACGGCCATCGCCGGATGGGAAAGATCTGGCGCCGGCTGCGATGCGCGCCTGGGGAAGCGTGAGTCGGCCAGATCCATCTCGCCGGCCCAACGCCAGAGTTCGGATGTCGTGGTGTGGGCGCGCTGTTCCTCAGGCTGATCGGCGACCAGAAGTTCAAGCACGGTGCGGCGCGACGCCTCGGCGCGTCTGCTGGCACTGTGAACGACCATGTCCGGTGTCGGTTGGCGGATGCACGAGGCGGCGAGCGTGCGCTCGCCCTCGATTTCGACCATGCACAGTCGGCAGTTGCCGTCTGCGGCATAGTCCTGCATCTCGGTATGACACAGGTGAGGGATGTGCGTTCCTGTGCGCCGCGCCACCTGCCAGATCGATTCGCCTGGATGAGCGGTGACAGTCGCTCCATCCAGCGAGAAGGTGATGGTGTTGCTCACGCCACATCCTCCGGAAAGTACTTGAGGACAGTCAGTATCGGGTTGGGTGCGGCCTGGCCCAGGCCACAGATCGAGGCGTCCGCCATCACCTGGCAGAGATCCTCGAGGAGCGGGGCATTCCAGGCGCCGCCTTCCATCAGGGCCACCGCCTTCTCGCAGCCCACCCGGCACGGCGTGCACTGGCCGCAGCTTTCGTCCTCGAAGAACTTCAGGAGACTGACGGCCACATCCGACATGTTGTCCTCATCGGACAGGACAACGATGGCCGCCGAGCCGATGAATCCGCCGTGGGGCTGGATCGTGTCGAAATCGAGCGGCACGTCACCGAGCGAGGCGGGCAGGACACCGCCCGAGGCGCCACCGGGAAGCCAGCCCTTGAACCGGTGGCCGTCTGCCATGCCACCGCAGTACTCGTCGATCAGTTCCCGCACCGTGATGCCCGCCGGCGCGAGCTTGACGCCGGGATTCCTGACCCGTCCGGAGACGGAAAAACTGCGCAGGCCACTGCGTCCGTGTCGACCGTGACCGGCAAACCAGTCGGCGCCCTTCGACAGGATTCCCGGTACCCAGTAGAGAGTCTCGACATTGTGGACGAGTGTCGGCCGGTCGAAGATGCCGACCTTGGCGACGAAGGGCGGCCGGTGACGTGGCAGACCACGCTTGCCCTCGATCGACTCGATCATCGCCGATTCCTCGCCGCAGATGTAGGCGCCTGCGCCACGGCGCAGGTGAACCCTCGCTGCCCCCTCCAGGCCTGCCTCGGCAAGACGCGCCAGTTCACGGGTCAGCGCCAGGCGGATCCCCGGGTACTCGTCGCGCAGGTAGAAGTAGACGTCGGTCGCCTCGACCACCCAGGCGGCGATCAGCGTGCCCTCGATGATGCGGTGGGGTTCGGTCTCCAGGTAGTGGCGGTCCTTGAAGGTGCCGACCTCTCCTTCGTCTGCATTGACGGCCATCAGTCTCGGTCCGGTTTCCATGCGCACGAAGCGCCACTTTCTTCCGGCCGGAAACCCGGCGCCTCCCAGACCGCGAAGCGACGCCGATTCCATGGTGGCGATGAGATCGTCGGGCGTGTGTTTCCCGGCAAGGACCTCACGCAACATGGCGTAGCCGCCTTCTGCAAGGTAGGCGTCGAGGTTCTGACAGTCCGGCACCCTGGCCTCGAGATCGCCCGTCTCGACCGCCGCGCTGACACTCTTGACGCTGGCGTGATCGATGTCGTTCAGACCGGCCTTGACCGCGGGAGCGGCGGCGCACCGTCCCATGCAGGGCGCCCGTATCACCCTGACGTCGGATCCGAGCGTGTCGGAGAGGGCGCAAGAGAGATCATCCGCGCCAGCCATGGCGCAGGACAGGCTTTCGCACACCCTGACGGTGATGGGCGGCGGCGGCGGCTCACCTTCCCTGACAACATCGAAGTGGTGATAGAACGTCGCCACCTCGAAGGCCTCCGCCATGGGGATATTGAGGGCGTCGGCCAGGGCTTTGAGGTGGCGGTGGGAGATGTGACGGTAGCGATCTTGGATGAGATGGAGGTACTCGATCAGGAGTTCGCGCTTCGGCGGCGCATCGCCGAGAAGGGCAGCGATCTCGATCGCTGCCTGCGGATCCGTCTGGCGCCCTCTCGCGGTTGTGCGCGACCGTCTTTTTCTCGCTCCCGGCGACCGGAAAGTGGTACCGCTTCGATCCATCATCAAACCTGTTCGCAGTCCCTCGAAGGGGGGCAAACCATGCCGGATGACACGCCGGGTGTCACCCCCCGGAGCCGGATGTACCAGCCTCAGCCGGATTCGGAAAGGGGAAGTGACAGCTTGCCATGCGCCCGGGTGCCACGGTCCGCAATACCGGAGCCTCCGATCGGCACTTTTCCCGGGCGAAGGGGCAACGGGTGTGGAATTCGCAGCCCCGGGGGCGGTTCATCAGGGATGGAATCTCTCCTTCGAGTTCCAGCTTGTCGCGGCGCTTGTCGGGATCGGGTTCCGGCACTGCTGCCAGCAGGCCCAGGGTATAGGGATGGGCCGGACTGGCGAATATTCCGTCGGTGTCGCCTGTCTCGACAAAGCGCCCCAGGTACATGATCGCAAGGCGGTCGCTGACATGGCGCACCACCGGAAGATTGTGGGTGATGATGAGATAGGAGAGACCGAGTTCGCGCTGAAGGCGGTTCATCAGGTTGAGAATCTCGCCCTGAACGGAGACATCGAGTCCCGCCGTCGGCTCGTCGGCAATGATCAGGCGTGGCTCCAGGGCAAGCGCCCGCGCCACTCCGACGCGACGGGCCTGCCCTCCCGACAGCTGGTGGGGATAGGCTCCCAGGAACCCTTCGTGAAGGCCTACCAGGTTGAGCAGCTTCCTTGCGTCGCGCCCGCTCTGGCGTCCCGGAATGCGGTGGATGTGGAAGGGTTCGGTGATGATGTTGCGGACAGTCTTGCGAGGCGACAGGCTCGCCACGGGGTCCTGGAACATCATCGCCACATGTCGTCTGATAACCCTCAGGCGGGCGTCGTCGAGGCCGCGCAGTTCGGTTCCGTTGAAGGTAATGCTGCCCTCGGCCATCTCCACGAGACCGATGACGGCGCGTCCCAGTGTGGTCTTTCCCGAACCCGACTCACCGACCAGCCCGAAGGTCTCTCCCTCGTTCAGGGTGAATGAGACCTGCATCACGGCATCGATATGGGGATCGGTCAGACGTTGAATGAGCGACTTGACGACGCCGGCGGTGCGGAAGCGGACGCGCAGTCCCTCGACGTTGAGTAACTCAGGCATCACGCACCTTGAAGCACCGGACCTGGTGCACGGCGTTGACATCATAGGTGGCCGGGGCGGAATCGGAGCAGGGGGCATAGCGTTCCGGACAGCGTGGCGCGAAGATGCAGCCCCGCGGCAGGTCGATCAGGTCCGGTACGCTGCCCGAAATGGTCGGCAGGTCGCGGCGCTTTTCCTCGATGCGCGCCGGATCACAGTCGAGCAGCATGCGCGTATAGGGATGCTGCGCCCTGTGAAACAGGTCGTGCACCTCTCCCTGTTCGACAACCTCTCCGGCATACATGACCACCACCTCGTCGCAGAGTTCGGCGATCAGGCCGAGATTGTGCGAGACGAACAGCATGGAACAGCCGAAGCGGGCGCACAGGTCCTTCATGAGGTGAATGATCTGCGCCTCAAGGGTGACATCGAGCGCAGTCGTCGGTTCGTCGGCGATGAGCAGCCCCGGATTCATCATGAGCGCCATGGCGATGCAGATGCGCTGGCGCATGCCGCCGGAAAACTGGTGCGGATAATCGGCAAGACGCCGCGCCGGATCGGGAATGCCGACCTGGCCCAGCATGTCGGCGGCAAGGCGGCGCTTGTCGGCCATGGACATGTCGAGCCGGTAGAGAATGTCGGTCATCTGGGTGCCAATGGAGATCACGGGATTGAGCGCCGTCATGGGGTCCTGGAAGACCATGGAGATTTCCTGGCCTCGAATGCCGCGCAGGTCCGCCGGACTCATGGCGAGAACATCGCGCCCCTTGAAGACCACGGAGGATGACTTCGCCACCACTGCATTGTCCGCCAGCAGTCGCAGGACACTGTTGATCAGAGTGGACTTGCCGCAGCCCGATTCGCCGACGATGCCGACGATCCTGTTGTCGGGCACCGTCAGATCGACATGGCGCAGGGCGCGCACCGTGCCGCGCCCCGTCAGGAAGTCGACAGAGAGGTCGCGCACCTCCAGAACCGTGTCGTGGCGGTTGTTCATCGTTCCTTCTTGAGCTTGGGGTCGAGGACGTCGCGCAAGGCCTCGCCGAGGAAGGTGAATCCGAGGGTGGTGATGATGAGCGGGATGCCGCCGGCGATGACGAGCCACGGCGTGTTGCGGATGAATCCGTAGCCGTCATTGAGAATCGAACCCCAGGACGGTGTCGGCGGCTTGACGCCCAGACCGAGGAAGGAGAGGCCCGCCTCGATGGTGATGACCACCGGAATGTCCATGCTGGCGAGAATGAGCAGGGGTTGCACGATGTTGGGCACGAGGTGGGAGAACATGATGCGCGGCACGCCGGCGCCGAGCGAACGCTCGGCAAGGATGAATTCCGTATTCTTGGTCGCCAGGGTCGATGCCCTGGCAATGCGGGCATAGCCTGGGGTCGTGGTGACAATCACGACGAAGATGATGGTCTCCAGGCTCGGCCCCACCACCGTGATGACGGCCAGCGCGAACATGATGACCGGAAAGGCGCGCACTGAATCGAAGAACCACATCAGGAGGTTGTCGAGCCACGTTGGCCCGTAGCCGGCGAGCATGCCGAGCACCAGTCCCAGCAGGAGCGACGAACCGACGGAAACCAGCGCCACGTAGAGGGCAATCTGACCGCCGTGGAGAATGCGGCTGAAGGTATCGCGGCCCAGGTTGTCGGTTCCCAGAAGATGATCCCACGAGGGGCCGGCAAGCCGCGACTTGACGTCGAGTGCCTTGTAGTCATGGGGTGCGATGAGGTCGGCTCCGATCGCCGAGAAGATGATGAGGAGCACCAGGACCAGACCAAAGCAGCCCAGGGGATCGCGCAGAAGTTGCCGGAACCATGCGAACCGGGGTTCCCGGCGGATGGCGACGTCGCTGGGGGTGGTGTCGGTCATCTAGAGGCCCTGGCGGATCCGCGGATCGAGCCATGCGGCAACGAGGTCCGAAATCAGTGTCGACAGGGCGAAGAGCATGGTGGTGACGAGAACGCCGCCCATGACGATCGGGTAGTTCCGGGTGTTGACCGCATCCACCACCATCTTGCCGATTCCCGGACGCGCGAAGATGATTTCCGCGAACACGGCCCCTGAAATGAGGCTGCCCACACCGACGCCGAGAAGGGCAACGGTGGGCAGGATGGCCAGCTTGAGAGCATAGGTATAGGTGATGCGTCGGTTGGAGAGACCGTATGCGCGCGCCATCCTGATGTGGTTCTCGCCCATGACCTCCAGCATCGAGGTGCGCACGAAGCGCGCCAGATAGCCGACCCAGCCCAGTCCGACAGCCAGTCCCGGCAGCACCAGGTGGACAAGCTGGTCCTTGATGTCGCCGGCATCGCCGGCGCCTATTGCCGGAAAGATCTTCAGTTCTACGGCAAAGAGGAGGAGCGCATAGAGCCCGACGATGAACGAGGGGATGGCGATGCAGCCCACCGACAGCACGCCGGTCAGCTTGTCGAGGACGCTGTTGCGGTGAACCGCCGAATAGCATCCCATCGGAATGCCCAGCATGATGGCCCAACCCAGTCCGGTCAGGGCAAGGGCGATGGTATGGGGCAACTGTTCACCAATCATGGTGCTCACCGGGCGCCGTGACCACACGTCGACACCCAGATCGCCGGTGACGACGTTGCCAAGAAACTTGAAGTACTGCACGAGGAAAGGCTGGTCCATTCCCATGAGGGCGCGGAACTCAGCTCGCATTTCGGGGGTGGCCCGGGGGCCCAGGGCGATGCCGGCGGGGTCACCCGGGACCAGGTGGATCGCTGACAGCAACATCAGCATCGCCAGGCAGACGATGAGGATGGCAAGGCCGAGGCGCTTGATGGTGTAGAACAGCATGACCTGCTATCGGGCTATGGATCGGCCGGCAAGTCAACCGTCGAGTTGACTGCCTCCGGGGCCCGACACTCAGTTGAGGTCACGGGGAATGGTCTCGTTCCAGCTTCGTGACCACACCCTGCGGCCATTCTCGAAGGCCTCGCAATCGGCCTCGAACACCCAGTCGTCCCGGGTACATGCTAGGCTGGAGCGCGTTGTTGAACTGGCATCGAAACCGGTGGACTCGCGCCGCTGGCGCCACGTCCAGGTGATGGTGATTCGGGCGGATGTCGGATCGTTGTCGGTGATGTCGAAATGCTGTTCACACCGGGCGCCGAACGCCCAGTCGGTGGCCGGATCGCGGACGAGTCCGCCATCCCGCAGCACCGAGGCACGCACTTCGCCGGTCATGTCCCGTGTCGTCCACCGGCGGTCGCTCGCCGGTTCGATGACCTCGGTCTTCCACGGCTCTGCACTCTCGGGCGCAGGGAAAGGAGGCAGCGATGCATCGTCGGCACGGCGCGGACGCCGCGGCAGATGAAGGACGCCGCGATGCAACGTGAGCGACACCGGTTCCGGGGAGGGCCACAGCAGGGGCCACATGGCGTTGGAGAGGGCGAGGCGGACGCGATGGCCGGCAGCGAACTGCTGGGCGATGTCGTTCAGCTGCACCCGCACCCGGTAGACCGTCCCGGGCTCGAGGGGTTCGGGACGTTCATGGCTGTCCCGATGGGTGAGGTTGAGCACGCCGTAGGTCACCCGCGTCGACGCGCCATCAGGGGCGACATCACACAGCCGGGCTGCAACGAAGGCGCACGGCCGGTCGGCGGAAACATCGAGCTCGACGACAGGCGCGCCAAGGATCTCCAGGGAATTGTCGAGAGGGTCGGTTTCGAAGACGATCGAACAGCCGTCTTCTGCCCGCTGATCACCCGGTGCATCGTGGTCCAGCCCGTACTGGCACCATTCGCCCTGGTCCTGACCCATGGTGAGCGGCGTGCGGATGATGACGGGCGGCGTCGGCTCCCCGTCGCATTCCAGCCGGCCGCGGGCGGAGCACCCAAAAGCCACGTTCTCGATGGCAGGAGAGGGCCAGCAGGGTTCGGCCACCCAGCGTCCCTCGCGATGACCACTCCAGGTGGCGGGTGGATGGCTCTCCTGCATCCACACACGATACATGGGTTCGTCCATGATCCCGTTGTCGATACCCTTGAGCCAGCGGTCCCACCAGCGAAGGGTCTCCTGGAGGAAACCGATGCGCGGCCCGGGGTTGGCGAAATGCGGGTACTTGTGCGCCCAGGGACCGATCAGGCCCTTCCTCGGACATGTCAGGCCAGCCAGCATGCGCGGGACGGCATTCGAGTAGCCGTCGGCCCAGCCGCCGACGGCGTAGACGGCTGCTTCGATGTCGGCGTGGTTCTCGATGACGGATCCGTGCTTCCACAAGGCATCGCGGCGCTGGTGGTGCAGCCATTTGATGAGCCACGGATCGTTCGCTTCGAGCCGGGCCATCCACAGATCGCGCCAGTTGTCGACCAGGGCCGGATCGGGCGGGCGCGTGTTCATGCCGAACATGGTGGAGGCCCAGGACATCGAGTCATTTGTCATGACTCCGCCCATGTAGTGGATGTCGTCGCTGTAACGATCATCCGTCGAGGCGATGGTGACGATGGCCTTGAGCTCCGGCGGCCGCCGGGCCGCGATCTGCAGGCCGTTGAACCCACCCCAGGAGATTCCGATCATGCCGCAGGCGCCGGTGCACCAGTCCCTCGAGGCGATCCAGGCAAGGATTTCGAGGGCGTCGTCCTGTTCCTGCTTCAGGTATTCATCCTCGAGAATGCCCTGCGATTCGCCGGAGCCCCGGATGTCCACCCGCACGGCAGCGTAGCCGTGGCCGGCGTACCACGGGTGGGTCAGTTCATCACGGTCACGAGTGCCGTCTCGCTTGCGGTAGGGCAGGTACTCAAGGATCGCCGGAACCGGCGTGTCGCAGGCGTTCTGCGGCAGCCAGATGCGGGCCGCCAGCCGGGTGCCGTCCGACAGCTCAATCCACGTGTTCTCGATGACCTCGACCTCGTGGGGAAAATCCGTCATCACCGTGATGTCGTCAGCCGCCATGTTGATCCTCCTCGTCAGCCGCCCCCGGCGATCATGCCGTGCTGCCGGCGTCCGTCAATGTCCGCCCCTGCGCTTCCGGCAGGCTTCTCCGGAATGCGAACAACCCGCGCAATCGCCAGGATGGCGGCCTCCAGGAGACGCGCCGTGGCTGCCATTCCCGCGGTTGGTTCGACGGTCGCCTCGTCGAGATAGAGTCGCCGGTCAACCTCGATCTGGATGGCGTGCATGCCGAGATCCGGTCGGCCGTAGCGCATGGTGATATGGCCGCCCGGGTAAGGATTGTTGCGCCGGACCGTTGCCCCCTGAGCCTGCAGGGCCGCGGTCGCTGCCCGTGACACCGCTGGCGCGCACGACGTGCCGAACCGGTCACCGAGCACGATGTCGACGGGTTTGCGGTCGCAGGCGGGGCGGGCGGTCGGCATGGAATGACAGTCGATCAGGCAGACGGCGCCAAACAGCCGACGAGTTTCGTCGATCAGACTCTCGAGTGCGGCGTGATAGGGAGTGTAACAGCTGGCAATCCGACGTTGTGCTTCGCTCACCGGCAACCTCGAGCGGTAGATTTCCTCGCCGCCCGCGACGACACGCGGGATGATTCCCAGCCCCGCCCTGACGCGCGGACTGCTGTGTCCCGGTGAGGCGCTCATCCGTCCCTCGAACATGGTGCAGTCGAGTTCGCCCGGCTCGCGGTTGACGTCGATCCAGGCGCGGGGAAAGAGCGCCGCTATGGTGGGGGCGCCCAGCGCCGGTACACCGGCAATGAGGCGATCGACAAAGGCATCCTCGGAGCGGCGGATTGCCTGGCTGTCAAGCCGCGTCATCCCGAGAAAGGAGGGATCATAGTTCCGGCCGCTGTGCGGCGAAGAGACCAGCACCGGCAGGGTCCGGCGATCCGGGTTGATGACCTCGAGGACCTGCAGCCCGCCATTATCGTTTGCGCGTGTCACCGGACCGGTTTAGATTACGCACATGTCGTTGTCACGCATCGAGTGGAAAGTCGATGTGCCGGGTTGTCTGGGCAACCGGTGCGGGCGGACATAGGGCCGATGGCACGTATTCTCCTGGTCGCACAGGACGACGTGCTTCGAGGATATCTGGCAAAGCGGCTGTTGAGACAGGGACATGTTGTCTCGCCGACTGCAAACGGACGCGAAGCGATCGCATGGCTTGTGCCGGGGGCATTCAGGATCCTCATCACCGAAGCAAGAATGGATGACATCGATGGACCGGAACTGGCCAGACGAGCGGTGGCGACCGTCCCGGGCCTGCGCATCCTCTTTCTGGACGGATTCGGTGTCCTGGCATTGCGCCAGGGAGCCTTGCCCGCCCTCGACGAAGCATGTCTGCTCCCGCGTTTCCATCTCAACAGCATCATCGGCGAGATCGACAATCTTCTCGCCGCGTGACGACCCTGCGCCGATAGCTGGTCGGCATCCGGGATTCCGGTCATGACCGGGGAGCGGAACTTCTCGACCATCGAGGACGCGATTGCCGAGGTTGCCGCGGGCAGGCCCGTCGTCGTCGTTGACGACGAGCACCGGGAGAACGAGGGCGATCTCATCATGGCTGCCGGGAAGGCAACGCCGGAACTGGTCGCCTTTTTTGTCCGTCATACAGCCGGTGTCATCTGCGTTCCCATGGAAGGAGAACGCCTTGATGAACTCGAGTTGCCGCAAATGGTGCAGCACAACACCGAACAGCACCGCACGGCCTTCACGGTTTCCGTAGACTACCGCTTCGGCACGACAACGGGTATCTCGGCGGAGGACCGGGCACGGACCATCCGGGCCCTTGCCGGCGACGGCGGCAACCGGCGTGTCGATGCGGCGAGCTTTGCCCGGCCCGGGCACATCTTTCCGTTGCGGGCGCGCGAGGGCGGTGTCCTGACCCGCGCCGGTCATACCGAGGCCGCCGTCGACCTGGCGCGGCTCGCCGGGTGTGCGCCGGCCGGCATGATCTGCGAGATCGTCAACGACCGGGGCGCCCTCATGCGTCTGCCGGACCTGCTGCCCTTTGCCCGCGAGAACGGGCTGGCCGTCATCTCCATAGCCGATCTCATCGCCTACCGGCGGCGCACCGAACGCCTCGTCACGCTCATCGACCGCGCTCCCTTCGAAACCAGGCACGGTCCCTTCGAGGTTTTCGTCTATCGTTCGGAGATCGACAACACGGAACACCTTGCCCTCGTGAAGGGGGACATCCGCTCTGCCGGCCACGGCGTTCTCGTCAGAGTCCACGCAGCGAGCGCAATTGACGATGTCTTTGGCACGGTGAGGGGCGCGGGACGCAGTCTCGTGGACATCGCGCTGGAGCGGCTTGCCCGGGAACCGGCTGCCGTCTTTCTCTATCTGCGCGGACCGCAGGGCTGGGGTCTCGGTTTCGGACGTCGTCGGATCTACGGAGAAGCTGATGCGGACCGCAACGACGTCCTGCACGGGCTTGACTGGCGGCAGTATGGCACGGGGGCCCAGATACTGCACGATCTTGGCCTGCGCACCATTCGCATCCTGACCAACAATCCGGCGCCCTACAGGGCCATCGAGGGCTACGGCCTTGCCATCCTCGGCAAGGAACCCTTCGTCGATGTGGCGACCGGTTCCGGCTCTCTCGAGCACAACGCCTGACCGGAGCCATGCCCTTCACGGTCAGGCGCGCGGTTCGGGACATGGCGGCGTATGTCTCCGGCGAGTCCTCCAGAGACATGATTCAGCTGGGTTTCAACGAATCCGCCTTTCCTCCCAGTCCGCAGGCCATCGAGGCTGCGCGTCGGGCGTGTCGCGAAATCCGCAGGTACAACGACGAGAACTACACAGGATTGAAGAGGGCGCTTGCCGACCATCACGGTCTCGACGAGGACCGCATCATCTGCGGCGCCGGATCGATGGACATCATGCGCGACCTGGCAGCGTGCTGTCTGGAACCCGGGCGCTCACTCGTGACCGGACGCTTGAGCTATGCCTTCCCTGGTGTTCTCGCCCGTGCGGCGGGAGCCGACGTGAGACTGGTCGAGGACTCATCCTTCACGCATGACATCGACGCCTTCATCGACGCCGTCACCGACCGGTGCGCCATCCTCTACATCGCCAATCCCAACAATCCCACCGGCACATTGGTAGGTGTGGACGCCATGCGCCACCTTGCGGAGGCACTGCCCGACCACGTGCTTCTCCTGATCGACGCGGCCTATGCCGACTACGTCACCAGCCGGCCGGCAGCATCACCGGATGCCCTGGTAGACGAAGGGTACAATGCTGCCGTTCTGCACACGTTCTCCAAGGTCCACGGCCTGGCAGGCCTGCGAACCGGCTGGGCCTATGCCGGACGCCATGTGGTCGAGGCGGTGGCGAAGGTCCGGCTGCCGTCAGTTCTCTCTGCACCAGCCATGGCGGCGGCAATCGCCTCTCTTGCCGACACCGCCTACACGGCCGATGTCGTGCAGCAGACACGTGCTCTCAGGGAGAAGACGGGAGCACGCCTCGCCGGACTCGGTCTTGATGTCACGCCCGGTGACGGCAACTTTCTCATGGTCGGACTGCCGCAGTCTGTCGCCATGGACGCCGAGACACTCTATCAGCGGGTGAAGGCGCGCGGCGTCCTCCTCAGACGCCTCGCCAACTTCGGACTCGGCCGGCACGTCAGGATCACCATCGGTCCTCCCGACGACATGGCGGCGCTCGACCGAGTTCTCGTGGAGGTGCTGGCCGACGCGTGACCCATGCGGCGGCCGCCAGACAACAGGAAGGGACGATGCCGATGCTTCGACGTGACAAGGTCATCATCACCTGTGCCGTGACCGGATCCATACACACGCCGACGATGAGTCCGTGGTTGCCGATCACGCCGCAGGAGATTGCCGATGCATCGATCGGCGCGTGGGAGGCCGGCGCGTCGATCATTCATCTCCATGCCCGCAATCCCGACGGCAGTCCGACTCCCGACCCCGACGTCTTCATGGAGTTCCTGCCGCGCATCAAGCAGTCGACCGACGCCGTCGTCAACATCTCGACCGGCGGAGGCCACGGCATGTCTCTCGACGAGCGCCTGGCAGGAGCGCTGAGAGCGAGTCCGGAGATGACGTCGCTCAACATGGGATCCATGAACTTCGGTCTCTTCCCCATTCTCGACAAGATCACGGACTTTCGTCATGACTGGGAGAGGCACCACCTTGAGAACTCCAGGGACTTCATTTTCCGTAACACGTTCAAGGATATCGAGCACATCCTCAAGGTTCTTGGTGAAGGGCATGGAGTGCGGTTCGAATTCGAGTGCTACGACATCGGCCACCTCTACACGCTGGCCCACTTCCTTGACCGGGGCCTGGTCAAGCCGCCTCTCTTCGTGCAGTCGATTTTCGGCATTCTCGGTGGCATCGGCGCCGATGAGGAAAATCTCATGCATGCCCGGCGCATCGCCGACAAGCTCTTCGGTGACGCCTACTACTGGTCGGTGCTGGCTGCCGGGCGCCATCAGATGAACTTCGTCACCATGGCGGCCATGCTCGGCGGCAATGTCCGGGTGGGACTGGAAGACAGCCTCTACATCGCGAAAGGCGAGCTGGCGAAGTCGAACCGCGACCAGGTCGCCAAGATTCGGCGCATCATCGAGGACCTCTCCCTCGAGGTGGCGACCCCGGCCGAGGCTCGCGGCATGCTGGGTCTCAAGGGCGGTGACCTTGTGGGGTTCTGATCCGCAGGCTTGAAGCCCGCGCAACGTCCTCCTGTCTCCGTGCGAAACGGGTCCACCTATCGTTCGCACATGCGTCGGGACTCCTGATCACGGCCTTCACCGCCTTGCCCTGTGGCTGATTCGGGGATCGAGTGAATCGCGCAGGCCGTCGCCGAGGTAGTTGACGGACAGCACCGTGAGAGAGATCGCGATCCCTGGCCACATTACGCGGCCTGGATACTGCTGCAGATAGTCGGTGGCATCGAAGAGCAGGCGGCCCCAGGTCGCGAAGTCCGAAGGAAAGCCCAGTCCGAGAAAGGAGAGAGCCGATTCCGTGATGATCGCATTGGCGATCCCGAGCGTCGCGGAGACCGTCATGGGGGACAGCACGTTCGGCAGGATGTGACGGCGGACGATGCGCCGCGGCGGCGTGCCGACGGAACGCGCCGCAATCACGAATTCACGTTCCCGCAGCGTGAGCACCTCTCCCCTGACGACACGTGCGGTCTGCATCCAGCTGGTAATGCCGATTACGACGACAACCATCATGAAAATGCCGGCTTCCTGCCCGAACAGGCTCCGCAGGGTGTCGCGAAACAGGAGAATGATCACCAGCACGAGGGGGAGGAGAGGGAGCGCCAGGAAGAGGTCCGTGAGACGCATCAGCACTCCGTCGAGCCAGCGCACGAAGCCCGCGAGGACGCCGACCACTCCGCCGATGGCAAGCGAGAGCAGCATGGCGGCCATGCCGACCGCCAGGGACGCCCTGCCGCCTTCCATCATGCGCGCAAGCATGTCCCTCCCGAGCTGGTCCGTACCCAGGGGGTGATCGAGGCTCATCGGGGCGTTGCGGTCGCGGATGTCGACAAGCTGTGGGTCGAGCGTCCAGACGAACGGACCGAGGAGGACCACGATCAGGATGACGAGGAAGAACCCGCCGCCCAGAACGGCGCTCTTTTGTCCTGCAAGCCGGGCCCAGGCCTCAAGGCGCCGCGAATGTCCGGCATCAGCCATAACGGATTCTCGGGTCGAGAATGCCGAGCAGGAGGTCGGCGACAAGATTGAAGAGAATGATGAGCACGGCGAAGATGAAGGTCAGGGTCTGGACCATCGGCAGGTCGTTGGCCTGGATTGCGGTGATGAGGAGGTGACCGAGCCCGTTCACCTTGAAGACCTGTTCCGTGATGATGGCGCCGCCGAAGATTCCCGGCACACCCAGCGCGATCACCGTCACCACGGGGCCAAGTGAGTTGCGCAGGACATGTACGAGGAGTACCCGCCGCTCGGGCATACCCTTGGCGCGTGCCGTGCGCACGTAGTCCAGATGGAGATTGTCCAGTGTCGATGCCCGCATGAAGCGGCTGATCTGGGCGGCGTTGTAAAGGGCAAGGACAGAGACCGGCAGCACCATCTGGCGGATCTGGTGGAAGAAACTCCCCAGGTCCGTCACGCGGTGCGTGGTGTCATAGATCGAGGGAAACCAGCCCAGGTGAACCGAAAAGATGACGATGAGAAGGACACCGCTGAAGAAGGTCGGCACGGAGAATCCGACCATGGAGACGAACGTCCCGATCTGGTCGAACCAGCCGTTGCTGCGCCATGCCGAGACGATGCCGACAGGCACGGCGATGAGAATGCCGACGACATAGGAAAGACCGACCACCCAGAGGGTTTGCGGCATGCGCTCGAGGACGATGTCGACCACGGGCGACCGGGATTGCCAGGAAATGACGCGAAGACGCTCGCCGGAGACATCGAACCCCGTAAGGCTGGAGATGAGATGCAGGGGTTCGTTGACGAAGAACTGCTTGAGCCAGAACGCGTACCGGATGTGAATCGGCTCACCGAGGCCCAGTGACAGGCGGATCTTCTCCCTGACCTCGAGGGGAATGGTCAGCGGCAGACTTGCCGTCGGGTCGCCCGGAGCGAGGTCAAGGAGAAGAAAGAGGATGACGCTGATGAACAGCAGGGTCGGTATGGCGAACGCCAGTCGGCGCAGGGTGTAGTGGAACACCGTGACGCTCCGTCATTGCCAACCCGTCCCTGACGTCACCGGATCCGGTACCAGTCGGCGACGTTCCAGAGTTCGCTGTCCCATGTGTTGAGCAGCACTCCGCCCAGCGACGCGGAGTGGGCGGATACCCGACCCCGATGGACAAGCGGGATCAGCACGTGGTCCTGCATCAGCATGTCGTTCATCATTCTGCCAAGACGGGCCCGTTCGTCTGGCTCACCGGTCCGCGCCATCTCGTCCACCAGAGCATCGTAGGTGGCGTTGCAGTAGCGCGGAATGTTCTGGCCCTGCCACTGGGTATCGGGCCGAGGCTCGTTGCCGCACCGCCAGCTGGCGAGGTAGGGCTCCGGATCGGTCCCGTCGAAGCCGTTGGCGTACATCTGGATGTCGGCAAGAAACTTGAGATAGGTGTCCGGGTTTCCGGGGTCACCGCCGAAGAACACCGATGCGTCGATGTTGCGCAGCTCCGTTTCGACCCCGATCCGGGACCACCAGTGCTTGATGAGGGCCTGGAAGTCCTGGCGTACGGCGTTGGTCGAGGTCTGGTAGACAATCGACAGGCGCGCACCGTCCTTCTGACGGATGCCGTCCGCTCCGGGCAGCCACCCCGCCTCGTCGAGAAGGCGGTTCGCACCGTCGATATCCTGAACAAGGCAGTCGTCATTGGCGGTCGACGTGTAGGGCGCTGGCGCCGGGACGATGTTGCACGTCGTGCGTCCGGCCGGGCCGTAGCCGATCTCGACAAGGGTCTCACGATCGATCGCCATGGAAAGCGCCTTGCGGATTGCTTGATCGGACAGAACGGGATGGGGATGTGTCCGTGTCGAGCGCTCGTCGCCGAGACCGGGTGACGGATCGGTGAGATTGACGATGAGGCGTTCGACGAGGGTTCCGAAACCGGATACCACGACTCCCAGCCCGGCGTCCTGCATGCCCTCTAGGACGTCGGGTGCCAGCTGCAGGTTCCAGGCGTAGTCGAATTCTCCGGTCTCGAGGACTGCGCGGCCCGCTGATGCGGCGTCGCCCCCGCCCTTCAGCGTAACGGTGGCAAAGGCCGGTTTCGACGGATCACGGTAGTGTGGGTTGGCTTCCAGCGAGATGACATCGTTGGATCGGAACTCCACGACCCGGAACGGGCCCGTGCCGATCGGGTTGAAGTTGGCGTCGGTGCATTCCGGCGCCCGCGCGCCCGTGCATTCGGCAAACTGCGCCTTCTGGAGGATTGGTGAATTGGCGCCGACGAAGGGTCCGTAAGGATAGGGCTTGGCGACGCCGAAGGTGATTCTGACGATCCTCTCGTCGACCGCCTCGACGTCGACGACATCGTTGAACTGCGTCAGCCCGGAACAGCCTCCGGCCGGATCGAGACAGTAGTTCGCCGTGAACACGACATCGGCCGATGTCACGGGGCTTCCATCGGACCAGACGAGGTCGTCGCGCAAGGTCCAGGTGATGGTTGTCAGGTCGTCGGATACGCCTCCGTTGGTAACGGTCGGCACGCCTTCGGCCAGCCAGGGCACGAGAGTGCCGTTCTCGTCATGGCGGGCCAGAGGTTCAAGTATCAACGATGCCGCTTCCAGATCCTTGGTGCCGCCGGAAAGGTAGGGGTTGAGAATCGACGGCGCCTGCCAGTAGAGGATGCCGACATGGCCGTCGCGACCTCTCTCGGCCTTCGCCGTGGCGGATGCGAGAATGAAAGCGGTTGCAAGGATGACCGGGAGAATTCTGTTCATGATGTGTGTGGTTCCAGGATTGGTGGGTGGAGATGACAGGCGACGCGATGGTCCTTTGCGACAGTCGCGAGAGACGGAGCCCTCTGGCCACACACGGCAGTCGCCATCGGGCAGCGGCTCCGGAACACGCATCCGGCAATGGGCCCGCTCGATGACGGGCTTTCGCCCTCGAGCACGATACGCCGCCGCCGAGCCGTGCCAGGCATGGAGGGTGCCGCGGACATCAGCGCCTGCGTATAGGGATGCATCGGGGCGTCGAAGAGGGCATTGACCGGTGCACGCTCGACAATCTTTCCCAGATACATGACGGCGACATCGTCGGCCATGTGGCGGATCATGCTGAGATCGTGGCTGATGAACAGGTAAGCCAGTGCATGCTCGTCCTGGAGGTCCCTCAGGAGATTCACGATCTGCGCCTGAACGGAGAAATCGAGGCTGGCGATCGGTTCGTCGCAAACGATCAGCCGGGGTTTGAGCGCCAGGGCCCGCGCGATACCGATCCGTTGGCACTGCCCTCCTGAAAACTCGTGTGGGAAACGGTCGACCCAGGCTCGCAGGAGACCGACGGAGTCCATCAGCTGATCGATGGCGTGGGCGCGTTCGCGGCGTGCAAGGCGTCTGTTCTCATCGAGAGGCTCGGCGATGATGTCGGCGACGCTGAGGCGCGGATTGAGGCACGAAAGGGGATCCTGGAAGATCATCTGCATTTTGGGACGGATCTCTCTGAGTTCGTGCGACCGTGCCGCAGAGATGTCGACACCCTCCAGGGTGACCGTACCCGATGTGATGTCCACCAGGCGGAGCAGCGCGCGTCCGGTGGTCGTCTTGCCGGAACCCGATTCGCCCACGAGTCCCAGTGTCCTGCCACGTCTGATGGAAAACGAGATACCGTCGACGGCCCGCACATGGCCGGTGGTGCGCCGCAGGATGCCCGAGGTCACGGGAAAGTGAACCTTGAGGTCCTTAACCTCGACAAGTTCAGGGGTCATTGTGCTGACCGGCAAGGAAACACGCCGCCTCACGGTGTCCGGGAAGGGAAATGGCCGGCGGCACCTCCTCACGGCAGCGCGTGATGGCGATAGTGCAGCGGGGAGCGAAAGAACAGCAGCGGGGTGCTTCGACGAGGGTCGGTGTCTGGCCGGGGATGGTGGCGAGTCTTCCCCGGCCGCAGCGGTGGGCTGCCGGCACGGTCTCGAGCAGTGCCCGAGTGTAGGGATGCCGCGGTCGACGGAACAGGTCGTCCGCAGGTGCGGTCTCGACGATCCTGCCGCCGTACATCACGAGCACCCGGTCGGCGATGTCCGCAACGACGCCGAGATCGTGCGAGATCCACACGATCGCCATACCGAACCGTTCCCTGAGGCTGGCGACGAGGTCGAGGATCTGGGCCTGGATTGTGACATCGAGGGCCGTCGTCGGCTCGTCCGCGATCAGGATGCGCGGCGTGCAGGAAAGCGCCATGGCGATCATCACCCGCTGGCACATACCGCCCGAGAACTGGTGGGGGTGGTCATTGAGGCGGCGCCCGGCATCGGGAATCCCGACGAGATCGAGGAACTCACGGGCCCTGGACCGAGCCGCCCTGGCCGACAGACCCAGATGGTGCCGCATCGGCTCCATGAGTTGATGACCGATCGTGAGAACGGGATTGAGCGATGTCATCGGGTTCTGGAAGACGAAGCCGATCTCTGCGCCACAGATGCGGCGCAGTTCCGCGGTGTCCATGGAGAGCAGGTCGCGGCCATCGAATGTGACCGTTCCTTCGACGATGTCCGCTGGCGGGCTCGGAAGAAGGCCCAGAAGCGACATCATGGTTACCGACTTGCCCGAACCGGATTCGCCGACAACGCCCAGAACTTCTCCTTCGTGAAGGTCGAAACTCACCGAATTGACGGCATGAACGGTCTTCTCGCGCGTACGGAAGACGGTGCGCAGCCCTCTGACCTCGAGAAGGGTTCCGGTCATCCGGGTTCGCTCTCCCCAGTCCGGAACCCCTGTGTAGCCGATGCGTTCTCGGAGGTCCTGCCGCAGACGCAATGCAGATTCCGCACCGTATCCCTGCCGCTTCGCGCCCGCGTGGGTTGTCCCCGTTCCCCGAGGGGGGCATCGAGCCGGATCCTGTTGCGTACAGCGAACATGGCAATGGTCAGTGTAGGGGGCATGGCGCGAACATGACATCCATCGTCTCAGGATCTGAATCTCCAAACCCCTTGAGGCGTCTCCTGTAGCAAGGACGGCAACATCCGAAGGATGAACGCTTGCCAACATCTTCGATCTCGACGACAAGGCATCACCCTGCTCGGGAGAATCAGGGAACTGTCACGGGACGCTCCGAAGCTGCAGATAGAAGGGCGAAAACAACATGACAAGCAAGTGTTCGCAAGACAACGCGGTACGCCCGGGCAGGGCCTTGAGTTGCGGGCAAACGAAACGCATTCCATAACCATCTCTCATACATTCATTTTTCATGTGAATTTTCCTGATGCTGCGTGACTCGCTAGAGTTTCCCTCGGCCGCTGGTCGCGGAGCATTGAGACGAATACAGGAGGACAGAGATGTCGGACGACATGTTGCACGTTGTGAAGTGGCACAATGGTGAAAAGGAATTCTCGCCGTTTTCCGAGGCGGAAATGCAGCGGCGGCAGAATTCCATGCGGGCCTGGATGGCGGATAACGATGTCGATGCCGTGCTGTTCACCTCGTATCACTGCATCAACTACTACTCTGGCTGGCTCTATTGCTACTTCGGCCGCAAGTACGGTCTCGTCATGGACCACGACAATGCGACGACGATCTCGGCCGGCATCGACGGCGGGCAACCCTGGCGCCGCACCTTTGGCGACAACATCACATACACGGACTGGCGTCGGGACAGCTTCTTCCGTGCCGTCCGGCAACTCACCAGTGGGGTCAGGCGCCTCGGCATCGAGTTTGACCATGTCCACCTGAACTATCGGCAGCAACTGGAGGAAGCGCTTCCCGGAGTCGAATTCGTCGATGCCGCAGAGCACTCGATGTGGACGCGGACCGTCAAGTCGGACGAGGAGATTACGCTGATCAAGGAAGGTGCGCGAATCTGCGACATTGGCGGCTGGGCCTGTGCCGGCGCGATCAAGGCTGGCGTTCCGGAACATGAAGTGGCGCTGGCTTCCACCACTGCGATGATTCGGGAGATCGCCGGGAGTTTCCCCTTCGTCGAGCTGATGGACACCTGGACCTGGTTCCAGTCGGGCATCAACACGGATGGAGCGCACAACCCGGTCACCAACCGGGTCATTCAGTCAGCCGATATCCTGAACCTCAACTGCTTCCCCATGATCTTTGGCTATTACACCGCACTGGAACGCACGCTGTTCTGCGACAAGGCGTCGGACGAGCATCTTCGGTTGTGGGAGATCAACTGCGATGTCCACCGCGCGGGTCTGGCGCTGATCAGGCCCGGTGCGCGTTGCGGCGAGATTGCGAAGGAGCTCAACGAGATCTACAGGAGCCACGATCTGCTCAAGTATCGTTCATTCGGCTACGGTCATTCCTTCGGCGTGCTCTGTCACTATTACGGCCGCGAGGCGGGAGTGGAGCTTCGCGAGGACGTCGAGACTGAACTCCGGCCTGGCATGGTGGTGTCGATGGAGCCCATGATCATGGTCCCGGAGGGCAAGCCCGGCGCAGGTGGCTTCCGGGAGCACGATATCCTTGTCGTGACCGAGGATGGCGCCGAGAACATCACCGGCTTTCCGTTCGGCCCGGAGCACAACATCATCAGGAACTGAGTCTGCGGTTTCCGGGCGATCTCGGACGTCGTGCGAAAGACGCGACCATCGAGGCTGTCGCTGTCCCGACATGCGCAACAGCGACGGCAGCCGCCCCGCGCATGCGGTCGACCGCGGACAGTCTGCAGGCAGGTGAGCCCGGATCGACGGTTCGGCGCTCAGGCGGCCGGGGCGCTTGCCCCTGGCTTGAGGCCAAACTCCTTTGTCAGGGCTTCGACGATCCCGGCGGTGCAGACCTCAAGCAGCATGTCGCCCTTTTCCTTTGTCGCGTTCCTTGGCGAGGAGAGCGTTCCGCTGGCCGGAATCCAGTCCGGGTTGACGGGATAGACGTCGTAGGGCGGAAAGCTGGCCGGAGGATGGTCGATCGCACTCTCCATATGGACGAGATGCGGATAGAGCGTGAGCATCAAGGATGTCTCCAGAACGCCGCCGTGCTCCAGGTCCCAGCCCGTGAAGCCCTCGGGATAGAGCTGCTCCACTGTGGCATCGGTCACGAAGTCCCAGTACGACAGGACCACGATCTTCACGTCCGTGATCCCGTCCCAGCGCAGTTCCCGCAGTGCAATGTCCACGCCCTCGACGATGAACCAGGAATTCTCGTAGTGCCCGTTCATGAGGACGACCTTGCGAATTCCGTGGCGCACGAACTCCTTGATCACGTCCTTCAGGGCATTCACCAGCGTCGCGCCGTCGAGGCTCGTAGTGCCCGGAAAATGATTGCCGCCGCCGGACTTCGGCTGGGACTTGTAGCCGTAGGTGAAGGGCTGCGCGACCAGTGCGCCGATCCTCTCGGCGACCCGCCGCGAAAACTCGCCGGGGAGGAGAACATCGACATGCATGGGCATGTGATGGCCGTGCTGCTCGAGCGATCCGACCGGAATCAGGATGGGTGTGTTTCCGTCGCGCACGAGCCGGTCGTACTCGGGCCAGGTGAGTTCGTAGGCGAAAACGCTTTGCTGCGACACGCGATACCCTTGCCTATCGAGAGGTCTGGCCGACGACCGTAGGCTTGCGAATCAGATCAGGAAAATTTATAGTTCTAATGCGAACATTAGCTCTTGATATCTTGCTCGAGCGCGGTGATGGACAGTCCGAATCTTCCCACGGAACTGCTGCGCACCTTCATCACGGTGATCGACCTCGGTGGATACACCAAGGCGGGTGCCGTGATCGGACGGACACAGCCGGCGGTCAGCCTGCAGATGCGGCGCCTGGAGGAGATGCTCGACGCCAAGCTCATTCACCAGGTCGGGCGCACCCTGCAGTTGACCGAGCAGGGAGAGATGCTGGCCGTTTACGCGCGTCGTATCCTGTGTCTCAACGACGAGGCCGTTGCCCGGTTCAGACGTCAGATGACCGCGGGAGTACTCCGGATCGGATTGCCCACCGACTATGCGGTCGCCTTCCTGCAGGGAATGATGACCGAGTACGCCGTGCACCATCCCGAGGTCGAGCTGGAGATCCGTTGTGAACTCAGCCGCGAGCTGCTCGACGACCTCCAGAAGGACGAACTCGACATCGTCATCGCCATGACCGGCGAGGGCGTTGGCCAGTACCTTGCCAGAGAGTGGGTGGAGCAGCCGATTTGGGCGACGGCCGGACACGTCAGCGTACACAAGGAAAGCCCCGTACCGATCGTCGTTCACCCCGAAGGCTGCGAATACCGCAACCGCATCACCCAGGCGCTGAACGCGGCGAACCGCGATTGGCGGGTCGCTTACTGCAGCCCGGGTATCTCCGGTCTGCAGAACGCCGTCCTCGCGGGACTGGGCGTCAGCGCCCTCACCAAGAGAACGCTCCTCGACGGCATGAAGGTGCTGTCGGAGAAGGACGGCTTTCCGACGCTCGCGGATATCCGGGTGGGGCTCTACTACAAGCACCCCCGCCAGTCCGACGCGGGCGTTCGCCTGGTCAATCACATCATCTCCGGCCTGGACGGCGCGGGAGGGCCCGAGTTCAAGCGGCCGCAACGTCGCTAGGACGACCTCGAGAGTGCATATGCGTGGCCTCATGCGCGCATGGGAAACCGGAACCACGCAAGCGTGCAAGAAGCATTGTTAATGGGACCATTACGACAATAAATTTCGAAAATACCGTTGCCATTCATATCCTGTCTGAAGGGATGCCCCGACGCCGCCGGCGCCTGCGCCAGCCCACGTTGGAGCCTCCAATCACGAACACAGGAGATGGCGAAATGTCGAATCCAAGTTCAGGACCGGGATCCCTCGTCACCCGCCGGCGTTTTCTGCACGGAAGCATGGTGGCGGTCAGCGGTACGCTGTCGGCACCTTACGTCATGCGCAGGGCATCGGCAGCCACGACCGAACTGACCATGCTCGCCTGGTACGGCCATGCCGAACCCGACATCGTCGCTGAGTTCGAGGAACAGCATGATGTCACGGTCAAGCCAAAGTACTACTCGGGCGGCGACAACATGCTGGCTCTGATCGCCCAGTCGCCACCCGGCACCTACGACCTGATCCTGTCGGACGCCGAGTACGTGCAGCAGCTCAACGCAGCGGGCTACGTCGAAGAGCTTGATCCGGGCGACTATCCGCTGGACGACTACTATCCGGAGTTTCAGCAGTTCCCCGGGCACTGGAAGGACGGCAAGCTCTTCTCCGTCATGGCGCGCTTCGGATTTCTGGGTGTGGCCTACAACACCGAGGCCTTGACGGAGGAGGAAGCGCGTTCGTACCAGGTCTATTGGAGCCCCAAGCTGACCGGAAAGCTCGGCCACTTCGACTGGCATCTGCCGAATCTCGGTCAGATGAGCCTCCACAACGGCAACCACCCGCCGTTCGACCTCGACGATGCGGCATGGGACACGCTCCGGGAGACCACCCTGACGCTGCGTCCTCAGGTCGGCGGGTTTTTCGACTATGGTGGCACGTTCGCATCCCTCCAGAACGGCCAGATGCTCGCCTTCTGCGGCATCGGCGACTGGATCACCGGGGTATTGCAGAAGGAAGGCGCTGCCGTCAGGACAGTCGTGCCCGAGGAAGGCGGACTGCAGTGGACCGAGTCATTCTCCATCGGCAAGGGTGCCAGGCATCCGGAGTTGGCCCGACAGTTCATCCAGTACATCACCTCGCCCGAGGGCCAGGTGAAGTCCGCCAACATGGCCGCCTATCCCGCGCTCATTCCCAGCCAGAAGGGATGGGAGCTCCTCAACGCGGAAACGCCCGAGGAAGCGCAGCGTCAGGGCATGGTGCTGGGACAGCGAAACGTGATGGATGACATTCGTGACGGCCGCATCCACTTTCGAGCCTTGCCCGTGCAGCAAACCCTTGAGGACTGGAATGACTTCTGGTCTGACTACAAGAGCGGCTAGCAGTCCCGAATTGGAGAAGGGCGTCCTCGATGACGGCGTTCTTCTCCGGGACGGGGAAGACGGGCCGGAGACCTGACATGGATGCGTGAGGCATGAAGAAGGTCACGATCTTCGGACTGTCGTTTTCCTTGCCGCTACTCCTCTGGCAGCTTCTGTTCTTTGCCTTTCCGCTCTTCTTTCTTGTTGCCCTCAGTTTCTGGGTCGTCGAAAACTATCGGATGGTCCCGGACTTCGACGGCGTCAACTGGACCAAGATGTTCGGCCGAGACGTGTTCTGGGACACCTATCTGCGAACCCTTGCCCTGGCGGCCGGTGCCTCGGTGCTTGTCAGTATCCTAGCGTTTCCCTGCTCCTACGGCATTGCCTTCAAGTTGTCGGCGAACCTGCGGCGGCTGGCCATTTTTCTGATGATCATCCCGTTCTTCACGAGTTACCTGGTACGCGTTTATTCCTGGCAGATTTTCCTGAGCGACAACGGTATCTTCAACGCGGCCTTCGGCCTCCTGGGAATGGGGCCGTACACCATGCTGAATACGGATTTCGGCACGATGGTAGGCTACCTGACCCTTTGTTTGCCGCTCGTTGTGCTCCTCCAGGTGTTCGGCCTGATGTTTGTCGACCGGACCTTGATCGAAGCGGCGCACAACCTGCGTTGCGGACGTCTCAGGACGGTTTTCCTCGTCGTCATACCGTCGGCCAGGGTGGGCCTCGTGATTGCCGCGCTTTTCTGCTTCATCCTGACATTCGGGGACTTTGTCGGTCCGCTCTATCTCGGAGGAGGCAAGCCGCCGACGCTCAGCATCATGATCACCGATACGACCAAGGCCGGCCAGCAATGGCCGCGGGCGGCGGTCATCGCGATCGTGATGATCGCAACGCTTCTGGTGGTCGCCTTTTCGGCGATCGGCTATGCCTACAGAAAGAGAGCATGAATCGGAACTGGCTCATCGACTGGAGTTTGCGCGCCTACGTCATCCTGGCACTCGCCTTCGTGTTCGCCCCGATCGCAGCGAGCTTCGTCTTTTCCTTCAACGCCGACCGCTTCCCCTCGCTCCCCCTGGGGGGCTTCAGCCTGCGCTGGTACGAGGCCATCGCGGAAGATCCTCTGGTCTGGGAAGGCTTGCGCAACAGCGTGGTCGTCGGCATCTGCGCCTCTCTGCTCTCGACCGCGCTCGGCTTCGCGGCAGCCTACACTGACTTCAGATACAGGTTTTTCGGCAAGCCTTTGTATCTCGCCCTTGCATTGCTGCCGCCGACGATCCCGGTGGTGATCATGGGCCTGGCGATGCTCGCGTTTCTGTCGCGCGTCTCCCTTTCGGGTGAAATCCACTCCGTGATCATCAGCCATGTCGTCATGTGCAGCCCCTTCGCGATGGCCATCATCCGTATGAGACTCTCGCAGATGGATCCAAGTCTCGAAGCAGCCGCCTGGAACCTGGGAGCCGGCGAGTGGCGTGCCATGTTCCATGTCATCGTGCCCTTTGCGCGCCCGGCGATTTTCGCCGCCCTGTTCATCACCATGGCCGTGTCGTTCGACGAGTTCGCGGTGGCCTGGTTCGTTTCGGGACTGAACGAAACGCTCCCGGTTCGCATCCTGGGATTCCTTCAGGGTCAAGTCAGTCCGCGGATCAACGCCATCGGGACAATCGTGTTCCTGACGACAATGACGCTGGTCATCCTCGCGCAGGTTCTGTTGATGAGCCGCTCGGGCGGAGTCGACGAAACGCCTCGAAGGCAGGAACCCTGAGGGAGGTCCGCAGTGGCTGAATCGCTGGTCGTCTTCGACAATGTCGAGAAGAGGTTTGGCGACACCATCGCCGTGGACCGCATGAATCTGGACATCCGCAAGGGCGAGTTTCTGGTGATCATGGGCTCCAGCGGGTGCGGAAAGACCACAACGCTGCGCATGCTCGCCGGTCTCGATGCTCCGACACAAGGCGAGATCCGCCTGGATGGCCGGCGGATCAACGATCTGGCGACATGGCGACGGGACACGCCGATGGTGTGGCAGAGCCTGGCGCTCTTTCCCTTTCTCGACGTCCTGCAAAATGTCGAGTTCGGCCTGAAAATGCGCGGCATGGACAGGGCAAGGCGCCGTGGAAAGGCCATGGAATGGCTTGATCGCATGGGGATCGCCGAGTTTGCCAGGCGCGACATCAGCCAGCTGTCAGGTGGCCAGCGTCAACGTGTCGCATTGGCGCGCTCGCTCGTGACCGAGCCCGAGATCCTGCTCCTGGACGAGCCCCTGAGTTCACTGGACGCCCATCTGAAGGTCCGCATGCAGGCCATCCTCTCGAACCTTCAGAAGGAACTTGGAATCACCTTTGTCTACGTGACGCACAGTCAGTCGGAGGCCTTTGCCATGGGCGACCGGATCGTGATCATGAGTCGTGGCCGGATCGAGCAGATTGGTGCGCCGGTCGAGATCTACCGCACGCCACACAACCATTTCGTTGCGGAGTTCCTGGGTTCCTCGAACATCTTCCAGGGCCGCATGGCACCCATGGATGGCGGTCTTCTCCCGATCGAGACAGGTCAGGGGAGGTTCTATGTGAACGCCAGCGGCGCGGGCGGGAAACAAGAAGGCGCATCAACGACGTTCGTTGTCGGCAACGACCGCATGGTCCTCTCCGAGGAACAGCCGGCTGACGCACGGAACGTTCTGGAAGGCAGGGTGATCGGAGAGGAGTTTGTAGGCGCGACGGTCACGATCCACATCGAAACCGACGATGGCCAGGAAATCAGGGCACAGAAGAGCCACGACGAGATCGCGCATCTCAACACCGATGTCAGTACGCGGATCTTTGTGTCGTGGCTGCCGGAGAGCGCCTATGTCCTGCCGGGAGAATAGGCGATAGACTTGTGCGAAGACGAGACGGGCACAAGGGCGAAGGGTGTGCACTGCGTGCCCGAACGGGAGCAACACCGATGACCGTGACGAGAACCGGGCGCTGCATGTGTGGCGCCATACGCTTCGAGGCGAAGGACGAGCCTTTCGACGTGACCCATTGCCACTGTCACAGCTGCCGCAAGCACAACGGTGCTGCGGTGGTGACGCTTGCCGGTTACCGGGCCGAGCAGGTGACCTTCAGCGGTACGGACCGCAGGCACTACCAATCGTCACCCGGTGTGCTTCGCGGGTTCTGCGGCGACTGCGGCACGCCCCTGACCTGGGAAGGCGACGGTGGCGACCTTGGTCCGATCATCGAGTTCCACATCAGCACGTTCGACGAGCCCGAATCCCTGGTTCCGACGGCCCATGCCTTCGAACCCGAGCGCATCGCGTGGATGGAAGTCGCCGACGATCTGCCGCGCTACGAGGGCTTCCCCGGTGAAGGTACGCCCCTCAGGCACGGGCCGGCGACGGGCTGAGACGACGTTCAGGCATCCGTCACCTCGCGTTGTCTTCCCCGGTGTCGGCTCCGATATCACGGATTTCGGCCTTGATGCTCGACCGTTCATCGAGTGGATGCGGCAAGATTCACGCGCCATACGCACCGCGCCCGTTGGAGTTCACCAATTCTGACGCTGGATTGGGCAGCCAACGTTTGAAAGGGCGCCGCCGCCGGCGGCCTTGAGAGCGGACACATCCTTTATGGCGATGTGCTGGGGCAATGGAGGGGATGGCGGTCCTGGTCGAGGGATCGACGTCCGGTTCGGCACAGGCACGCTCGCCATGGCGTCCGACCCGCCATGGCGCCTGCTGCGTCTGCCGGCACGGAACACGGGGCGCAGATTCCTCCTTGTCTAGCGACGAGACCTGCATGCAATACTGCGCCTCGTCCGCGAGGTGGCGTGGAGAGACGAGTTCATGACGACCCAGTACTCGACAAATGTTGTCGAAGGCATGCAGGCGCTCTATGGCAAGGGGTTCCTGTCGCCTGGGGGCGCCGAGGAAATGGCCGCCCTGCTCGAGGGAGTCGACCTTGCCGGCCGAACCGTTCTCGATGTCGGTTGTGGTCTTGGCGGAGCGGCGGTCATGCTTGTCGGGACCTTTGGCGCCCGTCACGTGACATCGATCGATGTTGCCGGCGATCTCGTCATGCGAGCCCGCGAGACGATCCGCGAAGCCGGACTTGTCGGGAAGATCGAAACGCAACATGTCACACCGGGACCATTGCCGTTTGATGATGATTCCTTCGATACCGTCTTCGCCAAGGACGTCGTCTGCCATATTCCCGACAAATCCGCCCTGTTTGACGAGGTGGCGCGCGTGCTGGTTCCGGGAGGGCAGGTAATCTGCGCCGACTTCACGGTTCCCTCCGGTCCCAAAGCGGCGCCACACCTCTACAAGGCCTGGATCGATGCCATGAAGGCCTACGGCCTCACCTTTCACTTCGAGAATCTCACCGTCTACGAGGAGGCGTTCGGCCGGGCCGGTCTGGGCCCTCCGTGCATGAAGGACGACACGGTGCGGTCCCTCGATGCCGCGCGTCGGGAAGTGGCATGGGTCCGAGGGCCTGAAGCCGGGATTCTGAGGGAAGCCCTGGGTGAAGAGATGTTTGCCAGGCGCATTGACGCGAGCATGCGACGCCTTGAAGCCCTCGCCGGCGGTGGCATCCATCACACACACATGCTGGCCAGGCGCCTGACGAAGACTGACTGAAATCGCAAGATCACCCCGCAATGGACGGCCAAGCGACGTGCTTTCTTCCTGTACCAGCCTTCGATCCGTGATTCCCGGACACCACGTCGCCCGTGTCCGGGACGAATCGGCGATCCTGCCCGCCTCGGGTGATCGCCGGTCCGGGACCACGGCTGACGGGATGGAGGTCGCCTGGCGACAGGTTCGGGAAGCTGGATTTCGGCGCGCTGCAGGATCTTCGGAATCACACCCGGCACCAGGCGTGCCGGACATCTCTGACAGGCAAGGAGGAGCGACATGACACGAGGGTTTCTCGACCGCGCGTCCGCGGACGCCTACCACGAGCGGGGCTATCTCTTCCCCGTGCCGGCGATCTCGTCCGCCGAGGCGCGTGATCTCCGTCAGGAAACCGAGGATCTGCTCGATCGTACCCGCGATCAGCCCCATGTCTTCCAGTATACCTTCAATGTTCCCCATCTCGTGTTGCCCGGGATTCATGCGCTGGCGAGGGACAGCCGCGTTCTCGATCCCGTCGAGTCGCTGATGGGCCCCGATCTTCTCCTGTGGAGCGCCGGTTTTTTCATCAAGGAGCCCCACACGACGGATTTCGTCGGTTGGCATCAGGATCTGCGCTACTGGGGCCTCGATGACGACACACGCGAAACCACCGCCTGGATCGCGCTGGGCGACGTGACCCGGGACAATGGCGCCATGCGGTTCATACCCGGCTCCCACCGCCACGGCATGGTCGAGCACCGGGACACCTGGCGCGAGTTGAACCAGCTCTCAAGAGGGCAGGAATTGGCAGTCGACGTTGACGAGGATGAGGCGGTCGACGTGGAGCTGAAGTCTGGCGAGATGTCGCTTCATCACGGCAGCCTCTATCATTCCTCCCCGGCGAACCCTTCGGCATCGAGGCGGATCGGCCTGGCCCTGCGGTTCATCACGCCGGAAATGAGACAGGTGGTGGGTGAAGTCGACTATGCGACGCTTGTCCGGGGCAAGGACAGGTTCGGTCATTTCAGGCCCGAACCCGAACCCGTCTTCGACCTTGACCCGGCAGGCCTTCGCCCGATCGATGCCATGCTGCGCGAGATGAACGCCTTCTACTTTGCCGGAGTCGAGGAGAGGGCGCCCGAGTTCGGTGTGCGCCATGTGCGCAGTCGGCAGGACTCCTGATGCCTGATGATGCTGCCTTCATGCGACGGGCCATCGCCCTTGCAGACGCCAGCGTGACGACACTCGAAGGCGGGCCCTTCGGCGCGGTCGTCGTGTGCGATGGCCGGATCGTCGGCGAAGGCGCCAATCGCGTGACCACCGACCATGATCCCACGGCTCACGCCGAGATCGTAGCCATCCGCGACGCCTGCCGCACACTCTCCACCTTTTCTCTGGAAGGGTGTGTCATCTACACGAGTTGCGAACCCTGTCCGATGTGTCTTGCCGCCATTTACTGGGCGCGGCTTTCCCGAATCGTCTATGGCAACACCAGGGAGGATGCGGCCCGGATCGGTTTCGATGACGACCTCATCTACCGCGAGGTGGCGCTGGCCATATCTCAACGGTCCATCACCGCGCGAAGGCTGTTGGCGAACGAAGCGATTGCTACTTTCGACGCCTGGAACCGGACGACCGGCAGGATTCCCTATTGACCGCGGCTCCCGGCGTGGCGTGACCCGGGCCTTGCGACCCCGCCTGCGATGGGTCCAAAGTAGTCCATGCAGCAGACATCTTGCGAGGGCTGAGATGGACGGACGTGGAATCCACACGGCCTGGGTGCCGTCTCTTGAGATCACCAGCGGACAGCCGGAGCCGGTGGCCGCCAACGGCGGTCTCTCCTTTGCATCATTTGAGCGTGATGGCGATGCGGGGACCCGGGCGGCGATCGATGCTGCGCTCGAGCAGATCGCCCTGGGCCATGTCGACGATTTCATTCGCTGGATCGAGGATGCGCCCCCTGGTCCCGTGGAAACAAGGTGGGGAACCGGGTTCCGCACCTGGGACGAGTGCATGGACCACATTCGCGCCAGCCGCGTGGAGGCACCCGATGGCGGGGTGGTGCTGCCGTTGCGTTACACCGTCTACGAGCATCCGTCGTACTCCGTCGTGTCGTCGAATCACCTTTGGCAGGATCCGGCGCGGCGAAAGGAAGCAGACCTGTTGCGCCAGGCGGAAGAGAACATCTGGCGGAGTTCCCTCTATTTTCCCCAGGTGGTACGCGATGCCCGCAGGATCGAGGAAACCTCTGGAGGTCTCTCGGTCACCACGCCGGAATGCATGGACAGGCTCGGGGTCTCTCTGACCCACCTCGATTCCACCTGCGCCGATTTCTACGACGCAGCGGAAGTGGAACGCGTCTACTATCCGGAAATCGAGCGGCTTCTCCTGGATTTCTTTCCCGATGCCACCGATGCCCTCGTCTACAATCATGACATCTTCAACCGGGACTACGATGGCCCGGTCAGGGAAGACCAGGATGCGAAGGACCCCGGAGTCAACACCGGGTATGTCAATTTCGTGCACAACGACCTCAACGACAATTCCGGGCGTGTGCGATGCCGGGAGCTGCTGACGCAGAACTTGCGGAATTTCGGACGCGAGCAGCACTACACGGAGGCCGAGGCCGATGCCAAGATGTCCCGCCGGTTCATGTCGATCAATCTCGCCAAACCGTTCGAGACCGTCGAGCAATATCCCTTCATCCTGTGTGCCTGGCCTTCCTTCGCCGATCAGCCCTACATCACGAACTACCGCATCTATGACGACCGGGTCGGAGAGACCACCGTGTTCACCCATCGCCCGGACCACGACTGGTACTGGTTTCCACGCCAGCAGCCCAACGAGATTTCCATGCTGAAGTGTTACGATTCCATCACCGACGGATCCGTTTCCAGGTGGTCTTTCCACTCTGCCTGCTTCGATCCCGGTGCACCCGCTGACGCGCCTTGCCGCAAGAACATCGTGGTTCGCTCGTACGTGTTCTTCTGAACGGAACGGTTCACAACAGAAGTAACACGGCTTCAGCCTCTGCTCGTGCCGTCTTCGGTGGCGGTGGTGGGAGCGGAGCCGTGCGAACATGCGACGGGACGCAGCGCTTTCGAGACGTTCCGCAGTCTGGATCTTGACGGACCAGTCTACCCGGTCAGCACACGTTTTGGAGAGGTTGTCGGTCAGGCCTGCCAACCGTCTTTGGCAGAATTGACAGATCCGAACGACACCGCTGTATTCCCCATTGACCACTGCTCCTGGCGGTGGAGTCGCCCGGGACTTGCGAATCCGCCTTCGATGGGCTCAAAGTAGGGCCAAGCGACAGACGCCTTGCGGGGGATCAGATGGACGGACGTGGAATCCAGACGGCCTGGGTGCCGTCTCTGGAAATCACCAGCGGACAACCGGAGCCGGTGGCAGCCAATGGCGGTCTCTCCTTTGCATCATTCGAGCGCGATGGCGATGCGGGGACCGGGGCGGCGCTCAACGCCGCGCTCGAACAGATTGCGCTGGGCCATGTCGACGATTTCATTCGCTGGATCGAGGATGCGCCCCCTGGTCCTGTGCAAACCAGGCGGGGAACCGGTTTCCGCACCTGGGATGAGTGCATGGAGCACATTCGCGCCAGCGGCATGAAAGCACCCGAGGGAGGAGTGGTGCTGCCGCTGCGCTATACCGTCTACGAGCATCCGTCCTATTCCGTCGTGTCGTCGAATCACCTTTGGCAGGATCCGACGCGGCGAAAGGAAGCAGACCTGTTGCGCCAGGCGGAAGAGAACCTCTGGAGGCGTTCGCTCTATTTCCCCCAGGTGGTGCGCGATGCCCGCAGGATCGGAGAAACCCCTGGAAGGCCTTCCGTTACCGCGCCCGAGTGCATGGACAAGCTGGGAGTCTCCCTGGCCCACCTCGACTCCAGCTGCACCGACTTCTACAACGCCGTGGAAGTGGAACGCGTCTTCTATCCGGAAATCGAGCGGCTTCTCATGGATTTCTTTCCCGGTGCCACCGATGCTCTCGTCTACAATCACGACATCTTCAACCGGGACTACGACGGCCCGGTCAGGGAAGATCAGGACGCGAAGAACCCCGGAGTGAACACCGGATATGTCAATCTCGTGCACAACGATCTCAACGACAATTCCGGGCGTGTGCGGTGCCGGGAGTTGCTGACGCAGAACCTGCGAAACTTCGGACGCGAGCAGCACTACTCCGAGGCCGAAGCCGATGCCAAGATGTCGCGCCGATTCATGTCGATCAATCTCGCCAAACCCTTCGAGACGGTCGAGCAGTATCCCTTCATCCTGTGTGCCTGGCCTTCCTTCGCCGATCAGCCCTACATCACGAACTACCGCATCTATGACGATCGCGTCGGAGAGACCACCCGGTTCACCTATCGCCCGGACCACGATTGGTACTGGTTTCCACGCCAGCAGCCCAACGAGATATCCATGCTGAAGTGTTACGATTCCATCACCGACGGATCAGTTTCCAGGTGGTCTTTCCACTCCGCCTGCTTCGATCCCGGCGCACCCGCCGATGCGCCGTGCCGCAAGAACATCGTGGTTCGCTCATACGTTTTCTTCTGAACGGCCCATTGCCGGAATGATGCGGCGCCGGCGTATCGCGCATCGGCTCCAGCCTCTGCTCGTGCCGTCATCGGTGGCGGTGGTGGGAGCGACGGCGCGCGAACATGCGACAGGACGCAGTGTTCTCGAGACATTCCGCGATCTCGATTTTGACGGACCGGTCTACCCGGTCAACCCGCGCTATCGAGAGGTTGCCGGACATGTCTGTCATCCGTCGCTGGCAGACCTGCCGGACCCGGTCGACCTTGCCGTCATGGCGGTCGGCGACACCCGTGTCGAGGATCAGGTGACGGCGGCCATCGAGGCAGGTGTCAGGGCGGTGGCGATCTTCGGCAGCTGTGTCGTGCCGGGCGACAGGGAACCGGCGCTTGCCGAGCGTCTCGAAGCGATGCTGCGCGAGGCTGATGTTCCCTCGATCGGCGTCAACTGCATGGGATTCTGCAACTATGAGGCCGCCATCCACGTCAATTCCTACCGTTTCCCGCAGTTCGATCCTGGACGGATCACGGTCCTGGCCCAGTCCGGGTCGGTCTTCGGCTGCCTCGCGGGAAGCCGCCTGAAACCGAATTTCGCGGCCTCCGTCGGTCGGGAGACCTCGGCAACGGTCGTCGACTACATGGACTATGCCCTCGAACTCGGCACGGCGCGGGTGCTGACCCTCTTTCTCGAGACGATCCGTGATCCGCAAGGGTTCGAAGCGGTTCTCGAAAAGGCGCAGGCAAGGGACGTGCCCGTGGTGGCGCTCAAGGCGGGCCGTTCCGACATGGCGGCACGCATGGCGGTGAGCCACACCGGAGCCCTTGCCGGCGATGACCGGACCATCGACGCCGTCTTTCGCAAGCACGGAGTGCTGCGGGTCTCGACGATCGATGAACTCATTGCCACGTCCCTGCTGCTTGCCCGGGCGAGGGATGTCGGAGACGGCGCCCTTGCGACGATCCACGATTCCGGTGGCGAGCGCGAGATGATCTGCGACCTGGCCAGCGATCTCGGCGTTCCGTTCGCCGTCATTGGCGAGAAAACGAGAGCCAGTCTTGGAGAACGCCTCGACTACGGCCTCGATGCGGAGAACCCCTGTGACGCCTTCGGGACCGGGGTCGATCACGACGGCGTCATGCGCGACTGCTTTGCAGCCCTCATGGACGATCCGTCAACGGCGCTGGGAGCCTTCTTCCTCGACGTGTCGCAACACAACGGCTACAGCCGCGCCTGCGCAAACGCCTGCCTGGCTGCGGCCTCGACGACGACGAAACCCGTGGCGCTCATCACCAACCACTCCGGCACCGACCACCACGAACTTGCGTGGGACTTCACCCACAACCACGACCTGCCGGTCCTCGATGGGAGCGTACCGGGTCTCAAGGCCGTCTCCCATGCCTTCTGGCGCAGGAACTGGCGACGGCGTCCGGCCGCTGTGCCCGTGCGTCCCGACATGGAGCGAGCGCTTTACTGGGGGGAGCGCCTGCGCGATGCCGATGAGGCGACCGGCCTGGCGCTTCTTGAGGACTACGGTGTCGCGACACCGCGCCATGCGATCATCGACAGCGAAGAAGGCGCCCGCAAGGCGGCAGGAGAGATCGGCTATCCTGTCGTTCTGAAGACGGCGATGCCGGGCATCGCCCACAAGTCGGATGTAGGAGGCGTCGTGACCGGCCTTGCCGATGACGCCGGCCTCATCCATGCCTGGCGCACCATGGCCAGGGCCCTGGGGCCACGTTGCATGGTGGCGGCCATGGCCGGAGACGGCATCGAAGCCATGGTAGGGATGACCCGCGATCCCCAGTTCGGCCCCGTCGTTCTTGCCGGCGCCGGCGGTGTACTCGTCGAGCTTCTTGACGACGTGACCGCCTACCGTCCTCCGGTCTTGCGCCTGGAGGTCGAGGAAACTCTCGCCTGCCTGAAACTCACCCGGCTTCTCGAGGGGTGGCGCGGCGGTGCCGCTGTCGGTTCCGGTGCTCTCGTCGATGCGGTCATGAAGATGTCGACCCTGGCCCTCGAACTCGGGCCCTACCTCGATGCGCTCGACGTCAATCCTCTCCTTATCACGGACCGAGGCGCCATCGCTCTGGATGTTCTCGTCGTTCCCCTTTCCGATTCTTGCTGAGCGGAATCATGGCGGGCCGCCAGCGTTGGTTGCCGGATGCGGCGATGTCGTTCGCGAACACGAAGGACATCCGCGACTGACCTGATGTGTCCCTTGATTTCGAGGCGTGCTCAGGGTGACGGGATGGGTTCGGGATCGAGGAAGCGGTTGACGACATTGGAGAGCAGGCGGCTGACGTTGTTGTCGTAACCGTTGTGGGCAAGGGATCCGGCAAAAGCGATGGAACTGGTCGAGAAGACCGCGCCGCCGTTGGGTGTTTCGTAGAACACCATGTCACAGCGCACGTGGGGACAGTTCTCGCCGTTGACGGCGGAATGCGTGTGAAGGAACTCCTCGTTGACCCAGTGGAAATCGACGCCGAAGTCGGTGGCCTCGGCGACGACGAGGGCGTGGGGCGGTGTGCCTTCCTGAGGGTCGATACTGTCGATCTCGGCTCCGGCGGCACCGCCGAAGACGGATCCGAAGTCGCCGATCTTCTCGTCGCGGCCGATGCCTTCGAAGATCCAGGAGGCACGCGAATCCTCGCTCGCCGGGGTTCGCGTGTAGGGCCGGGCGAAATTGAACCCCTGGGCGGCGAAGCCCGTGCCGCAGATCGCCTCCGGGCTCATGCCGTTGCGCCGCCACAGGCCGCCGAGTTCTCCGTTGAAACTCATGACGTATTCACCCGGCGAGGCGATCCAGCTGCGCATGCCGTCCTCGGCCCGCCGCATTTCCATGACCCCGGGAAGAGTTGGGTGAAGCGCCACCCGCCAGTAGAAGCCATTGCCGCCCATGTAGATGAAGCGGCCGCCCCGCTGCTGGTAGTGAAGCAGGGCCTGCATCATTCCCGTGGTGGTGTACTCGGGATGCGTCGTCGTCATGACTGAAGCATAGGGTTCGAGAAGGGCCACACCCTCGGCGTCGAGGTCGTCGTCGGTGATGACATCGAACGCGATCCCCTGTTCCTCGAGCCAGTCGGTGATGTGGGTGTCGGCGTTGTATTGCCAGAGATCGTCTCGTGGACCCATGCGCAGGAACGGGCGCAGACGCGAGGCATAGGCCACGCCGGAGCCGTCGCTGTGGTTGTCATACATCGACAGTCCGTGCTCCGGGTGCATGTGAAGGTGAATGTCGGTCATGTCGATCACGCTGAAGGCGTTGCCGGAATGCTCACCCATGTCACCCCAGCCGATCGGCATGTGATTGTTGACGTAGGCATAGTAGCTGCAAGTGGCAATCAAGAGGGCCAAGCGTGCCCCCGGACGTCCGGTCGGCGGGCGGACATAGAAGGGGATATAGAACCACTGGTCGTTCTGGGTCAGGAAGGCGGCAAAGGCGCCGCTCCGGCAGTTGGCGGGCACGTGCCAGGCGGCGTCCGTTTCCCAGTCGCAGTCATAGAGATCGTCGTCATGGAAGTGGATGGCGCCGTAGTGCTCCGGCCGGTGGGTCCAGACCATCTCGCTGCCGTCGTGATTCCAGCCCTTCATGGCTCGCGTGGGTATGTTGACGATAGTGCCGTGAAGCCGGTTCGGCGAGATGTCGTGGGCCGTCACGCCGTTCATTTCGCGGCTGAAGTCCCACAGGGCGACCACATCGGCGGCGACCTCGGGAGGAATGCGCCGATCCAGAAGGTGCTCCATCTGGCCGCGTTCGAGCACACGCGAGGTCACTGCCGGTGTATCGATCTTGCCATTGAAGAGACCGCTGACGCCGTCATCGCTGTTGTGGCCGGCAATGATGAATCTGCCGCCGTTTCCCGGTCGGACATCCATGGGTCGTGTCGTCCGTGCACTGTCGGCATCGCCGGCATAGCGCACGAGAGGCTCCTGGATGAGGGTGGCCTCGCCTGTCGCGGAGTCGAAGGTCGCGGCCACGAGATACCAGTGGCGTTCGTGCATGCTGGCGGAAGAGACCAGTGTTTCGATACTGCTGCCATCGCCGATCGTGAGAGTGAGTCTCCCGTTGACGACGCCGATCGCATAGCCCTTGCGGTGACCGGCATGCCACGAGCCCATGATGGTCTGTTCGTCCTTCTCGAGAAGCGTCGGCCAGACCATCGCCTGCAGCGTAAAGCTCTCCAGAGCCGGTGTCCGGGGATGATCGACCGAAACGAAGGAACCGACCTGCGTCTTCTGGAAGCGTGCCGGATAGTCGCCGTTTACCCGGGCCTCGACAGGCGTCTCCTTGAGGCCCGGTCCAGCCGGCGTGTCATCACCGCAACGGATACGAAGGATGTCGAGATGGAAGGTGCCCTCGTCCTCGCTTGATACCTTGAAGTTGATGGTCTCGTCTGGCCTGACGCTGATCCTGTCGGCATATCCGAGAAGCCGCCGCATGCCTTTCCTCCTCCCAACCGATGATTCAGGGCAGGGCCGCGTCGGCGGCAAACCGGCGCACGACATTGCCGGTAATCCGTGCCACGTTGTTGTCGTAGCCGTTCCAGCCCAGGCTTGCAGCCCAGCTGATGGAGCCGGTGGAAAAGACACCGGCGCCCGACGGCAACGTGAAGTACACCATGTCTGCTCGTACCCTGGGATTGGCGTCCCCGGTGACGGCTGCATGGTTGAAGACAATCTCGTCGGGTGACTGCATGTAGTAGGCGGAATGGCCGTCCGAACTCGCCAGCACGATGGTCTCCGGCGGCGTGCCCAGAGCCTCGTCGGCACCGTCGAGTTCGATGCCTGCCGCTCCGCCACCCAGGACACCGAAATCACCGATGATGTCGCCCTTGACACCCTCAAAGATCCAGGATGCACGGGGGTTGTCATCGATGTCCGGCTTCTTGACGAACCAGCCCGACCGATCGAATCCGGTGGCGAAGGTGCCGACACCGACGAGTGACTGCGGAGGGCGGCCAATGTGTTTCCACAATCCTCCCCTCTCGCCGCTGAAGGAGAGATGATATTCGCCCGGGCGGGAGGCCCAGAAACGCGCTCCCGACTCCGGACGCCGCACCTCGATGGCCTCGCCACCCCGCGTGGGATGACAGGCGATGCGCCAGTAGAACCCGTTACCGCCAAGGTACATCAGCCTGCCGCCACGATCGAAATAGGCGGCCAGCGCATCCAGCATGTCCGTCGACCAGTACTCCGGATGAGTCCCGGTGATGATGACCCGGTGGTCGGCAAGGGCCGCGACACCGTCCTCGTGAATGTCTTCGTCCGTGACGACGTCGAACGGGATTCCGGAAGCCTCCAGCCAGTCGGTGACGTGCGTGTCCGCGTTGAAACTCCAGATCGCCGACTTCGGACTGTAGTTGTTCACCAGTGGCCGCAGCCGCGAGCTGTAGAACACGCCCGATCCGTCGCGATGCGTATCATAGGTCGAAAGACCGAGATCGCGCCGTTCATGGAGGAAGAGTTCGTCGGGGCTGTAGTCGATGATCCGCCCGCGCTTCACCTCGGCTTTTTCCTCGTCCAGTTGCCAGTGGTTGTTGGCATAGGCAAGCCAGGTGGCCGTGGAGGCGAGAAAGGCGACGCGTTCCCTCGGCGCCTCGCGTTCGGGAACGATGACAAAGGGAATGTGGCACGTGTCATCTCCGGCCTGGCAGTGCGCGGCATAGACTCCGCTGGCGAGAGACTCGGGCACGGCCATGGATACGGTGGTCCGCCAGCCGGCGTCGAAGAGATCGTCGTCGTGAAAGTGAATGGCCGCGTAGTGGTCTGGGCACTCCCTCCAGTCATGGCAGGATCCGTCCCACTGCCGTCCGGTCACCCCCCGCGAGGGCAGATTGACAAGACGACCGTGAAGAGCGTTGCCGGAACGGTCGGGGAAGGTGTCGCCGGGAATGTCAGCCGCGAAGTCCCAGGCGCCGACAACCCCGTCGGCCGGCGTCGGCCCCGACCGTGCCAGTGCCGCTGTCTGGTGAGCTTCGAGAATCCTCGAGGCAAGGCGCGGACTGTCGATACGCCCGTTGAAGTGTCCGACCATTCGGGGTCTGCCATCCTCATGCCATCCGGTCTGCCAGGCAGCCATGTGGAGGTCATGATCGGCCGCGAAGACCACGCCGGGCGGCGCATGCCCCGTGATACGCTCGGGACTGCTGGAGTCGCCGGTATGGATGAGCGGTTCCTGGCTCAGCGTGACCGAACCGTTCGCTGCGTCGTAGCTTGCCGTCACAAAGACCCATTTCCACGGTTGAAGGGATCTGCCGGTCGAAACGGTGACGAGGTCATGACCGTTGCCCACCATCAGGGCAAGGGCGCCCTCCAGATCAAGAATGACCGCGAAACCGGGTCGTCCGGGACCCGAGCCACGGCTGACGATGGCCTGGCGTCCGTCGCCGGGAAGGGTCGGCATGATGAAGGCCTGGAACGTGAAGGTCGAAAGCCGGTCAAGGATTGGTGCGGAGGGGATGATCGCGTAGGAACCGGCATCGATGGGTTGACAGGAGCCTTCGTGGAGTCCGTTTGCCGGTGTCTCGATTTCAACCTCGCGGTAGGGAGCGCCGTCCGGAGTCTCGACACCGCAGACGATGCGAACGGTCCTGAACAAGAAGGTCTCGTGGTCTTCGAGACTGATCTTGAAGTCAATGGTTTCGCCCGGCCTTGCACGAACGCGATCCGGGTAGCCCAGGATGCGTCTGCGGTAATCGAAGGTCATTGAGAGGCCTGGTCCAGATCAACCCCGGTGTGCTTCTTCCAGCGCAGTCTGAAGATGTACCACTCGGCCTCGCCGAGGTCGGTGAACACCACGTCCTCGTGGAGCGTCACCGGCACACCGCGCTTCCCCGGAAGCTGGGCGAGACACCACTCCTTGTGAGGAACCGTGTTGACCAGGACATACTTGCCTTCGATGGGCTCCCATCGCATGACATTGAGCACCTTCTGGAGCTCGGCACTGTGCGGTCCGAAGGGATTGCGCCGGAATTCCTCGGCCAGATCGGTGCGTCCGGGATCGATCCTGTACATCGCAAGTTCCCTTTCAGCCTGAGGCCGCATCCTGCCACCCCCGCCACAACCGCGGCAAGCGCACCTGTTCGCCATGTGGCGGCACACGAGTTGTCTGGTGACGAAGGCCGTGATGAACCGGACGCCATGGCTACAGGAACCATGGAAGGAGGAATCCCCCGATGTGTCACGGCCTTCGAGGCGAAGCGTCCTTCGGCGCGGGGTGCAGCAGAGCTATCGGAGCGGGGCTTCCGACGCTACCGGCTGCCGACGAGGAGGAAGGCAGGGGGGCTGTTGGAGACTACCGGCTCGACGTGTTCCGATGGGCCCGGCCGCGTGGATGCTCCAGGAGGTGTTCGCGATAAAGGGCTTGCCCGGGGCACTCTGCACCGTCTGCGTCAGCCGCGAATTCACACGACCGAGGCCGCCGTGGCGTTCCATGCAGCGTTGGACCGTGCCGCAACCGAGCCTCAACCCCGCTTGGCTAGTGAATGGCGCAGGTCCTCAATGGAGACACCCCTGGGCGCCCCGACCAGCCCCTGATGTGCCTCATTGTGGACCAGGCGAGGAACCCGCCTGGCGCATCGGAACGCGGGTCGCCCCGCGACCGCGATCGGATGCGCCAGCGCTTGGCATTCGCCGCTTTAGCCCACAGGCACTCGAATTGCGGGGACCGGATGACTTTCACCCGCAAACGGGCCCTTCAGAACGGATCGCCCGAACGGGCGCTGACGCCAGCCGGCCCCTGTCCGGCCGACGCCTTGCACGCCGCCTGCGCATGCGCGGTGAAGCTCGAGGCAGGCACTACCCGATCACGGGTGTCTCAAATTGTGTCGCCGATCCCTCTTTCTCCCAGAGGCGCTCCTAGAAACCGGCCTTTATCTCGTCGAAGAGGACGATGTACTTCTCGCGCACTTCCGGTTTGATCTCGCCGAAGAAGCGGCTGTTCGCCATCATCGTATCCGGATCCGTGATGCCGAGGTTTTCGAGGACGGCCGCATCGACCAGTTCGAACGACTTGGCATTGGAGTGGCCGTAACCGTACATCTCGATCAGGTTCTTGCCGGACGCCGGCGAGATCCAGGCGTCGATGAACTCATAAGCCTTGTTCTGGTCGCCTGGACCGTCGACAAGCAGCGTCAAGCCGCACACCCAGGTCCAGATGCCTTCCTTCGGGTTCATGTAGACGACATTGACGCCCTGTTTCTTGAGTTCGACGATGGCGCTGTTCCAGGCATAGGACGCGACCATTTCGCCCGAGGCGAGCGCCTGTTCGACGCTGGTTTGATCGGTCCAGTAAAAGCGCAGGATTTCGCGCTGTTTGCGCAAGAGCTTCGTCGCCTCCTCCAACTCGGCATCGGTCATGTCAAAGGGGTCTTCGGCACCGACCACCGAGCCGACGACGGCCATGACGCCGTCCACCGAATCGAAGATGCCGAGGCGCCCGGCATACTTTTCATCGAACAGGATGGCCCACGACTCGTTCTTCTGGTCCTCCGTATCGACATACTCCGGTGCCAGATCGGGGCGGAACAGGACCGACGAGTTGCCCCAGTCGGCCGCTATGAAATAGGTCAAACCGTTTTCGTCGATGCTGCCCGGCAGGACTTTCAAACTCGGGAAAACATCGGAGAAGTGGGTCAGTCGGCTGGTGTCGATCGGTTGCAGGATGCCGGCATCGCGCCAGCGCCTGGTGCTGCCGACGCACGGGTGGCCGATGTCTGATCGAAAGCCGGAGCGAAGCTTCTGCAACGCTTCCTCTTCCTCGCCAAACAGGGCAAACGCCGGCGTTGCCCCATGCTTTTCGACATAAGGCACGTAGAATTCGGGCAGCTCATAACCGCCCCACTCAAATACCTGCAGCGAATCGTCGACCGGCAGGGAATCCTGGGCGCGCACGCCGCCCGGGCCGAACGTCATCGTCGTCAGACCGACGCCAGCCGCGGCCAGTGCACCTGCCGCCTGCCGTCGCGTCAGATCACAGTTATCGATGCGTGAACGAAACTCCTCGATGTTCATGGCTTTGGGCATGATCGTGTCCTCCTGTGCTGCGACATCATGATGGTGAGCGGCACGGTAGACCAACGTCCCGACGGAATCCATGCACACAGATGTCCGATTGAGCCGTGGACGCTTGTCCTGCCCGAATTCCCAATGTGAACCGGCAACCGATCCGCACGCTGGGCGGTTACTGCGCTGTCTTTCCCGAAATCGTCTGCCATGAGCCAGAGGACAGATCGATCGCGATCAAGGTGCGCCTCTCCTGTGAATCGCGCTGCAACGCATGACAAACGGACGCCTTGAGTCGGCGCAGGATCTCGGCGAAGAGCATTGTCGGCACCGTCACCTCAGCCACTCGGAAGGCGACATGGCCGCGTGGCGGACAATCCTGGCTCCACTCATGACTGGAGCACTGTCCGATCAACCTCAATCATAATCCGATCGTGGCGGGTACGGTCTCTTCGACGTCCACGCTGGCCTTTGTCACGCAGGTGTTCACCGCTCGCATGCACCGCTACCGACACTTCACCACCGGCTTCACGACCGACGGCGCACGGCTTGCGGAGAGTCGCGGTCAGCTACTCCTTTCTTTCCACGGGACTTTCACCCGCTACCCTTCCGCCAGTTCGCCTGGCGCTCCAGGTCAGTAGGAATCTAGCAGCTTCGCATCGGTTGCGTGGTTTCGCGCAATATGTCGGCAAAAGTCTGGCCCACAAGTGTTGGTGTGACGCCTCGGCGCATCACAAGCTCCATCCGCGTGATTCGGCGGTAGACGTCCGGCAGGATGCTCTTCATGCGTCCGGCAGTGACCCATCGTTCGGCATAGGAGACGGGCAGGTAACCAACGTGCCAGCCCGAAAGAATGAAAAAAGCCAGGCCTTCGATCTGGCGTGCCGATGCAGATGACGGCAGGTGCGCCGTGAGCGGTGCCACCTGGCTCTCTGACAGATAGGCGCGGTGCGCCAGATCGGCATTCTCGACGTCGTTTGCACGGGGAGGGTTCCGGTCAAACAGTGGATGGTTCACGCCACAGTAGAGTTCGACGGGATCGTCATAGAGCACCTCGTACACCAGCCCCGGACGGCGCTGGTGAAAGACGCCGATCCCGAGGTTGACCCTGTTCTCCAGGACGGCCCGCTCGATCTCGTCGGGCGCCAACGTGTGGAAGTGAATGTGGACCTTTCGGGCCTTGGCCCTGAAGGTCGAGAGAACATCGGCCAATGGGAAGCCACGGTCGGTCGCCCAGTTGTCGATCACGGCGATTGAAAGATCGCCGACGAGTTCACCGCGCAAGGCGCCGACCGTGGTTCGGAAGCTCTCGAGCGCGGTCGAAAGATGCTGACACGCCTCATAGACGGTCCGTCCCTTGTCGGTCAGAAAGAACCCGGCCCGTCCACGCTGGCACAGTCGCATGCCGAGACGCTGTTCCAGATTGCCGATCTGCCGGCTGATGGTCGACTGGCTGACGTTGAGTGTGACCTGGGCAGCAGCGAATCCGCCACATTCCACGACTGTCATGAAGACCATGAGGAGATGGAGGTCCGCCTTGTGCAGGCGTGGTGCCTGCGTTTTGCTTGTATAAGAAGGCATATTACCATTTTTCATTTGATATTTTATCTAACTAAAAATGATCAGACGATCAACCCGGACAAAGGCGGAGAAGGGAGGCCATGGGGCATTCCGCAGCCTGGGGTATCGACAACGACTACGGTCCCTTGCGCGACGTCTTGCTCGGTCGTCCAGAGTATTTCCGATGGGTTGACGCCGGTCCGATTACGCAGCGCACGCTGCAGAACCAGGACCATACCGGTATCGCCTTCAACCTTCAGACCGCCATGGCGCAGCATGCGGAGATGGTTCGCATCTACGAGGACGCGGGTGTGACCTGCCACTACCTCGACTCCGACGAGGTGCTGCACCGGAACTTTTTTGCCCGTGATTCAAGCGCCATGACACCCTGGGGTGCGCTGATCTGCCACATGCAGTTGAAGTGCAGGCGAGCCGACTACGTGACGGCAATCAGGTTCTATCAGAACAACGACATTCCGATCTGGCGTCTTGTGACAGCCGGCCATTTCGAGGGAGGAGACTTCGTCATCCTGGAACCCGGCTGCGTGCTGATCGGTTACTGTGGCGAGCGCTCGGAAAGAGAAGGCGCAGAACAGGTCGCCGACTGGGTGCGCCGAGAGGGATGGGAGGCCCAGGTGGCGCCGATCTCGCGCGAGTTCATCCACATGGACGGGCTTGTCGTTCCGTTGGCGTCCAAGCTCCTATTGGCGTGCCTCGACGCGCTGGAGGGCTGGCTTGTCGCGTGGCTGCGCGCCAGGGGTTTCGAGTTCGTCGACGTCGGATATGCGGAGGCCAGGAACCTCGGCGTCAACGTGGTTGCCCTGGGCAACGACCGGGTGCTGTCTATGCAGGGCAGCTCGACGCTCAATGGCAAGCTGCGCGCGCTGGGCTTCGAGGTGTTCGATCCCGACATGTCCATGTTCACGCTGGGCGGCGGCGGCGTCCATTGCCTGTGCCAGGCCCTCAGGCGCGATCCGGCGGGGTAGGAATGGCGAGCGCCATGGACTGTCCGTCTCCGCGCGTCGATGGAGACCGTCTGTGGTGCAGCATCATGGAGATGGCCAGGATCGGCGCCACGCCCGCCGGCGGCTGCCGTCGCCTGGCGCTGACTGACGAGGACAAGGCAGGGCGCGATCTGTTCGTATCGTGGTGTCGCGACGCCGGGTGCCGGATCTCGGTGGACGATATGGGCAACATTTTCGCCCGTCGTCCCGGACGCCGGGAAGGCCTGCCGGCGGTGGCGACCGGCAGCCATCTCGATACCCAGCCCCACGGCGGCCGTTTCGACGGCGTCTATGGAGTGCTCGCGGGGCTCGAGGTGATCCGGACGCTGAACGAGCACGGCGTCGAGACCGAGGCGCCGGTCGACGTGGTGGTCTGGACCAACGAGGAAGGTGCCAGGTTCGCGCCCGCGATGCTCGCATCCGGCGTTTTCGCCGGCCTTTTCGACCGCGCGTTCGCCCTTGGACGAACCGACGGCAATGGCAGGACTCTGGGAGCGGAACTGGATCGCATTGGCTATCTGGGTGACGAGCCCTGCGGCGATCGCGCGTTCGATTCCTACTTCGAAGCCCATATCGAACAGGGGCCAATCCTGGAGCGGGAAGGACGGACGATCGGCGTCGTGCTCGGTGGCCAGGGACAACGCTGGTACGACGTGACGCTGGGCGGCCAGGACGCGCATGCCGGATCGACGCCGCTGGCGGGTCGGCGCGACGCCCTGGTTGCCGCGGCGGGCGTCGTCTTCGCCGCACGCCATGCGGCGCTCGATCATTCTCCGAAAGCGGTTGGCACGGTCGGCCAACTCGATGTGATCCCCAACTCGCGCAACACCGTGCCCGGCTTGGTGCGGCTTGCCGTCGATCTGCGCCATCCCGACGACGAGGTGCTGGCGGAGATGGACGCGAGTTTCCGGGGACGGACCGAGGCGGCTTGCCGGAGCGAAAGCGTGGCTCTCGAGATCGACGAGATCTGGCGCAATCCGGCGGTGCATTTCGACCGCGACTGCGTCGATGCGGTGCGAAACGCCGCCCGCTCCCTTGGCTATTTTCACCTCGACATGGTGTCCGGCGCGGGCCACGACGCCTGCCAGATCTGTCACACCACGCCTGCCGCGATGATCTTCGTGCCCTGCGCCGGCGGAGTCAGTCACAACGAAGCCGAAAGCGCCAAACCCGCCGATCTCGAGGCCGGCTGCAATGTCCTGTTGCAGGCCGTCATGCACCGGTCCAGGTCCGCGCGACGACTGGCGAACCAACCCACTTCACAACAAGGAGGCTTATCATGAGTTCGATCGAACACAAGCTGGACCTGTTGCGGCAGAACCATATCACCCGGCGCGAGTTCATCGCGCATGCCCTGGCGTGCGGGGTGGCCCTGCCCACCGCGACCGCGCTTGCCACGCAGGAGGCCAGGGCGGACGAGCCGCAGATGGGCGGCCGGGTCCGTGTTGCCCTCGGTCTGGGATCGACGACCGATTCGGTGGACCCCGCCACCTACAATGACACCTACATGCAAGTCGTTGGATTCGGTTTCCGCAACTGTCTCACCGAAGTTTCCAACGAGGATGAACTGATCGGTGAACTTGCCGAAAGCTGGGAATCGACTCCGGACGCGGCAAACTGGACCTTCAAGCTGCGACAGGGCGTCGAGTTCCACAGCGGCAAGACGCTCGATGCGGATGATGTGATCGCATCGGTCGCCCACCATACGGGCGAAAACTCGGCGTCACCCGCCAAGGGCATTCTGTCCGCGATCGTCAACATGAAGGCGGACGGCAAGGACACCGTCACCTTTGAACTGAGCGAGGGCAATGCAGACTTTCCGTTCCTGTTGAGCGACTACCATATTGCGATCTGTCCCGTCGTGGACGGTGTTCTCGACTGGCAGTCGGGCGACGGAACGGGCGGGTTCGTCCTCAACGAGTTCGAACCGGGCGTGCGGTCATTCCTGACGCGCAATCCCAACTACTGGAAGTCAGGTCAGGCCTTCTTCGACGAAGCCGAGGTGCTGTCGACCATCGATGTGACGGCCCGTGTATCGGCCCTGACATCCGGTACGGTTCACGTGATCGACCGGGTTGACCTGAAGACCGCTGACCTTCTCGATGCCGCGCCCGGTGTGCGTCTGGAGGAGACTCAAGGCACCCTGCACTACGTCTATTCGATGATGTGCGACCGTGCGCCTTTCGACGATCCCAATGTCCGTCTGGCGTTGAAGTACGCCGTTGATCGAGAGGAACTTCTCACCAAACTGCTGAACGGCCACGGCTATGTCGGAAACGATCATCCGATCGGCCGGTCCAACCGGTACTTTGCCGAAGATCTGCCACAGCGTGTCTACGACCCGGACAAAGCAAGGCACTACCTCGGCAAGGCCGGCCTGACGGAGATCACGGTGCCTCTCAATGTGGCGGAAACCGCCTTTGCCGGCGCCACCGACGGAGCCGTCCTCTACCAGCAGCACGCTGCTGCTGCCGGGATCACCATCGACGTCACCCGCGAGCCCAACGACGGCTACTGGTCGGATGTCTGGAACGTGGAGCCCTGGGTGGCGTCCTACTGGAGTGGTCGGGTCACCGAGGACTGGGTGTTTTCGCAGACCTATGCTGCCGGTGCCCCGTGGAACGAGACTCACTGGGCCAACCCGCGTTTCAACGAACTCCTGATTCTCGCCCGGGCGGAACTCGATACCGAACTCAGGCGGGAGATGTATCACGAGATGCAGCAGTTGTGCAGCGATGATGGCGGTGTGGTGGCTCCAATCTTCTCCAACTACGTCTTCGCAGTCAGCGAAAACATCGCTCACGGACGCATGTCGGCAGCCTGGGATCTCGACGGCATCAAGTGCCTGGAGCGTTGGTGGTTCCGCGATCCCACCGCGTAGCACTTGGGCCCACCCGGACCTCGTCCGCGCGGGTACGACCACGCCGGCCGGCCGCTCGAATTCCTCCTCCGCAGCCGGCCGGCGTTGTGCCGGGCTCCGGTGATCGCTCGCGGGATCTCTCCCCGCAACCCTGAGAATCTCGGCACACCTGTGATCTCCTGGCGTCCGGGAATCAGGATCTCCCGCAAGTTGACACGCGTTGTCGATCGACGGATTGTCTGCCACGACAATGGTGTGGGGCTCGTGGACGGGAGATACAGGCATGCGTTGGTCGATCGGGATTGCCACGTCCCTGATGCTCTCGTTCAGCGCGGCCATGGCGGCGGAACGATGGGATCTGCCGATGGCGTACGCGGATTCGAACTACCACACACAGAACGGCAAGCTGTTCGCCGAGGCCGTGGGTGTATGCACCGGCGGCGACCTCGAAATCGTCGTCCATGGCGGCGGCTCGCTCTTCAAGGGCAATGAGATCAAACGGGCGGTACAGACCGGCCAGGCGCTCATCGGCGAGCGCCTGCTGAGCGCCCACCAGAACGAAAACCCGCTGTTCGGATTCGATTCAGTGCCATTCCTGGCTTCCTCGTTCGAGGCATCCGATCGCCTGTGGCAAGCTGCCAGGGACCGACTGGCGGAGGTTCTCTTCGAACAGAACCTGATCCTGCTCTACGCCGTGCCGTGGCCGCCGCAGGGGCTCTATTTCAACCGGGAAATCGAAGGCGTTCCGGACATGGCCGGGATCAAGTTCCGCGCGTACAACGCCGCCACGGCGATGATGGCCGAACTGGCGGGCATGGTGCCGGTGCAGATCGAAGCCGCAGAACTCAGCCAGGCGCTGGCGACCGGGGTGGCGGAAGCCTTCGCCTCGTCGGCCGCGACGGGTTACGACCGAAAGGTCTGGGAACATCTGAGCCACTTCTACGATGTCCAGGGCTGGCTTCCGCGCAACTACGTGTTTGTGAACCGGGACGCATTCGAGGCCCTGGACGATCACGCGCGCAACTGTCTGCGCGCTTGCGCGCTGCTGGCGGAAGCGGCCGGCACCACCAGGGCGCGTGAACTGGCGGACTGGTATCGTGCGCAACTCGCCGCCAACGGCATGATCGTCCTCTCGCCTGACCCGCAACTCGCCGAAGACCTTGCCGTGATCGGCGCCGCGATGTCGTCGGTCTGGTCGGAACTGGCCGGACCGGATGCGGCCGCAATTCTCGAGGCTTTCGAGTCCGAGTAGGGGGGCCATTCCGCTGCAGTCGCGCCGGAATGCGGGCGCAGCAGATGACGGCGCGTGATCCTGGCATGGTCACGGGGGCCTTTCGGGTCCTGCGGCGCATTCTGGACGGTCTCTATCTGGCTGGCGGGCTGGCGGGGGCCATCTTCCTCATTGCGATCCTGGTCCTGGTCGTCGTGCAGATGGCGACACGCTGGACCGGTCTCGTGTTTCCCGGCGGATCCGACTACGCCGGATACGCCATGGCCGGCGCGTCATTCCTTGCGCTGGCCCATGCCCTCAACCGGGGCGCACATATTCGCGTGACGCTGGTGCTCAATTCCCTGGGACGATGGCGGCGTCTCGCGGAAGTCTGGTGTTACGGCGTTGCCGCCGTGACCGCCATCTTCTTCGCCTGCTACGCCGTCAAGGCGAACATCTGGTCATACCGGCTGAACGACGTGAGCCAGGGACAGGACGCAACCCCGCTCTGGATCCCCCAGATCGCCATGTCTGCAGGCGCCTGCCTCTTCGCCCTGTCGCTGGTGGAGCAGTTCGTCCGCGTGCTGCTGACCCGGCACGGCGGAGTCGAGGATCCCGAGCCCGCAGACCGCGGAGGCTGACACCGTGCTCGCCCCTGACTTTCCCCGTCGCCTCGTTTTCGCCGCCGCCGCCGCGCTGCTGGCGGGGGGGACCCTGGCGCTGGTGGTGGCAACGGGTGCCGACGACATCTGGCTGAAGACGGCCATCTTCCTCATCGTGCTGTTTGTCCTGCTGGGATCCGGCGTCTGGATCGGCCTGGCGCTGATGGGCGTTGCCTATGTCGGCATGCTGGCCTTTACCGTTCGCCCGGCCGGCGATGCGATGATCACGACGATCTGGGCATCGTCGTCGAGCTGGACGCTCACCGCGCTGCCGCTGTTCATCTGGATGGGAGAAATCCTGTTCCGCACGCGCCTCAGCGAGGACATGTTCAAGGGTCTTGCTCCCTGGATGGCGCGACTTCCCGGTGGCCTGCTGCACACCAATGTCGTGGGCTGCACCATCTTTGCCGCGGTGTCCGGATCGTCCGCGGCAACCCTCATGACGGTCGGCAAGATGGCGGTACCGGAACTGAGGCGACGCCGCTATCCGGAGTTCATGACCATCGGCACTCTGGCCGGCTCGGCCACGCTGGGGCTGATGATTCCGCCGTCGCTGACGCTGATCGTCTACGGGGTCACCATCAACGAGTCGATTTCCAAGCTCTTCATCGCAGGAATTGTGCCGGGCCTCGTGCTGGCGGCGATGTTCATGGGCTACATCGCAATCTGGCACGTCCTGCGCCCGGACCAGCGGCCGGAACCGGAACCGACCGTGGGGTTCCTGGAGAAACTGAAGAATGCACGTTTCCTGATCCCCGTCGCCGGGCTGGTCCTGTCGGTGATCGGCTCGATGTACCTGGGCCTGGCCACGCCAACCGAGGCGGCCGCGATCGGGGTCATCGGCGCCCTCGCGCTCGCGGCGGCGCAGGGCAGCCTCAACTGGAGCACGTTTGTCCAGAGTCTCATGGGGGCTGTACGCACCTCGGCGATGGTCGCCCTAATTCTGATGGGCGCAGCCTTCCTGTCGCTCAGCATGGGATTTACCGGCCTGCCGCGGGCGCTGGCCGAGTGGCTCGCCAGTCTTGAACTCTCGGTCTATATGCTGATTGCGGCGCTGACGGTATTCTACATCGTGATCGGCTGCTTCCTGGACGGCATTTCGGCGGTGGTGCTGACCATGGCGGTGGTTGAGCCAATGGTGAACATTCCGGCGTTCCAGGAAGTCGGGTTCTCGATGATCTGGTTCGGCATCTTTGTGACCGTCGTCATCGAGATGGCCCAGATCACTCCCCCGATCGGGTTCAACCTGTTCGTGCTCCAGAGCATGACCGATCACCACATGGGTTACATCGCCAAGACCGCCCTTCCGATGTTCCTGATCATGGTCCTGATGGTGGTCGTGCTGGTGGCATGGCCCGAACTGGCCACCTGGTTGCCGGACACCACGCGACAGGTTCCTGGCAGATAACAGAACCGCGCCGGTTGCAGGATTGCCCTGGAACCCCACCGTAACCACTTCTTCCTCGTGATGGCGGCGCCTTGAGGGAATCACCAACAAGGTTGTCGGGATACCGCTGTCGCGCACAGCCGGATGACTTCGGAACCCCACCGTTTCCGGGCTGCCTGTCGGCAGGCTTCTCGAGCTTTCCGGCAGCAGGGAGGCCCTTGGTCTCTTGGTGATTCGATCCCCTCAAGCGCCGGCAACGGACTGCGATCGGGATCGTGTGCAGAGTGCATCGTGTCCCGGTTGACCCCCTTCCGCGGCAACGCTTCCCGCCAGTCGCCGATGGATTCGCTGCCCACACTTGCCCGGGCCAGACCGCTTGCCCTGAGGTGACGGCAGCCGGTCGCCACCCCCGGCAGAGACCGGTTGCCGGGGGTGGGCGGGAGTTACTGCGGCAACGTGGCGTCGATGCCCTCGACGTAGACGCTCATGCCGAGAAGCATGCCGTCGTCGGCGACCTCGCCCTCGGCGACAAGGAGATTGCCTTCCTGGTCATGGATGGGACCGGCAAAGGGGTGGAGGGACCCTTCGGCGATCGCAGCGCGGGCCGCTTCGGCCATCTCGACGACATCGGCCGGGATGGCCTCGTTGTAGGCGGAGAGCAACAGCATGTTGGCACCAAAGCCGCCCCAGGTGTCCGAGGTACCCCAGGAGCCGTCGAGGGCGGCCTGAACCCGTCTGACGTAGTAGGCGGCCCAGTTGTTGACGACCGACACGAGGTGGGCATCGGCACCGAAGGCGGTCATGTCCGAAGCCTGGCCGACGGCCCACACGCCGCGGTCCTGCGCCACCTGCAGGGCGGCTGGCGAATCCGTGTGCTGAAGGATGACATCGGCACCCTGATCGATCAGCGCCTTGGCGGCATCCCCTTCCTTGCCCGGATCGAACCAGGTCGACACCCAGACGATCTTGAACGACACATCGGGGTTGACGGAACGGGCGGCCAGGAAGGCTGCATTGATACCGCGCACCACTTCAGGAATGGGGAAGGAGGCGATGTAGCCGATCACGTTGCTCTCGGTCACGCTGCCGGCCAGCAGTCCGGCGACATGCCGGCCCTCGTAGAACCGCGCCGAGTAGGTTGCCACGTTGTCAGCCTGCTTGTAACCGGTGGCATGCTCGAAGTGCACGTCCGGGTACATCTCGGCAACGCGGATCGTCGGATTCATGTAGCCGAACGACGTGGTGAAGATGAGACCGTGCCCGGTTTCGGCCAACTGGGCGATCACCCTGTCGGCATCGGCGCCTTCCGGCACGCTCTCGACGTAGCTGGTCTCGACCTGATCGCCGAAGGCTTCCTCGACGGCAAGCCGCCCCTGATCGTGCTGGTAGGTCCATCCGTGGTCGCCGATCGGGCCGACGTAAACGAATCCCACCTTGAGGGGTTCAGCCGAGGCCGGACCCGCAAGAAGGCCTGCAGCCAGCAAACATGCGGCGATGGCCCGGTTCATTGTATTCATCATTCCCTTGTTCCCCTTCATCAAGTCGCTGTTCTCACGACCTTGTCGTTGCCGGTCCTACCCCGTGGCATGGAAACTCCTGCCCAGGCACGCCGGAGCGTTGAAACGCATCCTGACATCATCACGCGATATGAGGACCAGCACAACAATGGTGGCGATGTAGGGAAGCATGGAGAGGATCTGGGACGGGATGGCAACTCCCAGGCCCTGGGCGTGAAGCTGGATGATGGTGATGCCTCCGAAGAGATAGGCGCCGAAAAAGGCCCGCCATGGTCGCCACGAGGCGAAGACGACCAGCGCCAGGGCGATCCAGCCCCGCCCCGCCGTCATGTTCTCGATCCACAGTGGCGTGTAGGCAAGGGAAAGGCAGGCACCGCCCAGGCCGGCCATGACGCCACCGAAAAGCACCGCCATCAGGCGGATCATGATGACCGGATAGCCGATGGAGTGTGCCGCGTCGTGGTTTTCACCGACCGCCCGCAAGGCGAGTCCTGTCCTGGTGCGCCTGAGGAACCAGGCGACCCCGACAACGGAGACAACGGAGAGGTAGACGAGTGCGTCGTGGCCGAAGAGAAGCGGACCAATGAACGGCAGGTCGGTGATGCCGGGAATGTCAAGCTTGGGCAGTCCGGCAAACGTGACTCCGACAAACTGGTGCCCGACAAGGGCGCTCAGGCCAATTCCGAAGATGGTGAGCGCCAGGCCCGTTGCCACCTGGTTGGAGAGGAGCCACAGGGTGAGGCATCCGAAGATGAACGCCATCAGGGCCCCCGACGCCGCACCCGCCAGCACGGCGAGAACCGGATCTCCGGTCACGATGCCGGTGGCAAAGGCGCCGATAGCGCCCACGATCATCATGCCCTCGACTCCGAGATTGAGGACACCGGATTTCTCGGCAACGATCTCGCCGACAGCGGCAAAGACGAGAGGAGTCGATGCCGTGATGATCGTCATGAGGGCGGCCACGAGAAAGTCGATGGTCATGGGTTCTGATGCCGTCTGCGGATCATGGGACGAAGCGGATGCGGTAGCGGATGAGAATGTCGCTCGCCAGCAGGAAGAAGAGCAGCATGCCCTGGAAGACTCCGGTCACTGCATTGGGGAGATTCATCGTGATCTGCGCATACTCTCCGCCGAGGTAGGTGAGCGCCATGAGAAGCCCGGCGAAGACGACTCCGACGGGATGCAGGCGGCCGAGAAAGGCGACGATAATGGCGGTGAATCCGTAACCTGGTGAAATGACCGGAACGATCTGGCCGATCGGGCCTGCCACCTCCATCACGCCGGCGAGTCCGGCGGCACCACCACCGGCCAGCAGAGTGATCCATGTGATCCGTGTCCGGCTGAAGCCCGCGAAGGAGGCAGCGGCCGGGGCGAGGCCGACGACGCGAACCTGGAATCCGATGATGTGCCTGGCGAGCAGGATCCAGGTGGTTGCAGCGAGGGCAAGGGCGATCGGCCAGCCGATGTGGAGTCGGGTTCCCTGGAGCAGCACCGGCAGCCTCGCGGAGTCGTGGAAGAGGCGCGATTCCGGAAAGTTGAACCCGTCGGGATCCCGCCACGGACCATGGATGAGATAGCTCAGGAGGAGGATGGCGACATAGACGAGCATCAGACTCGTCAGGATTTCGTTGGTGTTGAAACGGGTCTTGAGGAATGCCGGAATGGCGGCCCAGGCCATGCCGCCGGCGATGCCGGCCGCAAACATGAGCGGAAGAAGCAAGGGCGATTCGTGGCCGTAGAGGGCAAGGGCGAGTCCGCCTCCGGCCAATGCTCCGAGGGTCAGCTGTCCCTCGGCGCCGATGTTCCAGACATTGGCCCTGAATCCCATGGAAAGTCCCAGTGCGATGAGAACCAGAGGCGTGGCCTTGACCATGAGTTCGGCCACCCCGCGCTCCGAGGACAGTGGCTGGATGAAGAATGCCTGAAGCGCGCGCACCGGGTCCGTTCCCAGGGAGGCGAACATGACGAGGCTGGCGGCCAGCGTCAGCACCACGGCGATTGCCGGCGATCCCAGCACCATGGCGCGCGACGCCGCGCCCCTTGCCTCGAAACGCAGGGCCATCACGAGCCCGCCATCAGCAGGCCAATCCGGCTGGCCGTGGCATCCATGGTCCTCATGGGCGGTGACAGCCGGCCCTGGCTGATGACGCACAGACGATCGGAAATCTCCATGAGTTCCTCGAGATCCTGGGAGATAACGAGCACCGCCGCACCATCCGCGGCAAGGTCGATGAGCGCCTGGCGGACCGCTGCCGCGGAGCCCGCATCGACGCCCCAGGTCGGTTGCAGGGCAAGGATGATGCCCGGGTTGTGCGAGATTTCCCTGCCAATGATGAACTTCTGGAGATTGCCACCGGATAGGCTCGATGCCGGCTGCGTCACGCCGGGCGTCCTGACATCAAAGTCCCGCACCACGGCAGCCGCGAAGGCGCGGGCACGGGCTCCGCTGATCATCCCCCGGGTCACGAGATTCGATGTCGCGGCTCCCGAGAGCAGGGCGTTTTCCCACAGCGTCATTTGTGGGACTGCCCCGTGCCCCAGGCGTTCTTCCGGAACGAAGACCATGCCGGCGGCGCGCCGGCGGTTGGGTCCGGATGCACCCACCGGTGTGCCGTCCACCACAATGGCATGGTCGTCAGGCAGAGGCGTCTCTCCCGACAGCGCATCCATGAGTTCCTGCTGTCCGTTGCCGGCGATGCCGGCGATTCCCAGGATCTCGCCGGCGAGAACCTCGAAGGAGATGTCATTCAACGGCGTTCCGTGGAGACGGGATGACGCAAGGGCAAGGTGCCTCACTTCAAGGCGCGGTGATGCGCTTCCCGCCGCGGATGTGCGCCGCGGAAGGGTAAGGTCCGAACCGATCATGAGCTCGGCAAGTTCGTGAGTCGAGCGGGTGGCGGGGTCGCACTCGGCAACCACGCGGCCACCCCTCATGATCGTCGCCTTGTGGCACAGGTCCCGGATCTCCTGGAGCTTGTGACTGATGTAGAGGATCGAGACTCCGTCGTCGGAAAGCTGGCGCAGGGTGGCGAAGAGACCCTCGACTTCCTGGGGTGTGAGCACGGATGTCGGTTCATCCATGATGAGAAGGCGTGGTTCCTGCAGCAGGCAGCGAACCACCTCGATGCGTTGTCGTTCCCCCACCGAGAGTGCGTGCACGTGACGCCCGGGGTCGAGAGGCAGGCCATAGCGCCGTGACACGTCGTGGATGCGTTCCTCGAGCCCCGAACGGGTGAAGGAACGTGGCAGGCCCAGGGCAATGTTCTCGGTCACAGTCATGGCGTCAAACAGGGAGAAATGCTGGAACACCATGGCGATGCCAAGCCGCCGCGCCGCCTTCGGATTGGCAATGCGCTGAGGTCTGCCTTCCCAGAAAAGGGTTCCGCTGTCTGCCGACTGCACCCCGTAAATGAACTTGACCAGGGTCGACTTGCCGGCACCATTCTCCCCAAGAAGTGCATGGATTTCACCGGCTTCGACAGCGAGGTTCACATCGTCGTTGGCCAGGACGCCGGGAAAGCGCCGGGTCACGCCCTCAAGGCGGAGTCGAGGTTCGGCGCTCACCGGCAGGAGTCGCGGGCGAGAATGTCGTCAACCGCCATGAGGATGGCCTCCGGCGTCGCCGGAGCATCGAGGCGTGGCAGATGACGGTATCCGGCAAGGCGCGCGACAGCATCGCGGATGGCGAGCCACACCGAAATGGCGAGCAGGAGAGGCGGTTCGCCGACCGCCTTCGAGCGGTAGATGGTCGGCACCGGATTGGGCATGTCGGGCAGGATGTGGACATTGAAATCCGGCGCGACATCGCGACTTCCGGGAATCTTGTAGGTCGAGGGCCCATGGGTCAGAAGGTGTCCGTCGGCATTCCACACCAGTTCCTCGGAAGTCAGCCAGCCCTGTCCCTGGACAAATCCCCCCTCGATCTGTCCGATGTCGATGGCGGGATTGAGTGATGCGCCGCAGTCCTGGAGGATGTCGGTCTTCAGGACCCGCGATTCTCCGGTCAGGGTGTCGATCACCACGACCGCAATGGCGGCGCCGAACGTGTAGTAATGCGCGGGATGGCCCGTCATGGTGTCGGCATCCCAGGTGATACCCGGCGTGGCATAGTAGCCGGTGGCGGAGAGCGACACCCGTTCGTCCCAGGAGAGTTCCGCAAGGCGGGCGAAGGAGAGGCTCTCGTTGCCGGCGTAGACACGCCCGTGGCGGAACTCGATGGCGTCAACCGTGGCGCCCAGTATCCGTGCGGCGACATCCGCCATGCGATTCCTGATCGTTGTGGCGGCGTTGAAGGCTGCCATGCCGTTGAGGTCCGATCCCGACGAGGCCGCGGTAGCCACCGTGTTCGGGACCTTGTCGGTGCGCGTGGCCGAAACCTTGACGTCTCCCAGAGCGATGCCGAAGACCGAGGCGACCACCTGGGCGACCTTGATGAAAAGGCCCTGTCCCATCTCGGTGCCGCCATGGTTGAGATGGACACTGCCGTCCGTATAGACATGGACGAGAGCACCAGCCTGGTTGAGACGCGGCACGTTGAAGGAGATGCCGAACTTCGCGGGCATCATCGCAATACCCTTCTTCAGCGTCCGGTTTGCGGCGTTGAAGCGCTCGATGTCCCGGCGGGTTCCCTCCCAGTCTGCGGCGCTTCGCAGCCTGGTGACGATGGTGCCGATGAGGTTGTGGGAGACCTGCTGGCCATAGGGTGTCGTGTTGCGGTCTTCAGTTCCGTACCAGTTGGCGTCGCGCACGTCGTCGACGTCGAGGCCAAGGTGTCGGGCGACATGCTCGACGACCGTTTCGATGGCGAGCATGCCCTGGGGGCCACCGAACCCGCGGAATGCCGTGTTGGACACCGTGTTGGTCCGGCAGGGATAGCCGCGCACGGTGATGTTCGGGAGGAAGTAGCAGTTGTCGACATGGCACATGGCGCGGGTGAGAACCGAGGAACTCAGATCGGCGACATTGCCTGCCTTCAGCGCGATCATGATGTCGACACCTTCAATCCTGCCCCGGGAATCGAACCCCGCTGTGTAGCGGAAGAGACCGTCGTGGCGTTTGCCGGTGACGATCATGTCGGCATCCCTTCTGAGCCGGAGCTTGGCCGGTAGACCGGTCTTCGCGGCCACGAGCGCGGCGATTGCGGCGATGATCGATGCCTGGCTCTCCTTGCCACCGAAGCCGCCGCCCATTCGCCGCACTTCGACCGTGACGGAAGAAAACGGGATGCCGAGGACCGCCGCCACGGCGTGCTGGACTTCCGTCGGATGCTGGGTGGAACTTAAGACGTCGAGGTCGCCGTTGTCGCGCGGCACCGCAAGGGCGATGTGACTTTCGAGATAGAAGTGATCCTGGCCGCCGCAACGCACCTCGCCGCTGATCCGGTGGCGCGCTCCGGCAATCGCCGCGCCGGAATCGCCGCGCTTCATGGTCTGTGGTGGGGACGTGTAGGCTTCGTGCCCGAGGGCCTCATCGATGGTGAGGAGAGCGGGACGCTGCGACCAGGTGACCTTGACAAGACCGGCTGCCGTGAAGGCCTGATCAAAGGTCGTGGCGGCAACCGCGGCCACAGGCGCTCCGGCATACTCTGCCACGTCGCATGCGATTGCCGGTTCGCTGTCAGTGATCGGACCTATGTCGTTGGTCCCCGGAATGTCGGCGGCTGTCAGCACGGCGTGGACGCCGGGCGAGGCGCGTGCCAGCGCTAGGTCGATGCCGACGATGTCGGCATGGGCATGGGGGGAGGTCACGAGTACCACCTCGAGGGTGCCTGGAAGCTCCGGCATGTCATCGATGAATCGTGCCCTGCCGGTGACATGCTCCAGGGCGCTGTCATGGGCGGCCCTGGCGAACACCGCTGCATCTGAGGCATTCATGTCTGGTTCACCTCGACCGCCGACTCTCCCGCCACATCTCGATAGAGACGGATGAGGAGATTGGCGGCAACCCTGAGACGATAGGCGGCACTGGCCCGTTGATCGTCGATGGGCGTGAAATCGCGCTCCAGGGCGCCTCCAGCGTCTCTGAGGGTGCCCTCCGACCATGTCTGATCGATCAGGGCGCGCTCGGTTTCGAGTGCCCGGGCCGGCACTGCCGCCATGCCGCCGAAAGCGATTCGCATGTCCGCGATACGGTCGTCGCGAAGAATGACGCGGAAAGCGCCAATCACCGCCGAGATGTCCTGATCATGGCGCTTCGAGATCTTCCAGGCACGAAAGACACTTCTATCTGCGGGCCTTGGGATTCTGATCCTGGTGATGACCTCTGCGTCACCGAGCGCGGTGCGACGGTAGGCACGGAAGAACCCTTCCAGGGGTATGCGACGTTCGCCATCAGGTCCCGCGAGATCCAGTGCCGCGTCCAGCGCCATGAGACAGGGCGCGAGATCACCGATCGGTGAGGCGTTGGCGAGATTGCCGGCAACGGTAGCGACATTGCGGATCTGCCGCGATCCGAAGCGGCGCATGATGGCGCCCAAGGCAGGCCAGGCCTCCTCGCATGCGGGCAGTGCCTCCGAGATCGTCACTGCAGCGCCGATGTGGAGCGCATCGGCCGTTTCACTCATGAGGCGCAATTCCCGCACGTGGGAGGTGGAGATGGTGACCGCAGCGTGACGGCGTTCCTTGCTGAATTGCAGGCCGACATCCGTGCCGCCGGCAAGTAGCAAGGCTCCGGAATGGGACCGTTTGAGGGTGAGCAGTCCGTCAAGGGTCGCTGGTGCAAGCCACAGGGCATCCCCGGTAGTCAGCGATTCCTGCGGTGCCGGCGTTGCCCTGTCGGGAACTTCCTGATCCGGCGGGGCATTCCGGCACGCCTGGCGCGCCGCCTCGACGATCGGGCGGTAGCCCGTGCAGCGGCAGAGATTGCCGGCGAGAGCCTCGTGAATGGCATCGTCATCCGGGGCCCCGCCCTCCTGGCGCAACGCCCAGAGTGCCATGACAAATCCCGGAGTGCAGAACCCGCACTGGCTTGCATGACTGGATATCATCGCCTGCTGGACGGGATCGGGAGCCTCGTCCCTGCCGGACAGCCCCTCGACGGTCACGAGACTGGCGCCGTCAAGCTGGCCCAGGGTGTAGAGGCATGCGTTGATGGCTTCGGGCCGGGTGCCGCCGTGGCGCACCATGACAACAGTGCAGGCGCCGCAATCTCCCTCCGCGCATCCCTCCTTGGTGCCCCTGAGGCCGGCTTCGCCGCGCAGGTAGTCCAGCGCCGTCATCGTTGGTAAGGCGGACGGGGCCACATGCTCCCTGCCGTTCAGCAGGAAACGCACGCCCGTCTCCTGGCCGGACCTATTGAGTGGCGGCGCCATGACGGATCCAGAGTCCGAGAAGCCGTCGTTCCTCGGGTGTCATGCCAGTCTCGTTGCCAAGCGGCATGGTGTCGGTTTCCACCGTGGTAATTCTGATTGCCTCGACGTGGCTCAGGATCTCGGCAGCAGTGTTGAAGCGGACATCCTTCGGCGCGGCGTCGAAGTTCTCGTGGCGAGGTTCGGCCGCATGGCAGGAAAGACAACGTTCGTTGATGATCTGCCGGACCTCGCTGAAGGCGACCCGTTGGGTGGCAGTCTCTGTCGATCCTCTCTCGAGAGCCGGCCAGGAGGCAATGATGGCCGCCCCCAGGAAGGGGAAGACGGCGGCTGCCAGGGGCCAGGGCTGGGACCTGCCGGCATTGCGAAGGTTGAACCAGTGACGCACCAGGGCTCCGGAAAGCGAGATGGCGATCAGAAGCAGCCAGTTCAGGGAGTGTCCGAACGTCATCGGGTAATGGCTGCTGATCATGATGAAAACAACCGGCAACGTCAGGTAGTTGTTGTGAACCGAGCGCTGCTTGGCCTGTCTTCCAAGCAGGGGATCTGGTTCCTCTCCGGCGAGACGGGCGGCAATCAGCTTGCTCTGGGCCGGAATGATGCGCACGAAGACATTGATGACCATGACAATGCCGATCAGTGCGCCGACATGCATGTAGGCCGCGCGGCCCGTGAAGATCTGCGTCAGGGCAATGGCGACGGCCACGAGTACGACGATGGAAAGCACATTGGCAGGCAGGGGATTGTCGGCACCGGCACGCGATGCGAAGAGGGCGTCATAGGCGAACCAGCCCACCACCAGGGTGGCAATCCCGATTCCCACCGCCTGCAGGCGGCTAAGCGATCCGGAGCCCGCCTCTATCAGATAGGACTCGGCACCGAGGTAGTAGACGATGGCGAGCAGCATGACACCGGTGATTCCGGTGAATCCCGCTTCCCACTTGAACCAGTGCAGGGTGCGCGGGATGGCCGCTGGTGCCACAAGATACTTGTTGACCTCGTAGAATCCGCCGCTGTGCACCATCCACAGTTCGCCCTCGATACCCTTCTTGCCGGGTTCGGGTTTCTCGAGATGGGCATCGAGCCACATGAAGAGAAAGGACGTGCCGATCCAGGCGATACCGACGATGACGTGAGTCCAGCGGATGACGAGATTGGCCCAGTCGAGAATGGCGGTTTCCATGGCGCCTACTTCCCGATCCTTTCCCTGATGCGCAGGCTGACGATCCGCGCGATGTTGGCCAGTGCTTCCGCCATCTCGGTTTGCGGATCACTTTCGAGCCGCCGATGGAACGCCTCGATGATGCTGTCGAGTGTGTGATCGCGGACCGCGATGATGAAGGGAAAACCGAATTTTTCCCGATACCTGCGGTTGAGATCCATGAAAAGAGTGAAGTCCGCATCCGACAGGCGGTCGAGTCCGGCACTCGCCTGCTCGCGTGTCGAATCGGGTTCAAGGTCACGTGCCCTGGCCGCCTTGCCGGCAAGGTCGGGATGGGCCCGGATGAAAGCGAGTTTTTCCTCGTCGGCCGCCTCGTCAAGAACCCGTGTCATGGCGCGGATCAATGCCGCAGTTGATGTGAAGGGCCCGTGGCGATGGGCGCGCCGGGCGAACCACGGAGAGCTTTCGAAGACGTCCCCGAGCACGGCCGTGAACCCGTCTGCATCGGCTCGATTGATCGCTTCGAGCGTGAGCGCCGGCACGTCAACCGTTCCCATTGGCGGGAGGAGGGAACCGCGCCCGCCAATGACGGGCGATGTCGATGCGTCTGCAGAACCAGACACCCTCATGGCGTCGTGCGTGGTCGACAAAGCGTTTCAGGGCGCCAATGCGTCCGGGACGTCCGGCGAGGCGGCAATGCAGCCCGACCGACAGCATCCTGCCACCCTCCTGCCACAGGACATCGAACGTGTCCTTGAGATAGGTGAAGAACTGGTCGCCGGAGTTGAACCCCTGAGGAGTGGCAAAGCGCATGTCGTTGACATCGAGTGTATAGGGAACGACGAGATGCGGTCTGTTCCCGACTGTCGTCCAGAATGGAAGCTCGTCGCTGTAATCATCGGCATCATAAAGAAATCCGCCTTCCTCGACGACGAGGCGGCGCGTGTTCGGACTGGTTCGCCCGGTGTACCACCCCAGCGGCCGCTGGCCGGTCAGCTTCGTCTGGATGGCGATGGCGCGCTCCATGTGTTCGCGCTCTTCGTCTTCCCCCACCTTCTGGTAATCGATCCAGCGATAGCCGTGGGAGCAGATCTCGAAGTCTGCCTCCATCGCCCGTTCCGCCACCTCGGGGTTGCGTTCGAGGGCCATGGCGACGCCGAAAACGGTGACCGGTATCGCCTGTTCCCGGAACAGCCGGAACAGCCGCCACACCCCCACCCGGCTGCCGTATTCGTAGAGCGACTCCATGCTCATGTGACGCATGCCTTCGATTGGCGTGGCGGCCACGATCTCCGAGAGGAAGGCCTCGGATGCGACATCGCCGTGAAGCACGCAGTTCTCGCCACCTTCCTCGTAGTTGATGACGAACTGCACCGCGAGGCGGGCGCCTTCCGGCCAGGCCGGATCGGGTGGCATGGCGCCGTAGCCCTTCATGTCTCGCGGGTAGGGAGTGTCTGGCGGCAAGGAGAGCATTCGTTGCATGGTGGTCGCTGCAAAGGTAACACCGGCATCGGATGTGTCCAGCACGCGAGGGATTTCTCCGGGGGAGGGAAGGGCCATGCCAGGATTGACGACCCACGTTCTTGATACCGCTTCGGGACACCCGGCTGCCGGGGTCGCCATCACTCTCTTCGAATTGGTCGGCAACGAGCGCCGGGTCATTGCGTCGGCTGTCACCAACGACGACGGCCGCACGGACCGGCCGCTCATGGAGAACGTGCGCCAGGGTCACTTCGAGACCGTCTTCGATATCGGCGCCTATTTCGCCTGGAGAGGGCTGGCTCCGGGGTTCCTTGAGCAGGTGCCGGTTCGCTTCCGCATCACCGACGTGTCACGGCACTGGCATGTTCCCCTCCTGGCAAGCCCGTGGGGCTACACCACCTACCGCGGCAGCTGAATCGATGTGCCAGGCGATCGTTCTCAGGTTGACCGGCATGATGCCATGACGACCGATTGATCCGTGGCGGCGAACCATCACAACAACACACATGTCGCGCTCCGTGTCGCGCTCCGTCCTGCCGGGACGAGCAGGCCAAGGACATGGCTGCTGCGCCTGGTGAGGACCTGACTGAACGCCGAGTAGCGAGGCCTGATCCTGGTTTTCTCAGGTAGATGGCGGGATTGGCACCGTGCGGACTCGAGACTTCACCAACGAAGCTGATCAGACCGCGCGTGCGGCCTTGACGAGTCTCCGGAGCTTGGCGCGTGCCAGATCCGAGCCCAGCATGATGAGGCCACAGTCAGGCGCGGCCATCAGGCGCTCGGCATCGATGTGGTTGAGTGCTTCACGGAGGCGACAGACGATCCCTTCGAATGTCTCAACGCGGCTGGACGCAATCTCGACAACCCCGAGAACGACAGTGGTGTCGGCGAAGGCTTCGAGCAGCCCGAGGTCGTTGTGCCGGTGAGCATCCTCGATTGAGACCGCGTCGACGAGACTGGCGTTCACCGCGCCGGCCAGTTTCTCATAGACCTCCGGATCGGCCTTCACGTAGTCGGTCTCGTCAAGTCTGTCGGGATAGCCGCAACACATGTGCATCGTGCGGGTGACGTCGTCGGGAACGCCGTGAAAGCACCGCTCGAGGTTCTCGACCCCGAATTCAAGGGCCTCGTCCGGCAAACGCGCGAAGAGCGGTTCGTCGACCTGAATGTGCCGGCAGCCCGCTTCCGCCAGGCGGCGGATCTCGACGTTGAGCGCATCGGCGAGATCGGCGCACCAAGAACGGCGATCAGGATAGAAGAGGTTGGCGGTTGAATCCGAGACCGTCAGCGGTCCGGGCACCGTTATCTTGACGGGCCTTGCGGTCGCGCTCTGCGCGATCGTCCAATCCCGCACCAGGAACGGCGCGCCCGCCCTGATCCGGCCGGTGAAGCTCGGCACTTCGGCCGTCCAGGCTCCATTGCGCATCGTGCACTCGGTCAGCGTGTCAAGCTCGAAGCCGTGGAGGTGGGCGCAGTGGTAGTGGATGTAGTTCGCCCTGCGGATCTCGCCGTCCGTCGGGATGTCGATGCCGATCGAATCCTGTTCTGCCACCACCTCCCGTGTCGCGCGATCGAGGATGGCCTGTCGCTCCCCGGGCGACAGTTCCAGCGCGTCCGCCTCGCCGGTTTGCGCGCTACCGTGGAACCAGGCCATGTGCGGCACGTAGGCCGGTTTGGGATAGGCGCCGATACAGGTCGTTGCGACGGGCATGAGTGGCCTCCGGCGCTGTGGCAAAACCGAGGGGACCGTGCGGCCTGCGAGAGGGTTGAACTTCGTCAGGCCGGCGTCAAGTCGCCAGCGGGGATCCACGCCACGAGCATGGCCAGCACCTGGGCGAAGACCGAGACGATGACAGCGCCTTCAGCGCTCACGGCGGCCGAGGCTGGCGCCGCCGTCGATGGTGAAGATGCTGCCGGTGATCCAGTCGCCGGCGGGGGAGAGGAGGTAGGCGACCATCCAGGCGATGTCGTCGGGAGTGCCGAGACGCGGTACCGGGAAGGCGCGGCTTGCCGTCTCACCGCTGTCGAATGCGTCGTACTGACGCATGCCTTCGGTCATGACCGCACCGGGCCCGACCGCGTTGACGAGAATCCGGTGATCGCTCCATTCGAGGGCCAGGGTGCGCGTCAGATTGACAACCGCGGCGCGGGCGGCGGCGCCGTGGGCAAAATGCTCCATCGCCCTAGTGTGGGCGAAGACGATGTTGACGATGCGGCCCGGCGTACCACTGGCGCGATGCGCCCGGGCAAAGGCACTGCTCATATGCCAGGTGCCCTGGACATTGAGATCCATGACGGCCCTGAAGCCGTTGGCCGAGATGTCCTGCGCTCTGGCCGAGAACTGGCCACCGGCGTTGTTGACGAGATAATCGGGCAGCCCGCGCTCCCGGATGGTCGTCCGGAGAACCTCCTGGCAGGCCGAGTCGTCACGGATGTTGAGAACCTGGAAGGCGGCATCGATGCCTTGTCCGGCCAGTTCGCCGCATGCCTCCTCGAGGACCTGCTGGCGACGCGCTGCAATCGTGATTCTCGCGCCAAGCAGACCAAGTTCCCGGGCGCAGCCGAAACCGATGCCGGTGCCGCCGCCGGTGACGAACACATGGCTCCCGTCAAGGAGTCCGGAACGGAAGATGGAGGATGAACCCACCTGGCGCCTCTATTCCCGGTTCAGACCCCGGGAAAGCCGTTCCCGCATGCCGGCCCGGTTGTTCTCGTGGAAGGCGCGGTCACGCTGCGCCGCGGCCTCGTCAAGATTGAGGTTGCGGAACTCGGGCATGACGCATCCTTCTTCGGCCATGGCCTCCAGGCGGGCATTGATCGCCTGTTTCTTCTCCACCTGGTGAGGCTGGACCTCGTGCATGAGAGACATGTCGTGTTCCTCGACAACGAGCACGCCGGCATCGATGGCCCCCTGCATCAGGGCATCGCCGCGGCCGGTGCGGCTGATGAATGTGCTCCATCCACCTTCCTCGTTCCTTTCCGGCGCTCCGCCGGGCCAGGCATCCGCCACCGTGACATCCGTCGTCTCTCCCGTGGGATCGGCGCAGATCCGGCAGCGGAACTGGAAGGTCCAGCCCTGTGGCCCGTACCAGAAGTCGAGATAGTCCTCGTCGAAGATCCTGCCGTCGCGATCAACCGCCCGGGTGGGACCGGGGCAGCCGTAGCCGCGGTAGCGAAACAGTGAAAGGTTCTCTTCCCCCATGGCGCCTCCTGGAAATCCCACCCGCTCGAGCATCTGCCGAGAACAGTCGAGGTCTGCGAAGGTGCCGCAGGAAAACGCCAGTGTCGCGTAGACAAGTTCGCCGACCCTGGAGTCTTGTCTGGCGTAATTGTGGACGCCGGAGATGTCGCAGGGTTTGCCGATGACGGCGAAGGGGCGGCCCTCATCGAGGAGTTCCGTAAAGCGGTCCAGGGGCGCCACTGGACCGTAGCGCGATCCAGCTGCCGCCAACACGTCATCGCGTGTCCGCGAGACATGGCTGCGGGAACGCAAGGGGCGGATTTCGTCGGCACTGACGTGGCTGATGAAGTCGACGGCACCGCTGTCGAGGAGGTGAATTGCGAGCGCCGTCAGTGCTCCGCCCGAAGACGCCATGTGACGGATGGAAGGGTCACTGGCGTGACCCTTCCAGACACGGATCCAGGGCCCGAATGCCGGATCCATGGCCACCGTGTCGCCATGCCGGACAGGATCGGGGGCGCCGTCAAGCCGCATGCCAGGGCAGGCCTCGAGAATGGCTCGCTCGCTCGCCTCGTCCAGGTGCTGGCGGATCACCGGACGCAGGCGCCCTGGTGGATCGATCCAGTCCATCGCGACCTTGTCCCTGCCGGCAATGGCCTGGCACAGACCACACCCCAGGCACAGCCCGTTCTCGACGATCTCTCCGAGCGACTGAGGGTGACGCATGTCAGGCCCAGCCGATGTAGGGGTCGAGGCCGCGCTTCGTGATCTGACCTGCCATGATGACCTTCTGGATCTCCGAGGTGCCTTCCCAGATCCGTTCGAGACGGACGTCGCGGGTCAGCCGCTCGACGGGGTTTTCGCACATCGTGCCGCGTCCCCCGAAGATCTGTGCTGCGCGGTCAACCGCCCGGAACGCAGCCTCCGAACAGTAGTACTTGATGGCGCTTGCCTTGGCATGGGCCATCCGGCGGTCGAGACCGGCGTCGATTTCCTGGGCGGTGCGGTAGAGCATCGACTTGCCGGCCATGATCTCCGTTGCCATGTCGGCGAACATGAACCCGATGCCCTGGAACTCGATGATGGCCTGGCCGAACTGCCGTCGCTCCCGGGCCCAGTCAAGAGCCAGCTCCGAGGCGCGGACCGCCATGCCGATACTGCGCGCCGCAATCGCCAGTCGGGCCTCGACGAACCAGTCCTTGGTGAGCTCGAATCCTTCGCCCACGTTACCCAGCATCTGTGTCGTCGGGACCCGCACGTCAACGAGATCGACCTCGGGATGTTCGTGTCCCGAGCGCTGGGAAAACCGGGGCGTGCGCCGGATGTTGAACCCTTCGGTGCCCCTGTCGACGAGAAACAGGGTCGGACGTGCCGGGTCGCCATCCATGATGGTGGTCACGAGATTGACGTGAGCACTTTCCGAGTTGCTGGCAAAGCACTTCTCGCCGTTGATGACATAGTGGTTCCCGGCGAGGTGCGCCGACGTCCTGATGCCGCCGGCATCCGATCCGGCTCCGGGCTCGGTGGTGCAGAACGACACAGTGACGTCACCACGGCATGCCGGCACCAGGTAGGTCTCGATTTGTTCGGGCGTTCCCTGATTCAGGCAGATGGGTGGTTGCCAGACGCGCCCCCAGAGGCCATTGGTTGCCGAGCCGACTTCTTCGTTGACGATGCACTGCTGGACGATCGTCATGCCCTGGCCGCCATGCTCGGGATCATGGTTGATGGCGTTGAGGCGGTAGTCGAGGACCCCCTGGCGAATTCCGGCTTCCGTGGCCTCATCGAGTGACCCATTCTCATCGAGAGTGATTTCATGAGGCCAGAGATGCCGGCGGGCGAAGCCGCGTGCCCGTTCGCGTACATCAAGGTCATCGTGTGTGAGCGCCATGTCCACGGAATGTCCCCTTCCTTCGGTGATCAGTGACCGGATCCGAACACCTCGCGACGGTCGATATCGAGAGCATCAGAGATGAGTTCTCCCAGCATCTGACCGAAATGGTCAAGAAGTTCCTCGCCCAGTGCCGTCGTTGCCTCACCGGCCCTGCCGACGACTCCTGCGGGATTGAGGTCCTCGGCCCGCCAGGCAAAACCGAGCCGGCCGCCGTGGCCAAATCTCCGGTGCCGGGAAGCCAGCGATGTTGCCACGGAAGGGAAGGAGCCAGCGTTCGCCATCGCGACAAGGTCCGGGTGGAGGGCGAGCATGATGGCGGTTTCCATCATGCCTCCATGGTGTCCCTCGGGGTCGAGACCGGCGAGGTGAGGGGGTAGCGGCCAGGTCATGTAGTTCGCCCGGACCACCAGCATGGCGTGGCGGTCTCTCAGGTCCTGCGCCGCAAGATCAACGATCTGCGGCTGGCCACCATGGGCATTGACGATCACCAGGCGGTGAATGCGGCTGGCTGCAAGGCCGGCGCCAATCTGCCGTATCATGGCCAACAGGGTTTCCGGCTCGTGGGTGAAGGTTCCCGGAAACGACGTGTGCTCGCTGCTCTTGCCGATGGCGAGAGGGGGCAGAACCAGAACCGTCCCCGCGGTTGCGACATGCTGTCGCGCCCGGTCGGTGAGGCCTCTGGCAATCATCGTATCGGTACCAAGCGGCAGGTGGGGTCCGTGCTGTTCCGTCGCCCCCATGGCGAGAACCGCTACACACCTGGTGCCGGCCAACCGCTTCAGATCGGGAGAGGTGAGGGTCTCCCAGGAGTGGAAATCGGCCACGTCAGACCATGGTGAGGCGGACCTCGCCAAGGTCTTCGACGGCGCAGAGGATATCGTCTCCCTCTTCGACCAGGACGGCTTCGACCAGGGAACCGGTCAGCACGACGTGCCCGGCCAGAAGCCTGGTCCCGCGTTCTGCCAGGCAGTTGGCGAGCCACGCCACGGTGTTGAGGGGATGACCCAGGCTGGCCTCCCCGTATCCTTCGCCCCGCGCCACGCCCGAGACGGTGGTGGTTGCCCGGAGTGCGGCGAGGTCAAGCGCCTGCCACTCGGTGACTTCCTTGCCCGTGACGATCAGTCTCTGGAAGAAGTCGTCCGCCACCTTTTCCGCCGGCGCCATGTCGGCGTGCTCGGGATGCCGCAGTTCGGCCAGTTCGATGGCTGCCATGCAGGATTCGACACAATGGGCAACAGTCGTTCGGTCGTGTCCGCCTTCCCTTGGTTCCAGGTCCTGCCCGATGCGTACGGCGATCTCGCATTCGGCCACGGGGTTGGTCAGGCCGGATGCCGCCTGGCGTGCCGGAGTGATGAGGTGGTTTGCAGCGAGCACGGCGCCGCCACCCGGTACGTCGAGCCCCAGCATCTCCTGCATGACCTTCGACGTGCAGCCAACCTTCCAGCCCGCCTGTTCCATACCGCTGGCGGCGCGCTGGCGGATCACCTCATCCTGGATCGCGTAGCCTTCCTGCATCGTCACGGGCCGCAAGTCCGCGGGAAGGCGAGGAACCTCGCCTCCTGCGTCCCGCGCCCGGACCAACATGGCGGCAGCCTTCTTCACGTCATCAGGTGTCATGCCGGCACTCCCCGGTGTCTGTGAATGTGTTGGGTGGCCGTCACCGTCAGCACGGAACAGATCAGCATGATCGCGGCGAGGCGGAACAACCACACCACATGTCCCCCGTCCATGAGAATGCCGAAAAGCGGTGGAGCGATGAAGGTTCCGGCATCCATGCCTAGGGTCATGAACGCGAATACCTTGCCGGTTTCCGAGGGTGGTGTCACCCGGCGCACGATGAGATCGCGCGAGGGAGTCACCACACCTGCGCCAAGGCCGGCGATGGCAATCAGAACGAAGATCGTTGCCGTGCCGCCGGCGACATCTCCGACAAGGAAGATGCACGTGGCGGCAATGACGAATCCGCCGGTCGCCGTCAGGTCATGCCGGGTCGTGCGGTCGGCGATCACTCCGCCAATGAGGATGCCGACGGCGGAAAACCCGAAGAAGACCGTCAGCGCAAATGTGCCCAGCGTCTCCGGAATTCCGTGATGCTCGAAGAGGGATGCCGGAAGGAAGCTGTCGAATCCCCAATAGGCGATGGTTGTCAGGAAGAAGAAGGCGAAGCACATCTGGACAGGCAAGGTCAGGAGGATGGTTCGGCGTTCCCGGCGCCGGTCCCTGTCGCCGGAGTCGGTCCCCCTGCCATCGACCAGAATGTCGCGGTTCAGTGTCATGGTGGCGGCCACGGCAAGTCCGGCCAGCCCCATTGCAATGAGAGCACTCCTCCAGTCCCAGTAGAGAACCGACAGCCCGATGAATGCCGGTGTCAGGGCGAAGCCCGCATAGCCGGCAAAGGTGTGCACGCTGAAGGCGCGCCCGAGCCACTGTTTCGGTACACCGGCTGACAGGATCGTGTATCCGCATGGATGAAACACGGTGTTGCCAAGCCCCATGAACGCGGCCCAGACGAGGAGCTCGACATAGCTTTGGGCGAACCCGAGTCCGATCACCGAAAGTGACAGGACGCAGAGTCCTGCAATCAGGACATGGCGTGCCGGCACCCGGTCGGTGAGGATGCCAACGGGAACCACGGACACGGCTGACGTGATGGCCGTCACAGCCATGATGACGCCGATGGCGGTGTAGTCGATGGCAAAGTCCTCAACCCATGTGACCACGAGTGGCGGCACCACCATGACGATGAGATGATTCGTCAGGTGTCCCAGACTGACGAGGGCCACCACCCTGACGGGACGTCGTCCCCTCATGCCTGGCGCCTGCGGGCAAGACGTGAACGCCCGGAGGGGAGGAGCTGGGCGACGAGGACACCGGTGATGATGAGAATGCCGCCAATCACGTGCCCGGTCGTCGGCGGGATGCCCTCCAGTGTACGGATGGCCACCACCACCACAGGCACCAGATTCGAGTAGATCGAGGCAATGGTGACACCGACCCGGCTGACCCCCCAGTGCCAGGTAAAGAGGGAAAACGAGGCGGGGCCTGCTCCCAGATAAAGGATGAAAGCGATCGAACTCCAGCTGAGCTCGAAGCGGGTCTCTGCGATTCCGAGCCCGACGAGTACCGGCAGGGCGACCACCATGGTCATGGCGCCGATCATGATGGTGATGGCGGTGATGCCAAGTTGCGAGAGTCCCGTCAGCCAGCGCTGGGCGCCTATGGAGTACCAGGTGAAGAGGGTGATGGCGGCGAGAATGAACAGTTCACCGCCCCGGACGGTACCGATACCCCCTGCCGCCGACCCGAGAGCGGCGATGATGCCCCCGGTGACGGCAATGACGGCACCAAACGCAACCCCCAGCGTGAGAGGAATGCCGAAGCCCGCCCGTGCCACGAATGCCGCGACAATCGGAGCGGCCGCGGCGACGATGGACGCGGGAACGGCTCCGGCGTACTTCACGCCAAGGGTGAGAAGCACAGTCGAGACGGCGATGCCGGCACTCCCCAGCAGCAGGGCCGGCTTCCAGGGGACCCGGGCGAAGGGACGCCCCCTGGACTGCAGGGTGAGAAAGGTGAGCAGGAACCCGGTGGCCGACAGCAAGCGGGCCATGGTGAGGAAGTAGGGATCCCACCCTGCAAGCAGGATGTCCGTTACAAGGAAGTGCGTTCCCCACACCGAGGTTCCCACCGCCAGCACGACGTTGCCGGCGACCTTCTGCCTTACGGATACGGACGCCCCGGTGGACATCGCGCCGGTCATCCGGCCGCTTGTCAGCTTGAATAGGGTGGCAAGGTATGGCCGGCAGGCGACAGCGTGAAGACCTCGAAGCCGTCTTCGGTCACGGCGACGGAATGTTCCCACTGCGCCGAGAGGCTCTTGTCCCGAGTCACCGCTGTCCAGCCGTCATCGAGGATCAAAGCTTCCGGGCGACCAAGATTGAGCATCGGCTCGATGGTAAAGAACATGCCAGGTTCAAGTTCGAGACCGGTCCCCGGTTCGCCGACGTGAAGGACGTTGGGCGCATCGTGGAAGATGCGGCCGATGCCGTGGCCGCAGAACTCGTAGACCACCGAGCAGCGCTGTGCCTCGGCATGGCTCTGGATTGCATGACCGACATCGCCGAGCCGGGCGCCCGGCTTCACCGATTCGATGCCGAGCCACATGGATTCGTGGCACACCTCGCACAGGCGCGAGGCTTTCCGGCGCACGTTGCCGACGTAGTACATGCGGCTGGTGTCGCCATGCCAGCCGTCGAGCAGCACGGTGACGTCGATGTTCATGATGTCACCGTCGCGCAACACCCTGCCGGAACTCGGTATGCCGTGACAGATCACGTGGTTGATCGAGGTGCAGATCGACTTGGGATAACCGCGATAATTGAGCGGCGCCGGGACCGCTCCATGATCGAGGATGAAGGTGTGACAAAGACGATCCAGGGTCTCGGTGGTGACACCGGGAACGACGTGAGGCGCGATCATGTCGAGCGTCCGTGCTGCAAGCGAGCCGGCAGCACGCATGCCGTCCATGTCCTCCGGAGAGTGGATTGTCACGTGCGAGTCGCTCTGGCGACGCTTGAGCTGCATCGGAAACTCCGGTGTCTGTCACGAAAGGCGGACCGGAATCCGCCGATCGATCACGATGTCTTCGGTGGTCAATCTACACGAATAGGCCAGTGTCTCAACGCCCATGCCCGAGGCCCGTGTCACCGCAGCAGCGAATCCGGGGTCGATGTCATCGGCAATTGCAAGGGAGTCGCAGTCCATGCGCTGGACGCACCAGACCACGACGGCCCGATGACCGGCCCTGACCACCGACACGAGTTCCTCCATGTGTCGTGCCCCGCGTGTGGTCACCGCGTCCGGGAATTCCGCGCACGTCCCCAGCCGGCGCATGTGGCAGTTCTTGACCTCGACGTAGCAGGATCCGCGCGTGGGATCCTCGAGCAGGAAATCGAAGCGCGAGTGGTCACCCCAGACCACTTCGCGGCGTAGCGACCCGTAGCCGGCCAGCTCGGCAATGCCGCCCCTCGAGATCGCCTCTTCGACAAGCCGGTTCGGCTTGCCCGTGTGGCAGCCGACGAGTCCCCCGTCCGCACACACGAGTTCCCAGGACCAGGCAAGCTTGCGTTTGCCGCCGGAGACATCCTGCAGCCAGGTCGTCATGCCGGTTTCGGCAATACCCGTCATCTGCCCCGGATTGGCGCAGTGTGCGGTGACGATGTTGCCGTCATCCAGCCGGTGATCGGAAAGAAACCTCTTGTAGCGCCTCACCAGCGTGGCGCGTCTGAGCGGCGAGGCAAACCTCATGATGTCCCTCCATTCCGAATCTGGCACAATTCCCGGACGCGCTTCGGATCCCGTAGACCACGGGCGAGTCAGGCACCTTCGCCTGCCCCGACGCGGTAAGGAGCCTGCGAGATCGATTGTCGTAGTGCGACGCGATGCTGGGTTCCTATCACGCAGATTGCAGTTCTCGGCATTCTTCCGGATGGGCAGCGCCAGGATTGGATCGTCTGCACCTTGTCCATCCAGTGAAGAGCGCCTGTGGGAGAACCCTCCGGACGACGCGCATCCCGCCATCGCGAACCAACAGGCATGGTCATGACCGGCAATGAGGTAGCACCTGTCGCCGCTGCGATGAACCTGTCATCCGGGTGGCGGTCGTGGGGCATCCGATCATCTCGCCACCAGCTTGAGCCAAGTGGCCCAAGCAGTTCATGCGTCACGTGAACCGCTCCGGCCCCGGAGGCTCCCGGTTGAACTGGTCAGGGGTCAGCAACGGGATGACTTCGCGACCATTCCTGCGGTAGATGGCGAAATCGCTGTCGAGCGTCATGATGGCACTGCTGGCAAGTTTCTCGGCCATGCGCACAAGGCAGCCGTCGGCGAGGGACATGGGAACGTTGCAGTATTTCTTCAGCAATCGAGCTACGTCGTGTGCCTGGTCAGCCAGAACAAATGGAATCTCCACCACTCCCCGTGCAACAAGCTCCAGCACGGCAGCCTCGCCTCCGGAGAAAGTTCGCACCAGATAGCAAGCTTCGGCGACGACAGCTTCACAAGTGAGCAAAGGCGGTGTTGCGTTCGACCATTGATCCACGGCCCAGTGATGGTATGCGTCACGGCGATTCAGAAATGCAACCAGTGGCCCGGTGTCGAGAATGATGCTCAACGGCCGAAGCCCCGCATGTGCTCCTTGTTGCAGGAAAGATCCGGAGGCCCGGCGAGCACGCCTTTCACATCAGCGGCAAACGCCAGTGCGGAACCTTCCGGGTGTGGCTCGCTTGCGGACAGATAGGCATCCAGCGCATCCCGAACAATGGCAGATTTGCTCGTGCGCCTACTGCGGGCGGTTTCAGCAAGCCGTAGTGCAAGCGGGTCGGGAAGTTTCAGCGAGATCGTTGCCATGAATCCTCGAGGTATTACTTCGGGCGTAAGAAACTAATACCACAGCGAGGCGAGAGGCGTCAATTCGGCATGGGTCTGAACAACCGGATGGCGTTCAGCCAAGTCGTTGATTCCATGGAACCGGTACTGTGGTGAGGGCCTGCAAGAGCGTGCGCCATCATCCAGGTCGGTACCGAGCGTCATCAGGATGGACGATCCCGGGGCCCTCCGCCCTTCACGGCAGTTGACGCGCAGCGGGAATATGATGATCTGTCCAATCGAGAAAGATCAGCAGACGGCGCCCGAAGGGTAGAACATTGCGCCGGCGAATTCGTTGACGCCTCCCGGTCACATGGACCGGACACGTTCGTCAAGAGTGCGGTCTGGTTGCTTCGTTGTCGGTGATCCATGTCGCGTAGTTGGCAAGGCCCTGATGGAGCGGTCTGGGCCGCCACCGGACATCAGAGGTGAGGCGCGTGATATCGTAGGCGCCCCAGGCGCCGGTCTTGCGAGACGGAGAACCGACGACATCGGCGTCGTCGCCGGGTGCGGCCTCGTGCCAGGTCGCGCCGGGCACGACCGAGCACACGAGGCGGGCGAGTGCGTCCAGCGTGGTCGTTTCACCGGAAGCGATGTTGTAGACGTCGTGGCGAAGGACGGGAGCCGCAAGCAGTTCGCAGATTGCGCCGGCCACATCGCCGGCGTGGATGAAATCGCCGACGCCTTCTCCGCCCGCCACGCTCCAGGGCACTCCGCGCAGGGCTTTGTGCACCATCACGTGGGGAGCGCAGGCATAGTCACGTCCGGGTGTCGGGCGATCCATCGGTCCGTAGACACTGGCTAGGCGCACGATGTGGAGGGGCAATCCGAACATCGCCCGCCACCGTCCGGCCAGCATCTCGCCGGAGAGCTTGGTGATGGGATAGAGCGTGGCGGGAAACGGGCGAACATGGCCGTCCTCGGGAAGTGGTCCACCGTCCTCGGGTCCGTCGTCTCCGTAGACGCTGCCGGTGGAAACATGGACCATGCGCTTGAGACGCGGCAGGGTGCGTGCGAACTCGAGGCAATGGACCGGGCCCATGATGTTGACGCCCGCGATCGTCGCCGCCCGGGATTTTTCGGTGGTGCCGATCGTGGGCGTCATGGCCGCGCCGCACACGACATGGGTCATCGACTCCTTTCCGGGTATCGTGCCGAGCAGGTGCGGGTCGCGAACGTCTCCGGTGACCACGGTCAGCCGTTCCCGGACGAGCTCGAAGAAGCGTTCCGCGAGGGAGTCGGGCGGCGCAACGTCGACGGAAACGACAGACGCCGAGGGGTGGCGTTCGAGCCAGGTCCGCACGACATGACTCATGACGAACCCGGTGCCGCCGGTCACGAGGAGTCGCATCGTCCTGTCCTTTCAGCGGCCGGGACCGTCGTTTGCCCGAAAGAGTCCCTTCTTCGACACGCGCGCGTCCGGTTTCGCCGACATCGACGCCCTGCGGCCGCGAGTGGCGGATCGTGGGCTCAACCGGCTTGCCTGCGGTATTGATCACGAACCCCCGGGCCGGGGGAGCGTATCATGACCGCAGACCTCGTGCTGCCCAACCTGCCGCGGCAGGACATCGGAGAACCTAGGTCTCGGATTTCCCGTCGAACTGGAAGACATCCTCATCCTCCGGGTCGGGCTTGGCGGGAAGTTCGCGACGGAACTCGGTCTGGCTGGTGAACTCGAGGCGGCTGGTGCCTGCCGGTCCGGTCTCTTCAAGGCGGGCGAGCAGCTTGCTGGCCAGTGATTTCGCCCTCTCGCCGGCCTTCTGCAGCCGCGAGACCGTTGCCGTATCGTATGGGAAAGCGAACACTCTGGGTTCCTGGCCGTCGGGCATCTCGAGCCACAGATAGATCGCCTTGTCCTCGTGAATATCCCAGGCGATCACCGTGTGATAGGTGGTGAAGTCCTCCAGCCAGGCGCTGCTGACGGGCTTGGGCCTGCCAAGCAGTTCGCTGACCGAGCCATAGCCTGCCGGCACGAGGAGAGCGAGGGCCACCAGCGCGGCGATCTTGCGGGACAGGCGTCCGGCGGAGGAGACCGCCGCCCAGCCGGCAACGGCAGCCAGCATGAAACAGGCGACGAAGCTGATGGCGACGAGCGACATCGGTCACAGACGCTGGCTGTCAAAGAGCGAGGTGTAGAGTTTGTTGACGGTATGAGGCAACAGCCCTCCCGCCTCGTTCAGGTTGAAGCGATAGACAGTCTCTTCCTGATCGACACGCACGAGGTCGACCTTGCCGAGGAGGATCTGGCGGGCGGGTTTGTCGATGTCGAGCTTGACGCTGATGATGACATAGACCGGCACCGGCCAGATCTCGGTGTCATTGCGGTACATGTGGACGTTGACGACATACTCGCCGTGCGGAACACCCCGGGAATAGGCCATCTCGTGATTGGCGGCCGTGAGATCGTTGAGGTAGCCAAGATCATCGCGCAGGAGGTCGAAGATGGCGCCGCCGCGCTGAGACCAGCCTACCGCGCCATCGCCTGGAGCCCTGACCCAGAGGTCAACGTCGGCATCGATGCTCTCGGGCCACTTGATCTCGACGATCACGTTGCCTGGCGTCATCAGGTCGGATGTCTTCTTTTCCGGGGGATTGACGTGCGGCAGCAGGAGGATCACCAGAGCGACGAATCCCAGCAGGGCAAGCAGAATGACGTCGCGAAAGACAGTTGCGGCGGGATCGTCATCGAGCGGATCAAGAGCCTGCACGGCTTTCGCCCAGTTCTACGATGGTGTTGATGAGCCGGACCGTCCCGGTGGTGAGCAACTGGTAGTTGGCCATGAGCCAGATATTGAGAAGGCCGCCCACGAGGGTTGTCACGAGTGCCGTGGACATCCCGGCGATGAGGGCCGAGACCATGGGACCGATGTTCTCCGTCTCACTGGCAAGATCGGGATCGACACCCGAAAGGGCAATGATGAAGCCGAGAACGGTACCGATGAGGCCCAGAAACACGAGACTCGAGGCGAGATGGCGGATGATGGTGATGTTCTGCGAGAGTTCAAGACGCAGCGCCTGGGCCAGAGTCTGGCGGCTGTCTGCATCCTTGCCAGCTGTTCGCTTGACATGGGCGGCGGCACGGCTCCCCTGATCGGGTTCCGCCTGTCTCGCCTGGTTGAGTTCGCGGCTGGTCCACACCACCCGCTGCAACGCGAGGGCAAGGCCGACCAGGAACACGACCACGATGACGAAGACGAAGGACGTCGAATCGGCATCGATCGCCCGGCTGACAAGGCCGTTGGCCTCGCATGCCAGGAGAAGCGCGACGGCAACGATGTTGAGAAGCGCGAAGCGCAGTATCAGTCGGTAGGCGTGGGGGTCGGCCCGGGATTCCGCTCGTTGCGTGGCGGTGGTCATGTCGAATTCCGCGTGATCCGGAAGTGAGCGAATATAGCCGTGCTTCGCCTGTCCGCAAACGCACACATCCGGTGAGGTCCGTCCGGTCTGTATGCGGAGTGTTTGCAAGTCACCCGCCTTGCGGGCCAGACTTCGGGCGGTGCCTGGTGGGGAATCCCTGATGAGCAAAACTGTCACCGCAGCCGTGGTGGTCATCGGCAACGAGATTCTGTCCGGGCGCACCCGGGATGCCAACATCGCCTTCCTGGCGGAGAATCTCACCGGACTCGGCATCCGCCTGAGGGAGGTGAGGGTGGTAGGTGACGTGGAAGAGGAGATCGTCGCTGCCGTCAATGAATTGCGTCACCGTCATACCTACGTCTTCACCACCGGCGGCATCGGTCCCACCCACGATGACATCACCGCCGACAGTATCGCTGCAGCATTCGGCGTCGGAATCAGCATTCACCCCGAAGTCCGCGACTTGCTCGTGGCATACTCACGCGAACGCGGCATCGAGCCCAATGAGGCCCGCCTGCGCATGGCGCGCATCCCCGACGGCGCCCGGCTCATCGACAATGAGGTGAGCATGGCGCCGGGTTTCCAGATCGGCAATGTGTTCGTGCTGGCCGGAGTACCCGAAATTGCGAGGGCCATGTTCCGGGCGGCGAGTGCCGGCTTGCGCGGAGGGCCGCGCATCCTGTCCCGTGCCATCAGGGTCCATTGCGGGGAGGGAACCATTGCCGGTGCTCTCGGCACCCTCCAGCAGGAGTTTCCCGATGTCGACATGGGGAGTTACCCCTGGCGCGATGGCGGCGTCTTCGGCACCAGCATCGTGCTGAGCTCGACCGATCGCGAACGCCTCGATGCCGCCTTCGACTGTGTCTTTCGTGCATCGGCAGAGGCGGGAGGAAATCCTGTCGAGGAGGACGCGGCTAGCTCCTGACACGCACCGGCCTGCCCGGACCGCGGTGTGTGAGTCGCGCTTGGATGCCCGCTTGCGAGCGATCGCATTCGGATTTCGCCAGACCGGAGATAGCGCCTATGATGACCGGGAAAGCGCATATGTTTCATTGAGGAGAACACCATGGAACTGAAGACACACCTGCGTGAACAGATCGATTGGGAACTGCCGTTTCCGCCCGAAGAGTACGCCGAGCGCCGCAAGAAGGTGCGCAGCGCGATGTCGGATGCCGGTGTCGATCTTCTCCTGCTTTGCCGGCTTCCGGACATCAACTGGCTGACAGGCTACGACATGATCCACAACCATCTGCGCAATTCACTGACGCTGGTAGTGCGGGCGGACAGCGACGACACCCTGTTCTTCGATACGGCAGCCCATACCACCATCCTTTCGCTGCTGCCTGAGATTCGCGACGCCGTGATCTTTGATCACGATCCGATGGCCAGCGCCGGCGACTTCGACGTCATCGCGGACGAACTCGCCGCCCGGGGATTGACGGGTGGTACGATCGGCCTTCAGTTCTGGGGTTGGGGCCCCGTTTCTTCGGTCATCGAAGCGCTTGCCGGAAAGCTGCGAGGCAAGGGAGCAGAAGTCGTCGATGCCTCGTTGCTGGTCGAGACGCAGCGTGTCTACAAGTCGCCGCGCGAGGTGGAGGTCATGCGGCAGGCGGCAGCTGCGACCGACAACGCGCTCGAGGCGGCACGCACCGCCATGAAGCCAGGCATGACGGAGACTGCGATCGAAGCCGTTCTGGTCGCAAGCCTGATGGAACAGGGCTGCAACTATCCGGCGATCCATACCATGGTTGCATCGGGTGTTCGCTCGGGCACCCATCACTCGCCACCGATCCAACGCAAGGTCAAGGATGGCGATCTGGTGCACATCGACGTCTGTGGATCGCTTCACCGCTACCACATCAATATGTGCCGTACATTCTCGGTCGGCAAGGCCGACAGCCGATGGCTGGACGTTATGGAAAGGGCCTCGGGCTCGATCGACGCCATCATCGAGAATGTGCAGCTCGGTGATCCGTTACCTCGCGTCGACGAGATCGCCAACGAGCACATCCGCAAGGTGGGCTTGCAGGACCACGCATGGTGGATCGGAGGCTACCCACTGGGCATTTCGTTTCCGCCCGACTGGACGGGAGCGTACTGGATACACTGGAATGAGGAGGTCTTCGGCCCGACTGCTGAACAGCTTACGGTCAAGCCCGGTCTGGTGTTCAACTACGAGAATCAGTTCGATATCTGGGAAGGATGGCCGGGCGGTACGGGCTGCAATTTCATCGAGACTCTTCTCGTCACCGACGACGGTCCGGAACTGCTCTCGCGCCTTCCCCGCACAATCCGCTCGAACGGGGACTGATCCGTTCGCAAGAGGAAGCGGCCGTCATCGTCGGCCCGGATGCCTACAGGTTCTCCAGCACGTCGGAGAGCATGACGATGACATGGGCCATGTGGTCGTCGGCGTCACCGTAGACACTGTCGACGACGCTGAACCAGGCGGCGGCGGCTTCCTTGTCGGGCCGTATCATGAGGAACTGCCCGGCGTAACCGCCATGGCCGATCCAGGTGCCATCGGTAAACATGTGATTGCTGTAGGAAAGCCCGGGCCATGACCCTTCGAAGGGGGCCCCTTTCCTGGTGCGCGTTTGCTCGATGAATTCGGCATCTCCGGCAGATTTCCCCATGACACCGGTGCCACCGCGGGCGAACAGCAGTCCGTATCTCGCCATGTCCCGCGCCGTCATGGCGCCCCCTCCACTCAACACCGGAACAAAGGTGCAGTCGAGGGAGACGAAGAACACCCCTTCCAGACCGGCGCCCTCGATGTTCGTGGAGATGAGTTCGAAGAGATCGGAGCCGCTGGCGCGCTCGGCAATCCATCCCGCCAGGTCCGTGTTCGGAGAGGCGTAGCGGGCACGATTGCCGGGGACGTCATCCATGTCCTTCTCGAGGGTGAGGGCGAACTCCCTGACACCGAATTCTCGCCCGCCCGGCGGTGGTAGGCGCCATCCCATGGCCACCTCCTCCTGGCCGTATCCACGCCGTTCCCCGGGCCCCGGAGGTGGATCCCACGGCGCCGCATAGTCCTCGTCGAAGGCGAGCGGCACGTTCATGTCGAGAACCTGCTGCAACGTCACGCCGCGGTATCCGCTGCCGATTTCGGGAATCCACGTTTCCACCGTTTGACCGGGATCAACTTTGCCGGAGGCGACGAGACGGCCGAACACGAGGTTGAGGTGGGTCTTGGTGATCGACTGCATCGAATGCAGGGTATCGGGGCCGCAATCGGCCGCGTGGGCTTCGAAGAGGACGTCCCTGCCTTGCGCCATCACCATGGCGCTGAAGGACGGCAGGGCCGTCAGCCGGGCAACGTCGCTCCTTTCGGCGATCGCCGGGTCGTGGCGGTCCCGAAGCGGCAGGACATGGCCGGAACGAAGGGCGAGGCCACGCCGGTTCAGCCTGTGGATGTTGTGGAAGCCATGGCGGCGGTTCTCCGCCCGGTTCCACCAGGCGAGATTGTCTTGGCCGACTTCGAGTTGCGGGTTGCGCATGCGAGTGCTCCTTCAGAAGACGCCGGCATCGAGGCCGGCGGCCATGAGCATGCCGAGTTCGTGGGCCTCTCCGGCAAAGCCATCCTGCCATTCACCCTTCAGCAGAAGGGGTTCGCTGACGGCGCGCCAACCCAGGCCACCGGCGATGCTCTCCACGGCACGCCTGGTTCCCGTGCCGTCGAGGCCGGCGCGGATGTAGAGCGCGTAGGGCTTTGCGCGGGTTTCCTCGAGGCATGGGTAGTAGCAACGATCAAAGAAATCCTTCAGCGCGCCGGACATGTAACCCAGATTTTCTGTCGTGCCGAGTACCAGGGCGGCGGCAGCCTTGACGTCGTCCGGCATGGTCTCGAAGGGTGACCGGGCATCCACGGCGACCGTTTCTGCATCGATCGACAGGGCGCCTTCCAACACCGCATCACGCAGACGCTGCGTATTGGGTGAGGGAACGTGACCGATGATGAGGAGGATCCTTGAAGTCATCATGCGGCCCTCATAGCCTGCCATCTCCGAAGGGTCCGCGAGACCGGAGAACCCTGATGAGCCAATCAGTGAACTCGCTCGACATCCTGCCCGACCGCCGCATCGTCCTCAACTGGGCCGATGGTGAACGCAATCACTATCACTTCGTGTGGTTGCGTCAGCAGCACTTTCATCCGGCCATCGGCCGGTCAGACCAGGCGTCCGACGACGCCTTTCGTCTGCCGGATGATCCGGCCTCCCTTGATGTTGTCTCATCGGTCATCGAGAACGGCGAGCTTGTCGTCCAGTGGGCGGACGACGGTGTCGTCACCCGTCATGACCTCGCCTGGCTGCGGCGCAATGCCTACGACGGACCGTCGCGCCTGGGACGCAAGGTGCGCCAACAGACCTGGACGGGGAGCGAGGCAGCGGCGTTTCCCTGGCTGGACTGGGAAACGCTCCTCGTGGATGACGAAGCCCTCCTTGCCTTCGAAGTGCGCTTGCGCGATTACGGTTTCGCCCGCGTGCGCGGAGCGCCTGCCGGAGATGACGAGGTGGCGCGTCTGGCAGAAAGGCTGGGCGTGCTGCGCAATACGGACTTTGGTCCCCTTGCGATGATCGAAACCCGGCCACCCTCGAAGAAGGGCCGCTATACCAATCTTGGAGCCGGCGGGTGGGTGCGCCTCGCACCCCATACCGACGAAGGTTGGCGCTATGCTCCACCAGGCATCAGTTTCCACCTTGGCCTGGAGTCGACACCGGGAGAGGGCGGCGAGTCCATTCTCGTCGATGGTCTCCTCGCTGCCCGCCGCCTTGCTGCCAGGGACGCCGACGCCTTTGATTTCCTTACCCGCCAGCCCTTCCGGTTCTGCGCCGAGCGCAACCCCCAGGAACGCTATGTTGCCCGTGGTCGCATGATTGTCACCGATCAGGACGGTGAGGTGGTCGGCATCCGCTTTTCGGATCGCACCCTGGGCGTCCAGGACCTCGATGAAGTGATGATCGAACCCGCCTACAAGGCGCTGGGCGCCTTCGCGCGGGAAATCTATCGCGCTGACCTTGTCTACCGGCACAAGCTTCAACCGGGTGAGTGCCATGTCTTCGACAACCACAGGATTCTCCATGCCCGGACCGAGTTCGACCCGGGGTCGGGGCCGAGGCGCATCGCGCAGTGTTCGGTTGACAGGGAGGAATTTCACAACAGCTATCGCCAGTTGTGCGAACGACTTGGACGCATGGATGATGCCAACCTCATCCTTCCGAACGGCGCGCTCGGGTGACGACCTTGCACCGGGGCGGCGGGTCATGTAGCGGGTATCGCATGGGCGGACGTGGCGGAATGGGTAGACGCAGCGGACTTAAAATCCGCTTCCAGACATGGAGTAGGGGTTCGACTCCCCTCGTCCGCACCAGTATTTTCCAGCGGTTGGATTGTACTTCCTGCGATCCATCGAGATCGCCAGTTTCACCAGTGAGCAAATGGTAAGCAGATTGACTGAGGCGGGTTGATGGCCGGTGTCACGGCATGGAACGAAACCGGCAGCACGCTGGAGTATCTGCGTGATCTGGCGCACCAGTCGCTTGAGCGATGGGACCTTCCCTCTCCGATCTCGGTGACACTGGTCAATGTCTCGGAAAACGTGACTTGGCGGCTCGATGGCCCCTCGGGAGAACGCTGGATCCTGCGAATTCATCGCGACGGCTACCACTCGAGGGACGGTATCAGGACCGAACTCGTCTGGCTGCACGCTCTCCAGAACGACATCGGGCTCATCACTCCCCAGGCGATCGTGGGCGTGGACGGAGACGAGATCCAGACCGGCCGCGTTTCCGGTCTGGCAAGTCCCCGAAACATGGTGCTCTTCGAGTTCATCGATGGCGTGGAACCATCGATGGACGTCGATCTCGAGGAACCCTTCCGGCGCCTTGGCGATGTGAGCGCCAGACTCCACCTCCATGCCATGGCGTGGCGGCGTCCGGATTTCTTCGAGCGTTTGAACTGGGACGCGGCCGGTGTCTTTGGTCCTCATGCGAACTGGGGCGACTGGCGCGACGGCCCGCTGGATGACGTGCATCAGCAGTTGTTCCTCGAAGGCGTGGAAACCGAGATTCTCAAGCGCCTGGAGATCTACGGCATGACGCCCGGACGTTTCGGTCTGGCGCACTGTGATCTTCGCCTCGGAAACCTGTTGCTGGTCGGCGACGAGACGCGCGTTATCGACTTCGACGACTGTGGTCTTTCGTGGTTTCTCTATGACCTCGCATCGGCCCTGACGCTGATCGACAATCTCGATACCACCGGCGACCTGGTGGCCGCCTGGTTGGCCGGATACAGGTCCGTCGGCGCCCTTGATACGGACGATCTGGCCATCATTTCGTCGCTGGTGATGATGCGCCGCTTCGCCATTCTCGCCTGGTTCGGCAGCCACGCCGAGACCGAGCTTGCAGTTGACAACAAGGAGGGCTACGCCGCCGACACGTGCGCCATGGGCGAGGCCTTTCTCTCGCGCCCTGCCTGTGGAGATTGTCTTCTCCCCTGGCTTTGAGCCAACGACTAGAAAGATGAGGATTTGATGAACCGAAAGACGGGTTTCCTGTTTCACGAACTCTACATGTGGCATGACACGGGACATGCCGCCCTGTGGCACCGGCCCGGGTTGACGGTGCAGCCTGGTGAGCACGGAGAAAACGCCGAGACCAAACGACGCATGAGAAATCTCATGGACGTGGCCGGCATTCTCGACGGTCTTGTCGACGTGCGCCCGGTGATGGCGAGCGAAGAGGACATCCTCAGGGTGCATACCCGCGATTATGTCGAGAGGATCAGGGAAATGTCGGCAGGACAGGGCGGTGACGCCGGGGAAGCAACCCCGTTCGGTCACGGCAGCTACGAGATCGCCTGTCTCTCGGCAGGGGGCACGATCGCCATGGTGGACGCCGCCTTGCGTGGTAACATCGACAATGGCTACGCCCTCGTGCGGCCTCCCGGTCACCATGCCGAACCCGACATCGGGCGTGGTTTCTGTATCTTTGGCAATGTCGGCGTGGCCATCGAGCATGCGCGTCACCATCACGGAGTCGAGCGCTGCGCCGTCGTCGACTGGGATGTGCACCACGGCAACGGCACCCAGCGGATCTTCTGGGAAGACCGCGATGTGCTCGCCATCTCGATCCACCAGGACAACTGGTATCCGGCCGATTCCGGACACATTGACGAGATCGGCGAGGGTGCGGGAAAGGGAGCGACCATCAATGTGCCGCTGCCGCCAGGATCGGGGCGGGATGCCTACATCGGTGTCTTCGAGCGTGTCGTGGCGCCGGCGCTGCGGCGTTTCCGGCCGCAACTCATCATCGTTGCATCGGGTTTCGACGGTTCGATCTACGATCCCCTCGGACGCATGATGGTGACGAGCTCCACCTACCGGCAGTTGACTTCAATCATGCTGGACCTTGCCGACGAACTCACAGGCGGCACGTTGGTGGCAAGTCACGAGGGAGGGTACTCGGCGGCCTATGTTCCCTACTGCGGCCTGACGGTGATGGAGGAGCTGTCAGGGACCTCGTCGACGATCGAGGATCCCTTCGCCCAGTACGTCGACACTGCCGGTGGCCATCAACTCTATCCCCACCAGGACGCCGTCATTGCAAAGGCAGCGGCTCTGGCCGCCGCTGTGCCGGCCGGTTGACACGTATGGGGCGATGAGGTCGGCGGTTATTCGCAGACGACGCCGTCGCCGTCACCATCTCGCATGAATTGGTAGGCCGGATGCTCTGCCTTGACAGGTGCAATGCCGTGATGGCGCGCTTCGCTGCAGGATATCGATCCGTTGCCGTTGTCGTCGTAGAGGGCCAGCATGTCGCCTTCGGACGAGACATCCGCGGTTTCGGGTTCTTCTGCTGGCAGGGTCACACCCCGTCGCCAGTCCCAGGGAGCGACGAACGCGCCTGACCACATGCCGCGGCCATGCTGTCTTGCTTCATCCTCGTGCTCCACGTAGGCCATGGAATACTTGCGGTAGGCGAGAGCAAGACCCCGGCGCACGAGATCACCGCCGATGTCCACCGAGCCGGCGTAGCAGACTGCAATCAGCCTGCCATAGAAATCGCGGGTGTCGCCCTCGCAACGGACGGATTTGCCCCGGGTCATGTCCTCCACGGCGCTGGTTGCTTCCCTGCCGCAGGGCCAGCCGTCTCCACAGTCCTGATTGCTTTCGGGCGCATCGATCCCGAAGATGCGGATGCGTTCCGCGCCGATCAGAATGGTATCGCCATCCACCACCGTCGCCTCTCCGGTAAGGGCCTGGGCGCCGGCCGGCGCCAGCACGAGGATGAGGAGGGCGGCGCATGCCCTCCGGGACCACGACCTAGCCGACATCCGGACGGCGCGCCGGGTTGGTGTACCAGGGATCGGCTGCCTCGACAGCATGACCGATGCGAAAGACAGTCGGATCGTCATACGTGCGGCCGACAATCTGCAGGCCGGTCGGCACATGATTGCGGTCGAGGCCGGACGGAACGGTGAGAACGGGACAGCGCGACATGATGTTGAACGGATAGGTCATGACCCAGCCCAGCATGGGATCGACGGCAACGCCGTTGATGGCGAGATCCTCTTTCGTGGAGTCGAACTCCGCCGGAACCGAAGCCAGTGCATTCGTCGGGCATACCAGTGCGTCATAGCGTGACAGCAGCGGGCCCAGGACATCGTACATCTCTCCGGCGAGTTTCTGGGCATCGAGGAAGTCCTCGCCCGTGGTGCCTGCGCCGAAATCGGCAAAGGCGACGGTGTAGGGCATCAGTTCATGGCGATGTCGGCGCAGGGCAGGGGCGATGGAGTTGCCGAAGAGGTGGCCCAGATAGTTCATCGCGGCTGTCAGCACGTCCCACGACCAGCCGATCTCCACCTCATCGACGATGGCGCCCGCCTCCTTCAGCTTGGCGGCCGCATCGAGGGTGCTTCTGCGCACGTCCTCATCGACCTCGCAGTACCCCAGGTCGATGGAAAGGGCGATGCGCATGCCCTTGACCGGTGCATAGTCGAGAGGAAGACGCAGCTTGGGCCTCAATGTGGCAATGTCCCGGGGGTGTGGGCCGGCCATGGCATTCTGCAGGAGGGCGCAATCGGCAACGGAACGCGCCATGGGCCCCGAATGGCAGTAGGTGTCGAGATTGAAGATATGGGTCTGCGGATTTCGTCCGTAGGGAGGCTTGAAGCCGACCACGCCTGAACAACTCGCAGGGATGCGGATCGACCCGGCGATGTCGGAGCCGGTGGCGAGGGGGGATCCGCCTGCCGCCAGTGTTGCGCCTGATCCACCCGAAGAACCGCCAGGCGTGTAGTCCGTGTTCCACGGGTTGCGTGTCACGCCCCAGTGCCGGGTGTAACAGACTCCGGCGCAGGAAAACTCCGGCGTCGTGGTTCTCACATGCATGACGGCACCGGCATTGAAGCAGCGCTCGACAATGGGTGTGGTTTCCTCGCCGATCGCATCCTGAAAGGCGGTCGAACCCGATGTCGCCGGCAGCCCCTTGATCGTCTCCTCGTCCTTGACCGCCAGTGGCAGGCCCTCGAGCGAGCGGGTGCGGCCACCTCTGCCATAACGCGCCTCCGCCTTCTTCGCCTGATCGCGGGCTTCACCGAAGAATGTCTGGCTGAAGGGATTGAGGCTCGGCGCCACCTTTTCCGCACGCGTGATCACGGCGTCCATCAACTCCACCGGAGACAGTTCGCGGTTGCGGAACATTCGTACCGCGTCGACGGCACCAAGGTAGTGAAGGTCGCTGGAAGGCATGCCTGATTCTCCGATGATTGTTGTCAGACTATCCGTGAAGCAAGCCTGACGACAATCCCGCGCGCTCAAGGCACAAGCTGGCGGCGGCTTCGACAATGGCGGCGGCGTCAATGCCGTGCAACCGGAAGAGATCCGGTATATCGGCACTCTGGCCGAAATCCGTCACGCCGAGAGCGTGAACCCGGTGGCGACAGACAGCCGCCATCCACGACAGGGTAGCGGGATGGGCGTCACAGACCGTGACAAGACCGGCGTCTCCAGGAAGGCGCGCAAGTAGCCGTTCGGCATGTGAACCACCGTCGCGCCTGTGCCAGCCGGCCATCAGGAGATCGGCGGAGGTCACCACGAGAAGGCCGACATCCCCGAGATCCTCGGTCAGCATGGTGCGGGCGGCAATCGCCTCGGTGACCGTGGTGCCCATGGCAACGATGGCGATCTCCGAAGCCGCTCCGGGCTCGAACAGCCAGTAGCCGCCGGCGACGGTTCCGGACACGAGGTCCGGCGTGACCGGACGCTCGACCTGCTCGACGGGGCGAGTCGAGAGCCGCAGATAGATGGAACACCCGTCAGATGCCTGCATGTGCTCGAACCCCCAGCGCATGATGATGGAGAGCTCGTCTCCGTAAGCCGGTTCAAAGGCGATCAGCCCGGCCTGGCCGAGTCCGATGAGGGGGGTATAGATCGACTGGTGGGCGCCGCCCTCGGGAGCCAGTGAGATCCCCGACGGCGTGCCGGCAAGCATGAAGCGGCTGTCCTGGTAGCAGGCATGGTTGAGGGCGTCGAGGCCACGACAGATGAAGGGATCGTAGAGAGTGCCGATCGGCAGCAGCCGCACCCCGAAGAGGCTGTGGGCAAGGCCCATGGCGGCGACGAGAAGAAAGAGGTTGTTTTCGGCGATGCCGAGTTCGATGTGCTGGCCCTTGTGACTGATGTCCCACGACTGGGCCGACATCACCTTTTCGGCCTTGAAGGTGTCGGTGTGTTCCCGGCGGTCGAAGAGCCCCCGTCTGTTGATCCATGGACCAAGGTTGGTCGAGACGGCAACGTCCGGCGAGGTCGTGACGATGCGATCGGCCAGTTCATGGCTGCTGCGGCCAAGTTCGTTGAGGATGGATCCGAACAGCTGCTGGGTCGAGGTCCGCGCCTCCTTCTTGAAGGGCAGTTGCTCGGGCACTGCGACTACCGGCGCCGCATGGCGGCGCGGAAAGTCCCTGGCAAAGGGTGCGCGGGAAAGAAAGTCCCGGAGTTCTTCCGCCTGGTCCTCAATACCGGCAAAGGGATCCCACTCGCTCCCTTCGGCAATGCCGTTCTGGTCGCGGAACTGCGTCATCTGGGTGGGATTCATGAGTCCGGCGTGATTGTCCTTGTGCCCGGCGAAGGGAAGGCCGAACCCCTTGATCGTGTAGCAGATGAAGCAGACCGGCTGGTCATCGCCGGTCAAATGGCCGGTGAATCCCTCCAGCAGGCTTTCGAGGTCATGTCCCGCAAGATTGGTCATCAGGCGATGGAGGGAATCATCATCAAGATTGTCGATGAGGCCGCGCCCGGGGCCGGTGGCGCCGAAATCCCCTTCGAGGTGTTCGCGCCATGCGCCGCCGCCCTTGAAGCACAGCGCCGAGTAGAGATCGTTGGGGCAGGCATCGATCCAGGCGCGCAGGTCCTCGCCTCCGGGTTGCCGGAATGCGGCCTCAAGTCGCTTGCCGTACTTCAGCGTGACGACCTTCCAGCCGACGGCCCCGAAGAATCCCTGAATTCTCCTGAACAGCCGGTCCGAGACGACACTGTCGAGACTCTGCCTGTTGTAGTCCACAATCCACCAGACGTTGCCGATGTTGTGTTTCCAGCTCTCGAGTAGAGCCTCCCAGACGTTGCCCTCGTCGAGTTCCGCGTCACCGACGAGCGCCACCATGCGCCCGGTGGTGCCGTCGTCGGGGAGGAGGTTCTTGCGGCCAAGATAGTCTTCCACGAGTGCGGTGAAGGCGGTCATCGCGACACCCAGCCCCACCGAGCCGGTCGACAGGTCGACGTCATCGCGATCCTTGGTGCGCGACGGATAGGACTGGGCGCCGCCCAGGGCCCTGAAGGCTTCCAGTTGTTCGCGACTCTGGTGTCCCAGGAGGTACTGGATGGCATGGAACACCGGACTGGCATGGGGCTTGACGGCGATTCTGTCCCGGGGCGTGAGGACATGGAAGTAAAGTGCGCACATGATTTGTACGATGGAGGCGCACGACGCCTGATGCCCGCCTACCTTGAGCCCGTCCCGAGACGGACGCAGGTGATTGGCGTGGTGAATCATCCAGCTCGACAGCCACAGCACCTTCCTCTGCAGGGCATCGAGACAAGCAAGGTCGGTACGCTTCATCATGGCTGCTTCATCATGGCTGCACACCTCGGGTGCCAATACCGTAAACTGCCGAGGTGTGCCACTGTGGGATGACGCAATCGCCGGGGGCAGGAATGAAGTGTTTCGTTGATGATTCGTCAGGCGCTGTCAGTCTTGACATTCTCGCCCGCGACAAGCTCGACAGTTGGCTCGATACCATTCCCGAGCACCAGGCGCGCTGGATCAGGAGCCATGATCCCGGAGCCTCCGGAATGCGCCGTCTCGTGGTCCCGGATGCGGACGGCGGTGTTGCCCGTGTGCTCGTGATGACCGACGAATCCGCAGGCCTGCTGACGCTTGGCGAACTGCCGGTTCACCTCCCGGCCTCGATGACGTGCCGCCTCGCTGAAGACGTGGATGCCGACACGGCGGCGGCACTTGCCCTTGGCTGGGCACTGGGCAGCTACCACTTCGGGCGCTATCTCAGCAACGACCGGAACACGGCACGACTGGTTTTCCCCGGCCAGGCTGACCGGGCGGAAGTCGAGGCGGTGGCCCGTGCGGTCTGGCTTGGACGCGATCTCATCAACACGCCCGCCGAGGATCTTGGCCCGGCGGAACTCGCCGGGGAAGTGGCGACACTTGCCGAACGCCACCACGGAGACCTCACGACGATTGTCGGCGATGATCTTCTGGAGGAAAATTTCCCGTCAGTCCACGCGGTTGGTCGTGCCAGTTCACGCCCACCGCAGCTTGTCGACATGGTTTGGGGCGATTCCGACGCCTACCGTGTCACCCTCGTGGGCAAGGGAGTCTGTTTCGATTCCGGTGGTCTCGACATCAAGCCTTCTGCCGGCATGTTGCTCATGAAGAAGGATATGGGAGGCGCTGCCACCGCCATTGCCCTTGCGTCCATGATCATGGACCTCGACCTTCCCGTGAGGCTCCGCCTCATGGTTCCGGCCGTCGACAATGCCATTGCCGGCAATGCCTTCAGGCCGCTCGATGTCTTCCGCACACGCAAGGGGCTCACCATCGAGATCGGCAACACCGACGCCGAGGGCAGGGTCATTCTCTGTGATGCCCTCGCCGAGGCGTCATCATCGGGGCCGGACCTGCTGGTGGACTTCGCGACACTGACCGGTGCGGCCCGCGTCGCCCTTGGCCCCGATCTGCCGGCGCTCTTCTGCAACGACGACGGCCTTGCAAAGGACATCACCGAGAACTGCCGTCGCGTCGAGGATCCTGTCTGGCGACTGCCCTTGTGGTCCGGTTACGCTTCGGACATCAGCAGTGACGTGGCGGATCTCCGGACCACCGGCTCGACACCCTTCGCCGGAGCGATCACGGCGGCCCTCTTCCTCGAGAAGTTCGTGGACAAGGCCGTTCCCTGGGCCCACATCGACCTCATGGCATGGAACCGGCGCCACAAGCCAGGACGCCCCAAGGGCGGTGAAGTCATGGCTGCTCGCGGTCTTCTCGAGACAATCCGCGCCAGGTGCACGAGGCACACGGAGGCCTCCTGAACACTTCTCAGGCCGAACCGCTGCCATCCCCGGTGGCTCACCGCCTCTCGGTGGTCAGAGTCGAGTCGCTGTCGCCAGACTGATCATGGAACCCGCGGCTCCGTGGGGACAGGCGGCCCACGTGGAGGCCGTGCTCGCGCCCCGTGCCCGGTAACGCGCTGTAAAGTCCTTCCTATCAATCGATTGCTTTCGTCTTGTATCAAGATTGTTGGTTAGTTTGTGCCAAACATGAAAGTAGATATTCGATAGTTTATCCGAAGATCCTGCATCGCTAGCCTAATGCTGAGCGTCGGCGCATCCGACGAATTGATGTTGGGGCCAGTGAAGGGTCACGGACATGGCAATCGAAAGAGTTGAGACACTGATCGTTGGTGGAGGTCAGGCTGGCTTGGCCATGAGCGCGCATCTGAGCGCCTCGGCCTCGCAACACCTCGTTGTCGAGCGTCACCGGATTGCCGAGCGCTGGAGGTCGGAACGCTGGGATTCGCTCGTAGCGAACGGACCGGCCTGGCATGACCGATTTCCAGAAATGGAGTTCTGGGGAGTCAGCCATGATGACTTCGCCACGAAGGACCAGGTCGTCAACTACTTCGAGGCCTACGCCGCGCAGATCGCCGCCCCGGTCCGGTGCGGTGTGGACGTCACCGAGGTCGTACGGACCACCGACCGAACAGGCTTTCGTGCGCAAACCTCGGACGGATCGATTGAAGCCACCAACGTGGTTGCGGCGACCGGTCCTTTCCAGCGCCCGGTCATCCCCCAAGTTGTTCCCGATGGCGCCGGGATCACCCAGATCCATTCGAATGCCTATCGCAACCCCGATCAGCTCCCCGAAGGCGCCGTCCTGATTGTTGGCGCCGGCTCGTCCGGATCCCAGATCGCGGACGAGCTTTTGCGGTCGGGCAAGAGGGTCTATCTCGCTATCGGCCCTCATGACCGGCCCCCGCGACGTTACCGTGGGCGGGACTTTGTCTGGTGGCTCGGGGTGCTCGGCAAGTGGGGAATGGAAACTCCTGATCCGGCGACGGAACATGTCACGATCGCGGTGAGCGGCGCCTATGGCGGTTTGACCGTCGACTTCCGGCGTTTGGCCGCCCGGGGCATGACATTGCTTGGCCGTGCCGAGCGCTTCAGTTCCGGCGTGATGTCCTTCTCGCCTGATCTGGCGGACAACCTTGCTGAGGGAGATGCCAACTATCTGTCGATCCTGGACGAAGCCGACGCCTATGTTGTGCGCGAAGGGCTGGACCTCCCGGAAGAGCCGGATGCTCGCGAGATCGATCCCGACCCGCCCTGCGTGGCCAACCCCATTCTCGAGTTGAACCTGACTCAGTCCAACGTCACGTCAATCGTCTGGGCAACCGGCTACGCCCTTGACTTCAGTTGGCTGAAGGCAGGCGCGTTCGATGAAAGAGGAAAGCCGCATCATCGTCGCGGCGTGTCGGACGTTCCTGGGCTCTACTTCCTGGGGCTGCCTTGGCTGTCCAATCGTTCTTCGTCCTTCATTTGGGGCGTCTGGCACGATGCCAGATACCTGGCGGAGCACATCGCCAAGCGAAGGAGTTGTCTGGCCGCTTGACCACACGAGTGTTCGATTGTGCAGACGACGGACTATTCATTCCGCCGGCGACGTCACTTGGCAGATCGTTTGAAACGTCCTGTCGACGGATCAGCCTTGACAGTGAGCCCGCAAGCGTAATGTTGGCCATCGACAATTCGATGGTGGCGCCGGAAGGGGCATGGCTTTTCGGTTTACACTTCGACAACTCGAGTACTTTGTGGCCGTGTGTGACGCCGGAAGCATTGCGGCTGCATCGCAGTTGGTAAACGTCTCGTCGCCATCGATTTCCACCGCGATCTCGCAGTTGGAGAATGTGTTCGGGCTCGAACTGTTCGTTCGCCAGTACGCCCGAGGCTTGTCTCTGACCCCTGGCGGCCGCCGCTTCTATTCGGCAGCGAAGGAGGTCCTGGAAGGCGCCGGCGGGCTGCATGACGTCGCTGGCGAGATTTCCGGAGAAGTCCGGGGTCCGATCTCCGTCGGCAGCCTGATGACGGTCGCGCCGTTCGTGCTGCCGGAGCTGCGGAAGGAGTTTCAGGCACAGCATCCTCTGGTGACATTTCAGCAGGCCGAGGGCCACCAGACCGACCTGATCCGAATGCTTCGACGCGCCGATATCGACATCGCCGTCACCTACGATCTTGAGATCCCCAATGACATTGCCTTCGAGGCGCTGCTGCCAATGCCGCCGTGTGCGCTGCTGGGCGTCGACCATCCGTTGGCGAGCGCCAGCGCCGTTTCGCTGGGAGCCTTGGCCGATGAGCCCCTGATCCTGCTCGACCTGCCGCTGAGCCGGGACTACTTCATGTCCTTGTTTCAGCGTCTGGATCTGCACCCGCGGATTGAGGCGCGCACTCCGAACGTGTCGATGGTGCATGCCATGGTCGCCAATGGTATCGGGTATGGCCTGCTAAACGTGCCGAGCAGGCATACCTGGAGCCCCGATGGCAAGCCACTACGGTATGTGCCGATCAAGGATGAAGCCCGACCAATGCAGTTGGGTTTGGCGACCATGCGAGCAGACCGCAAATCCCGGATTCTGAGCGCGTTCGAGGAGCATTGCCGGAAGATGGTGGCGTTCTTGACCGTGTTCGGTTCCGCGCGGGGCTAGATTCCGCGTCAGCCCGGCGTCAGGCTCGCAAGCAATGTCTGATCTCTCCTTCGTCGCGAAGGCTGTGGGGCTAAGAATGAGAGGCGTGCGGGAACAAGCCCTTGACGCCGAGGCCAACGCGCGCTGTTGAGACCATGACGACTGTCGTGCGCCGGACCACCCCAAGGGAGGCGAAGTCAAGGCTGCACGCGGTCTTCTCGAGACAATCCGCGCCAGGTACGCGAGGCACAGGGAGGCTCCCTGAACACCGGTTCCCGCTCCCGGTCCCTATTCGGGCGGCTGGATGTGCCGCCGGATCAGCCGGGCGGCTCCGGTGATGCGGCGGATGCGCCACGCCGTGAAGCCGGCCGCCGCCAGAATGACAAGGCCAAGGGACTTCACGGCATTTGAATCCTGGATGACGAGAAAGACACCCATGAGGACGATCAGGGCGCATCCGGCGATCCGGACTCCGACGGGCGATCGTCCCATGACTCCGGTGGTGTGGTTGTAGAGAGCGAAGACGAGAATGAAGTCGCGCTTCCTGAGACCGCACGCCGTGACCTGGTCGCGCTCGGCGACAGGTGCGGGCCGAGGCGCGAGGAAGGAGCCGGCGCGACTCATGCGCGCCGGCCGATTGTCAATGCGGAACCAGGTGACTTGTCGGCCGAATACGAAATCCCATTCGGTCTGGATGGCGCTGACAGATCCGGAAACAATGGTGAGTTGCATGGTTGAGGTCATCGCCGTTTTGAGAGACCTTGCACCGCGTCTCGGTGGTGGTAAACCCCGGATAGCGGTATGGCCGGATGAACCATGGAACAGCGACTCAGCATCATCACCCTGACTGTTGAAGATCTGGCCAGGGCGCGGGCCTTCTACGAAGCGCTCGGCTGGCGTGTGGCAAGCGAGGCGGCAGCTGAAGAAATCGTCTGCTTCACGCTTAACGGGATCGGCCTCGCTCTCTACCCGCGTCACCGGTTCCGCGAGGAGATGGGACTCGGTGATCTCTCGTGTAAAGCGGATGGTGGCGTTGTGCTTGCCTTCAACGTTCGGTCCCGTGACGAGGTGGCGAGGGTGCTCGATGAGGCCGTCGAGGCGGGAGGCACGCTCATGAAGGCGGCGGCAGACGTCTTCTGGGGCGGCCATTCCGGCTACTTTCGCGATCCTGACGGACACATCTGGGAAGTGGCATGGAATCCCTTCTCGCCTCTGGACGATTCCGGTAACTTCTCCTGGTCTTTCAGTTGAGGAGCACGGGCTCCATGCTCGATCCTGACGCTTGCATCAACGAGACGTGTCCCTGGTCGGGAGAACCGGTCGCTGCCGATTCACTCATCGAATTCAATGGCGATGTCGTCGGATTCTGCAACCCGGGTTGCCGCGACAAGTTCGCCGCCGCCGTCGATCACTTCGCAAGGGCGCGCAAGGCGATGACTGCCGGTCAGCCCTGACCAACGCCCTGGAGTTGTCGAAGAGGACATCCCTACGTGTGGGCGGTACGCAGCACTGTCGGGCGGTAGAGCTTCTCCATTTCGAGGCGCAGCCGAACGGCGGGATCCGAGTCATCGACGGCGATGTCCGACCATCGGACCACGTGCCCCCTCTCGACCGCATTCACCAGGCGGGTCCGATGAGTGAGACCCACCGGCAGGGCACCCTCCTGCAGTGAGCGCGCTGCGGGCATCAGCTGTCCCGAAACAGTATAGCCACCCTCGCCGTCGAGCAGTTCGCCGGCTGCAAGGTCGCGCTTGGCGACTGCGACGGTATCGGCCCTCCAACCGGTTGCAGCGCCGGTCGGTTCCCCGCGCAGCGCGACGCTGGCGACGCTGATGCCGAGCTCCAGCCCGATCAGGTGCCAACGCTTGTACATTGAAGCGTAGCGGCCGCTGTCGTCGGTGGCGAGGCCGTACTCGCGGAAGCACCGGGCGATGTAGTCGGTGTCTGCCTCGAAGACGACGAAGACGCCGAAGCGGATGTCATAGTCGATCGGCACGCCGTCGCGATGTAGCGAGGACACCACTTCGACCTGCCCCTTGTGGTGCAATGTGCCGCCCTCGCAACGCGTTCTGCAGACATGTGGCAACCCGTCGATACTGGTCGGTGGATAGCCGAGGCCGTCCGGCGCCGGCGTAAGGCCAGTGGCGTTGGCGACCGCCGTGCTTTCGATCGCCGGTTTGCTGCCGTCGAGAAAGGAGGTGAACATTCTGGGGTTGAGTCCGCCTTCGATGGCCTCTTCCGGCGTCAACCCGTAGCCGTCCCAGACGTTGTCGGGCGTGTAGAACTGGAACTCCGGCAACCACTTGTGGCCACGGCCCGCGGCGACGACGTCGAATCCGCTGGACCGGGCCCAGTCGACGAGATCGCAGATCAGCGCCGGCTGGTCGCCGTAGGCAAGCGAGTAGACGATGCCGGCCTCGCGCGCCCGTTCTGCCAATAGCGGGCCGGCCAGAGCGTCGGCCTCGACATTGACCATGATGATCGGCTTGCCATGTTCGCAGGCGAGCAGGACGTGCCGCACGCCCGCCGCCGGATCTCCGGTGGCGTCGACGACGAGGTCGATGGCTCCTTCGCGGAAGGGTGCGTGCACGTCATCGACAATCCACGTCGCACCCGAACGCAGCGCCGTTCCAAGATCGGCACCGGCGTAGCGCTCGCCCGGCCAGCCGATGCGCGCCAGGTTTGTGCGAGCACCTTCCGGGTTCACATCGGCGATAATGGCAACATGGAGTCCCGGGGTCCGGATCGCCTGGGCGAGGAACATCGAAGCGAACTTGCCGCACCCGAGAACACCGATGCGGACCGGATTGTCCTGTGCCTGCCGAGCCAGCAACAGGCGGTGCAGATTCACGCGACGGCTTCGGCCGATCCGGGCATCGGCTCGGTCAGGCAGGTGTCGGACAACGGTTCGATGGGAGCAAAATCGCGATGAGCGATCCACTCCGGCCGCTTGAAGCGCCGGATGTGGTTGTCGACATGGCACAGAGACAGATAGACGACGGTCCTGCCCCAAGGCGACATGTTGGGCGAGGACGCATGGACGATGTTGCCGTGGAACATCAGGACACTGCCGGCCTTGCCCTTGGCCGAGAGTATCCCGCCCCGCTCCGCCAGGTCCGTCACCGTAGCCCGATCGAGCGTCCAGAGTGGATAGCTGGTCGTATCCAGGTCGTGCCCGGCCTCGTAGACACCACCGCGGTGCGAGCCTGGGATGATCCACAGCGGACCGTTGAACTCGGTCACGTCGTCGACAAAGAGGGCAATGTTCATCGCGCGCGCCTCGGGCATCAGGTCGTCGCGAGACCACGTGCCGTAGTCCTGGTGCCATTGCCAGACGTCGCCGTTGAAAGCGACCTTGGCGTTGACCTTGTACTGGTGCATGTAGACCGGACCGCCGAGTAGCTGCATGACGGGTTCGATCAGGCGCGGATGGCGTCCAAGCCGCCGGAAGGTCTCGTGGTAGCAATGCGCCGCGAAAGCCGTGCGCGGGGATACGCCATCCTTCTCGCGCACCACCTCCTTGCGGTCCAGGGCGTAGACCTCGGCCGCGGCCCGTCGCAGAACCTCCGCCTCATCCGCCGAGAAGAGGTTGGGAAGCATGAGATAGCCGGTCTCGTGAAACCGGTCCATCTGATCACGGTCGAGGTGCATGACCGTCCGCCTCCACGGTCCGAGCACGATCAGGAAAGGCTAGTCCCGGACGGTGACGCTTTCAACTGATCGGGCCGAAGCCCAGGGGGAGTGTACGCGGAAAGTCGGCAACGCGCTGGATGAAACCCGAGGTGGATTCATCCTTCGTTTGTAGCACAAGGAGAGAAGTCCGAACCTTCCTTCAACTGTCTGGAAACGCGGGTTGATCATTGGTGTGGCAGTGGACGCCGCCGCCCGCCGCCCAGGAATCGAGCATCTCGATGACATAAGTGTCGCGCCCGGGAAAGTAGGTTTCGAGGCGTTGTCGTGCGGCTTCGTCTGCCTCGGCATGGCCGAAACCGGTCGTGATGACAAACCCGTTGCCAACCAGCCAGTTCATGTAGTTCGCGCGAAAGGTCATGCCGCGATGGACCACCGCCGTGTCGACGGGATCACGGATGACGGTGAATCCGGCCGCAGCGATGGTCTCGGCGGCGTTCTCGAAGACTTCGCTCGTGGTGGCGGGGCAGCCTGCGCTGTCCGTGCACCGGGCAACGACGACGGTGTCATGATCGATGAAGCGGGCGATACCATCGATATGCCCGTTGGTGAGGTCACCGTCCGGCACCCCATCGATGAAAACCACCTTGCTGACACCGAAATGCGCCTTGAGGTCCGCCTCGGCCTTCTCTCGGGTGTAGTCCGCATTGCGCCGCGGATCGCCGATGACGCTCCAGTTGAGCATGACGGTATCCCTGCCATTGAACTCGAGGTTGCCGCGCTCGTGCACGATAGTCACGGACTCGTGGGGCAGCCCTGTGATGCGGGCCACCTCGATCGGGATTCTGTCGTCCAGGGCATAGGGGATCTGTGAGCCGAAGGCTCCTCCCCAGGCATCGAATTCCCAGTCCTGGACGAAGAGCGTGCCGTTGTCGATCACCCACACCGGTCCGTTGTCGCGCATCCACGCGCTGTCACTGGCAACAGCGTGCCACGTGATGTTCGGATGATCGGGGTTGCCTCCCTCGCGGGTGATGACACGCCTCGCACTCTCTGCAATGGCCGGACCGGAATGAAGGATGTGGAGTGTCTCGTAACGGGCGATGACGTTTGTGATTCGTGCGAAGGCGGTCTCGTAGGACTTTTCGTACGGTCCCGGCCACTGCATCCAGATCGCTTCCTGCGGTTCCCATTCCGCCGGCACGCGACGGGTGGACTCCCCTTCAGCGCCTGCAGAGATCATTGCTCCGACAAGGATGGCCATGAGTCCCTGCAGTGTGAGTCTGATTGGCATCGCGGAACATTGTGCATGGCCTCGGCCTGTCACGGCAACTGGCATGGATGCGGCGCGCCTCCCTCATGGAGTAAGGTGGGTGTCTGGTCGGGGAAGATGTCGCCAACATGTCCGAAGCCTACATCTGCGATGCGGTGCGTACGCCCTTCGGGCGCTACGGCGGTCAGTTGTCCGGCATGAGGACCGACGATCTTGCGGCCGTTCCCATACGCGCGCTCATGGACCGCAATGTCGCGGTGGACTGGTCCAGACTCGATGACGTGATCTACGGCAACGTCAATCAGGCCGGAGAGGACAACCGCAATGTGGCACGCATGGCCGCATTGCTCGCCGGGCTGCCCGTGGAGGTTCCCGGAGTGACGGTCAACCGGCTGTGCGGCTCCGGTCTTGAGGCCGTTTTGCAGGCCGGCCGCCTTGTGAAACTGGGAGAGGCCCATCTCGTCATCGCCGGTGGCGTGGAGAGCATGTCACGCGCTCCGTTCGTCATGGCCAAGGCCGAAACGGGGTTTTCGCGCCATGCGGAAATCCATGACACGACCATCGGCTGGCGCTTCGTCAATCCGCGCATGCGGCAGCTTCACGGTGTCGACCAGATGCCGGAAACAGCAGAGAACCTGGCTGAGGAACGTTGCATAACACGCGAAGATCAGGACGCCTTTGCCCTGAGAAGTCAGCAGCGGGCCGCCGCGGCCATCAGGGAAGGAAAGATCGCCGAGGAACTCGTCCCGGTCACGGCGCCGTCCGGTCGGACGACCGTCACGGTGACAAACGACGAGCATCCGCGAGAGACGTCACGCGACAGGCTGGCAGGTCTGCGGGCGCCGTTCCGTGACAACGGAACCGTCACCGCCGGCAACGCCTCGGGCGTCAACGACGGCGCCTCGGCTCTCCTTGTGGCGTCTTCAGAGGCGGTGGCACGGTACGCCCTTCAACCCCTGGCGCGCATCATCGGTGGCGCGGTTGGAGGAGTGCCACCCCGAATCATGGGAATCGGGCCGGTCCATTCGACACGCAAGCTCCTCGAGAGGGAGCGCGTCCGCCTGGGCGATGTCGACGTCATTGAACTCAACGAGGCCTTCGCGGCCCAGGTGCTCGCGGTGACCCGCGAACTCGGCCTCGCCGATGACGCCGCGCATGTCAATCCCAATGGCGGCGCCATCGCGTTCGGCCACCCGCTGGGCGCATCGGGTGGCAGGCTGACGACTACGGCCGTCTACGAATTGCGCCGCCAGGACGCCAGGCGTGCGCTCGTCACCATGTGTATCGGCGTCGGGCAGGGTGTGTCGGCTCTCATTGAACGCGTCTGACAGCAGGGAAAACCACATCATCGACTCTACGCGCTATTCCGCCGTTTCCTCGCCCTTGAGCAGGGCGGCGGTTTCTGCAATTGCCTTCTTGCGGGCACTGCAGGCGCACCCGTACCGTTCAGCCCACTGGACTGGATCGATGAAGGGGCCGGCCCACATGCCCCGCTCTTCGGTGGCGGCCGCCAGTTCGCGTTCGGCGTAGTCATCGCCCAGGGTCTCGTCGCGTACCGCCAGACCGGCATCGATCATCTGCCCGGCAAGATCGACACCATCAACGGTGCAGCGGGCGAGAGGGGTTGACGATCCGCTGTCGGCGACCTCGACGCAGACGACTTCACCGGCATTCACCAGTTCTTCGAGATGGAGAGTCGCTTCCCAGCCGCATGACCAGACATTGCCGGTCTCGCCGCAGGTCTGCGTAATGGTTGGTGCATGCACACCGAAGAGATCCACCTTCTTTTCACCAAAACTCATGGTGTCGCCGTCCAGAACCATGGGATTGCCCACGAAGTCGGCATGGGCTGCCAGTGGAACGGACAGCGCCAGGATGGCCAGGAGATGTTTCACGTCATCATTCCTTCATGCGGTCCTGCGTGCATTATGGGGGACGACCGGCAGGCTTCAAGGGTTCAGCGATGTGATAGCACGGCAACGATCTCCTGGCTGAGATCGAGAAAGGTGATGTCCCGCCCACAGGTGGCCGCCAGGGATTGTGCCTGGGCGCGATAGGTCAGTGGCATGTTCTTTCTGGCACCACCGAGTGATCGTACCGGATAGCTCACGACAATCCTGGGGATGTCCTCGAGGCGATGCATGAGATCGGCGGCAGCTCCGGGTTTCTGGCGCTCGAGACAGGGCAGGGTCTTGAGCACCAGGGCAACATCCGCATTGCCCGGCAGGACTCCGTCGAGAAGATCCTGCCAGAGACATTCACCAGGCCGTTGCGTGATGGCCAGGAAACGCCTGACGGCGTCGACCATGCGCCGGTCGATCTCGACGGCCGTGTAGGAAACCGCGGGATCAAGTCCTGAAAACGGCAGGGAGAAGGCGTTGAGCCCGGCTGCCAGATCAAGAATGTGCCGTGGTTTTCCACAGTGATTCCAGATGGTTGCATGGAATGTCTCGACAAATGAGAGACGTTCGGCAGTGGAATGGTGAAGTCTCAGGATGCGGCGGCATACGGCGTGGGTTTCACCGCCGGTCTCGAGAGCATCAACGTGACTCTTCAGGGAATCGAGTTTCACGGCATAGGCGCCGAACACCTGATGCAGCTTGCGCTTGGCTGCCTTGAGAGCCGGTCCCGGCTTTGCATGGCGCGCCACAGCCCAGTCGGCGGTCCGCGCCAGAAGGTCGGCGCTAAGGTGCCGGTACCTCGACGAGGAGGCGAGACCCTTGATGACGCTCTGCCGGAGGTCGCTCACGCCTCGGCATTCCGCCACGTGAAGCCGGCGCATGCCATCCCGTCCCCCTCTTCGAGGATCGGTCCGAGTTCAAGCGTCGTCACGTCGCCCGCAAGGTCCGGAGCGATGACTGAAAACATGGACAGAAGTCGCGCGACACTAAGGCGAAAAGCCTGGCTACCCGGAAACCATGTGCCGTAGACCCGGTCGATGAGTGTGCCGGCCGTCCCGGGGTCGATTCCTGGCAGGGCCCACGCCTCCTGATCCGATTCGCCGCAGCGCAGGCCCACGAGAGGGCCGAAGGCGGGATCGATCATAAGGAGAATCGTCGGCATCATGCTCCCATGGGTCCCTTCCTGAGATCGTGCAAGACCGAGCGCGGCAGGCAATTCTTCGTCGAGGGCCGGGGTGGGGGAGAGTGCAGCCGGAGGCGATGGCAGATTGCGGTTCCGCCAGGAAAGCGCGTGCCTGATGGCAAGCAGCGACTCCCTTGTGCCGCACAGGACGACAATGCCGTGGCTGCTCATGTCCTTGCCAGCGGTCATCAGGCCCGACATCGGCGTGTTGAGGATGGCTGAAACAGGCTTGCCGGTCTGGCCGAATGCCTCGACAAGCGCCTTCGCATAACCGCGCTCGACAGTCGGATTCCACTGGAAATCGCCACAGAAGGTGACCATGGCGACACCTGGATCATGCGCCATGGCGAGAAAGTAGGCCTCGAAGTCATCCTCGTAGTTGTGGGCGGTGCCCCAGGCATCGAGGGGATTGACGGGCTCCAGGGCGTGGTGGAGGTGAGGGCGGATGCGTGCCTGCGTCTCCCCGGTGATGACGGCCAGGGGAACGCCGGTGTCGTCCGCAAGGTCGGTGAACATCTCCCTTTCGCCCCCCGAATCGAGAACGACACCGAGGCCGCCTGGAGCGAGCTGGCGCTCGTGGGAGAGCAGGGCGAGAAGATTCGCCATTTCATCCATGCTGCCGACACGCATGACGCCGTAGTGATCGAAGACGGCCTGGTAGGCCATGTCGTTGCCGGTATCGGCATCGGAATGGACACGGGCGAATTCGGCGGCGAGCCGGGTCCGGCCGACTTTCATGGCCACCACCGGGACGTCTTTTCTGCGCGCTTTCTCAAGGGCAGCCATGAAGTCCCGGGGATCGCGCGCCTCCTCCATGAAGAGTGCGATGACCCGCGTCGAGTCCATGTCCAGCGCATAGTCCATGTAGTCGGCCATGGTGCCGTTGATTTCCTGACCACACGAGACGATCAGATTGCAGGCATAGCGAAAGTCGTTGTTGCCGATTTCGCTGAACACGGTTCCCGAATGGGTAATGAAGGCGACATTGCCATCATCACGCAACTTGGAGGAGGCGTCGAAGATAGTGACCGGCAGGCGCTGCGAGAGATTGATGAAACCCATGCCGTTGCCGCCACAGACCGGAAGGTCGGCTGCTCTTGCCTTTGCTTTCAGGCGGTTGAGGAGACCTCTGTCGCGTTCGCCGTCGAGATAGCAGGTATCGAAGATGACAGCGCCTCCGGCGTCCATGGCAATGGCGTCGTCGAGCTGTCCTTCAAGACGGGTGCTGTTGACGCCGAGCATGGCAAGGTCGACCGGTTGAGGAAGATCGGCGAGGGACTCGTGGCAGACGAGGCCGGCAACGTTTCGGTAGCGCGGATTGACCGGGAAGATGGTGCCATCGAAACCGGCGTTGATGAGACCGTGTATCATCCCGTGTCCGGCACTGCCTTCCCGTTGCGATGCGCCGACGACGGCGATGGAACGGGGATTGAGCATGCGGTCGAGACGATGGCCCGTCATGTGTCGGTCACTCCCAGATTTTGGGAAGGTCTTGCGCCACCACGGCGCCCGGCCGCAGTGTAGCGATGGTCGTTCCGTCCGGTAAGTGAGGTGTCCATGGTTTACCCGATGTCCGCGAAGGCCCGGCAATGGCAACAAGCCATGCGCTCGCTTGTCGAGAGCGAACTCATGCCGCGGGAAGTCGAGGCCGAGATGAACGACGGCTTCATCGCCGATGAAGCACATGCCGCCATCTTGCGGGCAACAGAGGGGATGGGCCTCCTCTATCCCTCCCTACCGGACGAGAGTGGAGGACGGCACCTGTCGCATTTCGAGATTGCCGTCATCCAGGAAGCGCTGGGCAGGACGACCAACGGCCTGTGGGGCTGCTATCATGATCTGTCGCCATTTCTCTGGCACACGGCGAACTCCTGGCAGATGGAGACCTTCATCCGGCCGCTGATCGAGGGGCGCAGGCGGGTTGCCTATGCCATTACCGAGCCTGGTACAGGCAGCGATGTTGACGGCATCGAGGCAACGGCGCGGCGTGACGGCAACGGCTGGCTCCTCAACGGCACCAAGATGCATGTCACGGGGGCCAATCTCTCCGACTGGATCATCTTCCAGGCAAAGCTCGAGGATGGCCGCCACGCTCTCTTTTGGGTGGAGAAGGAAGCGCCCGGGGTCACTGTCCGGCGCACGCCGCGCTACATGCATCACTACCGTGGTCATCACCTGGAGATGGAGTTCTGCGACGTCCATGTTCCCGCGGACAATCTCATTGACGAAAAAGGTGGCGGTCTTCGTTGGACATACGCCTGGTTTCGCCAGGAACGCATGAAGATTGCGGCACGCTGCTGCGGCGCCGCCGGCCGTCTCATCGACGAAGCGCTGGACTTTGCCAGGAACCGCGTCCAGTTCGGCCGGCCGATCTGGGAGAACCAGGCGGTCCAGTTTCCACTGGCCGACAGTCTGACCGAATTGTGGGCCGGGAGACTCATGACCTATGACGTGGCGCAGGCGATGGATCGGGAAGAGGACGTCAAGGTTCTCCACGGCAAGTGCGCCATGGCCAAGCTCTTCTGTTCGGAGTTCGCCCACCGGACAGCCGACCGGGCCGTGCAGATCTTCGGTGGGCGCGGCTACATGCGCGAGAACGTTGCCGAGAGATTTTACCGGGAACTCAGGGTCGACCGCATCTGGGAAGGAACCAGCGAAATCCAGCGGGTGATCATCGCTGACGGCCTGGTCAAGCGGGGACAGGAGGCTCTCACCGGCGCTGGTGAATCGGCCGAGGCCCTGGCGTGGCGCCAAAGGTTGCGCCCCTTCATCGATGCCGAACGCCTGCCGCTGGAGCAGGTTGCCGAGGCGAACGACGGACAGATTCCCGGGGACGTCAGGGAGCACCATCTCCGGGCTGCCCGGGACATGGGCCTGTGGCTGCCCCAGGTACCGAAGGAGGCGGGCGGTGGCGGGTTCTCCGCCGGAGCCATGGCCGGTGTCTGGGAAGAAGTCGGGCGGGCGACCAACGGAGTCGGGTTCTTCTTCCACGATGTCTCGCCCTTCCTGGTGCGTACCGCGACGCCGGCGCAGATTGAAGCCTGGGTTCAACCACTTCTCGATGGCGCCACGAGCGAGTGCTACGCCATTACCGAAGAAGGAGCGGGCAGCGATGTCGATGCCATCGAGACGACAGCGACACGGTCCGGCAACGGCTGGGTGCTGAACGGAACCAAGTGGCACGTCACCGGCTTCAACCGGGCCGGCATCGTCATCGTTCAGGCACGTTTCGAGGATGGTGCCCACGGACTCTTCTATGTCGACAGTGACGCCGCGGGTGTCGAGATCGTGCGCACGCCCGCCTACAGCCACACCTATCCCTCCCATCATCCGGTCGTGCGGTTCGATTCGGTCAAGGTGACGGCTGACGCACTCATTGATCCGCAAGGCGACGGCCGCACCTGGACCTACGAGTGGTTTCGCCAGGAACGACTCGGCATTGCGGCGCGCTGCTGCGGGGCCGCCAGCCGCCTCATCGACGAAGCACTCGCCTTTGCGCAGGACCGCGTCCAGTTCGGTCGACCGATCATGGCCAATCAGGCGATATCGTTCATGCTCGCCGACAGTCTCGTGGAGCTGTGGGCCGGGCGCCTTATGGTCCATCGCCTCGCCGCGGCCATCGATGGCGGTGAGGACGTCAAGGTTCAGCACGCCCTGTGCTCCATGGCGAAGCTCTATTGTTCGGAAATGGCCAATCGGGTGGCCGACCGCGCAGTGCAGATATTCGGCGGTCGCGGCTACATGCGCGAGTACGCGGCAGAGAGATTCTACCGGGAACTGCGGGTGGAGAGGATTTGGGAAGGGACCAGTGAGATACAGCGCATGATCATCGCCCACAGTCTGGCCAAGCGTGGCCAGGACGTGCTGATCGGTTGACCGCGTTGATCGATCTCCCGCCCGTCATAGGTCACCGCGGTGTGGCGGCAAGGGCTCCGGAAAACACCCTGGGGGGACTGGCGCGTGCCGCCGAGGAAGGCTTTGAATGGGTGGAATTCGACGTCCGTCTTGCCGGCGACGATGTCCCGGTGGTGCTGCATGATCGCAGTCTTGTCCGCACCACAGGCGTCGACCGGCTGATCGACGAGGTGCGCAGCACGGAACTTGGCGCCTTTGACGCCGGAAGCTGGTTTGACGCCGTGTGGTCCGGGGAGCGGGTGCCGACCCTGGTCCAGGCACTCGATGCCTGCATCGTCCTGGGCCTTACCCCCAATGTGGAAATCAAGGCCGACGGCGGTGGTCTCATGACACTGGCTCGGCGCGTGACGGGTATCATCCGCAGCCGGTGGCCTGCGGGACGGCAACGCCCTCTGCTGTCGAGTTTCAGCCCTACGGTTCTCTATCTTGCCCGCCTTGCGGGGTATCGCTGGCCACTCGCCCTGGTGATGGGTCACCGGCCGCGCCGTCTCTGGTCCTGGCATGCGGCCCTTCTCAAGTGCGCCAGCATTCATGTTGATCGGTCTCTGGCCACCCCGGAACTCATATCCCGCGTCCATCGCGGAGGCCGCCGCGTTGCCGTCTACACGATCAACTGCGCCGACGAAGCACAGGCGCTCATGGACTCCGGTGTCGATTCGATCGTCAGTGACACACCCGACTTCCACCGGATCAGCAGGGAGACAGAATCATGAACGAGACCTTCGATCTTGTCGTCAGCGGCGGCGAGGTGATGACCCCGGCCGGACGGCGCCGGGCGGATGTGGCCATCACCGATGGCCGGATTGCCGCCATCGGCGACGTGCCCTCAACTGCGGCGGGCGCCTCTCTCGATGCACGCGGGCTCATGGTCCTCCCCGGAATAGTCGATACCCAGGTGCACTTTCGTGAACCGGGACACGAGGAAAAGGAGGATCTCGCCCACGGATCTCGTTCAGCCGTGGCCGGTGGCGTGGTCGCCGTCTTCGAAATGCCGAACACCAATCCGCCGACGACGACGCCTGCCGCCCTGGAGGACAAGCTCGAGCGAGCCCGGGGCATGTGGTGCGATCACGCGTTCTTTGCCGGCGCCAGCGATGACAATCATGACGAACTGGCCGAGCTTGAACTGCATCCCGGTTGTTGCGGCGTCAAGATCTTCATGGGGAGTTCGACAGGCAGCCTGCTGGTTGCCGACGACGAGGCACTCGCGTCCGTGCTGCGATCCGGCCGACGACGCGTCGCAATCCATGCCGAGGACGAATTCCGTCTTGCCGAACGCCGCCACCTGGCGGTCGAAGAGGGACATCCAAGGGCGCACCCCGTCTGGCGGGATGTCGAGACGGCCCTGAGAGCCACGCGGCGCATCGTGACCCTGGCCCGCGACGCGGCGCGGCCGATCCATGTTCTTCACGTGACGACTGCCGAGGAGATCGCGTTTCTGGGCAGCGCCAAGGATATCGCAACCGTTGAACTGCTGCCGCAGCACCTCACCCTCGCGGCACCGGAATGCTATGAGCGCCTGGGTGGCTTTGCCCAGGTCAATCCGCCGATTCGCGATTCCCGCCACAGGGATGCTCTCTGGCGCGGGATCGACCAGGGGATCGTCGATGTGATGGGATCGGATCACGCCCCGCATACGGCCGAGGAAAAGAAACGGCCCTATCCGGAGACGCCAGGAGGCATGCCGGGTGTCGAGACGATGCTGCCGATCCTGCTGAACCATGTCGCCGAGGGTCGCCTGACGCTCGAGCGCCTGGTTGACCTCTTGTGCTACGGACCCCAGAGACTCTACAACATCCGAGGAAAGGGTCGCATCTCCGTCGGTTACGACGGGGATCTCACGCTGGTCGATCTGAAGGAAACGCGCACCATCAGCCATGCCCAACAGCATGCCAAGTGCGGCTGGACGGCCTACGAAGGCATGACGGTCACCGGCTGGCCGCGCGCTACCGTGATCCGCGGACACGTGGCCATGCGCGATGGCGAGATCAGTGACACGCCGACGGGCAAGCCTGTCCGCTTCTGGGATACCTGACACATGAACCATGCGCCACACAGCGAGTGCGGCGAGGTCTCTGCCAAACTGACCGGGTAGCGGGAAGCATTGCCGCCTGTCCGTGAGGCCTTTCTTCTCCGGCAGCACGACGGAGAGGCCGCGGCCTGCCGCATCGCGAGCAATGCCGACACTGTTGATTCCCCCCGCCAATGACGACGAGGTCAACCGCACCGTGCCCGCACTGCGTCTGCTTCACGACCGTATTCGCGTCAGCAGGAATGGAGCCGTCGCTCGCCGGAAAAACAGTGGCACACCTCATCGGCAAACCCGGCGGCAGCGTTGCGCACGGCCCCGATCGACGCGCCGGCGATGTGCGGCGTGAGGACGACGTTGGCACGACCGACCGGCGGCGGCTCTGAGTGAAGCGGATCAACCGCACGGGGCTCGAGGGCAGCACCTCCCGGGTGCCCGCTCGCAAGCACGCGATCGGGCGCGCGACAGTCCAACAGCGGCTCGTGGGCAGTGTTGACGAAGAAGGCGCCATACTTCGTGGCCTGGGAGACGTCGCGGCTGAAGACCTCCGGGGCCATGGGGAGGCCACCGATGAGGGTCACCTTCCTCATCGTCGCTCACCCAGGTCGGCCAAGCGGGTCCATAACGGCGCCAACGCTTGGCGGGTCTCGACATAGAGCGGAAAGAGGTTTGCGTAGATCGATGCCAGGGCCGGGTCAGGTCTCACCAGGTCGCCGCGATAGGGCTCCACCCAGTCGGCGGCGCAGGCCGCCATGTCAGGATAGTGGCGCTGCTGGACCGCCGCGATCATGGCTGCGCCCGACGCTCCCGCCTCGTCGCGTTCGAAGGTGCGCAGAGGGCGATCGAGAACGGCGGCCAGAATGCTGCGCAATGCGTTGGAGCGGGCGGCGCCTCCGGCCACGCGCACCTCCTCGGGGATTTCGCCCATGGCACTGAAGCAATCTCGCGCAGCCATTGCCAGCCCCTCCAGGACTGCCCTTGTCAGTTCGGCCAGCCCGGTACCGGAATCGAGCCCCGTGAAACTGGCCCGCGCCTGTGGCGCAAGGAACGGACCGCGTTCGCCGGCTGCGGAGATGTAGGGATGATAAAGAATGCGTCCGGCGCCGGACGCTTGTGTCAGGCGGTCGATTGCCTGCACGAGCTCACGACGCTCGCGCGTGACTCCAGCCTCCGCCAGGACGTCCCGCATGACATCGAGCAGCCAGTCGATGTTGAGTGTCGCGGAGAGGTTCGAGTGCATCTGTGCCCAGGTGCCGGGCACCGGAAAGCAAATCGTGTATCCGTCTCCATTGGCTCCCAGCCTGACCTCATCGACCGTTGAGGCATACTTCAGGTGCACCCCGGTCGAGCCGATCACCGACAGCCCGGCACGGACCGTCGGATCAAAGAGTCCTCCCCCCAGTGCGGTACAGATCACGTCGACATAGCCGAGAACGACGGGCAGGCCCTGAGGAAGTTTGACTTGCATGGCAGCGGCTGCCGTCAGTGGATGCGATGTCACGGTTCCATCGACGATCGGCGGCAACAGTCCGGCGTAACGGTTGAGCCCGAAGATTCGAAGAGGGAGATCATGATAGCGGCGTGTGCGGAAGTCGCCAAAGGTCCAGACTCCCTCCGAAGGATCGGTCACGCGTTCGCCCGTCAGCTTGAAATACAGCCAGTCCTTGCAGTGAAAGGCGGTTGTTGCCCGGGCAAGCGCTTGCGGGGATTGGCGTGCCAGCCATGCAAGTTGACTGGACTGCTGGCACGGTGCCGCACCGGTGCCTGTCGTCTCATAGAAGTTACCGTACTCGGGGTGTTCGCGAACCCGGCGGGTTTCGTCCGCGGCCCGGCTGTCAAGCCACAGCAGGGCAGGCATGACAGGCTCGCCGTCAGCATCGATGAGCCACGTGCCATCTCCCTGGCCCGTGATCGCCAGGGCACAGGCACGATCACGGATTGTCGGCATCCTGTCGACGAGCTCAAGGAGCGTTGCCGCGGCCTCCCGCCACGTCATCGCCACGTCCTGTTCGGCCCTGCCTCCTGCACCGGTCGCATAGGAATTCGGCCGGGCCGCCATCGCCAGCTGTTCACCGTCGCGACTGAATGCGACCGCCTTGATAAGGGAGGTTCCGGCATCGATTCCGATGATGACGTCCCTCGTCACGCGAGCTCTCCGCCATGCGAAAGGGCGGCTCCGCTGGGACTTACATACTTGACTATGCAGTCAAGCATCGTTTTGACGGTCCATGGCCTTCGGCCACTTTACCCCGTCCAGACACCCCAATCCCGGAGGCCAGAATGTTGCGGGCCGCGTTCAGGTCCGCGTTGTCCATGTAGCCGCAAGCTACACAGAGATAGTTCGATTGAGACAATCTGGACCTGCTGTCCACAGTTCCACACGATGAACACCGTTGGGACGTGTACCGGGAAGGCACCTTGACAACGCTGGTCTTGTACTCGAGGCACTGTCGCAGGATGCCCCAGCCCGTATCCAGAATCTTCCTGTTGAGATCGCTCTTCTGCCTGACGTTCCTGCCGGGCTTCTCGACGGTCCCCCCGGCCGACTTCGTCATGTTGTCGATCTTCAGGTCCTCGACACAGACGGTGGAATAGTTGCTGGCAATCCTGCGGCTGATCCTGTGGGACCAGTTCTTGCGGACATGGGCTCTCTTGCGTTCGAGCCTCCGGATCCTCTGCCGGGTCTTCAGTCTGCGCTTCGCTCCCTTGCGCTGTCCGCTTTCCTTGTTCCTGAGACGGTTGATCTTTCTGTCGATGTCTGCGGTGTCGGGCTTGTGGAGGATGTCTTCGTTGCCTTCCAGATCGACACATGCCACTTGACCGACGTTCATGTCGATGCCGATGGCGGTCCCGTCGTCTTCGCGTTCCGGGACATCGACCTTGTACGTGACGGTGGCATACCACTTGCCGCAGATTTCCTTGAGAACAACCTTGCATGGAGCATCTTCGGAGTACGGGTTTCCGCCCTTTCTGCGAAGAACCACAGCGCCGATCTTCGGAACGTGAAGCCTGTTTCCCCTGATCCTGACGTCTTCAGGAATCGTGAAGGAAGGCGTCGAACCGTACTTCGACTTGAAAGCCGGCCTCTCGCCATGTCCCCTGAAGTAGGCGGCCCATGCGTCCGACTGATACTTGAGAACGTACCGGGTCACATTGAATGCATACTGAGAGAGCCAGTCGACGTCAGCCCGAAGTTTGGTGAATTCCTTTCCAAGAGAGAAGAACGACGTCGACGGATTGTCGCCACCGTTCTCGACTGCATTCCTGTAGGCAGCATTGTGCCTCGCCAGAATCTCGTTCCACACGAAACGGCAGGCACCCGCCTGGGCGGCCAGCCTTCTTGCAGTCGTCCTGTTGCCGGGGAGGACCCGGTAGACGATGTTTCGATGCGCCAAAACCATGTGGTGCATCTACTCCAAAGCGCTCCCGGTGTCGATCTGCGTAGTCATGTATGTAAGTCCCTTTGTTTTCGTGCTGATGACTCCATGTCAAGTCGACAATGGACCCGGACCGGAGCCAGTTCCCCGAGGAAGTGCGAGGGTTGATACAGGCGGAATGGGCACTGCGCGAGGGAGGCGGATGACTGGCTTCCCGTGATCGAAGGAGTACTTGGCAGTTCGAGTCGAAGGCAGGCTGAAGCACAACAGGCTCGACGCCATCATCTCGGTTCGGTTGGCCACACGAGCAGATTCCAGGTGCGGCGTGCGATTCCGCCAACGGGTGGTCCGCTCCCCGCACGACCGCCAGGAGCGTGGAACGAGTTCGGGCGTACGGGAAGCAAGAGAGTCCCTCGGCCTGTAGGCGAGGACGCTTCGCAACCAGACCCTGGTTGACGATACCGCGTCGGCGGTGAGGACAGAGGCCGAGGATCTCTTCCTTGCGGCGGGCGATGTTGTCGTTCAGGCCGTCGACGATGCCGAGATCGATGGGCGGCGCCTGGGCTTTCTTCAGCATGCGGTTCCAAAGCCGGTGGGCCCATTCGGCCGTCCGGTGTCGCTCCAGGGTCTGACCGGCGCCGAAGTGGCGGTTTCCTGAGGGGTACCGGTGTTCATGTCGACGTTGCTGGAGAAGCCGTCATTGCGATCGATCCAATCGCAGTCACCAAGTTGACGCGACATACTTCAATCTCCGGAGTCCTGGGGACATAAGGCAACGTGATAACGCCTTACGATTTTCAGGGCCGGTTCCCCGACACGAAGCCTGCCTTGAGCACATCTTGGACGTGCGCTACGGCGGCACGCGGATCGACTGCACCGAAGTGCGGCACGTTCTCCAAGTTCTACCGCATGGCGAGCGAGCCTATGTATGGCAGCACCGCGAGACGCAGTTCCACACAACGTCGGAGGCCTTCATACACCGCACGCATACGGTGCCTGCGCCGGTGGCATTTTGCGATGTACATGTTCTCGGCTTCGCGGCACGGCGTCGCAGCGAAGGGGTTGGAGCGGCAACCGGACCGGAAGACTGAAGACAGCGGAAGGGATGATCGCGAATGCGGCTTCCCAGTTTGCCGGCCGCGAGTTGCTGTCCCGCTCCGGGGTCCGCGTTCACTTCAAGGGACGCACGGAGGCGCTTGACGACCTGGCGGCAGAGCTGCCACGAAGTTGTCTGCCTGCCCGACGGCACCGCCGACGAATGTGGCCATGCCGAGACCTATACTGCGGGCGGCGCATTCGTCATCCCGCGCGGTTTCAACGGCTCTTTCAAAATGACAGGGAACTTTGGGAATGACTTCATGACTGTGGAACCCGAGCGATGATGTCCAGATACTTGGCGCTGATCACAAGGACCAGGAAATGTATGAAATAGATCCGTCACGAATCGACCTGATCGAGGAGTTTGATCGTAATCCAGGTGGACCCTACGGCCCCGAACTGACTCTGGTGGTCAATCGTCTGCGCCTGATGCCCATGGAAGAGCGCACCATCATCGTCTGCACCAAGCGTGGCGTCGAATGGACCCTGGCCAGGATGCCGAAGGTCCGCGGGGACAAGCTGGAGTACTACGACGACCTGGTATTCGACGACTACTACGCCGCCACAAAGAAGGTCTTCCGCATGCGCTGGCACGCGGTCACCGGCGTTGCGCCGGACTAGGGAGGATCAGGGAATGAAGAAGATCATGGGATACTGTAGTGCCTGGACTGTCATGCCGGGCGATACACTCAATGTCATGGTCAGTACTTACGGGCCTGATCGCTATCGCGCCGACCTGGTGCGGGTGATCTGCGGCAACGACGATCCCGACCTCGACATCTATCGTGAAGAGGAGATCGAGGCGCCTTTTGCCGGCGAGTATCACGGTCGCGAGCAGATCACCATTGCGGGCTCCTATGTGACCATTCCCTCAAGCCCGTTGGTGACCGGCCTGGGCAGTTTTACGGTCCAGGCCTGGGTTTTTCCCACGACCCCCGAAAAGGGGCTCCAGGGTCTGATCTCGAACTGGGATGACGCCACTGCCAGTGGTTTCGCTCTGACCATTGACGATAGCGGCGCCGCGGCCATGCGGCTCGGCGACGGCAGTGGCAGGACCGTGGAAGTCACGACCGGCCGGCCGCTGGCAAAGCGGCGCTGGCACCTGGTTTCCGCCGCCTATGATGCGGCGGCAGCGGCGCTTAGCCCGCATCCGTCACCACTGGGAGTGACAGCCTGATTGTGGGCCCTGGACG
>JAPPGE010000058.1 GCA_028821455.1 bacterium | reverse complement strand
GAGCACTGTCTTCACACGGCAGGGGTCGCTGGTTCGAACCCAGCCGCGCCCACCATCCTTTGAGGCACGCCGAATGACCGGCCGGAAGCCATGACCGCCCCGGGTCGCTACCGCAGCTGCGTCTTTCCCCAGGCGCACGTGATGCCCTGGCAGGACGTGTGGCCGACCATCGACAACACAAGCCTTGTCCTTCCCGGCGCCGCCGTCATCGGTGATGTGGTGATGGAGGCGCAAGCCAGTGCCTGGTTCAACGCCGTGATCCGCGGCGATGACGGACCTGTGCGCATCGGTGCCGGCACCAACGTCCAGGACGGATGCATCATCCACGTTTCGGTCGAACTTCCCACCATCATCGGCCGGGGTGTGACAATCGGTCACATGGTCCATCTTCACGCCTGCACCCTGGAGGACGACACCCTGGTGGGCTCCGGCGCCATTGTGCTCGACGGAGCCAGACTCGAACGTGAGAGCCAGGTCGCTGCCGGCGCCCTGGTGGCGCCCGGCAAGGTTGTGCCGAGCGGTGAACTGTGGGGCGGAGTTCCGGCACGTAAGCTGCGTGATCTCGACCCAGACGAGATCGACGGTATTCGGGACAACGCCGCATGGTACGTTCACGAACTTGCCGCCTGGCGGCAACAGCTGGAGGCACAGCAATGACTTTTGACGGAAAGCGCGTTCTCGTCACCGGCTCGACCAGGGGGATCGGCTTCGCCACGGCGCGGGCCTTCCTGAAACAGGGTGCGAGCGTCGCCATCAACGGCCGCAAGGCCTCCGATGTCACCGCCGCCATCAGCGGCCTCGGCGGCGAGAACCTGGTTGCTGCATCCGGCGATCTCGGCAGTGGCGCAGCCTGCCGCCAGGTCGTCAATGCGGCCATTGACGGGCTGGGTGGTCTCGATGTCCTCGTCAACAACGCCGGAGTCTATGTCGGGGGACCGGTCGAGGACGTCAGTGACGAGACCTACGCGTGGCTGATGGACATCAACGTCAAGGGTTGTTTCTTCTGCAGCCAGGCGGCGATCCCGGAACTGCGCCGCAACAATGGCGCCATCGTCATGACCGCATCGGAATCCGGGCTCTCCGGCAATCACGAAAGCGCGCTCTACTGCACCTCCAAGGGTGCAGTCGTGAACATGACGCGAGCGCTTGCCCACGATCTCGCGCCCGACATCAGGGTCAATGCGGTGTGCCCGGGGGCAGTCATGACTGACATGCTCGGTGCCGGCGACGACGCGGAGGCTCTCCGCGACATTGCGGAGTTCTCACCCATGAAGACCATCGCTTCGCCGGAAGAAATTGCCGACGCGATCTGCTTCCTGGCCGACCCCGGTCAGAAGTTCATGACCGGAGCCCTGCTCGCCATCGACGGCGGCGCGACGGCGTGCCGCTGACCCTACCTGGCCGCCACGCACATGATTTCAACCAGCAGGTCGGGATGCGCCAGAGATGCTTCGACCGTGGCGCGGCACGGTTTGTTGCCGGGATCAATCCACGCCGTATAGACCTCGTTCATGGCCGCCCAATCACCGATATCGGCAAGCCAGATCTGCACCGAGAGGAGCCGTGATCTGGAAGAGCCGCAGGCCTCGAGCGTGGCGTCGATCTGCTCCAGGATGTTCCGTGTCTGCTCCTGGACATCGCCTGTGGAATCGGAGGCCACCTTGCCGGAAAGCCAGACCGTGTCCCCATGAATGACGGCGCCGCTGAAGAGTTCGCCTGGCTGCAGGCGCTGGATATCGGTCATGGCCCCCTTCCCTGAACAATGCGCATCATCGGGAGAGACTAACACCAATGCGCGTGTCGACTGAAGTCCAGGCACCCTGCCACGACCAATTGGCTTGGGCAGCAGTAAGGCGTTCAGAGCACCATGGCCGCTTCAAGCCCCTCGAGAGTCGCTTCCTCTGTCGTGCGGGGCGACAGCGCATCGCCGTCCTCACCTGATCACGCCGGCGACAGGGCCGGTCGTCAATTCCTCGACAGTCAAGCGTTTGCCGCACCACGCCATACCTCGTGGCGTGCGCCACCTGACCCACGATATCCGGGGCCAGAACGGCCGCATCCGCGTCAACACATCCCGCAACTTCGCAGACCGCCCGAAACGGCCCCGCACCGCATCGTCGCACCAGATGCGGACGGGCCGTCAAGACACAGAACCAACTCTTGAATGTGCCTGCCATGAACGCCAACGGCTATTGCGGGAGATGGAAATCGGGTAGTGTGTCGTGACGCGGTTCTGGCCCACTCGGAAGAGATCGATGAATCAGATCACGAACATCCGGGATGTTCTCACCGACGAGGTTCTCTCCAGTTTCGATGGCGACATCGGCGATGCGCACGGTCTTCCCAATGCCGCGTTCACGTCCGAGGCGTACTTTGCCTTGGAACGGACCTTGCTCTTTGCCCGCACATGGACCTTTGCCGGGCTCGCCAGCGAATTGGCGGAAACCGGCGACGTGCGTCCCGTCGATGTCGCCGGGCGACCCCTCATCCTCACCCGAGGCGGCGACGGGGCGATACGTGCCTTCCACAATGTCTGCCCCCATCGCGGCGCGCGGTTGGTGGTCGAGAACCTCGACGGCGCTGCGATGATGACCTGCCCCTACCATTCCTGGACCTACGGCATGGACGGCAGGCTGAGGGCCCGTCCTCACTTCCACAAGCCCGATTGCCATGACACCGAGGGCGACGAACGCGTCACGCTGTTCCCGATACGTTGCGAGGTCTGGCACGACTGGGTGTTCGTCAACCTCGATGGCGGGGCTGAAGCCTTCGCTGACTTCATCGCGCCCGTGGAGGCCTGGTTCGACGGCTATCCCCTGGCGCCGATGCGCTGCACGGAGCACCGGACCTACGACTTCGCCTGCAACTGGAAGCTGGCGGTGGAGAACTACTGCGACTTCTATCACGTGTTCAAGGTCCACCCCGCGCTTCATCAGTCCATGACCAAGGACGGCCGCAAATCGATGGTGACCCTGGGCCGCCACCTGATGAACGAGTACTGGTTCGAGGCCGAACACCGCGGCGGGCTGGGCGACAAGTCCGGCCACGGCATGCACTTCATTCCGGGGCTCAGGCCCGAGTTCGAGAATCGTCAGGTCTTCAGTGCGATTTTTCCGAATGTTGCCGTCAACATCTACCCGAGCAACGCGCAGTGCGTGCTCTTCGAGCCGCTCTCGGCCGAGACAACTCGCATGCATGTGTGGTTCTACTTCGTCGAAGGCGACCACAACGACCCCGCCATGGCGGCCCTGCGCGAGAATTTCCGCGAGGACTGGGACCAATTGAACGCCGAGGACGAGGGCATCTGCCGGCGTCTGCAAGAAGGTCGGCTCTGCGACGCCTACGACGGCGGCCGGCTGGCGCCTTACTGGGATAAGGGCACGGTGCACTTCCACAAGCAACTCGCCGAGGTCATGACGGCAGCGTAGTGGTGGTGACATGTCTCTGCCGGTTCGGGCGCACTGGGACCCCAAGGCAGGGACTTTGTCGATCAGTCCAAGCGACGTTGCAACTGATATGAGCGCGCGACATGAGAGATTGTCCGAATAGATTGAGTGCAGCCTCGGTCGTTGGCCAAACAGATCCCTGCGCGACCATTGCATCAGTTGATGGCCCAGTATTTGGCTGAGGTACCCAGCAACAGTCGGCCGCCACGGTCGATTCGGGGTCGAAGATTGTGAAGGCTCGAGATGACCGGCTGCGGGAGTGTTCCCTGAATGTGATGGCAAACCGGAAGCGCCATGTCGAATGAGATTCCCGAAGACGGTCTCGTCCTGGTTGTCCGGGAGAACTGCCCGACTTGCCAACTGATCGCGCCGGTGGCCGCGGACCTCGAGGCACGCGGCGCCTTGACCACCATCTACTCGCAGGACAATCCCGGCTTTCCCGAAGGGCTGCGGGTTCGCGACGACCCACACCTCGAGGTCTCGTTTCGCCTCGCCATCACCATCGTACCGACGCTGATCCGCTTCGAAGATGGGGCGGAAACGGCGCGGGCAATCGGCTGGTCGAGGCAGGAGTGGGGCAACGTTGCCGCTCTCGACGATCTCGGCCCCGGTCTGCCGGACGAACGACCGGGATGCGGGTCCCTGAGCGAGGAACCGGGCTGGGCGGAGGAACTCCTGGCACGACACGGCGAAGCGGGTCTCGGTGCCGAGACTCTCACCGTGGAGTTTCCGGAAGATCCCTTCGAGATCATGGATGCCCGTGGATGGTCCGACGGCCTTCCGGTGGTTCCGCCAACACCGGCGCGCGTGCTCGCCATGCTGAACGAATGCACTCTGGCGCACGATCATGTCCTGGGGTCGATTCCGCCGGCGGGGGCGGAACTGACGGTGGAAAAGGCGGCCATCAACGCGGTCATGGCGGGGTGCCGTCCCGCGTATTTTCCCGTGGTGTTGGCTGCTCTCGATGCGGCGCTCGACCCCGACTTTGCCTGGCAGGGTCTGCTGTCGACCACCATGGGGGCAGGTGTCGCCGTCATCGTCAACGGCCCTGTCTGCCGCCGGATCGGTCTCAACAGCGGGTTCAACGTCCTCGGTCACGGCACCCGGGCCAACGCCACCATTGGGCGCGCGCTCGTCCTCATTGCCATGAACGTAGGCGGAGCCCGACCAGGCGGCGTCGATCGCTCGACACTGGGCCATCCCGGCAAGCACGGTCTGTGCTTTGCCGAAGACGAGAGTGATCCGGCCTGGCAGACCCTGGCTGCCTCCAGGGGAATCGATGGGGGTCGCTCAGCCGTCACCGTCTTCGGATTCTGCGGCACCTCGATCATGAACGACGAGACTGCGCGCACGCCCGAGGATCTCGTGGCCAGCCACGTCCGGTCGCTCGAGGCAATTTCCCAAATGCGCTCGTCCAGACGCGGCGGCGGGGTGCTGCTGGTGATCGCCGGCGAATTCTGGCGCATTTTCCGGGATTCAGGTTGGGACCGGACACGGATCGAGGCGGCGTTGCACGACGCAACGGCAGGCCCGGGTGGGGAAACGCCGATGTTCGGACCCGGCGATCTTCTCGTTACACGCGCCGGTAGCCATGCCGGACTCTTTTCCACTATCATCCAGGGATGGGGCAGTGGCCCCACGGGGAGTCAACCCGTTACAAGGGAGGTGGAACCTTGACCACGATCCTTCTCGATCCCACGGCGGCGCGCGCCGGACCGGCACGTCAGCGTGTGGCTGGACACCAGTCCCTCGAGGGCCTCACCGTTGGCCTTCTCGACATTCGCAAGCGCCAGGGCGATGTCGTTCTCGATCACCTCGAGAGGCTGCTTGGCGAACGCGGTATCCGAGTCGGTCGCTATGCCAAACCGACATTCACCAAGCCGGCGCCGTCAAGCGTGATCGATCAGGTCACCGCGGAGTGCGATGCCGTGGTTGAAGGCCTTGCCGATTGAGGTTCCTGTACGTCGTGCAGTCTGCAGGACATGCTGGATATCAATCGCATGGAGACACCGGCGGTGGCGCTGGTTTCCGAGGAGTTTGCAAGCGGTGTTGCGTCGTGGAGAGATCTCCATGGTTTCGACCCGGCCGTGGTGTATGTCCGTCATCCGATTCAGCCCCTGAACGAGGCTGAACTGCGTGGCCGCGCCGAAGACATCGTCGACGCCGTCATTGGCGCCCTCACCCGAACCTGATCGGCAGTCGGCCAACGGACCCCTGGTCACCTTCCACGGGGTCCGCTCCGCTCCCCAGGACGGACCACAGACACGTGCTTTCGGCGGTCACTCCTCGTGTATCGCCATCTCGGCCGGCGGCACGCTGTTGATTCTCGATGCCGGCTCCGGCATGCGCACGTGCGGACTGTCACTGCTTGGCAAGGGGCCTCTGGAAGGACATGTTTTCTTCAGTCGGCCCACGGTCGTTCGCACCATCGGAATCCCGTTCTTCGCCCCGGCCTTTTCGGCCGACAACAGCTTTACCCTCTACAGCACCGGCGCGGCCATCAGATCGGAACTCGGACGGTTGATGTCCGATCCCGTGTTTCCCGTTTCCCCCGACATCTTCAACGCCACCGTCACCTTCCGTGACCTTGAACCGGGCACACCCGTTGCGCTTGCCTCGAACATCACCATCACCACCCTGGTCCTTGGCGGATCGATGCCGGGAACGGCCTACCGCTTCGACGGTGACGGCTGGTCGCTCGCCTGGGTAGCGGGCATCACCGACCATGATGACCCGGATGCCATCCATGCTTTCGCTCGCGGCGCCGGTCTCCTGATCGCGGGCGGTGATCGCGAAGTCATCGACGCCCTCATTCCCGAAGTATCGGCCACCGAACTGGTGATCACGGATCATCCACCGGGTCTTGGAGACGACGACCTCGCCGACCGCGAATATGCGCTTCAACGTCTCGCTCCCAACGCCAGACTGGCCCGGCAGGGCGAGACTCTGCGCCTGAATTAGCCGTGTTTGGCACTCTGCCAACTGCGGGAGGTGATGTCGCCGATTTGGCGCGCCTGATTCCTGGAAGGACTTCATTGAACAGCGTGTGATCACATGATGTTCGTGCATGCCCGATCCGGGGTGAACCCGGCCAGAATCAACAGGCGGGAAGCAATCCTGATCGACTTGTTTTCACCGTGGAGCAGCGGGCAGACTCAGCGTTCGAGGAGTTTCCCGACAGCGCGTTCCACGGCATCGACTGCAATGTCGTTCATGGACCCCGTCGTGCTTGTGACCGCCGCTGCGCTAGCGCCCCAGGGGGCATAGGTTTCGACGGGGCTCGGGCCGAAGAGACCGACTGTCGGTGCTCCGCTGGCGGCGGCAAGGTGCATCAATCCGCTGTCGTTGGCGATCACAACGCTACATTGCCGCATCACCTCGGCGAGAGTCAGGAGATGTTCGCTTCCGGTCAGATCAAGGGTCGTCTCGTGCGGCAGCGCCTCGACGACGGGTTGGGTGAGGTCATGTTCTGCCGGTCCTCCCATGATGACGATGCGGCCGCCTGCCAGTGCGCCATCGGGAGAGATCAGCCGCCTTGCCAGCGCGACGTAGTTTTCCCAGGGCCAGATCTTCTCCCTCCCGCTGGCAGTAGGGGCGAGACCGAGTACGGGGCCTCCACCGGGAACCAGCCGGGTGGCGTGGCGGCGGTGAGTCCCGTTGGTCCACACCCTTGGCGACGGGACCGGTTCAACCCCATACCAGCGCGCCAGGCTCTCCACCCGATGACCGGCGCCGCCCCTGAACTTGGTGCGTCGCCTGGTCCGCATGAGGGCAAAGGGAACAGCCGAGGCCCTGAGGTCGACGACGAGATCCCACCAGGTGCCCACCGTCTGCCGCCACAAGCCGAACCAGTGCCCCTTGCGCGGTTCCTTGTCGAGAACGATCACCCGCTCAAGTCCCGGCAGGCACTCGAAGAGTTCCGCGGCCAGGGGCCCGCACACGACGGTCGTCTCGACCCCGTCACCGGACACGAGATGGTCGAGCAACCCCGTCGACAGAACCGCATCACCCAGCCGGGTCGATGTGATGAAGAGCAGTTTCACCGGCTCACAACAGCGTCGTGAAGAGCTTCGAGTTCGGCAGCCGCGTCGTCCCAGGACCTGTCCCGCTGCAAATCGGCAGCGTCCTTCGAACGGCCGCGGTAGACGAGCTCCTCCTTGAGGCAAAGGATGGCACAATTGGCAAAGGCAGCGTCGTCGGGCACCAGGAAGCCCGATCTGCTGTCCTTGATGCGCTCCACTGCGGCTCCCGCCTTGAAGGCCACACCCGGGCAACCGGCTGCCTGGGACTCGGCGAGCGTCGCCACGTAGGCCTCGCGCAACGAGCCGGGGTGAAGATGGACACGGGCATGACGGAATTCCCGGGCCATGTCGGCATCCGGGAGCGGCCTGCGGACCACCACGCCGGCATCGCCGAGACTCTCCATGCGCCGCCACAGCGATGTCAGATCACCCTCCACCGCCTTGCCCGTGGCCGCCCTGGCAAGCAAACCGGAAAAGACATGTAGTTCCGCTTCGTCAATCATGGGATGGATCTTGTCGACCCAGAGGTCGAGAAGCCAGGCGAGGCCGCTGCGCGGATGCATCGTCGTTACCGCCCTTGGCGGCCAGTATCCCTGGGGAGGTTCCGGCGCAAGGTAGGCCGGAGCGATGCCCGGCCGCAGAATGGCAACCAGTCCTTCATCGGCGCTCCATGGCGACACATGATAGTCACCCATGAAGACGAGGCGGTCGATCCTGCAGGCATCGACCCTGGAAGCGAGCGCCGCCACACCGCTGTCGTCCAGCTGATCGGTCACCCAGAGCATCCGGCATCGGCCGGATTGAACCTTCTCCAACAACCGCGGATGCCTGAGCGCCACGACAAGATCGGTTTCAGGAATCGCTTCGGCGATGTTCTTCCAGAGGACGCCCCGGATGGTGTGAGTGTCTTCGCAGCGGTTCATCACCGTGACCTCGTGGTGACGGTTGGCGAGGGCCTCGGCGAGAAAGACCAGACCCTTCTGCGCACCGCCCATGGGATCGTTGCGCGGCGTGTAGCCGTCAAAGGCAAAGGAATCGTCAAGAAAGAGGATGTTCATCATCCACCAGGGGAGAATGGGTTGGATATAGAACCGTCCCCAACAGGTTCAGGCAACCCCCCGGTTTCCATGCCTGGTCCCCGGAGGACTTGCCGTGGGGCGGCGGCGTCGCCATTCTTGCCAGGTTTCAGGATCCGGAGAATGCGGGGATGACGGACACATCGCGTGTCGAGCTCGCGGGGCGTGGCGTTCTCGCCATCGACGGCCCGGATGCGCGCACGTTCCTCCAGGGCATCATCACCAACGACGTCGGCCAGGTGGACCGGGCGTGCGCAATCTATGCCGCGCTGCTGACGCCTCAGGGCAAGTTTCTCTTCGACTTCTTCGTTGCCGACGATGGCGACGGCGGTCTCCTCCTCGACACGAGACGGGACCGCCTCGACGCCCTTGTCGAGCGCCTCGACTTCTACAAGTTGCGGGCGAAGGTGCGCATCCGCGATCTTTCCGAGAACTGGCGCGTCAGTGCCCTTATCGGCGACGACGCAGCCAGGACCGCGCGCCTCGTCTCCCGCCCGGGCAATGCGCGTCTTCGAGAGCGCTCCGTCATCATGGTCGATCCCAGACTTGCCGCGCTCGGCGTACGCGTCATTCACCCGGTCGAAAGGCCCGCGTTTGCGGACATCGCCGGCATGCCGGCCGACGTCTACGAATCGCTCCGCCTGAACCTTTCGGTTGGTGAGGCCACCCTGGACATGCTCGTTGGCAAGTCGTTTGCCCTTGAGAGCAACTTCGATCATCTCAATGCCATTGATTTTACCAAGGGTTGCTATGTCGGGCAGGAACTGACGGCGCGCACCCGATACCGCGGCACCGTGAGACGGCGCCTTTACCGGGTCAGGGCGACCGATGACGGGGGCCTGCCGGATCCTGGAACGCTGATCACGGCGGGGACAACCGAAATCGGCGAGATGAGAAGCAGCCGGGGCGCCACCGGCATCGCACTCATCCGCATGGACCGGCTCGAGGAAGCCGGAGACAGGGAGATCCGCGCCGGCGCGGCAGCCGTGTGCGCCGAACGACCCCAGTGGTTTCCGCCGGAGGCCGCTGCCGCGGGCTGAATCTCAGTTCCCACTCGCCTGCTCTGGCCCACAGCGCGAGGTTCAAGGCCGCCGTTGGAGGGTCGGTCAAGCGGGGTCGATTCGCTCGAGGAGGTCAACGACATCCGTCATGTGGGGGACAGAATAGGTTCCCTCGATGGCATCGGCCCCCTCCGGTGCCCACCTGTCGCCGTGGCGTGCCACCCGGCAACTCGTCCAGCCCCGGGCATTTGCCGGCACGATGTCATGGAACCGGCTGTGAGCGACGTGAAGCAGGTCATCCTCACCGAGCCCCCGTTCACCGAGGCGCGCAACGAGAGTATCGAAGTGACGCGGACCGGGCTTGTAGCCCTTGACGTCGTCAGCGGTAATGAGAATGTCGAACTCCCGTTCGAGCTGTGCCGCACTGCCGGCAAAGAGATCGCGGTCGACATTGGAGATCACACACAGGATTCGTCCCTGGCGCGCCAACGCCTCGAGGGAGCGCGCCGAATCATCGAAGGCCGGCCAGTCACCCACACCCTGCGCAAACCGGGCGCACACATTGTCGTCCGCCGGAATGCCGCAGGATTCGGAGAGACGCGCGAGGGATCGGGAGAGAACACTGCGATAGGACAGAAACGTATCGTGCCTCTGCTCGACGATCTGCGCATCGAACAGGCGGCGGACCAGTTCCTCTCCCGGGACATCAAGTCCGTTGCGTTGCGCCCATGCGCCCAGCCATTCCGCGATCCCGCTTTCCCAGTCGATCAGGGTGCCGTAGCAGTCGAAGGACAGTGCCTGGTACTTCATGATGAGTCCTGTTCCGTTAAGGCCGCCTGGGCCGCCGCCAGACGGGCGATGGGAATTCGGTAGGGAGAGCACGACACGTAGTCGAGTCCCTTCCGGTGACAGAATGCGATGGAGGCGGGATCGCCGCCGTGCTCGCCGCAGATGCCCAGTCCCAGGTCAGCCCGTGTGCGCCTTCCCCTGTCACTGGCAAGCGCCACAAACTCGCCGACACCCTCGGTATCGAGAGTGACGAAAGGATCTTCGGTGAAAATGCCTTCCTCAAGGTAGCGTTCGATGAAGCGGCCCGAGTCGTCGCGGCTGATGCCGAACACGGTCTGAGTCAGGTCATTGGTTCCGAAACTGAAGAAATCGGCCGAGCGGGCGATGTCACCGGCCTGTAGGGCGGCGCGAGGCAACTCGATCATGGTTCCCACCTGGTAGTGTGGACGCTCACCGGTCTCAACCGCGACAGCTGCCGCGACGGCGTCAATCGCCTCACGGATGATGGCAAGCTCGCGGCCTGTGGCAACCAGCGGCACCATGATTTCAAGATGCACCGGTTCACTCTCGGCGCGCCCGGCCTCGAGGGCCGCCTCGAGAATGGCGCGAACCTGCATTTCGTAGATTTCCGGATGGGAGATCCCGAGCCGACACCCGCGATGTCCCAGCATGGGGTTGAGTTCCCTGAGCGACGCGGCGCGCAGTCGAACATGCTCGACATCGGTCCCAGTATGGCGCGCCAGTTCCTCGAGTTCCCGCAATCCTGTCGGCAGGAACTCGTGCAGTGGCGGGTCGAGAAGACGCACGGTTACGGGCAGACCCGCCATCGTGCGAAACAACTCGACAAAATCCGCCCGCTGCATGGGCAGGATCCTTTCGAGCGGGCGGCGTCGACCGTCGACATCCTCTGCCATGATCATCTCGCGCATGGCAATGATGCGGCCGTCCTCGAAAAACATGTGCTCCGTCCGGCAAAGACCGATGCCATCGGCGCCGAACTCCCTCGCTCTCGCCGCATCGGCCGGTGTCTCGGCATTGGCCCTCACACCCAGGGTTCTCGCCTCGTCGGCCCACGCCATGAAGATCCCGAACTCTCCGGATTGCTTCGGCTGCCGGGTCGGTATCTCGCCGGCAATCACCTCGCCGGTGGATCCGTCGATGGTGATGATGTCGCCCTTCCTGACCGTCACGTCACCGGCCACCATGAGATCCCGGCCGGGGTCGACCCGGATCCCGCCGGCACCGGTCACGCAGGGACGCCCCATGCCCCGGGCCACCAGCGCAGCATGGGAGGTCTGCCCGCCATGGCGGGTCAGGATGCCGCGGGCGGCGTGCATGCCATGGATGTCCTCCGGACTGGTCTCGGGACGAACCAGGATGACGGCCCTGCCCTCGGCACCGAGCGTCTGGGCGTCGTCGGCGTGGAAGACCGCCATGCCCGAGGCTGCGCCGGGAGATCCGGGAAGACCGCGGGCAATCACATGGCGTGGAGCGCGCGGATCAGGGACCGGGTGAAGCAGACGATCGAGATCGCGTGGATCGATCCTCATCAGCGCTTCCTGGCGTGTGATCAGTCCCTCTGTGGCCATATCGACAGCCACCTTCAGCGCCGCCTGCACACTGCGCTTGGCGTTGCGGGTCTGGAGCATGTAGAGACGGTGGCGCTCGATGGTGAACTCGACATCCTGAATGTCGCAAAAGTGCTGCTCCAGGCGGTCCATGACGTCCACCAGTTCGCTCCAGGCACCCGGCATCCTCTCCTCAAGAGAGGTGCCGTCACCGGCGGATGCGATCGGCCAGGGTGTTCTCAGGCCGGCCACGACGTCTTCACCTTGTGCATTGGCGAGATACTCTCCAAACGGTGTTCGCACACCAGTGTCCGGGTTGCGCGTAAACGCCACTCCGGTGGCACAGTCCTCGCCCATGTTGCCGAATACCATCGCCTGCACGTTGACAGCCGTTCCAGGAGTGTCGGGGATTCCGTGAATTCTCCGGTAGTCAATCGCCCGCCGGTTGTTCCATGACCGGAACACCGCGCGCACGGCGCCCCACAGCTGCTCGAAGGGATCCTCGGGGAACGGTTCCTGAAGGCGTGATTGCGCATGGTGCCGGAAGCGCGCGACGACTTCCTTCAGGGACGCGGCAGACAGGTCCGAGTCTTCGCTGATTCCCTCCTCATCCTTCACCTCATCCAGGATATCCTCGAAGTCGCCATGATCGAGATCCAGAACGACCCCGCAGTACATCTGAATGAACCGGCGGTAGCTGTCCCAGGCGAAGCGATCGCTGCCACTGGCCCTCGCAAGACCTTCCACAGTGGTGTCGTTGAGCCCGAGATTGAGAACCGTATCCATCATGCCGGGCATGGAGGCCGGTGCGCCCGAGCGTACGGACAGCAGCAACGGATCGGAGGCACTGCCAAAGTGCCGCTCCATCTGCGCCTCGATGTCATGAAGGGCTTCCCTCGCATCCCTCGCAACATCCCCGGAGAGGTCAAGGGCGCCATCGGCGAGAAACGCCGCGCAGACCTCGGTGGTGATCGTGAAACCGGGCGGCACGGGGAGGCCAAGAGCAGCCATTTCCGCAAGATTGGCGCCCTTGCCACCGAGCAGGGTGCGCATCGACGCGGTGCCGTCCGCGCCGCGAGGACCAAAGGAGTAGACCCGGGACACAGTCATTCAGCCCCCGATCCTCGAAAAGTCTGCAACACGGTCCATGGCTGCACGGATGTGCCCAAGCAGGTTGAGACGGTTTTGCCGCAAGGACGGGTCACTGGCGTTGACGGTTACCGAATCGAAGAAGGCGCCCAGAGGTGACCGCAGTGATGCGAGGGCTTCCATGGCACCGGCAAAATCCTCGCCGGCGAGGGTATCGGTCATGGCCGCATCCGCCGTCTCAAGGGCCCCTGCCACCGCTCGCTCGGCCTCCTCCTGCAACAGGTTCCGGCTGATGTCACCGGTGAAGGTGCGGCCGTCCTTAGCCTCCTCGATACGCAAGATGTTGGCAGCGCGCCGATAGGCCTCGAGAAGGTCGCCGCCGTCCGGCGATTCAAGGAACGAGTCGAGAGCCTCGATTCGCCTTACGAGGCGCACAAGGTCGCCGTCCCGGGTACCGGCGAACGCCGCGTCAATCAGGTGATGCCCCAGCCGGCGTTCACGCAGGTGAACCCTGAGGCGGTCGGCCACAAAGTCAAGGACCTCGCCGGAAACATCGCGTCCGTAGCCGTTCCCAGCCGCCTTCAGGGCCTTGAGAAGATCGAGGCGCAGACCGTTCTCGAGGACGAGGCGCACGATGCCGAGCGCAGCGCGACGCAGGGCAAGCGGATCGCGGGAACCGGAAGGTTTCTCGCCGATGCCGAAGAATCCGGCGAGCGTGTCGAGTCTCTCGGCCATGGCCACGGCCACGCTGACCGGCGCCGATGGACAGCGATCGGAAGGCCCGGCTGGCCGATAGTGTTCCGAGATGGCAAGCGCGATATCGGCGTTCTCTCCGGCCGCACGGGCGAGATGGCCCCCCATGATCCCCTGCAGTTCCGGAAACTCTCCCACGGTGTCACTGACCAGGTCCGCCTTGGCGAGCCATGCTGCCCGCCCTGCATGATCGGGATCGCACCCCGGAATTGCCGGGGCGAGCCAGCCGGCCAGGGCCTTGAGGCGGTGGGCCCGTTCCTCAAGGGTGCCCAGTCGGGCGTGAAACACCACCGTCGAGAGGCTGCTGATCCGGCTTTCGAGACTCACCCGAAGGTCGCGTTCCCAGAAATGCCGGCCATCGGCCAGGCGGGCGGCCAGAACTCTCTCGTTTCCGGCCCTGATGGAACCGCCACCGTCACGGCCCTCCATGTTGGCGACAAACAGGAACCCCGGCGCCAGGTTGCCTGATGTCGTGCGCAAGGGAATGTACCGCTGGTGGTGAACCATTTCGGTGGTCAGCAGATCGTCCGGTACCTCCATGTATCCATCATCGAAGGTGCCAGCCATGACCACAGGCCACTCGACGAGACCGGCGAGTTCGTCGACGAGACGCGCCGGTGCATCGGCCACAAGGCCGAGACCGTCGGCAACGGTCCGGGCTCTCTCCTCGATCAGCCGACGCCGTTCGTCGTGATCCGGAATGACACACGCATCACGCAGCCTGGCGCAGTAGTCGGCGTAGCTGCGGACCTCAAAGGGTGCGGGATGAAGGAAGCGATGGCCCCTGGTGGCAGCGCCCGACTCGCAACCAGCGAAGCGGAAGGGTACGACATCCCCGGCAAAGAGCGCCAGAATTGACACCACGGGACGGACCCAGCGCGCCTCGCCGTCGGCCCAGCGCATGGACTTCGGCCACGCAAGTGCCGTCATCGCCTCAGGGACGATGCGTGCCAGGACCGTGGCAGTGGCCTGCCCTCCCTTGCGGGTGACCGCGAACCAGAATTCGCCCTTCGCCGTTGTGCGGCGAACAAGGTCGTCTGTCCCGACTCCGGCCGACCGGGCAAAGCCGGAGACCGCCGGGGTCGGTGCGCCGACTCTCGGACCCTTGCGTTCCGTCTCGAATGACGGCTGACACTCCGGCAACCCCCCGAGATGGACAACCATGCGCCGAGGCGACACATGGGCACACCTCGATGAGGCCTTGAGATCCTCGTCGGCAAGGCGCTGCTCCAGGAGGTCGCCCAAGCGCTCCAGCGCCCCCCGCTGCATCGATGCGGGAATCTCCTCGGAGAGAATTTCGAGAAGAAAGTCGGCCACGGTTCAGGAAGGCTCCGGATGTCCGAGCCAGGCCGCCGCACAGGCTCTCGCAAGGTCTCGCACGCGGCCTATGAAGGCGGCGCGTTCAGTGACACTGATGACACCCCGGGCCTCGAGCATGTTGAAGGCGTGGCTGGCGTGGATGCACTGATCGTAAGCCGGAATGACGAGTCCGGCCTCGACAAGGTGCATGCAGGAGGATTCGGCATCGTCAAAGTGACGGTGCAGCATCGCCACGTCCGCCATCTCGAAATTGTAGCGGGACTGTTCCCTCTCGGATCTCAGGTGGATATCGCCGTAGGTGACACCTTCTCCGTTCCAGTCGATATCACGAAAGTGGTCGACGCCCTGGAGGTACATCGCCAGGCGCTCCAGCCCATAGGTAAGCTCCCCAGGAACCGGCCGGCAATCAAAGCCGCCGACCTGCTGGAAGTAGGTGAACTGGGTGATTTCCATGCCATCGCACCAGACCTCCCAGCCAAGGCCCCAGGCGCCGAGTGTCGGGCTCTCCCAGTCGTCCTCGACAAAGCGGATGTCGTGATCGAGGAAGTCGATGCCGATCGCCTCCAGGCTGCCCAGGTAGAGATCCTGAAAGTCCGCCGGAGACGGTTTCATCAGCACCTGGAACTGATAGTGCTGCTGGAGGCGATTGGGATTGTCACCGAAGCGTCCGTCGGCAGGTCGTCTCGATGGCTGGACATAGGCCGCCTTCCATGGTTGTGGTCCGAGACTCTTCAGTGTCGTGGCCCAGTGAAAGGTCCCGGCTCCCATCTCCATGTCGTAGGGCTGCAGGATGACGCATCCCTCGCCTGCCCAGTAGTTCTGGAGTTCGAGAATCAGGTTCTGAAACGGCAGACCACGGCCTGTCGTGCCCATTGCTGGTCAAACTCCCCGGGGAATGTGGTGCCGGAACCTATGAAGCGGATGTGCGGCGGTCAAGCGGCCATGGACAGTCACTGCGGCCACAGTGGCCATCCGCCGCCACCCAGTTGCGGCAGGCCGGGCAGGACTGCATCTCGACCTCGCCGGCCGACCGCGGTCCCAGCCCGAACCATTTCCGTTTGCCGCGCCGCACGCGCTCGCGATCTTTCTGCTGGCGTTCGAGGTTGCGCACGAAGCGGAAGCCGAGCCAGAGGACGGCGAGAATGACGGCAAAGACCGCGAGTTTCTGGAACGAGAACATGACCCCGATTGTAGGACGTCAGGTCAACCCGGCAAAGTCCATGTCCAAGTGGACTCGATCAGGGCCCCGGGGGTATAGGGTCCGCCTTGCCATACCAATGCCGGGACGATCATGAACGACGGCGCCAGCATCTATGCCATGTCGCATGACACGGTGAAGGTCAGCACCAAGCGGTTTGCCCTGTCTCCGTGGAGCCCTGCCTACCTCACCGGCGACATCCTCATGGGGATCTACAGCCGCCGGTTCTACGCTCTGGGCGCGACGAATGATCCGGTCGCCGACTATTGGCACCTCAGAAGGGGCGTCACCCTCTTTGATGTACCGGAACACCCCATAGAGATAGCCGGTCCGGACGCCATGGCCCTCCTCTCGAGGGTGTTCTGCCGTGACGTCTCGAAGCTGCGCGAGGGTCGCGCCACCTACGCCATCGCCTGCAACCACCAGGGCGGCATCCTGATGGACGGCGTCCTGATGAACCTGGGCGAGGACCGTTTCTGGTATGTCCTTGCCGATGGCGAGTTCCTGCCCTGGCTCGAGGCCCACGCCGTTGATCTTGATGTCGCCGTCACCGATCCCGATTCCTGGGTGTTGCAGGTACAGGGACCGAAAGCTCTCGATGCCATGCCGGACATTCTCGACACCATGCCGGAGGCCCCCTTCACGTACTTTTCCGTGCACCGCACGACGATTGACGGCCATCCCTTCCTCATATCCCGCACCGGCTGGACAGGAGAGCTGGGATTCGAACTCTATCCCCTGACACCCGACTTCGACGGACCGAAGCTCTTCAACCTGATCCTCGAAAGGGGGGCTCAGCACGGCATGGTGTTCGCCAGCCTGGAGTGCATGGGCGTCAGACGCATCGAGGCCGCCATCATGGACAACGGGACCGACATGGACTCCTCGATGACGCCCTTCGAGGCAGGATTGGAACGTTTCGTCGACCTCGACAGTGATGCCGACTTCATCGGCAAGGCGGCGCTGCGGTCGGCGCCCCGCGAACCCCGCTTCTTCGGCATGGTAGCGTCGGGCATCACGCCTATCGCCGGATCGCGTGTCTACCATGATGACCGGCAGGTCGGTTTGGTGACGTCGGGCGCCTGGTCTCCCTTTCTGGAATCCGGCATCGCCTTCGTGCGTTTCAGGCAGGCCGAAGACTGGGTGGGGCGCGAAGTGACCGTCGATACACTCGATGGCCCCCCATCCGGAGCGACAATCGTGGCGTTGCCATTCTACGATCACGAGAAGCGAATTCCCCGAGGCCTCGCCAACGACATTCCCTGAAGCCGTCGCACCGCAGGCCTGCACCCGACGGTCCGACGGCGCCCCCTGTCAGCCTGCGATGACCTGCTCGATACTCTGAAGAGCCTCCGTCGCCCTGGAGGCATCGGGTCCACCGCCCTGCGCCATGTCCGCCCGGCCGCCGCCACCCTTTCCGCCCAGAACCTCGACTCCGGCCTTGACCAGATCGATAGCGTTGAATCGTCCGGTCAGATCATCGGTGACACCTGTGACGATGGCAGCCTTTCCGTTGTCGGTCGCTACGAGAACGACGATGCCGGAGCCGATCTGCTGCTTGATTCCGTCGGCCATGCTCCGCAACTCCCTGCCCGGCACGCCCTCAAGAGTGCGCCCGACCACGGTCACTCCGGCAATCTCGCGCACCCCCGGAGGCGCTAATCCGGACTCTCCGGCGGACGCGACCTTCTGGCGCAGAACGGCAACATCCTTTTCCAATGCCCGGCGGTCAGCCACGAGCTGGCGGACACGTTCCTCGACGTCCGCCGGGGTCGTCTTCAACTGCTGTGCCAGGCGGCGCAAGCGCTGGTCCTGCTCACCAAGATGGTCAAGAGCCGCGCTGCCCGTGAGAGCCTCGATGCGGCGCACCCCCGATGCCACGGCACTCTCGGAGACGATTCGCAAGAGGCCGATATCGCCGGTGCGCGAAACATGGGTGCCCCCACACAGTTCCGTCGACCAGCCTCCCTCGCCCATGGAGACGACCCTCACCTCGTCGCCGTAGCGTTCGCCGAAAAGTGCAAGAGCACCGGCCTGCGTGGCCTCGTCGGGAGTCATCAGCCGGGTGATGACGTCTTCGTTCATCCGGATCATCCGGTTGACCTCACCCTCGACCGCCCTCAGCGAATCCTCGCCAAGCGCAGATGGGTGGCTGATGTCGAAGCGCAGCCTGTCGGGGGCGACGAGCGAGCCCTTCTGGGTGACATGATCGCCAAGGTGACGTCTCAGGGCCTCGTGCAGCAGATGGGTCGCAGAATGGGAGGCCCGCAACCGCATGCGCCGGTCATCATCGATGGTAAGAGTCACATGATCGCCTGGCGACAGGCGTCCTTCATCGATGTGCGCCATGTGGAGGTGCATGTCGCCAACGCGTTTCTGGGTATCCGAAATGGTGGCGCTGACTCCAGGCCCCGCAAGGCGTCCCTGGTCGCCGATCTGCCCCCCTGACTCGGCGTAGAAGGGTGACTGGTTCACCACGATACCGATGTCATCGCCAGGACCGGCGCTGCCGACCTCACTGTTGCCGGCGATGAGAGCGATCACCTCTGCCTCTGCGGACGCCGTGGTGTAGCCGAGAAACTCCGTGGCGCCGCACCGTTCGAAGAGAGCGTACCAGAAGGGGCCGTCCGCCGCGTCGCCGCTACCTTCCCAGGCCTTGCGGGCCTTCGCCCGCTGCTCGGCCATGGCATCTTCGAAACCCTGGCGGTCAACCGCGCGGCCCTCGCGGCGCAGGGCGTCCTCGGTAAGATCCAGGGGGAAGCCGAAAGTGTCATAGAGCCAGAAGGCAACGCTTCCTGGAAGCGGGGCGTCACCGGGTAGTTTCGCGGTCTCCTCGGCCAGCAGGCGCGTTCCTCTCTCCAGCATGGTCCGGAAGCGCTCTTCCTCGTGACGCAGCGTCTCGGCGACCAGCGCCTGGGCCCGGACAAGCTCCGGAAACGCCTGCCCCATTTCGGCGACGAGAACAGGTACCAGACGATGCATGACGGGATCCCGTCCGCCCAGGAAATGCACGTGGCGCATGGCGCGGCGCATGATCCGGCGCAGGACGTAGCCACGCCCCTCGTTGGAGGGAAGGACGCCATCGGCGATGAGGAACGAGGAGGCTCGCAGGTGATCGGCAATGACATTGAAGGAGGGCCGCGTTCGCTCTTCGGCGGTCACCCCGACACAATCCTCGCAGGCGGTGATCAGGGCGGTGAAGAGGTCGGTGTCGAAATTGCTGCTCACGCCCTGCAGGACGGCCGCCATCCGCTCGAGGCCCATGCCGGTGTCGACCGAAGGCTTCGGCAGGTCGATACGCTCCTCCGCACTCACCTGCTCGTACTGCATGAACACCAGGTTCCAGAACTCGAGGAAACGGTCACCATCCTCGTCCGCACTGCCCGGCGGCCCGCCCTCGAGTTCGGGCCCCTGATCGATGAAGATCTCAGAACAGGGTCCGCAGGGCCCGATATCGCCCATCGACCAGAAGTTGTCCGATGTCGGGATTCGAATGATCCTGTCATCGCCAAGCCCCGCCACACGCCGCCACAGCGAGGCGGCTTCCTCGTCGGAAGAATGCACCGTGATGAGAAGGCGGTCGCGGGGCAGTCCGAAGACCCCGGTCACCAGGTCCCACGCGAGTTCGATCGCCTGGTCCTTGAAGTAGTCACCGAACGAAAAGTTGCCCAGCATCTCGAAGAACGTGTGATGGCGGGCCGTGAAACCGACAACATCAAGGTCGTTGTGCTTGCCGCCGGCGCGCACGCACTTTTGCGCCGTGGTGGCCCGGTTGTAGGGACGCTTCTCGACGCCGGTGAAGACGTTCTTGAACTGCACCATGCCGGAATTAGTGAAGAGCAGCGTCGGGTCGTTGTGCGGCACGAGCGGACTCGACTGCACGGCGACATGGTCATGTTCCGTGAAGAATTCCAGGAACGTGGAACGGACCTCACTGACGCTGGTCATGACCTGCCTGCCGTCCTCTTCGGCGCCGAACTCCTAGGACGCCTCGCCTGGCACGTCATCCAACGTGGTGGGCGAGTCTTCGTCGACAAGCCCCGCCCTCGCCCGCACCTCATGCTCGATGGAGTTGGCGATTCCGGGATTGTCGTGCAGGAACACCTTCGCGTTCTCGCGCCCCTGTCCGATGCGCTGGTCGTTGTAGGAATACCACGAACCGGACTTTTCGATGATTCCCGCGCCAACGCCTAGATCGATGATCTCGCCGGACCGGGACACGCCCTCACCATACATGATGTCGAACTCGACGGTCCTGAAGGGAGGCGCCATCTTGTTCTTGACGACCTTGACCCGTGTCTGATTGCCGACCACCAGGTCGCGGTCCTTGATCTGGCCGATGCGGCGGATGTCGAGACGCACGGTGGCATAGAACTTGAGGGCATTGCCGCCTGTGGTGGTTTCGGGACTGCCGAACATGACGCCGATCTTCATGCGGATCTGGTTGATGAAAATCACCAGGCAACGGGATCGGGAGATCGTGGAGGTCAGCTTGCGCAGAGCCTGGCTCATCAACCGCGCCTGGAGCCCGACATGGGTATCGCCCATTTCCCCCTCGAGTTCGGCCCTGGGAACAAGGGCGGCTACCGAGTCGATGACCAGCACGTCGACCGCGCCCGAACGCACGAGGGTGTCGGCGATCTCGAGGGCCTGTTCTCCTGCATCGGGCTGCGAGATCAGGAGATCATCGGTGTTGACTCCCAGCTTGCGCGCATAGCCCGGATCAAGGGCGTGTTCGGCATCGATGAAGGTGGCGATTCCACCGGCCTTCTGGGCCTCGGCGACGGCGTGCAGGGCAAGCGTCGTCTTCCCGGAGCTTTCCGGGCCGTAGATCTCGACGATCCTTCCCCGCGGCAGTCCCCCGATGCCCAGTGCGATGTCAAGGCCCACGGACCCCGATGAGATCACTTCCGTTTCGACGGTCTGGCCGTCCTGTCCGAGACGCATGATCGAGCCCTTGCCAAAGGCCTTGTCGATCTGGCTTACCGCTGCCTCAAGCGCACTGTTCCTGTCCATACCGGTTCCTTCCACCACCTGAAGCTGTGGGCCACTTCTCACCATCGTTCACTCCCGGTCTGCTGTTGTCCACGGCACCATCATGGTGCCCAGATCGGGAATGTACGCAGTTTGTTCTCTCAACGCAAGAACATTATGTGAACAATCGGTGATCCGTTCTCAATCGTCCCGGTGAACGCGCTCGCGGCGTTCATGGCGCTCCTGTGCCTCGAGACTGAAGGTGGCGATGGGACGGGCCTCGAGGCGTCTGAGACCAATCGGCTCACCCGTTTCCTCGCAGTAACCATAAGTTCCTTGTTCGATTCGCCGCAGGGCTTCCTCGATCTTTGAAATCAGTTTGCGTTCCCTGTCGCGTGTGCGCAGTTCGAGCGCCCTGTCGACCTCCGCCGTGGCACGGTCGGCAACGTCCGGCTGGGCCACCGTGTCCTCCTGGAGATGGCGTATCGTTTCCGAGGAGTCATGGAGGAGCTGGGCTCGCCATGACACCAGCTTGCGACGGAAGTATTCGCGCTGCCTCGCATTCATGAACTGTTCGGTATCCAGGGGCTTGTAGCCCTTGGGCAACTTGACGGCCTTGGCCGGACATCCGTTCTTGCGCTTCACAGATTTCAATCCCACCAGACATGTACGGGTTGGCGGCGCTCTGTATAGTTTGACACGTTGCCTGAGTGCAAGCGCGAAGGCTGAGGGCACGACGTCCTGCCGATGCGCCAGACGCACCGAGACCTGGCGCCGGCCGGCAGTTCTCCTGCGTCTCAGGCAACCTCGGGGTAGCCACAGTCGCGTGCCAGGGCGACAAAGCCATCGATCCGGTCATAGGCCTCCAGTGGCAGATTGGTGAACCCCTTCAACCGGAGGCGCCGTCGCACGTCATCGAGGGTCGGATCCGATGCGGCAGCCGACAGGCCTTCGCGCAGTGCTTCCACCTCATCGTCCCCACGATGCGCCGAGGTGACGTAGGGTAGAGCCGGTGCACCCCGGGTGGTGGCAAGAACCCGGACGTCAGCCGTGGCATCGGGCATGGTGTCCTGCATGAGGGCAAAGGAAACGCAGTCGACGGCGCAGACATCGGCGGTCCCTTGCGCGACCATCGCCAGGGAGCCCTGATGGCTTCCCGACACCCTGACTTCGCCAAAGAAGCTCCCTTGAGACGCGAGAGGGGCGATGGTCGCGCGCAAGGCATTGTAGCCCGAATGGGAATCGGCGCCATTGACTGCAGCGCACAGGCCACGCAGATCGTCCAGTTCCGCCACCGGCGACGTGCGATGCACGAGGATGAGGCTGCAGTAATCGCTCCCCCGGCAGCAGGGAACGTCATAGAGGGGTGTCGCCACGAGCCGCAGGTGTCCGGCAAAGGCGTTCACCAGCGGCCAGCCGCAGGTCTGTGAAAGGAGGAGGTCGCGGGACGACCAGTGATCGTGGCGATCGCCCCTGTCAAGTCGAACCGGAACATCTTCGAGACCCCGTTCGCGAAAGGCCCGTGCGAGTTCCTGCCACCACGCATCGGTGGCATCCTGCAGCGGTTCGAGATCGTACATGGGAAGGCTGGCAAGCATCATCACTCCTCGCTCATGGATCCCCGGAATGCCTCAAGATCATCGGTGATGGCGTACCATGAGGGGCGGTCGGCGGTGAAAATGTGACGTTCCAGCTTCAGATCCTGGGGATCATCCAGTGCTCCGGCAGCCACGGCAACGTAATCGGCCGCGGATGGCTTCCAGAAGAGGCTCGATCCGCACTTCCTGCAGAATCCCCGCTTTGCCCCGGGTGACGACTCATACCAGGCCAGCAGTTGTGTGCCACTGATGGCAAGCCGCTCCCGGGGGCACGCGCTGTATGCGGCGAAATTGCCGTGAAATCTCTGACACTGGCCGCAGTGACAGGCAACGACCTCCCGCATGTCTCCGGTGACCGTGAAGCGAACACCGCCACAAAGACATCCCCCTGCAAAACGTCGTTCTTGAGCCATTGACCGGGTTCTCCACGTCATCGTCCGGGCGAACCGTATCGTCTCCTTGGTTCGGAACAAGGGGGCGGAGTCGCCGGCGGGTGTCCGATATGCTATGCGACGGCGGATGTAACCCCAAGCCAGCTCCCTCTTCGATGATTCCCCTTTTCGCGGTCGATGACACTGACCCTTGAGACAGCGCATCGATCTTTCCGTTGTCGGACCGATGCTCTTCGTTTTCCTGTGGAGTACCGGGTTCATTGCCGCCAGGGCGGGGCTTGAGGAAGCGGGGCCTGCCACTTTCCTGTTCCTGAGATTCTCCCTGGTCTCGGTTCTCATGCTCTGCCTTCTCCCCGTGCTGCGGCCAACCTGGCCGGCCTCGCCGAGGGCATTGGCCCATCTGGTGATCCTGGGCCTCATGATGCAGGTCATTTACTTCGGTGGCGCCTGGATGGCGATGTCGACCGGTGTCGGGGCAGGCACCGCCGCTCTCATACTCTCCCTGCAGCCCGTCCTCACCGCACTGCTTGCCGGACCCGTGCTGGGCGAGAGCCTTCAACGCCGTCAGTGGCTCGGCCTTGGTCTCGGAGTCACCGGCGTGTTGCTGGTCGTGGATCACAAGCTCGCCCTGGGACTGGGAAGTGTCGCCGGCATGATCTTCTGCCTGGGATCGCTGCTGGGCATCACGGCGGGCACTCTCTACCAGAAACGGTTCTGTCCGGCCCTGGATGTCTTTCCGGGTCTCCTTGTCCAGTTCGTCACCGCAACCGTCATCTTCCTGCCACTGGCATCCCTGGAGGGCTGGAACGTGACATGGAGCCCGCAGTTTGTCGCCGCACTGGTGTGGGTCGCGGTCCTGCTGTCCCTTGTTTCGGTCATGCTCCTCACTCTCATGATCAGGCGTCACGAGGCAACGCGCATCACAAGCCTCTTCTTCCTCGTGCCACCGGTCACCGCCCTCATCGCGTGGCTGGTGCTGGGTGAAACCATGGGAGCGGTGGCGCTTGCCGGCATGGCGCTTGCCGTCGCAGGTGTCGCTCTCGTCGTCAGCGGCAAACAAGGTGCCCCGGCGTGACCGCGACCTGGCTGCGCGAGTGCGCCCTGACGCTGGCGATCGCCGCGGCTGGAGGCGTTCTCGCCGGTACCGCCGGCATTCCGGCGGGCTGGCTGGCCGGGCCCATGATCGCCGTCGCTGCGGCCGCCGTGCTTCGCGTTCCCGTGGCCATGCCAGCGTCGCTTCGCGACGGCGCATTCGTCATTCTCGGCACTATGATCGGCACCACGGTGGACCGGCGCACTCTCGAGTCCCTGCCGGAGTGGCCGGTATCTGTCGCCGGCCTCGTCATCGGCATCGCCATCATGCTCGCCGTCATACCGGCCTGGCTCCATCGCCTGCACGGCATCGACCGCAAGACCGCGAGAATGTGCGCCATGCCCGGCGCCATGGGTTTCGTCATCCTCCATGCCATCGAGACCGGCGCCGACAGCCGGCGTGTCGCCATCATGCAGATCCTGCGTCTTTGTACCATGCTGCTGATGGTGCCGGGTCTCTTCGCGGTCATCTACGGAACCGGACCGCTCCAGACATCAGGAGGTGGTCCGCCCCTTTCGTGGCCGGTGGCCCTTGGTCTTGTCGCCGCCGGATTTGCGACCCTTCCGCTCGCGCGAAGACTGCGGCTTCCGGCACCGGCATTCTTCGCGCCGATGTGCCTGTCGGCCGGTCTGTCACTGACCGGCTGGTTCGACAGGGGATCCCTGCCGCTCGAAGTCATGCTGCCGGCACTGGTTGTCAGTGGCGCGGCAATCGGTTCGCGCTTTCGCGACACGTCGCCACGCTACCTGCTCGAAAGCGTCAGGGCGGGGCTGGGAAGCGTGGTGCTGGCTGTGGCCATCACGGGAACGCTGGCCTGGGTGGTTGCCCGCATCACGTCATTTCCCTTCCTGCAGGTGCTGCTCGCCTTCGCTCCTGGAGGTGTGGAGATGATGACGGTCCTGTCGCTTTCCCTTGGTCTCGACCCCGCGTTCGTCGCCGGCCATCAACTGCTGCGATTCCTCGCCGTCTGCCTCATCCTCCCCTTCCTTGTGACGCGGTCCTGACGGCCGCATCATCCGGATCGAGCGATTGCGCAGAATAGGCACCTTTATCTCCGCACGTTATGCGGTGATTCTTGCTGTTCCAGAAAAATCACGTTGTCTCGGGACTTACATCGACGAAGTGACAGCGTCACGCTGTCCTCCTTGGATCGATGTCCCGGTTCACAGGCCTGACAACCCGGCAATCTCCCCGCGCAGATGCCCCGAGGTCAGGATGTATGCCGCTGCACTGAGGTCGGAATGATCCGCACTGGCCCAGGCCACACCGTCAGGCGGACGTCGCCTGGACACTCTCCGGCCGGGTTTGAACGTCGGGTCGGTGAATGGTCGCCGGACCGACCCAGCGATCTACAAACTCCTCGGTCCATCTCTGGATGGCCGCTTCGTGAAGATGCGCCAGGCGGACCTGTTCGTCGACGCCCTGGGCGCCGTTCGTACCGATGAGAGAATCCTTCGCGATCTCTTCGGGAGTCATTCTCTCAAGGCGCGCGTCGGGGTGGAACTGCACGCCGTAGGCCTTCTCGCCCACACGGAAGGCCTGGACGGGGAAGTTCTCGCCTGTGGCCAGAAGGACAGCGTCTGGCGGCAATGTCATGACGCCCTCGTAGTGGGCCTGGTAGAAGCACCGCGAATCGCGAAAGAGGCTGGCCCCCTCCGCGGTGGGTTCCACGTGAAAGAAGCCTAGTTCGCACAGGCCGTCGGACCTTCCGCCCACCTCCCCGCCACAGGCGCCGGCGAGGATCTGGCACCCCATGCAGATGCCGAGGAAGGGGATGCTCCTTGCCACGACATCGCGGACAAAGGCGATTTCCCGGGCCACCCAGGGTGGATCGTCGGGCTCGGCGACGTGGCCCTCCTCGCTGCCCCCCACCATCACCACCGCGTAGTCATCGAGTGCGGGAAGATCATCACCGAAGGCCGGGCACACATGATCGACAATGTAGCCCCTTGTTCTCAGCGTGTCGGCGACCCGGCAATCGGTCCAGGCCGGATGGTGGATGATGTAGAGAACCTTCGATGTCACGGTGCATTCCCTCCCTGCGGGACGGCGAGACGCGCCAGGGCCTCTTCAAGGCGATGGCGAGCGTGGAGCGCTGCCTCGAGGCGTTCACGCTGTTCCTCCACGACCTCTTCCGGGGCCCTGGACAGGAACTGCTCGTTGCCAAGCTTGCGTTCCATGGCGGCGATCGACGTCCCCGTCCTGTCGATTTCCTTTTTCAATCTGGCCATCTCGGCCTTGATGTCGATGACACCCTCGAGGGGCAACGCCACGGTTGCGTCATCGAACACCGCCTCCACCGAGCCCGCTGGAGTGGTGTCGCCGACGGACAGCTCATCAAGGCGCGCCAGGCGCTTGATGACGACCATGTGGTGTTCGATCACGCGGACGAGCGCGTCGTCGGCATCACGCACCACGGCAACGATCCGGCGTGCCGGTGGAACATTCAGCTCTGCCCTCACCGTCCTGATCAACGTGACGAGGCGCACCACCTGGTCCAGCTCGCGCGCCGCATTCGCATCGATCAGCCCGGAATCGGCCGTCGGCCAGGACGCCTCGATGAGCGGTGTCTCGCGGTCGCCGTCAATCTCGCGCCACAGGGCCTCCGTCACGAAGGGCATGAAGGGGTGAAGGATCGTCAACAACTGGTCGAGCACCCAGCCGGCAGTCTGCCGGGTTTCGGTCGCCGCGCCTGCGTCGCCCTTCTCGAAGACCGGCTTGGTGAATTCGAGATACCAGTCACAAAAGACATTCCAGATCCCCTGATAGACGGCCTGGGCGGCATCATTGAATCGGTAGGCCTCGAGAGCCTCGTCGACGCGCATGCGCAGGACCGCCACCTCACCGATCATCCAGCGGTTCACCGTTTCCCTCGCTGTCTGCGGATCGAAGCCCGCATCGGCGCGGCATTCGTTCATCTGGCAGAAGCGGGCCGCGTTCCACAGCTTGGTGGCGAAGTTGCGGTATCCCTCGACCCGTTTCTCCGAGAGGCGGATGTCACGACCGGGCGCCGCCATGGCGGCCAGCGTGAAGCGCAGGGAATCGGCGCCGTAGGTCTCCATCAGTTCAAGGGGATCAATGATGTTGCCCTTCGATTTCGACATCTTGGCGCCGGCGGCGTCGCGCACCAGGGCATGGATGTAGACGGTGTGGAAGGGAACGTCGCCCATGAAGTGAAGACCCATCATCATCATCCGGGCAACCCAGAAGAATATGATGTCAAAGCCTGTCACGAGAACGTCGGTGGGATAGTAGCGCTGCAGTTCCGGCGTCTCCTCGGGCCAGCCGAGCGTCGAGAAGGGCCACAGGGCCGACGAAAACCAGGTGTCCAGTACGTCGCTGTCGCGCACGAGATCCACGTCCTCGCCATAGTGCCGGAGCGCCTTGTCACAGGCCTCTTCGGCGGTTTCCGCCACGAACACCTCACCGTCCGGTCCGTACCACGCGGGAATGCGATGGCCCCACCAGAGCTGCCGGGAAATGCACCACGGCTGGATGTTGTGCATCCACTGGTAGTAGGTCTTGGTCCACTTCTCCGGGAAGAAGCGGGTCCTTCCCTCCTCCACCGCCCTGATGGCCGGACCGGCCAGGGTGCGCGCATCCGCGTACCACTGTTCGGTGAGGTACGGCTCGACCGGCACGCCGCTGCGGTCGCCATAGGGAACAGTATGCACGTGCTCATCGATCCGTTCGACGAGACCGGCGGCCTCCATGTCGGCGACAACCTTCCTGCGCGCCTCGAAGCGGTCGAGGCCGCGGTAGGTCGCCGGCACGTTGTCATTCAGCCGGGCCCGTTGATCGAGGATGTTGATCATCTCGAGATCATGGCGGCGGCCCACCTCGAAGTCGTTGAAATCGTGTGCCGGCGTGATCTTGACGGCGCCGCTTCCCTGTTCGGGGTCGGCCCAGGTATCGGCGACGATCGGAATTCTCCGCCCCACCAGGGGAAGGACGGCGTGGCGCCCCACCAGCGCCGCGTAACGGGGATCATCGGGATGAACGGCGATGCCGGTATCGCCCAGCATGGTCTCGGGACGGGTGGTGGCGATGGTGACGTGAAGGCCGTCGATTCCCTCGACGGGATACCGGAAGTACCAGAGGTGACCGCGTGTCTCCCTCGCCTGGACCTCGAGATCCGAAATCGCCGTTTCCAGTCCGGGATCCCAGTTGACGAGCCGCTTGTCGCGGTAGATGAGGCCCTCCTCATGGAGGGTCACGAAGACCGTGATGACAGCCTTCGACAGTCCTTCATCCATGGTGAAGCGTTCACGCGACCAGTCGGCAGAGGCGCCCAGACGGCGAAGCTGCCGGTTGATGAGTCCGCCCGATTCTTCCTTCCACGCCCAGACCCTGTCGACGAACGCCTCCCGGCCGATGTCGCGCCGCGCGATCCCTTCTTCGCCGAGCTGGCGCTCGACGACCATCTGAGTCGCAATGCCGGCGTGATCCGTGCCCGGCTGCCACAACGCATCGCGGCCCCTCATGCGCTCGTGGCGGATGAGAATGTCCTGCAGGGTGTTGTTGAGGGCATGGCCCATGTGCAGGCTTCCCGTCACGTTGGGGGGCGGGATGACAATGGTGTAGGGCCGGGCATTGTCCCGTCTGCCGATGGCGAAGGAACCGCCCTTCTCCCACTCCTCGTAGAGACGGCCTTCCGCCGATGTCGCATCCCAGTTCTTGTGCATCATGTCGCGTTCCATCACACCCGGTCCGCACCTGCAGTGCTGAACGAACGTCCAATATCCTGAAACAACGTCGTTTTCTCTCTCACGATTCTACGCCTGGAACACGCAAACAGGGTGTTTCCGTGTCCTCGGTGCCACATGGAAGAGAGAGAAACTTATGGCGGCAGGCCGTCTCACGCAACATCGCGTCGACACCTTCAAACCGGGCCGGCGGTCCCGTGACATCCGTGGCAGGGACCCCGGGGGATTCGGTGTCCGGATCCTGCCTTCGGACGGCTGGCGATACGCTTACCCTGCCAGCCTGCGGGCGCTGATGATCAGGCACACGCCGTGGAACAACCAGGCCACGAGCAGCATCAACCCCGAGAACACCATGAACGCGTCAAGATCGGGTATGTGAACACCTGCGAAATCGATCGCTATCGCGGCGGCAAGCAGCACCACGGCAATCAGATAGATGATGCCGATGGCTTGCCACAGGGGCGAACCAACCCGTCTGCCGAATTTGATCGCGAGAATCGAGAACCACGCCCACAGCGGAAACGCGAGAGGAGGCAGGAACACGAGCACACCGAAGAGCCACGCAACCAACACGGCGGCGGACCTGTAGCCGGAAGCATTGAAGACCTGCTTCGTCGCCCACAGGACAAAGGCCGAGCAGCCCACGAAAGCGTAGTACATGACGATGGTCAGCAGGGCGATCTGGCCCAGGGCTCTCTCGATGTTGGCAGGACCGGACGGGGTCACTGATCCAACCAGAAAGGCAGACCCAGGTACGATCAGGACCGTTGCAAGAGCCACGACACCGCTCACGCGCACAGCTCTGGCCGACATCATGACCTCAGTGACAGGTTGCCGCCAAACACTCGTTCGCCACCACTGTGGTGTCAAACCGGAACCAGGCAGGCACAGAAGGCTCCTCGCGACGGCCCGGCGCCCTGCTCGTCACAGTGCGTCTCCCCGGTTCAGTTCCGGAAATCTTGCGGAGAACCGACTTCCGCGCTGATCCAGATCACGACGCAGGTCCATGGACACCGCTACGCCAAACGTCTCCACCAATCCTGCGTCAACATCACACGGTGTCTCGATCGGACCCGCGTTCCAACAGTGAAGGTCACAGGCGGGGTGCACCTGGTTGCGGTTCCATGCACCGCGCAACTGCTTCATCACGGCGGCGGACACCAGGCCGCTGCCGGCCGGCCGTGGCCGGTCAGCCGCCGCGGCGGCCCATCAGGTCACGGACCTCCCGTTCGACGGCGCGTGCGACGATATCCGGCAGATGCTTGTCGAGCCAGTCCCGGACCATCGGTGTGATCTGCTCCACAATCATCTCTTCCAGCACCTCGGCGCGTCCCTGCGGGTCGTCACCGGACATTGCGGTGTCCGCCGGCGCATCCATGGTATCAGCGGAAGCCGCCGAGTCTTCCACCAGACCGGCCTGCGGCGCCTCCTCGACAGGGTCCGCCCTGTCAGCTTCCATCATGCCCCGAACGGCTTCGAGGGCTTCGCTCATCGGTTTGTCCTGACTTGTCATGAGGCCCCCGTCACCCGTTTCACTCGAACCAGTCGTCGGCATCGATCGTGTTGTCGCCGTAACCCCACAGCGTGGATCGCGCCTTCGCATGATAGGCGTGCTCGTCGTAGATCGCGACCGGCAACCCCAGGCTGCGTACGTTCAGCCGACCGGTCGCCGCCAGCAACTCGTAGGCCGCCGTCACTTCCTGGCTGCGGGCACGGGCCAGACCGACCTCGCTGATGAAGAGCGCCTGTTCTGCATCGAGAACGGCCAGCACCGTGCGCAATCCGGCCCGCAGTTCGTTGGTAACGCCCTCCAGTGCGGTCGCATTGGCCGCCACTTCCTCTTCAAGGGCCCCGATTTCGGCGCGGGCCACCTTGAGGGACTGCCAGGCACTCACGACACTGGCTTCCACCTCCCTGCGGACGTTGTGAACCTCGTGCTTGAGGGCGGCTGCGTTCTGACGTGCCTCCCGGGTCCGGGAAGAGGCCAGGCCTCCCTGGTAGATGGGAACGACAAAGCGGGTCAGAACGCGGAAATCATCCCGCCAGACATGTCCGAAGCTGCCGTCCCTCGCCCGCCTGAATTCCGCCCTCAGGTTCAGGGACGGCTTGAGTTCGGAAGCCATGACATCAGCGGTCTTCCACGCCGTCCTCTCATCCTCGATGGCCCGCACGACAGCAGGATGTTCCGCCACGGCACGTGCTGTCGCCTCCTCAAGGCTCGCCGGCAGACCGTCCGGCACAGCTGGTTGTTGAGGACTGTCGGGACTGACACCGACAACCTGCCGGAACCGGGCGGATGCTGATATCACCTGACCCTGTGCCCGCTCCCTGTCTGCGCGGGCCCCGGCCAGCCGGGCACGTGCCTGGGCGACATCGGTCAGGGTGGAGAGGCCCAGGCGGAAACGATCCTCCGTTGCCTCGAGGTGGCTTGCCAGCCTTTGTTCGTTGCTGATCGCACGGTCGAGAATCACATGCGCCAGGACAACATCCGTGTAGCTCCGCGCGACGCCCAGCAGCACATGTTGCTCGACTTCGGCCAGACCGGCTCTCGCACTGCCAACAACGTGCACCGACCGGCCGATGCCGGCGGAGATAGCTCCATGATAGAGGATCTGGTCGACGCCAATGGACCATGAAGCCGGTTTGGTGCTTCCCTGGGTCTCGTGTTCCCTCAGGCCCAGGTCTCCCTCGAGAGAGAGGGTCGGGCGCGTTCTGGCATCGGTCTGGGCTGCCTGTTCATCGGCGGCCTTCAGGCGAGCCCGTGCCGCTTCGAGTGCCGGGCTGCTCTCATAGGCGATGGCCAACGCCTCCACGAGTGTCTGGGAGGATGCCGGCCAGGACAACGCCAGCGCGGCGGCAACGACAAGTGGTCTACAACCGGAATTCAGGTTCACGTCTGAAACATTCCAGTGGTGGAAGGAAGGCATCGAAAAGGGACCGCCGGCTCAGGTTGCCGGCGGCGTCACGGCGGATCACGACGGCGCGTCCGACGGCCGCTTCACTGCACACGGCGACGAGTCGGCCGCCCGGGGAAAGCTGTTCGGTGATGGTGCGCGGCACCTCGTCGCAACGTCCCTCAATGACGATGACGTCGTAGGGAGACTGTTCCGGCCAACCCCGCCGCATGTCGCCACAGACGACGACACCATTGTAGATTTCGAGGCGGGCGAGCGTGGCCTCGGCCCGGGTAATCATGTCCGCATCGCTGTCAAGGCCCACCACGGCTGCAGCCAGGCGTGCCGTCACGGCAACGCTGTATCCGGTGGTGCAGCCGATGACAAGAACGGCATCATCGGGACCGATGTCACCGGCCTGCAGCAGGCGGGCCAGTACCATCGGCTCGGTCAGGTAGCGGTCGCCATCGATGCGGATGTCCTCGTCGACATAGGCGATCCCACGCAGTTGTTCCGGCAGGAAAAGCTCTCGCGGCACCTCGCGCAACGCCTCGAGGAGATCTTCGTTGTCCACCTTTACCGAGCGGATCTGGTTTTCCACCATGGCCTGGCGAACATCGGCAAATTCGATCATTGCACGCCTTCATTTCCGAAGGCCTGACCCCACTCGGGCGAGACGGCACTTCGCAAGCGATCAGGGGGCCAGTATAGTGGATGGACCGCGTTGTGTGGAAGGGTACCCCGCAAGGCGGCCGGGGCTAGGTGGCAGAGTGGTGATGCACCGGACTGCAAATCCGTTTACACCGGTTCGATTCCGGTCCTAGCCTCCATCGAACCCTTACGCACCTTTCGGTGCTGAAAACAAACGCTTTTTCTCCCGCAAGGAAAACGCCGGGGAACAGTTCCGTGTAGCTGTTTAATCGCGGTAGGGAACCGGGTTACCCCGGTCCCCCCGCACAGATCCGGACGGGCGC
>JAPPGE010000036.1 GCA_028821455.1 bacterium | reverse complement strand
TCTGAATCCTCAAAACCAAAACGTCACCAACTCTTCAAAAGCGATTCCCCTGGCGACGAGTGTCGTTAGACAGCAGGGCACCGCCTCCCGGAACGTGACGTCCGCAAGCAAGCGGGATTGAGAGACGGATCGGCTATACCGCCGGACACCGCCTACACGGGATCGAGGGTCCGCACGACGAGTTCTGCCCCGGGCGACCCCGAACCCACGAGGACGAGCGCATCGCCGAGGTGATCAACACTGCCTCGCGGGTCGAGCCGCCCAACGCCACGCAGTGGAGCGTGCGCTCCATGGCCGAACACACCGGGGTCTCCAAGAGCACCGTGCAACGCTGGTTCGACCTGTCCGGCGTCCAGCCGCATTGCCAGCGCCACTTCAAACTCTCCAACGATCCCTTCTTCATCGAGAAGGTGCGCGACATCGTCGGGCTCTACCTCAACCCGCCCGATCACGCCGTGGTCCTGTGCGTCGACGAGAAGACCCGGATCCAGGCGCTCCAGCGCACCCAGCCGATGCTGCCCATGGGGCTCGGCTACGTCGAGGGCGTGACCCACGACGACGTCCGCCACGGCACCACCACCCTGTTCGCCGCCCTCGACATCGCCACCGGAGAAGTGCTCACCCGGTGCAAGCGGCGCCACCGGCACCAGGAGTTCCTCGCCTTCCTGCGGCATATCGACGCCAGTGCGCCGGCCCATCTCGACGTCCATCTCGTGGTCGACAACGACGCCACCCACAAGCACCCCAAGGTCAGGGCCTGGCTGGCTAGGCGAGAGCGCTATCACGTGCACGACACCCCGTCCTACGCCTCCTGGATCAACCAGGTGCAGCGCTGGTTCGGGCTCATCACCCAGCAGGCCATCCGCCGCGGATCGTTCTCCAACGTCAAGGAACTGGTCCACAAGATCAACGCCTTCGTCGAGCACTACAATGCCCGGACAAGCCCCTTCGCGTGGGTCGCAACAGCCGACTCGATCCTTGCCAAATTCGAAAGACTTTGCTCAGTTGTTTCCGGGACACGACACTAGCCCACAACACGAACGTTATCTGCGGCCCGATTACTCGATCACCTGCAGTCCGTCCGGAAACTGAGTCAACCTCGCCACGGACGTATCTGAGAACTCCATGGTGTTGATTACCAGCGAGGAACCGGCGCCCTTGGGCAGGTACACGTCGCTTTCCAGATTGATCACCATCCCCGGATCGAGCGTCGCATCACCTGGGTCGATGTCCGCGTCATAGGTGAACGGTCCGTCCCAGTCCGGCGGAATCGCGATACCGAGTTCGTAACCGCCGACCCACCCGCGGTCTTGCCACAGCCCGTGTTCTTTGTAGTAATCCCGGGCAAAGCCGGTCAGTTCCGCTACCCGCATGCCCGGTTTGAGGATCTGAGGGAGATCCGTGAAGAGTCCCGATGATTTCTCGATCTGGGCAGCGACCGCGGGATGCGGCTCGCCCATAGAGAAGGTGCGCGCAAGGTTGGTGTGATAGCACCGGCTGACACCGCAGATATCCACCAGCACGTTCTCCCCCGGCTGGATTTTCTTGTGGGAAGCCGCCGCGTGGGGTGCTGCGGTTCTTTTGCCCGAGGTCACCGGAAGCTGGATCGCGGCAGGCTCGCCGCCCGCCATGATCATGGCGTAGGTCATTTCCGCATGAATCTCGAGTTCCGTGGCGCCCACCTTGAGCGCATCGCGCGCCGCCGCCATGCCGATATCGGCGAAGCGCCCGGCCTCACGCATGTATTCGAGCTCTCGGGGCGACTTGATCCGTCGCACGTTGCGCAGGATATCGGTAGCATCAACGACAGCCGCACCCGCCGTCGTGACTGCCGCCTCGAAGAGCTCCGAGTGACCCCGGTTTGGTCTATAGCTGAACATTTCGAGGCCCACCGTGCCCGAAAGCCAGCCGGCGCTGGCCAGTTCGGCGGCGATAAACTCGATCAAGCTGGACTCGCTGTCCCGCAGAATGCGGAGGTCCTGCGAGACTGAAGTGAACTGGACAAGCATCTCCTCCGCCTCGGTCTCGAAATGCATCGTCCTGCCGCTCTCGCGATGGATAGCGATGCCGCTGGTTGGTGGCCAGATCATCGGACTTTGAGCTTGATACCAGTCGCTGAGAAACCCACTCACGTAGTAGAGTCCCTCAGGTGCCGAAACGAAGAGCAGGTCGATGCTTTTGGCCTCCATCACCGACCGAATGCGCTCTAGTCGCTCGGCGTATTCTTCCTTGCTGAACGGCGCCTCCGAATCGGGGATGCAATGGCGGGTAGTGTATTCTCGGTTGCTCATCTTGGCGGTCATGCCAATCTCCCCCATACTCTTGTCGTCCTCGACGTCTGCTGCTTCGTCGGACTGGCATCGTCACATCGAATCTATCCGGAAGGAAGATAGTGGCTTGATATCGCCAGACCCATCATAGCGCCATGTTGTCCGTATGATGTTCAATCGCAGTTTCCAACCGTCATCTGTGGCGGATCCGGCATGTGATCGAGATCTATGGAAGCGTGCAAAAGGCGAAGCACATTGATCGTGGAGGCATCCGTCGAATCGTTGACTCGATGCAGAATGAAATTCCGGTCCTTGCCGCCGCCGCTCGCCACGTGAAGTGTCATGAGGCCCGGTTCAATGCTGTCGAGTTGGGCGATCCTGACACATATGGTCCTCTGGTGATGGTCGGGACAGCGCGCTTCAAGGTCCGACTGCAGATTTGTGCCTGTGCGGTCCGAACAGTTCGGCTGTCAAATGAAGAATGTTCCAAAAGTCGCTTTCAGCCGACGTGGTCAGTCGAATGCGCCAGCCGTGGCTGCCGGTCACTGCCCGGCGTCGGCGTCCGGTGGAAGGGCGGAAAGCGACTCTTGGGACAGGAAGCACAGGTGTACTTCCAACGCTTCGGCTCCCTCAAACGTGCGGAATCGCCCCGCTGCAATATCGGTGATGCCGGCCTCTGCCGCTTCGCGCATGGCCTTGGGGCGGATCTCGTTTTGGGATTCCTGCCGTTCGACCATCCTCCGGTCCTCGCTTATCACTTCACTGGCGTTCTGATAACGGCCGGACGTCACGAGCCTGGCGATCAGTTCTGCCTGGTGTTCTGTAAGCACGACGTCGCGTGTGGGTATGATCCGCTTCCAAGCATGAAATGTGAATCGGCAGTTCATGCCATTTCAGATCGGATGGCATGACCCGCCATCTGCCTCCCAGGGTTGCCGCCAAGATTCACTACCTGCCGGATGTTCGGTGCCTGCCAGCGGGCTCGCGACGCCACGAAGTGCTCATGACTGCGCGAGGGTCGTGTACGGAATGTTCTGCAAAAGGGTTTTAGCCCGCATCCGTCACCACCTGGAGTGATGGCCTCCTTTTCGGCCTTGGACGCA